>NZ_JASTZZ010000003.1:0-292555 GCF_032193675.1 Bifidobacterium kimbladii | reverse complement strand
CCCCCCCCCCGGTGAGGATAGGAGCATCCGCCTGGGCGGATGCGACGCCCAAGCCCGCAAGCATTCCCAGCAGGATGACAGCCATCGCCAGGATGCGGCGCAGACGGGAAACCAGATGCATCAAACCAAAACCCCTTCACCAAACACCAAACGGAACCAATGCCGCTTGCCTACTCAAGTTCTGCCTGCCAGCGCCAACCCTGCATCAAATCGCAGGAGCCAATGGCGAAGCCAGCCGTCTTCTCGACATCCCCCGCTTTTCACCCTACCACCCAGCCAGCAAGCAACACACGAGATGCAAATGCACGGCGGTGGGCCTTAAGCAACAACTGATCCCATCTTGCCTGGCAGATAGAATGAACAGACAATACGTCACGGCCGCTGATCGGCCGATAAGGAGCATGACTATATGACCGGAAACGTTACCGACACCGTCATCACCCTCAACAACGGGGTCAGCATTCCCCAGCTGGGTCTCGGGGTCTTCCAAACACCTGATGGCGAGGCCACCAGCCAGGCTGTCACCTGGGCCCTGCAGGCGGGCTATCGCCACATCGACACCGCCATGATCTACGGCAACGAGCAGTCCGTCGGGGAGGGGCTGCGCCGCTCCGGGGTTGACCGGCGGGATGTCTTCCTGACCACCAAGCTCTGGAATGACGACATCCGTGCAGGGCGGGCCAAGGAGGCCTTCAAGGAGAGCCTGGATAGGCTGGGCGTGGACTACCTGGACCTCTACCTGATCCACTGGCCCGCCAAGGGCTGGCAGCAGGCCTGGGAGGACATGGAGGAGCTCTACACCCAGCGGCGGGTGCGGGCCATCGGAGTCTGCAACTTCCAGAAGCACCACCTGGACGAGCTGCACACCATCAGCGGCACCAAGCCGGCGGTCGACCAGATCGAGTCCTCGCCCCAGTTCGTCAACGACGACCTGATCGACTACTGCCACGGCACCCTGCGTGTGGACGTGGAGGCCTACAGCCCCCTGGGCGGCACCGGCGGCAACCTGCTGGCCGACCCCAGGCTCAAGGCCATGGCCGAGCGTTACGACCGCTCCCCGGCGCAGATCGTGCTGCGCTGGCACCTGCAGCGCGGGGTCATCGTCATCCCCAAGTCCACCCACAAGGAGCGGATCGAGCAGAACGCGCAGGTCTTCGACTTCGAGCTGAGCGATGAGGATATGAAGGCCATCACCGCCATGAACAGGGACGAGCGCACCGGTGCGGATCCCGACAACTTCGACTTCTGAGGGATGGTGGTACAGGAGGAGACCCGACCTTGAAGGCGGGGCCTCCTCCTGGGACCCGGCGGAAGCCCCAACCCTTCCACCTGGCCTGGTCTCTATGGTAAAGGATTTGTGACGATTCAGCTAATCGGCATTGCCGCTGATGGCTTCGTCGTCGGCCTCCTGCTCCTGGGGCGAACCTGAGATGTCGCGGTGGATGGACTGCATCTGCACCTCGATGTTCTGCAGGGAGCGGGCGCAGTCCAGCAGGGTCTGCGAATGCTCGGCCAGGCGGGCGTCGGGCAGGTCGGACTTGTAGCGCAGCTGGTGCTCCAGGGAGGCCCAGTAGTCCATGGCGATGGTGCGGAACTGCACCTCGACCGGCGTGTAGTGGGGGCCCGAGGTCAGGAAGACCGGCACGGCGTAGATGACGTGCAGGCTGCGGTAGCCGTTCATCTTGGGGTTGCGGATGTAGTCCTTGACCCTCAGCACCTGGATGTCCGACTGATCGGAGAGGTAGCGGGAGACCGAGTAGACGTCGTCCCGGTAGTTGCAGATGACGCGCACGCCGGCCACGTCGAAGATGTGATCGCGCACCGAGGGAATGGTGACGGGTAGGTTCTTGCGGTGCAGCTTGCCGATCAGGGAGTCCACGCTCTTGAGCCGGCGCTCCATGTGGTGGATGGGGTTGTGGCTGAACCGGACCTGGAACTCGGTGTCCAGCACGTCCAGCTTGGTCGAAATCTCATACATGGCCCCCTCGTAGGTCTGCATGAGATTGACGAACTCCGTTATCTCGTCGATGTCCAGCTTGGGACGGTCCTTTTCGTCCAGGTCGGACAGTCGCTGCTTCATTTCGGATGCGCTCATGGCACTGTTACGGTCGAGTATCACATGAACCTCCCATGCCGCCGTTCGTAACCATGACTCATGGTACGCACAGGCCCCGATGGCCGCGGGACCCGACCTGCGCATACAATCATGGCTTATGGAAGCAGGCGAGGGCATGAGCGTGACCGCTCAGCGTAAGGACAGCAGGGGCGTCTACTATGTGCGGACCCTGGGCTGCCAGATGAACGAGCACGATTCCGAGCGGATCGCCGGGGTGCTCCGGGCCCAGGGCTACCAGCAGGCCACGCCCGAGCAGGTCCGCGCGCGCGAGGTGGACGTGATGGTGCTCAACACCTGCGCCGTGCGCGACAACGCCACCCAGCGCATGTACGGGACCATCGGGCGCTGGCACAGGTTCAAGCAGCACAAGCCCGACACACGGATCGCCGTGGGCGGCTGCATGGCCCAGAAGGACCGGGAGCGGATCGTGAAGGCGGCACCCTGGGTGGATGCGGTCTTCGGCACCAGGGACATCGGCTCGCTGCCCGGCCTGCTGGACAAGGCCCGCAAGGACGGGCGGCCCCAGGTGGGGGTTTCGCAGGAGCTGCGGGATCTGCCCGGGCGGCTGCCGGCGGTCAGGGCCTCGCGCTCGCAGGCCTGGGTGTCCATATCGGTCGGCTGCAACAACACCTGCACCTTCTGCATCGTGCCCTCGGTGCGCGGGCGGGAGCGGGACCGGTCCATGGACGACATCCTGCAGGAGGTTGAGGACTGCGTGCGCTCCGGGGCCCGCCAGGTGACCCTGCTGGGGCAGAACGTCAACTCCTACGGCTGGTCCACGGGGGACCGCTACGCCTTCGCCAGGCTCCTGCGCGCCTGCGGCCGGGTGCCTGGGCTGGAGCGGATCCGCTTCACCTCGCCCCACCCGGCGGCCTTCACCGACGATGTGATTGCGGCCATGGCCGAGACGCCCACGGTCATGCACCAGCTGCACATGCCCCTGCAGTCGGGCTCCGACCGGATTCTGCGGGCCATGCGGCGCTCCTACCGGTCCCAGCGCTTTTTGCAGATACTGGACAAGGTGCGGGCCGCCATGCCCGATGCCCTGATCACCACCGACATCATCGTGGGCTTCCCCGGGGAGACCGAGGAGGACTTCCAGGCCACCATGGACGTAGTGCGCCGGGCCCGTTTCTCGTCGGCCTTCATCTTTGAGTATTCGCCTCGTCCGGGCACGCCTGCCGCGCGCATGCCCCAGCTGCCCAAGGCCGTGGTCCAGGACCGGTTCGAGCGGCTGCAGGCCCTGCAGGAGTCCATCACCATGGAGCACATGCAGGCCTTCCTGGGCAAGGAGGTGGAGGTGCTGATCGGCGACGGGCACGGTCGGCACGACGGCAGCACTCATCGGGTGACCGGGCATGAGCGCACCGGGGTGCTGGTCCACGTCGGCGTGCCCCAGGGGATGCCTGCGCCAAAGCCCGGGGACCTGGTCACCTGCACCGTCACCCAGGCCGGGCCCCACTATTTGATCGCTGACCCGGATCCCCGGGCGGGGCAGGTCTATGACATCCGCTGAACCCCGCATCGTCTCCATCGTGGGTCCCACAGCCTCGGGCAAGACGGCCCTGGGCGTGGCCCTGGCGCAGGCTCTCCAGGCGCGCGGGCAGAGGGCCCATATCGTCAATGCCGATGCCTACCAGATGTACCGGGGCATGGACGTGGGCACGGCCAAGCCTTCGGCAGGGGAGCGGCAGGCGGTGGTCCACCACCTGATCGACATCATCGAGCCGGAGGAGGCCATGAGCGTGGCCCGCTTCCAGGCCATGGCCCGGTCCCTGATAGCCGACCTGCGGGCGCAGGGAATCCGGCCCATTCTCGTCGGCGGCTCCGGGCTCTATACCCGGGCGGTCATCGACGATCTGTCCTTCCCCGGCACCGACCCGGCGGTCAGGGCCAGGCTGGAGGAGCGGGCCCAAAAGGAAGGTCCCGGGCTGCTCTTCCGCCAGCTGCAGGAACGGGACCCGGAGGCAGCGGCCCGGATGGACCCTCGGAATGTGCGGCGGACCGTGCGGGCCCTGGAGGTCATGGAGATCACCGGACGGCCCTATTCGGCCAGCCTGCCCCGATACCGCTACCTGCTGCCCGCCCTGCAGCTGGGACTGGACCTGCCCCGGGAGGAGCTGGACCGCAGAATCGACCGACGCACCCAGGCCATGCGCGACCAGGGGCTGGTCGATGAAGTGAGCCGGTTGCGCAACCGCCTGGGGGCCACGGCCTCACGCGCCCTGGGCTATCAGCAGATTCTGGACTATTTGGACGGCCGCACCGACCTGGATGCCGCCTTCGGTTTGATAGCGCAGAAGACCAAGCGCCTGGCCCGCAAGCAGATGGGCTGGTTTGGCCGGGACCCGCGCATCCACTGGCTGAATGCCCTGGCCCCGGACCTGGCCCGGCAGGCCCTGGACCTGGTGGACCAGGCCGACCAAGGCTGCTTCGACCAGGCGGACGCCCAGGCCGACCAGTCGGACCAGGGGAGGGTGACCAGACACCATCTGGGCGCGCTTTGACTTCAAGCACTTGAAGTTCCTAGGCTGGACGGGTATGACCACCATCACGCAGCCCCAGGCTGAAACCCAGACCGCCCAAACCCAGCCCGACCAGGAATCAGGGCCCTGGTACACCATCCGCCAGGCCTCGCTCATGTCGGGGATGCCGGAGACCACCCTGCGCTATTACGAGACCATCGGCATCATTCCGCCCATCGCCAGGGATCCCTCGAGCGGCCACCGCTGTTACAACCAGGAGGATCTGGACCTGCTGGAGACCATCTCCTGCCTGAGCGCCACGGGCATGTCCCTGGAACACATGCGGGAGTATCTGGGCAACCGCGCTGGGGGAGCCGAGGCCGCCGGACGGCAGATCGAACTCCTGGACGAACAGGGGCGGCGGCTGGACCAGCGGATGGCCGACCTGCAGGCGCGGAAGCGCTATGTGCAGCTCAAAATACAGTACTGGGGACACGTGCGCGACCACGACCAGGCCGGGGCGACAGAACTGATCAACCAGAGTGCCCAGATCATCGAGGCCGCCAAGCGCAGCGGCAACGAGCGGCTGGCAGGCTGAGACTGCCGGGCTGAGGCTGTCGGCTCAGTGGGCTGGGCCCTGGTCCCATCCGGCGATCAGAAATATTCTGGTTGGGTTGACCGGGCGGACCATGCCCGCGATCAGGGTCTGCAGGCCGTCGGTGTCGCCCTGGAGCGCCCGCTGGAGGGCCCGGCGGTGGTCGGTCGGATCAGTCCGCCCCCAGTCCAGGTCCCAGCCTGCATCGTGGGACAGGCGTGACAGGAAGATGCGCAGGGTCATGCCGTCGCAGTCGGCGAAGGGGTGCAGGTAGGAGAGCTCGTCGTAGTAGTGGGCCAGGCGCTCCACGAAGACCGGACGGTCCAGGCTGGCCAGGTTGCGCTCGGCCGCCAGCTCCTGGCCGATGGCTGCCGCTCCCTGCTCCAGCATGGCCGCCGGGTACAGGTTGGCGTTGTCGTCTGGTTGAGGTCGGCGCAGCGCTCCCTCTTCCGGCTGGCTGGGCAGCAGCCGGCGGTGGATGGCCCGCAGCTCTGCAAGATCGCCCTCGGTCGCCCAAGGCTGCTGACCGACCAGGATGGTCCGCAGAAAGAGGGCATCCACATTGGCGTTCGTACTATTGCTCTGGGCTTCCAAGCGTCGGGCCGTGTCGGCCAGTGCCTCAGTCTGCTTCCTGCCTGCCATGAAGTCGCTGGCTGCCTGCAGGGCTGAAGGACTGGGATGACGGTCATCCAGAAGCAGGTTGCGCAGGGCGAAGGCCACGGCGCTCTGACGTTCGGCTGGTGTCATGCCAACGATGCTAGCCCGGGCGGCCCCCGTCTGAAAGAGTTGTGCACACTGACCCGGCGGGCCCGATGCGGACCGGGGTTCTGGGTAGGCTGAAAGGGTTATGACACGTAAGCAGCAAGCAGACGCACGCGGTCGCGGCCGGACCGCATCCAAGGACAGCCAGGACCCGGAACCCTTCTGGCACAAGGCCTTGCTGGCCCTGCCCCGGGGCCTGGGATCCCTGGTGCGCGCCGTGGCCGGCAAGAACGGCGACAACTCCGCCTACCGCAAGGACGGGCTCTGCTTCGTGCTGGTCATTCTGGCCGTGCTCTTCTGCGCCAGTGAATGGTTCCGTGTGAACGGCTTCCTGGGCCGGGGACTGCATGCCCTGGCTGCGGGCGTTCTGGGACTCTGCAGCATCATCCTGCCGGTGGTCCTGCTCTTCGCAGCCTTCCGACTGGTCTGCTACACCGGGCGCGAGGCGGGCAACCTGCCTGTGGTGGGCGGCCTCGTGGTGGTGCTCTGGTCGGTCTGCTCCATTCTGGATGTGCTCATGGCTTCGGACCATCGTGGTTTCGACATGAGGGCCATCAGCGGCTCAGGCGGCCTTCTGGGGTTCGCTCTGGGTTCGCCCCTGGCCTGGGGGCTGTCCAAGGTCTTCGCCGTCATCATCTTCGTCCTCGTGGGCATTTTCGGCCTCTTTATCACCTTCAGATTCCATATGAGCGACCTGGTTGCCTTGCTGCGCGGCAAGAGGACCCATGCCTCGGGCTCGGCTCAGGCGCAGACCGCTCCCAACGAGGTCAGGCTGGGGGATGACACCCTGCCTCTGGCGCCCGGCGTGCCCGCCCACGAGGAGTCGGACCAGGAGGATGCCCAGGATTCCGGCCGTGGCGGGGTGGCCGGCTGGTTCAGTCGCTTGCTGCATGGCCGCATCGGCAAGGACACGGACACCCATCTTGAGCGTTACGAGGCTGACGAGCCTTTCTCCCAGGCGGCTTCGCTGGAGGGGGCTGACCAGGCCGACCAGGCTGACCAGGGTGATCAGGTGTCCACGCAGAACATGCCCGCGGTGGAGGCCCCGGCCACGGCCGCCCTTCTGGATGCCAGGGAGCAGGGGCACCCCAAGGTGGATCCGGCCGCCCTGTCCGGCGTGGGGGCCTCGGATCCCTGGGCCGCTGCCGCAGCTGCAGCCGACACCGTGCAGATGGATGCCCAGCCCGCTCCGGGAGCAGGGAACCAGGCTGCTGGAACCCAGGCTGCAGGCGCTCAGGCTGCAGAAGCGTCAGGTTCCTCAGACGACCGCCAGGTGGACGAGAGCCGGCCCTATGTGCTGCCCAGCACGGACCTGCTGGTCAAGGGCAAGCCCCATGCGGTCAGGACCTCGGCCAACGACGCGGTCATCAAGGCCCTGCAATCGACCTTCCAGCAGTTCGACGTGGATGCCAAGGTGGTCGGCTTCCTGCGCGGCCCTTCGGTCACCCAGTACGAGGTGGAGCTGGGCCCGGGCGTCAAGGTGGAGAAGGTCACCAACCTCCAGCGCAACATCGCCTACGCAGTGGCCAGCTCGGACGTGCGCATCCTGTCGCCCATCCCGGGCAAGTCGGCCATCGGCATCGAAATTCCCAACGTGGACCGCGAGATCGTCCACCTGGGCGACGTGCTGCGCTCCGACAAGGCCCAGCAGGACGACAACCCCATGATGACCGCCGTGGGCAAAGACGTGGAAGGCCACTATGTGACCGCCGACCTGACCAAGATGCCCCACCTGCTGGTGGCCGGCGCCACGGGATCGGGCAAATCCAGCTTCATCAACTCCATGCTGGTTTCGCTGATCATGCGGGCCACGCCGGAACAGGTCCGCCTGATCATGGTGGACCCCAAGCGTGTGGAGCTGAGCGCCTACGCCGGCATTCCCCACCTGCTCACGCCCATCATCACCGAACCCAAGAAGGCCGCCCAGGCCCTGGAATGGGTGGTCAAGGAGATGGACGCCCGCTACGACGACCTGCAGTTCTTCGGATTCCGGCACATCAAGGACTTCAACAAGGCCGTGCGCGAGGGCAAGGTCCACGCCCCCGCCGGCTCCAACCGCAAGGTGGCCCCGTATCCCTACCTGGTCGTGGTGGTCGACGAGATGGCCGACCTGATGATGGTGGCCAAGAACGACGTGGAGAGCTCCATCCAGCGGATCACCCAGCTGGCGCGTGCCGCCGGCGTCCACCTGGTCCTGGCCACCCAGCGGCCCTCGGTGGATGTGGTCACCGGCCTGATCAAGGCCAACATCCCCTCCAGGCTGGCCTTCGCCACATCCTCCTCAACCGATTCCCGGGTCATCCTGGACGCCACCGGCGCCGAGACCCTGATCGGCCAGGGCGACGCCCTCTTCCTGCCCATGGGGCAGGCCAAGCCCACCCGCGTCCAGGGGGCCTGGGTTTCCGAGTCCGAGATCCGCAAGGCGGTGGATTATGTGCGCACGCAGCGCAAGCCCCACTACCGTGAGGACATCGAGCAGATGGCCGACAAGGCCGACCACAAGAACGAGATCCAGGAGGAGATCGGCGACGACATGGACGAGCTGCTCCAGGCGGCCGAGCTGGTGGTGACCACCCAGTTCGGATCCACCTCCATGCTCCAGCGCAAGCTGCGTGTAGGCTTCGCCAGGGCAGGGAGGCTGATGGACCTGCTGGAGTCGAGGGGAATCGTGGGGCCGTCGGAGGGTTCCAAGGCCCGCGAGGTGCTCATCCAGCCGCCGCAGTTGCAGCAGGCCCTGGCCTTCATCCGAGGCGACGCCACCTCCATGGATCCCGCCCCGGATGAGCAAGCGCAGGGCTGAACATCGGCCCAAAAAGCTGGGCCTGGTCTACCGTTATGATGAAACTGCCGCCCGGCATCTCTTGTTGGACGGCCCGAGCGCACGAGTATCGCGTATAAGGAGTGGCAATGCAGGAGCATGCCGAGTCAGAGACCGGTCGTGAGAGGCGCAGGCTTCTCGAAGGATGGAATTCACCCCCAAACCTGGTCACCTACACCCGTATCCTCCTGGTCCTGGTCTTCATCGCCCTGGATCTGATGGCCGGTCCCTGGGGCGAACGCAGGCCTGGCATGCGCTGGACCGCCGCCGTGCTCTTCATCCTCGCCGCCTCGACCGACAAGCTTGACGGGTGGCTGGCCCGCCGGTACAACCAGGTGACCGAGCTGGGCAAGCTCATGGACCCCATTGCCGACAAGCTGCTGATCTGCTCGGCGCTGATTGTGGCCTCCGTCTTCGGCGAGCTCTGGTGGTGGGTCACCGTGCTCTTCCTGGTGCGGGAACTGGGCATCACCCTGCTGCGGGTCCTGGTCATCAACAAGCAGGGCCGGGTCATCGCCGCCTCCCAGGCTGGTAAGTACAAGACCTTGTTTGAGTGCATCGGCCTGGGCATGCTCATGATGCCCCTGTCGACGGTCTGGCCCTGGTACCTGGTGGCCACCCGCGTGGTCATCCTGGTGGCCCTGGCCCTTTGCCTTTACTCGGGGGCGGAATACGTGATGGGGATGCGGCGATGATCGGCAAGAGCGTGCAGGGCCGTTGCGACGACCTGGCTGGACGGATCATCGACACCTGCCGTGATTCGGGCCTGTTCCTGGCCGCCGCCGAATCGCTGACCGGGGGGCTGCTGGCCGATGCCTTCGTCAGGATTCCCGGGGCCTCAGACGTTTTCCTTGGGTCGGCCGTCACCTACGACATCGCTGCCAAGGCCGCCATCCTCAAGGTGGACCAGGATCTGCTGGCCACCCAGGGCGCGGTCCATCCAAGGGTCGCCCAGGAGATGGCCGAGGGCACGGCCAGGCTCTACACCAGGCCGGGGCACGAGGACACGGTCATCGGCATGGCCACGACGGGCGTGGCCGGTCCGGGCCCTGACGGGGACGATCCTGCCGGGCTGGTCTACATCGGTCTGGCTCTGCCCGTCCGGGTGCTGGGTCGGCGTATCGAGACCGGCCTTCAATCCCACGCCTACCGGACCTATGCCTACGAGCTGCATCTGGACGGCGACCGGGAGCAGGTGCGCCGGGGCACGGTCATGCGGATTCTGGACCAGCTGGATCGGGCCCTGCACTCGCGGGGCTGACGGCCTGATGCGGTGAGTCGCTTCCACTTACCGCTGTCGGACCTTGTGCATACGTGACCTTGGTCACAAAGCGGGCCTTTCGGGTTCCTCCCCTGGAATAATTCAGCGGCTCGTCTGTTGGTCACTGTGTAAGAAGTTGAACACGATAATGGCGAAAGGGGCTGCTATGGCCAGCACCGAGACCGTGATGACTCGAACCAACGATACCTATGATGTCAAGCCGGCCGCACCCGGAGTGGAGCGCAACGCGCGGGTTCGTGATCTGACACCCGCCCAGCGTCGTGCCGTCGTCTTCGCCCAGCAGCAGGTGATCCGTGCCAAGGCCGCCAAGAAGGCCAAGGAGGAGCGCCAGGCCAACCTGAACAAGATGTGGATGGAGGAGGACGGCATGGAAGCCAGCCGTCAGCGGGCAGCCTCCAACAACGACGGCCGGGCCGTCACCCATACCGTCTCCCTGCGCGAGGCCCTGGGCCACGTGCTGCGCGAGCTGAGGACCAACGATCACAAGACCCTGCGTGAGGTCAGCGAGAAGGCCGGCGTCTCCCTGGGCTACCTGTCCGAGGTGGAACGCGGCCAGAAAGAGGCCAGCTCCGAACTGCTGAGCTCCATCGCCGACGCGCTGGGCCTGGGTGTGCCGCAGACCCTGCGGATGGTGGCGGACTACCTGGAGTCCACCCAGGAGTAAGCATGTCAGGTCCGGTCGGCTGACCCGGCGGACCGTTCTTGAGGGCGTCCGGTTCTGAGGAACCAGGCGCCCTCTTCTGCTGACTGTCGGTTGCTACCGTAGAAGGGGTGTGACAGGGTGGGTCTTGGACGAAAGGTGATGTCGGGTGCGTGAACGGGAATTCTGGCAGCTGCTGGAGGAGGTCTTCGGCCGGGTCTACGGACGCAGTCTGGCCCGTGACCAGAGGCTGACCGCCCTGGATGCCATGACCGTAATAGAGGCCCTGGATGCGGGTGTGGAGCCGCGCGTGGTCTGGAATGTGCTCTGCGATCAGATGGAGATTCCCGACTCCCGGCGCTGGGGGAAGGACCACAATGCGCCGCCCCTGCCGGCAGCCTGATCGGCGGGTTTTATCCTCCGCGAATTTATTGCCCATTCCAGGTGATTTTCGAACATTTGTTCGCATAGTCGGGTATACTGATACCCATGGTCCGGTGACCATCGGCACGTTTGACCACATCGGGCGCCGGGACCGCAGACAGGTTCCGACGGCGGATAGGCTGTCAATCGTGAGGTCGTCAATCAGGATGTCGTCATCGTGAGGTCGGTTACGAAGAAGGAGAGCCATATGGCACGTCAGAGCAACAGTGGCAAGGCGAAGAAGGAAGAGGAGGGCGGGATCGACCCCCGTCGCCAGGCAGCCTTGAACACGGCCCTCGCGCAGGTGGAGAAGAGCTTTGGCAAGGGTTCGGCCATGCGCCTGGGCGACAAGCCCGCCCAGGATGTGGAGGTCATTCCCACCGGGTCCCTGGCCTTGGACATGGCCCTGGGCATCGGCGGACTGCCCCGCGGCCGCATCGTCGAGATCTATGGTCCAGAATCCTCGGGCAAGACCACCCTGGCCCTGCACGCGGTGGCCAATGCACAGGCCGGCGGTGGAGTGGCCGCTTTTATCGATGCTGAGCACGCTCTGGATCCCGAGTACGCCAAGAAGCTGGGCGTGGACACGGACTCCCTGATCGTCTCCCAGCCGGACAACGGCGAGCAGGCGCTGGAGATCGCCGACATGCTGATCAGATCGGGCGCCCTGGATGTCATCGTCATCGACTCGGTGGCCGCCCTGGTGCCCAAGGCTGAAATCGAGGGCGACATGGGCGACAGCCACGTGGGTCTGCAGGCCAGGCTGATGAGCCAGGCCCTGCGCAAGATGACCGGTGCCCTGTCCCAGGCCAACACCACGGCCATCTTCATCAACCAGCTCAGGGAGAAGATCGGCGTCTTCTTCGGCAGCCCGGAGACCACCACCGGCGGCAAGGCCCTGAAGTTCTACGCCTCGGTCCGCTTGGACATCCGCCGTATCCAGACCCTGAAGAACGGCGACGAGGCGGTGGGCAACCGCACCAAGGTCAAGGTGGTCAAGAACAAGATGGCCCCGCCCTTCAAGGTGGCCGAATTCGACATTCTCTACGGGGAGGGCATCTCCAAGGAGGGTTCGGTTCTGGACATGGCCCTGCAGACCAACATCGTCAAGAAGTCGGGCTCCTGGTTCACCTACGAGGGCGATCAGCTGGGTCAGGGCAGGGAGAACGTCCGTCAGTTCCTCAAGGACAACCCCGGCCTGACCAAGGAGATCGAAGATAAGGTCAAGGTCGCCTTCGGCCTTATTCCCGCTCCTTCCGAGGACGACAAGGCCGATCAGGCTGATGCTGGCCAAGACAGCAAGGAAGACGACTCGGCTCCTGTCGACGTCAACACCACTGTGCCCACGGCCCAGGCTGCATGACCCGATGATCTCGGCCGAGGACTTCCTCAAGGAAAATCCGGTCCGACTGGCGCAGACCGGGGATCCTGCCGACTCCATCACAGAATCGGTGGATTCCCAGTCGGACCGGTTCCAGGCAGAATCTGCGGGTGCGTCTGCTCCAGCAGATTCGGTGGCACTCCTTGCTCCTGCCCCTGCGCAGAAGGATGACAGCTACAAGGAAGACAGCCGCCCAGTGCCGCCCCCTGTCCCCGGTCTGGGACATGGCGCTCGGTTCGGAGGCAGTCTGGAAGATATTGACAGTCCTGCCAATGCTGATATGGGTGAGGATTCCCTGGCAGATCGCTATTCCCATGGTCGCCGTTCTGCCCGGGGTTCCGACAGAAGGACCCGCCGCCGTGGCCGTCGTCCACGTGCTGGCGGCTTTGGCGGAGGTTCAGCGCCTGCAGCCCCTCGAGCGGATGCGGATGATGCGGATGCTTGCCGGGAGGCTGCCCTGACCCTGCTGGATGCAGCGGCCCGTTCGAGTGGAGCCCTGGCCCGTCGTCTGGTCGACAAGGGGTTTGACACGAACGTGGTCGATCAGGTGGTCGATCGGTTGACCAAGCTGGGCCTGGTAGATGACCAGGCCTATGCCCAGGATCTGCTGCGTTCCTGTCTGCATCGCACCATGGGGGAGCGCGGCGTGCTCTCGGAGATGACCCGTAAGGGACTGGATCCGGGACTGGCTGCACAGGTAGTGGCCCAAGCCTCTCGTGAGGGACTCTTCGTCGACTCCGCCTACGAGCTCGGCCGCAAGGTGGCCCGGAAGACAGCCGGACTTGATCTTAAAGTGCGCAAACGGCGATTCTGGAGTGCTGGATCTCGCAAAGGCCACAGTCCCGGCCTTCTCAACCAGGTGGCAGCTGATCTTTTCGTCTCCGGCGACCCTCTCGATTGAGCCGATGGCTGCCTAGGCACTGTACAGTAAAAGAGAAAATGAGACCTCTCATATACCCCGGGTTCTGTCATCGACCGGATAAAATCCGGACGACGGATGGCCATCCATCTCGACCTGACGTTGCCGCCAGGCTCTAGCGGCCTACCCGAAGGCGGGACGAGCAGCCCCTGAATGCCTTCTGCTTGGCCTTGCTCCCGATGAGGCTTGCCATGCGGTCGGCGTTACCGTCGACCCGGTGGTCTCTTACACCGCCGTTTCACCCTTGCCCGCCTTTAGAAGGCGAGCGGTCTGTTCTCTGTTGCGCTATCTCTCAGGTCACCCTGGGCGGACGTTATCCGCCATCGTGCTCTGTGGAGCCCGGAAGTTCCTCAGCCCCTCCCAGGAGGAGGGGCCGCGGCCATCCGAGAGGTCTCGGGGATTCAGCATAGCGGAACTGAACGACCTGACCGGCGGTCATGATCCCGCTCTGGCCTCAAGCTCAATCAGTGAGTCAGCCCTGCTCTTCGGATACAATCGGAAGCACAGTCGATGGTGACCAAGTCCGCCATCGCACCAGCGGTTCGTCCGCTCACGAGTGCAAGGAGATTCCCATGGAGATCGTCATTACCGGTCGACATACCCAAATCAAGCAGCGGTTCCGCGATGTTGTGGACAGCAAGATGAATAGGGTGACGGCCATCGCCCCCGATGCCCAGCGCATCCAGGTCGTTCTGACACATGAAGGCAATCCCCGCCAGGCTGACAGCGCCAAGAGGGTGGAGCTCACGGTCCAGGCTGGCAAGACCGTGATCCGCGCCGAGGCCTCCAGCGCCGACGAGTTCAGCGCACTGGACATGGCCCTGGACAAGCTGACCCAGCGTCTGCGCCGGGTCCGCGACCGCCGCAAGGACCACCGCCGGGGACTCGAGCATCCGCCCCTGCCCGCCGACCTGCCCGTGGATGACCAGACAGGCGATGAGGGCGATCAGGGAGACCAGGGCCAGGAGTCCAACCCCGATAACAGCGCCCAAACCGCCGTGGCCTCGGACCTGGCTCCGGGCCAGTCGGTCGAGGTGCAGGTGGGCGACACCCCCATCGTCATCCGCCGCAAGCTGCACATCGCCGAGCCCATGAGCATCGACGAGGCCCTTTACGAGATGGAACTGATCGGCCACGACTTCTTCCTCTTCGTCAACAAGGAGACCAGGCGGCCGTCAGTGGTCTACCGCCGGCACGGATGGAGCTACGGCGTCTTCGAGATCGATACGCCCGAGCATGTAGGCCAGAAGAAGTAACAGCACAACGGATACACGGATATTGAACTGTGGGGCGATTCCCCGGCGGCAAATTAGCCTGACCTCCGGAGAATCGCCCTTCTTCAATGCCCGGCCCGGCTGCCAAGGCCGCAGCCGGGTTTGCGGAACCATCGGTTTCGAGAAAATCGGTGCATTCGCGTAAGATAATCAAGGTCTGGGCCTACGTCAGCTGAGGGCGTGCGAAGGCCATAAAAGAACGGTAGGGAGCGCAACGTGGTAGCAGTCTTGGACAAGGTCCTCCGTATGGGCGAGGGTCGTCAGATTCGCAAGCTTCAGGGGGTGGCCAAGGCGACCAACGCCTTCGAGGATCAGATCTCGGCCATGTCCGATGAGGAGCTCAAGGCGCAGACGCCCAAGTTCAAGCAGCGACTGGAGAACGGCGAATCCCTCGATTCCCTGATGCCCGAAGCCTTCGCCACGGTTCGCGAGGTTTCCAAGCGCACCCTGGGCCAGCGGCACTTCGACGTCCAGCTGATGGGCGGCGCGGCCCTGCACTGGGGCAACATCGCCGAGATGAAGACCGGCGAGGGCAAGACCCTGGTGGCCACCCTGCCCAGCTATCTGAACGCCCTGGAGGGCAAGGGCGTGCACGTGGTCACGGTCAACGACTACCTGGCCTCCTACCAGAGCGAGCTCATGGGGCGCATCTTCCGCTTCCTGGGCATGAGCGTGGGCTGCATCATCACCGACCAGCGCCCCAACGAGCGCCGCAAGCAGTACCAGGCGGACATCACCTACGGCACCAACAACGAATTCGGCTTCGACTACCTGCGCGACAACATGGCCTGGGACAAGGACGAGCTGGTCCAGCGCGGCCACCATTTCGCCATTGTGGACGAGGTGGATTCCATCCTGATCGACGAGGCTCGAACTCCTCTGATCATCTCCGGACCCGCCGAGGGCGATGTGACCCGATGGTACCGGCAGTTCGCCAAGCTGGTCCCCAAGCTCACCAGGGATGAGGACTACGAGGTCGACGAGAAGAAGAAGGTCGTCGGCATCCTGGATCCCGGCATCACCAAGGTCGAGGACTACCTGGGCATCGACAACCTCTACGAGCCCGCCAACACCGCCCTGATCGGGTATCTGAACAACGCCATCAAGGCCAAAGAGCTCTTCCTGCGCGACCGTGACTACGTGGTCCAGAACGGCGAGGTCCTGATCGTGGACGAGCACACCGGCCGTCTGCTCAAGGGCCGCCGCTACAACGAGGGCCTCCACCAGGCCATCGAGGCCAAGGAGGGCGTGGAGGTCAAGGCTGAGAACCAGACCTTCGCCACCATCACCCTGCAGAACTACTTCCGCATGTACGACAAGCTGGCGGGCATGACCGGCACGGCCGAGACCGAGGCCGCCGAGTTCATGAATACCTACAAGCTGGGCGTGCTGCCCATCCCCACCAACAAGCCCATGATCCGCAAGGATCAGGACGATCTGATCTACCGCTCCAAGAAGGAGAAGCTGGCCGCCATCGTCCGGGACGTTGCCAAGCGGCATGCCAAGGGCCAGCCCATCCTGCTGGGCACTGCATCCGTGGAGTCCTCCGAGGTGGTCTCCTCCCTGCTGGACGTGGCCGGCATCGACCACCAGGTGCTCAACGCCAAGCAGCATGCGCGCGAGGCTGCTGTCGTAGCTGTGGCAGGGCGCAAGGGGGCCGTGACTGTGGCCACCAACATGGCCGGGCGCGGCACCGACATCATGCTGGGCGGCAACGTGGAGTTCCTCGCCGATCAGAAGCTCAAGGAGCAGGGCTACTCGCCCGACGACACCCCTGAGGAGTATGAGAAGCGCTGGCCCAAGATGCTGGATTCCGTCAAGGAACAGGTCAAGGATGAGCACGAGGAAGTCGTCAAGCTGGGCGGCCTCTACGTGCTGGGCACCGAACGGCACGAGTCCCGCCGCATCGACAACCAGCTGCGCGGTCGTTCCGGCCGTCAGGGTGACCCCGGTGAGTCCAGGTTCTACCTGAGCCTGGAGGATGACCTGATGCGCCTGTTCAACACTCAGCTGGTGGCTCGAATGATGTCCTCCACGAGCCTGCCCGAAGGTCAGCCCATAGGCACCAAGAGTGTCTCCAAGGGTGTGCGCAATGCACAGAAGTCTGTCGAATCCCGCAACTACGAGATCCGCAAGAACGTGCTCAAGTACGACGACGTGATGAACAAGCAGCGCCAGGTCATCTACGGCGAGCGTCAGGCCGTGCTCAAGGGCGAGGACATCCACCAGGACATCCTCCGCTTCATCCGTGAGACCGTGACGTCATACATCCATGGGGCGCAGAACGGCTCGGACAAGCCTCAGGATTGGGATGCTGACGGGCTCTGGAAGGCGCTGGCCTCCGTCTATCCGATCAGTCTCGACCAGGACGAGACCATGGACTCCCTGGAGTCTCTGAAGGGTGACAAGGCCGTCAAGGCCCTGGCGGACAAGATCGTGGAGGACGCCGAGTCCATCTACCAGGAGCGCGAGGATGAACTGGGCGAGAAGGGCTCAAGGCAGCTGGAGCGCCAGGTGGTCCTCTCCGTCCTGGACAGCAAGTGGCGCGAGCACCTCTACGAGATGGACTACCTCAAGGACGGCATCGGCCTGCGCGGCATGGGTCAGCGCGACCCCCTGGTCGAGTACCAGCGCGAGGGCTACCAGATGTACAACTCCATGATCGACGCCATCAAGGAGCAGACCGTGCAGCTGCTCTTCAACGTGGACCTCAAGCAAATTGCGGCCAGCCAGGAGAACGAGCGGCGGGCCCGCGAAGAACGCAAAGAAAACGAGGCCAGCCAGTCCGAAGAGGTCAACTACCAGGCGCCTGAAGAGCCTGACGCCGAGGATGAGACCACCGACATCGACGAGACGGCCGAGGAGCGTGATGAAGATGCTCCGGCGGGCAGCGTCCAGGAGGACTCCGCCGAGGATACCGATGACGCCCAGTCGGGTCTGAGCACGTCCGCCGCGGACTCGGAAGCACCCGACGCTTCGAGCCCGGCTCCAGTGGGGCCTGCGCCCATCAGCCATGCCGAGGGCAAGGTTCCTGCCAATAAGAGGCCCAAGGCCGTAGAGGACCACTCGCCCTGGGCCGACGGCCGCACCTTCCCGGGCACGCCCCGCAACGCACCTTGCCCCTGCGGCTCCGGACGCAAGTACAAGATGTGCCACGGTCAGAACGAGAAGAAATGACAGGTACGCGTAATCAGTAGCGGCTTTTGCAGATAGGGTTGCTGATCTGATTGACGGCCATCGCTCACCAGGGCGGTGGCCGTTTCCATATAGTGGATTGCCTTCTTTCATATATTGGTAGCAAAATGACCAAAATATGGGATGGTCTTGTGCAGGGGAGGGGCAGGGCAGTAAACCTAGAGCAAACAGCGGGGCATCCGGCCCCGCTTCTTCAAAGGGAAAAGAGTCATCATGCGGCCACTTAGCTGGAAATCCGTCCTGAACTCCTTGGTGTCCGGTCGACACCTGAGCGCGGATGAGGCCGAGTGGTGCATGAACGACCTGATGGACGGCAATGCCGACCCGGTGCAGGTGGGCGCCGCCCTGTCCATGCAATCCACCCTGGGGCTGACCAGCCCGGAGGTCGAAGGGGCCGCCAAGGCCATGGTGGGCCATGCGGTACCGCTGAAGGTCAGCGGTGACGTGACCGACATCGTCGGCACCGGCGGCGACGGGGCAGCGACGGTCAACCTGTCGACCATGGGCGCCATCGTGGCTGCAGCTGCGGGGGTCAGGATCGTCAAGCACGGCAACCGGGCCGCATCCAGCAAGAGCGGCACCGCCGACTGCCTGGAGCAGTTGGGCCTGCCTTTGGATCTGCCGCCGCAGGAGGTGGCTGCCATGGCTGACCGCTACGGCATCACCTTCGTCTTCGCCAAGACCTTCCACCCCGCCATGCGGTTCGCCGGGCCTGTCCGCTCGTCGCTGGGCATCCCGACGGTCTTCAACCTCCTGGGTCCCCTGACCAATCCGGTCAACCCCCGCTATGTGGCCATCGGATGCGCCCAGCGCCAGCTGAGCCCCATGCTGGCCCAGGTCTATGCCTCACGCGGCCAGGAGGGCATGGTCTACACCTCGGCCGAAGGCCTTGACGAGATGGCCCCGACCGGGCTGGTCTCCATCTGGGAGATCCACCAGGGCAAGGTGGAGGAACGCTCCTTCGACCCGACCCGTGAACTGGGCCTCGACCCGGTGGATTTGGATGACCTGCGCGGCGGCGACCCCGCCTTCAACGCCAGCGTCGTCAGGGACTTCCTGGCTGGAAAGTCGGTTCCCTCCCGTTCCACGGCCCTGCTCAATGCGGCCTCGGCCATCGTGGCTGACGGCACGCAGATCGACGCCGGTCCCGAGGCCGACCTGAACGTGCGGTTTGCCCAGGCCTATCAACTGGCTACCGAGGTTGTGGACCAGGGCAGGGCCGCCGACCTGCTGGCAGCCTGGATCCACGGAGCCCAGGAAGCGCAGTCCCGCTGCCAGCAAGAGCATCCGACACGCCGTCCGATCTTGGTGTAAGTTCGCTGCTGCCAAACCTGTTCGGGCCTCGCTGGCGGAAACATCAGCCAGCGAGGCCCGACTCTTTTGGCGGCTCACCAATGGCGGCACATGGCATTATCGCCGGTAGTGTCGTTCGTCGTCATCGAAGAGCCCGCTTGAATCGTCGCGGAAATTCTTCCGGTCGATGATCAGTCCTGCGATGCCTATCAGCAGGAGCAGGCCCGCCAGCAGGCCGGTCAAGCCGGACCAGCGGGGAAGGAAGATGGTCAGGAAGAAGCAGACCAGGCCCAGAGCCGTCATGATCATGAAGGCCACCCGCCTTCCGCCCAGGTCGCTCAGGTCGGGGTTGGGCGGCACAAAGTTCGACGACCGGTCCATGACCTCGTCGGTGTCCAGCCAGCTGCTGCCTTGGAAATCGCGAGGCCCGGAGCCGCCGACGAAGGAGTCGCGCTTCAAGTCCTCGGCCCTCAGCGCCGCCTTCTTCTCGGACTTTCGAGCCTTCTTCTCGAATTCCTTGGCCGTCCTGGACGATTCCAGGGAACCCAGCTCGTCAGCATGCGAGTTCAGGAAGTCCGCCCACTCCTCGTCCCCCTGTGGGGAGCCGGTTCCCGCCTCGCTGTTATACTGATTCCCGGCGTCGTTATGCTTGTGCTCGGTCATAGAACCATCGTAACCTCGGCCGCACGCATTCGCTACCAAGGAGTCTCTGTGCTGTACTGGTTCTTCGTCAAACTGCTCGGTCCGTTGGCGCGTACCTGGTTCAAACCGACCGTTGAAGGCACGGAGAACATTCCCAAGCAGGGGGCTGCCATCATCGCCTCCAACCATCTGGCCGTCATCGACGACGCCCTCCTGCCCATCACCTGCCCTCGGATGATCCACTTCATGGGCAAGGCCGAGTATTTCAACGGCAAGGGGATCAAGGGCAAGTTCAAAAAGTGGTGGTTCAGCTCGGTCGGCGTCTTCCCCGTGGACAGGTCAGGCGGCTCCAAGTCGCTGGGCGCCATGGAAACCGCGCGTTCCATCCTTGAGCACGGGCACATCTTCGGCATCCATCCGGAGGGCACGCGCAGCCCGGACGGCAGGCTTTACCGGGGGCATACCGGGGCGGCACGGCTCGCCTTCGAGACCGGGACGACGGTGGTGCCCGCAGCCATCATCGGCACCAGGCAGCTTCAGGAGCCCGGCCATGTGATTCCTCATAAGGGCCGGACCAAGGTCATCTACGGCAAGCCCATCACCGTGCCCTGCGTTCCGGTCAACAGCCTCACCCATGAGGAGATCCGCAACCTGACCGACCGGATCATGCAGGAGATCCAGGAGATGAGCGGGCAACGCTACGTGGACGTGTATGCCCAGGTCATCAAGGCGCATGAAAACCATGAGAACAACCAGGAGCTGGACTGACTTCCCAGGGGTTCAGACCACGGTCAGGGTCACGACGGCCGGCGAGCCGTCATCGTTGAGCACCTTGACCTGACTGCCGGGATTGGGGTCCTGGATGCGCACCGTGTGGGTCAGGTTGCCCAAGGGAGCGGAGATGTTGACCTTGAGCCCGTATCCCTCCAGAATCCGGGTGGCCTCGTCCTGGCTCTTGCCCTTCACGTCGGGCATGGTGATGGACTGCGGCCCCTTGGAGATCACCACGTTGACGGCGTCGCCCCAATGCAGCTGCTCCTGGGCCTGGTGGGAGGCGGAGATCACCTGGTTGCGCGGCACCTTGTCGGACCAGTCCTCGCTGTAGCTGACCTTGAGTCGCAGGGCTTCCAGGGCCGCTTGAGCCTCATCCCTCGCCTTGCCGACGATATCGGGCATGGCCACGGGCATGCGACCCTTGGACAGGACCAGGCTGACCTTGGCATCGTGACGGGTCTTGGTCCCTGGGGCCGGATCCACTGAAATGGCCGCTCCTTCGGGGACGTTCATGGAGTATTGGTCCTTGGACGCGTCGTGGTCGATCCTGTCGAACCCGGCTGCCTTCAGCGCCTGCACCGGATCCTTGCCGTTGGATGTGTCCGGCGTGAGGATGTCCTTGGGCACCGTGGCCTGGCGCACCCCTTTGGAGACGGTCAATTTGAGCCTGCCGCCCCGCTTGCTGATATGGGCTCCGACCGTATCGGGATCCGCGGCCATGACGGCTCCCTTGGCCACCTGGTCGCTGAAGTCATAGGCCGTGTCGACCTCGATGCCGGCGACCTTGAGTGTACGGGCGTACTTGGAGAAGGCGGCGCCGATGACCTTGCACTCCTGGTTTTCGGCGCAGGAGATGTCATCCGGCTTGGGCAGTGCGACATAGCTGCCCGGACCCAGGAAGTACCACCAGGCGCCACCGCCGCCTCCGGCCAGGGCCAGGACCAGCAGAACCGCCAACACAATGATCAAGCCGCGATGCCGGTGCTTGGGTTGAGCCGCTTCAGCGCCTTGCTGCATGGTCGTTGCATCGGCGGAAGATGCTGCCGGATCCTGAGGCTGCAGAACGGTCGTGGTCTCGGCTCGGGAGGGGGTGTCCACGTCGTTGAGCTGATAGCGTCTGGTCGCTGCGCCCGCATCGGTTTCGGGCGGGACGGGCACAGACAGAACCGTGTCTGAATTCTCCCGGTCTCTGGCCGCCTCCTCGTCGTCATTGGCAGCTGCCGCCGTCTGCCTTGGCGACCCGGTCACCTCAGGGTCGTGCCTAGCGGTTCCGGCGATGGCGGATTCGGGCTGTCCGCCGGCTGCGGCCGCTGCGGCGCCTGCGGGCAGCACATAGTCCATGGCCTGTCGGTCCAGTCCCTTGACCACCTTCCTCAGGCTCTCCAGGGCCTTGCCGGCGTCATCCGGGCGATGCTCGGGGGAGCGGTCGGTCAGTTCGGCAACCAGGGCGGCCACCGATGGGTCGATTCCCGGGCAGACCCTGGCCAGGGAGGGGACGTCCTCGTGGACGTGCTTGAAGACGATGGTCACCGGATTGTCACTGGCGAAGGGGACCGTGCCGGTCAGCATCTCGTAGGCGATAATCCCCACGGCATAGAGGTCGCTCTGGGGGGAGGCCTCGTTGTTCTCGATGGTCTCGGGGGCCAGGTAGGCGGCCGTGCCCATGAGCATGCCTGTCGAGGACAGGGTGGCCTGGGCGGCGGCGCGGGCCAGGCCGAAGTCGGTGATCTCCACGTGGCCGCGGTCGTTGATGAGGATGTTTTCCGGCTTGATGTCGCGGTGGATGACGCCGGCTCGGTGGGCGGAGGCCAGGCCGTCCAGGATCTCGCCCACGATGCGCAGGGTCTCCTTCAGGGGATAGACGCCCTGCCGGACCATGTCCCGCCGCAGGCTGATGCCGTGGACATACTCCATGACCAGGTAATCCAGCCCCTGATCGACACCCGTGTCGTAGACCTGGACGATGTGGGGGTTGGCGATGGCGGCCGCGGACCTGGCCTCCCGGCGGAAGCGCTCCTCGAACTGGGCCCTGTGCGGCCCTTGGGCCAGCATGGTGTGCATGATCTTGACCGCCACATGCCTGGACAGCCGCTGGTCCAAGGCCTCGTAGACCGTGGCCATGCCACCCTGCGCGATCTCACGCAGAATGCGGTAGCGCCCGTCGATGATCCGGTCGCTGGTCCTCTCGTCCGCTTCACTCATGCTCGTCTTGTCCGGCCCTCTGCACCTCGGAGGCCTGACCGGCCTCAGCATCAATGGAAGATACACGTTCATGATACCCGGCGGTGGTGGCAAGCGGCAGGAAGCGTCGGCAGGCCTTGAGGAATATGGTTCGGCCCCCTGTCGACAGATGCAGATGATCGGCCAGGGCCTGGGCTTGGGCCTGGGCCCGGACGGACAGGTCGGCCATGCGTTGCCGGCTGGCTTCTACGGCCCCGCAGGACTGCATCAGGTCGCGGACCATATTCACCTGGGTGTCATTGCGGCCTTGGGAGGGGGGGCCGTACAGTCGGCGGATTTCCTTGGCCTGATCAGGATCGGCCAGGGCCAGGGTGTCGGCCAGGAGGACGGTCCGCTTGCCCTCGCGGATATCGCCACCCACAGGTTTGCCGGTGCGTCGGTCGTCGCCTGTCACATCCAGCAGATCATCCGCCAGCTGGTAGGCCAGCCCCAGGTCCAGACCCAGGGCGCGCACTGATGCTTTATGCTCTTCCAGGTCTGCTCCAGCGGCCAGCAGGCCCAGAGCCAGCGGGGCCAGGGTGGTGTAGGAGGCGGTCTTCCAGGCCATGGTGTGCAGGGCCTGGCGGCGCAGGCGTTCCGGATCGTCCAGACAGGCCTCCTCCATGCCCATGTCCAGGACCTGGCCGGTGACCACAGCCGTCTGCATGGCTTGAAAGGCCCTGCCGATGGTCGGCCCCTGAGGCAGTTTGGCAGCCGCCTGGAGGGCCATGTCCGTGCTCAGCGAGGCCAGCAGGTCGCCAAGGAGGATGCCTAGGCCGGTGCCGCGGGCATCAGGTCTTGCGGGCGCCCGGCCGCTCGAACCGTTGCCGGCAACCGACCGGCTCAGGGCCAGGTGGGCGGCAGGGCGGCCCCGACGACGGGGGGAACCGTCGATGATGTCGTCATGGACCAGCGCGCTGGTCTGATAGACCTCTAAGGCGCAGGCAAGATCCACTACCGCCTGTTCACGGTCAGGATGCTGCTCGGACTCCAGAGCCTGCCAGACGTCGCAAAGCAGCAGGGCGCGCAGGCGTTTGCCGCCGCGGCCAGCCTCCACTGCCTGCAGGATGACCTCCTGCAAAGCCTGCCGGGAGGGGTCTTGATCCAGGGGTGAGTCCGCTCCGGGCTCTGGAGCAGTCAGGTGGTCGCAACAGCGCTGGAGCAGTTCCTCCATGCGCTGTTCGACCCGTGCTGCAGTCACGCTTTTCATGCCTTAGAGCCTATCCGCATATCTGCCCAGCGGACAGGCTGCCAGGACCACGGTGGATGGATGGCCTCACTTGACCACATGATCGGTTGCGGCCTTCCTGACGGCTCCGACTGGATCAGGATGGTACCAAGGCTCCCGGTGCTCATGCTGGGAGCGAATGGGAGGCGATGACGGCATGGACGATGTGCATGAAGACGGCATGAAAGAACTGGTGGAGCACTACCGAGAGGGCCGGCGACGATGGGGTGTGGAAGAGGCCGACAGACGATGGCTCCATCAACCTCTGACAGATTGGACTGCTGGTTTGCAAGGGCCGCAGACGCACCAGCAGTTGGACGCCGACTCGGCCGACTGCCTGGCCGTGGCCATTAAGGAGACACTGGCCATACGCGACGGGCTTATTTTGTCGATTCTGGCACCTGAGCCTGGTCTGGACAGCGATCGGCTGATGGACCTGTGTGTTCGTCCCAACGATCCATCGAATGTGACATCGCTCTGCAGCATCCTGGATGCGGTCTTCAAGGATCCTGCGACGCGGCCGGACCAGCCCCGTTGCCATGCTGGGTTGGCCATGCTTGAAGCTATGGCAGATCAGGTTCCGCCGGGGTTTCGGTCCCAGCCGCTGGCGGTCGCGGCTTATGTCGACTGGTGGAGTGGGGGATCCCGGGCATCGGAGTTTGCCGAGGAAGCCCTGGCAGACGATCGTTCCTGTACCTTGGCTGCCATCGTCCTGGCCTTGATAGGCCGCGGCATCGACCCGGCCTGGAGGCAATTGAGCTGAATCGGGAATAATCGTCCCCCTGGGGTGGTTCACTTTAATGAGTCTACGATTTGACCTTGCCAGAGCTGTGCCCTAAAAGCAGTGTCGGCGGGTGGGATGATCCAGGAGGAGAATTTGGCCACGAAGGACACCAAGTCAGCCAAGACAGCCGCAGTGGATACCGCAAAGGGCCGGACCAGTTCAACTGCCGGCAAGACCAAGACCGCCACCAGGTCCAAGACCAGCAGCAAGGCGTCCCGCAAGACCGCGTCCCGCAAGACCGCGTCCCGCAAGAGCGCCACTACGAGCACCTCAGCGACCAAGACGAACCGCCGTCCGGCCTCCAAGACCGCCAAGAAGGTCGAAGAGAAGCCCATCCTGCAGCAGGAGGAGCAGGAGCCCGACGAGGACCTGCTCGAGGATCAGGAGGACGACGACCAGCTGGAGGACGAGCCCGACGAGGACGATCAGGAGGAGGACGAGGCCTCCCAGGTCCAGGACGAGGCCGAAGAGGACCGCAAGGCCGCCCATGCCCTCGCAGCCAAGGTCAAGGGCGCCTTTGTCGTCGACGATTCCGATGACGACGAGAATGTCACCCCCTCTGGCAATCCCAAGCGTCGGGTGGTCACCGCCGGCGCCACTGCCGATCCTGTCAAGGACTACCTCAAGCAGATCGGCCGCGTCAGCCTGCTGAACGCCGAGCAGGAGGTGGACCTTTCGGAGCGCATCGAGGCCGGCCTCTACGCCCAGCATCTGCTGGATACCGAGGGCGAAGGCATGGACTTCAAGCGTCGCCGCGAGCTCAAGTGGGCCGCCAACGACGGGAAGAAGGCCAAGGACCATCTGCTGGAGGCCAACCTGCGACTGGTGGTCTCCCTGGCCAAGCGCTACACCGGCAGGGGCATGCTCTTCCTGGACCTGATCCAGGAAGGCAACCTGGGTCTGATTCGCGCCGTGGAGAAGTTCGACTACACCAAGGGCTACAAGTTCTCCACCTACGCCACCTGGTGGATTCGTCAGGCCATTACCCGCGCCATGGCCGACCAGGCCCGCACCATCCGTGTGCCCGTCCACATGGTCGAGGTCATCAACAAGCTTTCCCGCGTCCAGCGTCAGATGCTGCAGGATCTGGGCCGCGAACCCACCCCCGACGAGCTGGCCAGGGAGCTGGACATGCCGGTCGAGAAGGTTCAGGAGGTCCAGAAGTACGGCCGCGAGCCCATCTCCCTGCACACCCCTCTGGGTGAAGACGGCGACTCGGAGTTCGGCGACCTGATTGAGGACACCGACGCCATCGCCCCATCGGATGCTGTAGCCTTCTCCCTGCTGCAGGAGCAGTTCCAGCAGGTTCTCGAGACCCTGAGCCCCCGCGAGGCCGGCGTCATCAAGATGCGCTACGGCCTGGAGGATGGACAGCCCAAGACCCTGGACGACATCGGCCGCGTCTACGGGGTCACCCGTGAGCGCATCCGCCAGATCGAGTCCAAGACCATGTCCAAGCTGCGGCATCCCTCGCGCTCGCAGACCCTGCGCGACTTCCTGGACCAGTGACCTCTGCGCCCGACGGGGAGGTCCTGGTGCTGTCGAGGCCTCCTTGCTAGAAATGGTCATCGGTGCGTAAGCGACCGCCCATGCGGGGATCCCTGTCCCCCTTGGGCGCCATGAGGTGAACGGCGAGGTAAATGGTGGCGAAAAAGCCTGATACGGGAAAGTCCTATGGTGCCGGCAGTCTGACGGTTCTGGATGGCTTGGACGCAGTGCGCAAGCGTCCAGGCATGTACATCGGAACCACGGACAGCCAGGGGCTCATGCACTGCCTTTGGGAGATCATCGACAACGCCGTGGACGAGGCCTTGGCCGGCCAGTGCGACCACATCAAGGTCATCCTGCACAGGGACGGCTCCATCGAGGTGGACGACAACGGCCGAGGCATCCCCGTCGATACTGAGCCGCGGACCGGGCTGACCGGCGTGGAGGTGGTTCTGACCAAGCTTCACGCGGGCGCCAAGTTCGGCAACTCTTCATACACGGCTGTCGGCGGCCTGCACGGCGTGGGCTCTTCGGTGGTCAATGCCTTGAGCTCCCGACTGGACGTGGAGGTGGACAGGGACGGCAAGACCCACCGGATGCGCTTCCATCAGGGCCATCCAGGCACCTATCAGGACCCTGATCCGGAGCATCCTTCGCCCGATTCGCCCTTCAAACGCACCAGGAAGAACCGGCCTACGCCCTTGGAGGTGGTGGGCAGCGTGCCCAAGTCCCGGACCGGCACCAGGGTGCGCTACTGGGCCGACCCAGAAATTTTCAACTCAACGGCCCGGTTCAGCTACGCTCAGCTGATCGACCGGGTGCGTCAGACCAGCTTCCTGGTGCCCGGCCTCAAGATCACCGTGGTCGACGACCGCATCCCCGCCACAGGAAGCGCCGAGCAGGACCTGCGCCTGGAGGTTGACGGCGAACCTGCTGCGGAACCGGACGATCAGGACGTTCAGGGGAACCTTGGTGAACCGTCTGACAGCGGGGACTGGCCAGAAGAAGGCGCCGAAGACCAACCTGCCGAGGATGCGCAGGTGGACGATGCCAGCCTTTCGGCCACCGAGCAGGCCGACCGGGCCATGCTGCAGCCGGAGGACGAGTCCGGCCATCAACGGGTGGAGGAGTTCCTGCACACTGGCGGGGTGACGGATTTCGTGGACTTCCTGTCCAAGGGGGAGCCGGTCAGCGACATCTGGCGGATCAGCGGCCAGGACACCTACCAGGAGGAGACCCAGCGTGTGGGTTCGGACGGGGAGCTGCACGCCGAGCAGGTGGAACGGGTCTGCGGAGTGGATATCGCCCTGCGCTGGGTCAATGACTACGATTCTGTCGTCCGCAGCTTCGTCAATGTGGTGGAGACGCCTGGCGGAGGCATGCACGTGGACGGGTTCATGAACGCCATGACCCGTCAGGTGCGCAAGGCCGTGGAGGCCAACGCCCGCCGCCTCAAGGTCAACCTCAAGGACTCCCACACCAAGGTGGAGCGCGACGACGTCCTGGCCGGTCTGGTGGCCGTGGTCACCGTGCGCATCGCCGAGCCGCAGTTCCAGGGCCAGACCAAGGACGTGCTGGGTACGGCCCAGGTCAAACCCATCGTCACCCGGATGACCGACGACCAGTTCGGCCAGATGATCAGCGGCTCCAAGCGCGGCTTCAAGGAGCAGTCCGGCCAGGTGCTGGAGAAGATCGTGGGCGAGATGCACGCCCGCGTCCAGGCACGCAAGACCAAGGAGGTCACCAGGCGCAAGAACGCTCTGGAATCGGCCTCCATGCCCTCCAAGCTCTCGGATTCCATGCCCGGCAACGACGACATCGCCGAGCTGTTCATCGTCGAGGGCGACTCCGCCCTGGGCACGGCCAAGGCGGCACGAAACTCCATGTTCCAGGCCCTGCTGCCCATCCGCGGCAAGATCCTCAACGTGCAGAAGGCCTCCCTGTCCCAGATGCTGACCAACAAGGAGTGCGCCTCCATCATCCAGGTGGTCGGCGCCGGCTCGGGAGCCAGCTTCGACATCGACCAGGCCCGCTACAACAAGGTCATCATGATGACCGATGCCGACGTGGACGGCGCCCACATCCGCATCCTCCTGCTGACCCTCTTCTATCGCTACATGCGTCCCCTGATCGAGAACGGACGGGTCTACGCAGCCGTGCCGCCCCTGCATCGAATCGCCCTGGCAGGCAAGAACAAGGGGAAGTTCATCTACACCTATTCGGACGATGAGCTGGAGGGCAAGCTGGCCGACCTGCATGCCAAGCACATCGACTACAATCCCGATGTGCAGCGCTACAAGGGTCTGGGCGAGATGGACGCCGACCAGCTGGCCGACACCACCATGGATCCCAGGACCCGCATGCTGCGCCGCATCCGCATGGAGGATGCCGCACAGGCGGCCGGCATCTTCCCCCTGCTGATGGGGGACGACGTGCCGCCGCGCAAGCAGTTCATCGTGGACAATGCCGACGACTTCGACCGGAGCAAGATCGACACCTGATCGACTTTCAGCAAGGCCCAAAAAGGGCGGGGAGGGGAGTATGACGCATATGGGCGATCCCTTGGACAATTTCTCCCCGCAGACGGCCGACTGGTTTTGCCGGACCTTTCCTGAGGGGCCCACGCCGACCCAGGTGCAGGCCTGGCCGGCCATCCGCGCAGGCGGCGATGCGCTGATCATTTCGCCCACAGGCTCGGGCAAGACCCTGGCCGCTTTTCTTTGGGCTATCGACGAGCTTATGACCAGGCCCCGGCGCTCCCGGAAGCCTGGGGTCGCCGTGCTCTACATCTCGCCCATGAAGGCCCTGGGGACGGATGTGGCCCGCAACTTGCAGGCTCCGCTGGAGGGCATCGCCGAGCGATTTGAACAACAGGGACGCCAGGCACCCAAGGTCCGGACGGGCATCCGCACCGGAGATACCGACGCCCGCGGCCGCAGGGCCCTGGCCGCCCATCCGCCGGATATTCTGGTCACCACCCCCGAATCCCTCTATCTGATGCTGACATCCAAGACGGCCAGCACGCTGAAGAACGTGCAAACCGTTATTGTGGATGAAATCCACGTTATGGCGGGCAATAAGCGCGGGGCTCATCTGGCCCTGAGCCTGGAGCGCCTGGACGACCTGGTTGGGGGGCCGGTGCAGCGGATAGGCCTGTCGGCTACTGTCCGGCCGCCCGAGCAGGTGGCACGTTTCCTGGGTGGCAGCCGTCCGGTCAGTCTGATCCAGCCCAAGTCGTCCACAGCCATGGACCTGCGCCTGATCGAGCCCTTGGAGGACATGGGCGATCTGGCGGCGCCGCCCGGCGAGCCCGGCCAGGAGGGTCAGGAGGGCGACCAAAGAAGCGGATCCATCTGGCCAGCCATCGAGCGGGCCATTCTGGACCAGGTGCTGTCCCATCGCACCACCCTGGTCTTCGTCAACTCCCGAGGGCTCGCCGAACGCCTGACCGCCCGGCTGAACGACCTGCACCAAGCCGATGTAAGCCAGGGCGGCCGTGATTGGAACGGGCGTGACCGGTCAGGCCCCTCTGACAAGTCCGAGTCGGCCAGGGAGCCAGCCCACTACGATTCGGCCACCGGGTCCACCTCCGAGAGAACCTCAGGTCAAACTGTCGACCAACCCATTGCCATGGCCCACCATGGTTCGGTGTCCAAGGAACGTCGCCGCCAGGTGGAGGACGACCTCAAGGCCGGCAGACTGCGCTGTGTGGTGGCCACCTCCAGCCTGGAGCTGGGCATTGATATGGGCTCGGTCGATCTGGTCATCCAGGTCAATGCTCCCCTGTCGACCGCATCGGGACTGCAGCGGGTGGGCCGGGCCGATCACCAGGTCGGTCGGGTATCGCAGGCCAGGCTGTTCCCGCTGACCCGCGAGCAGATCCTGGAGTGCACGGCCAGCATGGAGAGCATGGTCCAGGGCGACATCGAACCGACCATCATGCCCAGCAGTCCCTTGGATGTTCTAGCCCAGCAGACGGTGGCCGCAGCCGCCATGGGGCCGCTCAAGGAGCAGGACTGGCTGGCCACGGTCAGACGGGCCGCGCCCTTCGCCCACCTGGATCAGCAGGTCTACCGGGCGGTGCTGGGCATGCTCAGCGGCGCCTACACCTCCCAGGATTTCACCGCTTTCCGCCCCATCCTGGTCTGGGACCACCAAACCGGCACGCTGACGGCCCGCCCCGGCGCGCAACGACTGGCGGTGACCTCCGGGGGCACCATTCCCGACCGTGGCTCCTACAGCGTGGTCATGCCCTCCGAGGCCGCCGGCGGCAAGCCACGACGAGTGGGTGAGCTGGACGAGGAGATGGTCTACGAGTCTCGCAAGGGGGACGTGATCACCCTGGGCACCACCTCCTGGAGGATCCAGCAGATCACCCGCGACCGCGTGGTGGTGGTGCCCGCTCCGGGGCGCTCCGCCAGACTGCCCTTCTGGCACGGGGAGGGCACCGGCCGTGACCCCGCATTCGGCCGTCGTCTGGGCAGGCTGGCCAGGGAACTGTCCCAGGGCCTGATACCGGCAGTCCAGACTGCCTCCGGTCGGCCGGGCTTCACGCAACCCGTCTGTGCTCGTCTGCTGGAGGACGGGCTGGACCGTCCTGCCATCAACAATCTGGCCGCCTTTCTGGCCGAACAGCATGCCTCCACCGGCCGGGTGCCCGACGACCGTCACCTGGTGGTCGAGCGTTGCCCCAACGAGGAGGGCGATCTGAGGCTGATCCTCCATTCGCCGTACGGCCGCAGGGTCAACGAGCCCTGGGCCCTGGCCATCGCCGCCCGGCTCTCCCGTGAGCGCGGCTATGACGGATCCGTCTGGGCGGGGGAGGACGGCATCGTCGTGCAGATCCCGGGCACTGATGCCTTCCTGGAAGACCAGCGCATATTCGGATTCACCCCCGATCAGGTGGAGCGCGAGGTCCGACGTCATCTGGTCGGCTCGGCGCTCTTCCAGGCCCGCTTCCGCCAGTGCGCAGCCCGCTCGCTCTACATGCCCAGGATGGAGCCGGGCCGCAGGGTTCCGCTCTGGCAGCAGCGTCTGCGGGCCTCCCGTCTGCTGGACGCGGCCCTGAAGGAGGACGACTTCCCCCTGGTTCTGGAGACCATGCGCGAATGCCTGCAGGATGTCTACGACATGCCTGCCCTGCGCGAGCTTATGACCGACCTGGAGCAGGGGAGCGTCCGTCTGGTCCCGGCCTCCACCAAGACCCCCTCGCCCATGGCCTCAGGACTGCTCTTCGGCTACCTGGGGACCTTCATGTACCAGTACGACATGCCCAAGGCCGAGCGCGACGCCGCCATGCTGGCCATCGACTCCGACCTGCTGGAGCAGATGGTCGGCCAAGTGGACATGGCTGACCTCCTGGACCAGGAGACCGTCGATCAGGTGACTGCTGACCTGCAGCGGCTTTCGCCCAAGACCCGGGCCAGGGGGGTCGAAGGTCTGGCCGACCTGCTGCGCACTATGGGCCCCATGGACCTGGCCGGGATTGGTCGGCGCATGCGCGGTCAGGAGGACGAACCGGTGACGCAGGCACAGGTCCGGGCCATGCTGGAGGAGCTGCAGGCCCAGTCCAGGGTGGTTCCGGTCAGGTTAGGCGCTCGCCACTGCTGGGTATGGGCCGGCCAGGCAGGACGGTTGACGGCGGTCCTGGGCCCAGGCGTCATCCAGCCATCCGCCCAGCCGACAAAGGAATCGGAATCAGACAGCGAAGCCTTCGACCAGCTGGTCAGGCAATACGCCGCAGTCCATGGGCCGTTCACCACCGAGGACCTGGCCGGCCACCTGGGCCTGGGCAGCGCTCTCTTGGAGGACAGGCTGCGTTCCCTGGTCGCACGCGAGCTGCTCATGACCGGGGTCTTCCCCCGTCCCGACCTGAGCGCCTATGGCGAGCCCGGATGGGAGGGAGGCGAACCCCGCCGAGGATGGCTGGATCCCGAGGTCTTCCGTCGGCTGCGCTCGCGGTCCCTGGCCAAGGCCAGCAAGGCCGCCAGTCCCGTCCCCGGCCATGTCTACAGCGACTTTCTTCTTCACCGGCAGGGTCTGGCGCCCCTGGGCCAGGAGCCCTTGATGGGCGCCGAAGGACTGCTGGAGGTGATCGGGCAGCTGGAGGGGCTGGCTCTGCCGCCCGAACTCTGGGAGTCGGCCATCTTCCCGGCCAGGGTGCGTGATTACGGCCCGGCATTGATGGACGACCTGCTGGCCTCGGGCCAGGTGGTCTGGGTGGGGTCCGACCAGGGGGAGGGCCCGCTGGGCGCCATGACCTTTTATCTGGCCGAGGACCTGGACGAGGAGCTTCCAGCACAATCCGCCGGCCCTCCGTCAGTCACGAATGGGGTCGGCAAGTCGGGCAACCCGGGCAAGGCGGGCGATCTGGAAGCGACCCTGCTGGGTGTTTTGGCCGATGGGGGAGCCTACCGCTTCGATCGGCTTCTGCGCGCCTGTGCCAGTCGGGGCGGGGACGACATTGAGTCCCCTGTTTCTGAGGCCCCCGACCAGGAGGCCATGGCCCGGTCTCTCTGGGGCCTGGTCAGGCGTGGGCTGGTCACCAATGCCTCCCTGGCTCCGGTTCGGCGCCTGGTTCGAGGATCAGGCTCACCGACCTCGGGCAGGACGCGCCGGTTGCCCCATGGTCTGCGTGGACACGGCAGGTCCTTGGCGCGCGCTGCCTTGGCTCGGGCGGCCGGCTCGTCAGCGCTGTCAGCGGCGGCGGAGGGATTCTGGACCCTGGTTGCGGATGAGCGCTCAGCAGCGAGAGGTGCAGCGGGGACTGGCATGGCTGATGCAAACGACAAGCTCAGCGGTGGCCAGGATGATGACCGGCGGCGGACCGTCCGCCTGGTCCACGACGAGCAGGCCATTCTGGACCGCTATGGGCTCCTGGCCCCGGTCCTGCCAGAAGTGCGATCCCTGCCCGGCGGATTCTCGGCCCTCTATCAGGTCTGCAGACGCATGGAGGAGGCCGGCCAGCTGACGCGTGGGGTCATCGTCGACGGTTTCGGCGGCGCCCAGTTCGCCCCCCGGGAGGTGATTGACCAGCTCAGAGGCTTCCAGGAGGATGAGGGCAATGACGATGGCGAAGGCGGATCGAAGCAGCGGCCGCCCGAGCCCGTGGTCATGGATGTGACGGATCCTGCCAACCTCTATGGCACGGCCCTTGCTTGGCCGGCCACATCAGGGGACGGCGGCGGTCGTCCCATTCGACGCATGGGGAACCTCGTGGTGCAGAATCGAGGCCGCGCCCTGGTCTACGCGGCGCCCAAGGGGCATCATCTGCTGGTCTTCGGTGAGCCCGGGCGTGGATTGCTGGAGGCCGCCTTCGCCCAGCTGGCCTCTTGGCTGAGGCGGGGCGGACAGGGACGCATCCTCTTCAGTGACGCCAATGGCCGGCCCCTGACCATGCGCGAACCGGTGGGCATGGCCTTGGCCACCGCCGGATTCACGGCCGGGCCGGGCGGCATGGCACTCTACTGAGTCTTTGCTGAGTGCCCTCAGGCCACGAAGGCGATGGGCGCTGCCAGCTCCTGACCGGAGGCATCCCGGCGCATGTCCACATCGGGCAGTTCGACCGGAGAACCGGCAGCGGTGCTGGCGTGCAGGGGCCAGGCGCCCACCCGGGCCAGCAGCAGGCTGTCCTGGCCCTTGAGGAAGCGCTGGGAGCGCACGCCTTTCGTTCCACGGCCCTTGACTGGATACATCTCCAGCGGGGTCAGCTTGGCTGAGCCGTTCTCGGTGCCGGGCAGGGCCTCTGAGTCGCCGGCCACGGTCAGGACCACGGCCCCGGCCTGGGTGCTCATGCCATCCTCGCCGGTCTCCTGGTAGGTCCAGCCGATCTCCCCGGCCGGCACGACCGCGAAGGCGGCGACCTGGCAGCCCTGGGCCAGACGGATGCCGGCCATGCCGGCCGCATTGCGACCCTGGGGGCGAACCTTGTCCCCGGTGAAGGTCAAGAGGCTGGCATCCGAGGAGATGAGCACCATGCGGTCCCCGTCCTGGCAGGGGGCCGCGGAGACCACCTGGTCGCCGTCCTTCAGGTCGATGACTGGCCATGAGTCCATGGTGGTCGGGGATTCGCGGTTCCAGCGCTTGACCGTGCCCTGTCGGGTGCCCAGGGCCAGAGGCGCGGAGTCGTTCATGTCGATGACGGTGACGGCGTGCTCGTCGGCCTGAGGCTCGGTGCTGGCGGTCCCGCCCAGGAGCTCGTCAGCCACGATGCCCCCGCTCAGGTTGGGGTTGGCGGTGGCCGGGATCAGCGGCAGGTCGGCCACGGGGGCGGTGATCAGCCGTCCAGCCGTGGTGACCAGGCCGTAGGTGGCCAGGGTGGTGGTGGCGAATATGGCGATGATCTGGTCGTCATGCCCCCGGTCCTGGTTGCGCGGCCGCGACCGCCAGGCATCCAGGGCGCCCGGGGTGCTGCGTGCCAGCAGGCCGGTGGCGCTCATCATGACCGTGCAGGGCTTGTCCTCCATGTGCAGGTCGCCGTCGCCACTGTCGCGGCTGGTTCCTCCGCTGGCTACCAGCGCAGCCTGCGACCCAGCGCCCACTTTGCCGGAGGTTTGCTGAGTGGTCTGCTGATCGCCAGCTGCTGCTGACTGTACGGGGGCCAGGTCGCCGGAAGGCTCCTGGTCCAGGATGACCGTGCGCCTGGGCGTGCCCCACTGGGCCACCGCCTGATCCATCTCCTGGATGACCACCCGGTCCAGCTCGGCCGAGGAGCCCAGAATCCGGTCCAGCTCCTCCAGCTGCTTGTTGAGGTCGTCACGCTCGCCCTCCAGCTCGATCCGGCTCATCTTGGTCAGCCGCCGCAGCCGCAGGTCAAGAATGTACTGGGCCTGGGTCTGATCCAGATCGAAGACCGCCATCAGCCTGGTCTTGGCCGCATCCGCGTCGTCCGAGCTGCGGATGACCTGGATGACCTCGTCGATGTCGACCAGGGCCAGCAGGAGCCCCTCGACCAGGTGCAGACGCTCCAAGGCCTTCTTGCGGCGAAACTCGCTGCGCCGATGGATGACCGTGCGCCGGTGCTCCACCCAGACCTCCAGCAGCTCCTTGAGCCCCATGGTTCTGGGCCGTCCATGGACCAGGGCCACGTTGTTGATGGTGAAGGAGTCCTCCAGGGGCGTGTACTTGAAGAGCTTGCCCAGCACCTTGCCCGGGTCGAATCCCGTCTTGATCTCGATGACCAGGCGGGTCCCGTTGTGCCGGTCGGTCAGGTCGATGGCGCTGGAGATGCCCTCCAGCTTGTGGTTGCGCACCCCATCCGAGATGCGTTCCAGAACCCGCTCAGGGCCCACCATGAAGGGCAGCTCGGTGACCACGATGGCCTTCTTGCGGGCGGTCACGTTCTCCAAGTGGGTGACGGACCTGGTCACGAAGGCCCCCCGGCCGTGCTCGTAGGCCTTGCGGATGCCGTCCCGTCCCACGATGACTCCGCCGCCGGGCAGATCCGGGCCGGGCACGTAGCGCATGAGTTCGTCCAGCCCTGCGTCCGGGTGGGCCATCAGATACTTGGCGGCGGCCACCACCTCGCCCAGGTTGTGGGTGATCATGTTGGTGGCCATGCCCACGGCGATGCCCGAGGCCCCGTTGACCAGCAGGTTGGGGATGGCCGAGGGCAGGACCTGGGGCTCCTTGAGCTTGTTGTCGTAGTTGGGGGAGAAGTCCACCGTGTCCTGGTCGATGTCGGCGTTCATGCCCAGGGCTGCAGGAGCCAGCCTGGCCTCGGTGTAGCGGGAGGCGGCAGGTCCGTCGTCCAGGGAGCCGAAGTTGCCGTGGCCGTCGACCAGGGGCAGGCGCATGGCAAAGGGCTGGGCCAGCCGGACCATGGCCTCGTAGATGGAAGAGTCGCCATGGGGGTGCAGCTTGCCCATGACCTCGCCCACGGCCCTGGCGGACTTCATGTAGGGGCGGTCGGGGTTGAGGTTCATCTGGCCCATCTGGTAGATGATCCGCCGCTGAACAGGCTTGAGTCCGTCGCGGGCATCGGGCAGGGCCCGGGCGTAGATGACCGAGTAGGCATATTCCAGGAAGGACTTGCTCATCTCCTCGTTCAGAGGGGTTTCGACGATGTGCTCCTTGACCTGCCGGGGGTCGTATCCCGCCGCCTTGCTCCTGCGATGAGTTGCCATGCTCAAGCTCCTGCTCCTTCACGTTCCGCCTTATGATAACCGGACGGTCCGCCAAAGCATTCGCAGCAGGCATGCGGTGTCGGCCTGGGGTCTGACCGTGCTTGAATGGAAGGCATGGGTCTGGATACACCTGACATGAAGGAACTGCTGCAGCCGAGTCTGCCTATCCAATACGGGGACCGGGCGGGGAATAACCATGTTGGCGGGGCCAGGCATCTGTCCGCCGTCCTGCCGGCCCTAAGCGCCTGTCTGGGAACGCCTGTGGCCACTGATGTCCATCCGTCTGCCAAGGCCCTCCAGGAGGCCCTGGGACTGCCGGAGGCACGGTCGGTGGTCGTCGTCCTGGTGGATGGACTGGGATTCTGGAATCTGGTCAGCCGCCAGGGCCATGTGCCCTACCTGCGCTCGCTGCTGTCCGAACCCATCAACCAGCGTCCCCTCTACACCAGTCTGCCCTCGACGACCGTGGCGGCCATGGGAGTCTTCGGCACCGGAACCAGCCCGGGGCTGACCGGCATGACCGGCTACACCCAGCTGAACCCGGACACCGGCCAGCTGGGCCAGATGATCCAATTCAGGGGGGCTCAGGATCCCGAGCGTCTGCAACGCCGTCCCACGGTCTTCGAGACCCTCCAGGCGCAGGGGGTCCGGGTGACCTCCTCGGGCCTGCCGCGTTTTCGCGACTCAGCCCTGACCCGTGCGGCTCTGCGCGGCGGGGAGTACCTGGCCCACAATCACTCCCGTCAGCGTCTTCTGGCTGCCTGCCAGGCTGCCCGCCAGCCGGGGCTGACCTACCTCTATATCCGCGATGTGGACAAGGTGGGCCACCACAGCGGCTGGGAGGGCGAGGAATGGGTGGCCGCTCTCGAAGCGACCGATGCACAGCTGGCCGAGCTTCATCGCCGCCTGCCCGCCGGGACACTGACGGTGATCGTGGCCGATCATGGCATGGTTGAGTCCGATCCGAACCAGCGCATTGACATCGCCCAGGACCCGGAGCTGAGCCGGGATGTGCGACTGGTGGGCGGCGAGCCTAGGGCGGTCATGCTCTATCTGGACCAGGGGGCGGATCCCCAGGTCGTGGCCGCCCGCTGGCGGGAGCATCTGGGGGAGCGGGCCTGGGTGCTGACCCGGGACCAGGCCATCAAACGGGGAATCTTCGGTCCTGTGGATGCCCGGATTCGACCCATGATCGGCGACCTTCTGGTGCTGGCCGGCGATCGGATCACCTTAGTGAATTCGGCTGATCAGACCGATGCAGCGACCAGGCTGCCTGGCGTCCATGGCTCTTGGACCCGTCTGGAGACGCAGATCCCCTGCCTGATCGATCTGGTCTGAACTACTTGCCGAAGAGGATCTCATCCCAGCTGGGTACGGCTGACCGCCCGGAGTGCTTTTTGGTCCGATTGCTGCGGCGGCTCTCCTTGGGCTGATCCTCCTGCTCGTCCTGCCCGGCATCATCGCCTTGATCCTCTTGCTGGTGCTGCCCATGGTTCTGCACGGGCAGCACCATGGTGGATTCGTTGTCTCTGATGGGAGGATGCTCGGCCGTGTCTGGGTCCTCGCTCAGCTCGGCACGGGGTTGACTGGGCTCTCGGTCGGCTGTCCGCTCCTGGCCTTCCTTGGGCTTGCCATAGAGCCAGGCCGTGAGTGCCGCCTGGCGCTCACCGTTTTCTTCTTCGATTGGGGTAACGGTATCCTGCTGGCTTGGGGGCCGCCTGTCGGTCTGATCGTCGATTGCTTCGGCGGGTCCCTGGTCTCCAGCGGGTCGCTCCTGTCCGTGGTCGTCTGTGGAATCGTCCAGCAGCATCCTTGCCGCCCCGTTCAAACAGGTCACGGTGTTGTCATGCATGTTCCAGGCCCAGCGGGCGTTGAAAATCCTCTTGTCCAGCGTAAACACGCCGTTGATGTTCCAGGGTTCGTACCCTCGTCTGGTGGCCTGCCAGGAAACCTGGGTCAGGCTGACCCCCGCACGGGCCAGCACCTTGCCGATCAGTTCCTGATAGTTTCGTCCCACCGACCCCTTGGGTGCCGGCATGGTCAGGAACTGCTCGATGGCGTACTTCTTCTCGGTTTCCACAGGAGCCGCGAAACGCCGTACCAGCGCTTCGTTGACAGCGTATTGCTGAGCTACCTGCTCGGGGCGGGCGCCGGCGCGCACAGCGGCCTGAATTGCTGAGACGGGCAGGGGCTTGGACTTGCCGGTCTGGGGGTCCACGTCCTCTTCCTCCTTGACCTGCTTGGCCTCAAGAATGGCGCGATCAAGCGCATCGTCGACTCTTACGGCGAAGTGCCGGTGGTCACAGACGAAGACCAGATCGCCCCTGTCGTCGACATGGTCAAAGCTGGCCACCCTGGTCCCATTCTCAGACATGCACGCCCCTATCCTCTTACGGTTCCTTTACACGGCCTCAGGTATTTCCATTGTGCCCTATGGTTCGTATTTTACGTGCTTTTGAAATCGTGTATCCTATGCGCAGTACATATCGTGTGAAATGACCGGTATACGAGGTGGCTGGTCGAACAAGGAAAGGGTACACGATGGCACAGGATTACGATACCCCGCGAGACAAGGACGAAGACGAGGAATCCCTGCAGGAGCTGGGCAAAAGCGGCCAGGATGCCGGGGCCGACCTGGACGACGACGAGAACGCCATCGCCGAGGACTATGAGCTGCCGGGCGCTGACCTGAGCAATGAGGACTCTTCGGTGACCGTCATCCCCATGCAGGGCGATGAATTCATCTGCTCCAACTGCTTCCTGGTCAAACACCGGAGCCAGCTGGCCTATATGACTCCCGACGGCAAGCCCGTCTGCAAGGAGTGCGCCGCCTGATGGCCTACGACGAGTCCTACAACGAGCCGGAAACGGTCGAGGTCCTGTTCAAATCCTTGGATGGGGCCGAGGTGCCGGAATACGCCATACCTGGCGATGCGGGGGCTGATCTGCGAGCCAGGGTGGCCGTGGACCTGGCCCCCTTCCAGCGGGCCCTGGTTCCCACTGGTGTCGCTCTGGCTCTGCCCAACGGGTACGTCGGCTTGGTTCACCCACGCTCAGGGCTGGCAGTCAAGATGGGGGTGACCGTGCTCAACGCGCCCGGAACCATCGATGCCGGGTACCGGGGCGAGATCAAGGTGCCGCTGATCAACTTGGATCCGCATGAGTCGGTTCACTTCGAGCCTGGGGAGCGCATTGCCCAGCTGGTCATCCAGCGTTACGTACAGGCCCGTTTCGTGCCCGCAGAACGTCTGCCTGGCTCGGTGCGTTCGGATGCCGGATTCGGCTCGACGGGCCGCTGAGGCATCCTTCGGACACGGACGGCCTGAATGGGTCAGGCGCAAGTGTAGGATTGGTGCATTATATCAGGACATTGGAGGCTTGAATGGTCACTCCGGAGGGCAGCGTCTGCAGCAATGATGTCGGCGAGCAGGCCCCGTCCGGCCTGTCCTCCAGAGCCTTGGGCTGCGAAATCAGCGACGATCCGCTCAACCCCCTGATGCCCATCCGGGAGATTTGCGCCGCCCACCATCCCGGCGAGGACCTGTCCATGCTCCAGCGCGCCTATGACCGGGCTGTAGTCCAGCATGCCAACCAAAGGCGCAAGTCCGGCGAGCCCTACATCATTCATCCACTGGCTGTCGCTCAGATTCTGGCCGACCTGGGCATGGGTCCCACGGTGGTTTCGGCCGGCCTGCTGCACGACACGGTGGAGGACACCGACTACACCCTGGAGCAGTGCAGAAATGACTTTGGCGACACCGTGGCCGGCCTGGTGGATGGGGTCACCAAAATATCCAAGATGGACTACGGCGATTCGGCCCAGGCCGAGACCATCCGCAAGATGATCGTGGCCATGAGCCGGGATGTGCGCGTCCTGGTGGTCAAGCTGGCCGACCGGGTCCACAACGCCCGCACCTGGCGCTACGTCAAGGCTTCATCAGCCCAGCGCAAGGCCCGCGAGACCCTCGATGTCTACGCCCCTCTTGCCAACCGTCTGGGCATGAACGCCATCAAGACCGAGCTGGAGGAGCTCAGCTTCAAGACGCTCTATCCCAAGATCTACAACGAAATCGTAGTGCTGGTCTCCCGCAGGGCGGGCCAGCGGGAGGTTTACCTGAAGCAGATCCTGGACGAGATCCACGAGGATCTGGATGCCCAGGGCATCAAGGCCCAGGTGACCGGCCGGCCCAAGGACTACTTCAGCATCTACCAGAAGATGATCGTGCGCGGGCACGATTTCGCCAACATCTACGATCTGGTCGGGGTGCGCATCATCGTGGACACCATCCGCGACTGCTATGCGGCCCTGGGCGCCGTCCATGCACGCTGGAGCCCGGTGCCTGGGCGATTCAAGGACTACATCGCCATGCCCAAGACCAACCGCTACCAGTCCTTGCACACCACGGTGGTGGGCCCGGGCGGCAAGCCGGTGGAGATCCAGATCCGCACCTGGCAGATGCACCGTCGTGCTGAGTTCGGCATCGCCGCCCACTGGAAGTACAAGGAGAACGGGTCTGCTGGCCGCGAACTCTCCCAGCCTGACAAGGCTGACGTCAAGCGCGAGCGCCAGGAGGGGGAGCTGAGCCAGGAGGACAACCTGACCTGGATCCAGCAGCTGGCTGACTGGACCAGCGAGACCCCTGACTCCAATGAGTTCCTGGGCTCCCTCAAGGACGATCTGGGTTCGGCCGAGGTCTATGTGTTCACCCCCAAGGGCAAGATCATCTCCCTGCCGGCCGAATCCACCCCCGTGGACTTCGCCTACGCCGTCCACACCGAGGTGGGGCACAGAACCATGGGCGCCAGGGTAAATGGCCGTCTGGTCCCCCTGGACACCAAGCTGCGCAACGGGGACACGGTGGAGATTCTGACCAGCAAGTCGGACACCGATGGGCCCTCGCGCGACTGGCTCAGCTTCGCCAAGAGCCCCCGCGCCCGCAGCAAGATCCGTCAGTGGTTCAGCAAGGAGCGTCGTTCGGAGACCATCGAGGAGGGCAAGGACGAGCTGATCCGCGCCATGCGCAAGCGGAACCTGCCTGTGGCCACCCTGCTGACCCCCGAAGCCATGGTGGGGGCCGCCGACGAGCTCAACTATCCCAATGAGAAGGCCGTCTACGCTGCCATTGGCGACGGACAGGTCTCCACCCAGAACGTGATCTCCCGGCTGGTTCATGACGCCGGCCGGTCAGCCCTTGAGGACGAAGTGGAGCAGGAGGCCATACCTCTGCAGCGGGTGGCCAAATCCAGCCGTCCGGAGACCTCCCAGGGGATCTCGGTCAAGGGTGTGGACGATGTCTGGGTCAAGCTGGCCCGTTGCTGCACCCCAGTGCCGGGAGATCCCATCACCGGGTTCATCACCCGCAACCAGGGCGTCTCGGTCCATCGGTCCGACTGTCAGAATCTTCTGGACCTGCGCAAGAAGCAGCCCGAACGGATCATCGAGGTCTCCTGGACGGGCAAACAGGGCACCTTCATGGTCCAGATCCAGGTGGAGGCGCTGGACCGGCCCCATCTGCTCTCTGACATCACCCAGGTGCTGTCCGACCACGGCGTCAACATTCTGTCGGGCAGCCAGTCCACTGGCCGTGACCGGGTGGCCGTCAGCCAGTTCGTCTTCGAGATGGGCGACCCCCAGCATCTGAACACCCTCTTGTCGGCCGTCAGGAAGATCGACGGGGTCTTCGATGCCTACCGTCTGACAGGAGCCAAGGGTTCGGCCAGCCCCCATATGCGGGCCATCTGACCTCCTCTGCAACCAGGCTTATAGCCCTTTCCCTGACCTGCTTTTCCGGCTTGTGATCTCTGCATGCTGTTCCAGTCGGTGGCTGTCTGTCTGGAAGTCCTGCTGGGACAAGGCCTCATGGATGGATACGAAAGGACCCCCGGTGGTCGATGACCAGGTCGGGGGTCCTAGTGGAACAGATGCGATCAGCGCACAGCGTTCATCCACTGCTCCTTGGTGGCCTTCTCGGCCTCAAGCTCCTGCTTCTTGGCCGGATCCTGCTCGGCGGCGATCCGACGGTCCAGGTCCTCAAGCTGGGCGGCCAGCTGCTGCTCGAAGCTGGAGACGCGGGCATCGGCCTCGGGATCCGACTGGTTCCAGGCCGCATCCTCCACGGCCTTGATCTGCCGGTCCACAGCATCCATCCTGCCCTCGATCCGGCGCACGTCGTCACGGGGGACAAAGCCGATGCCGTCCCATTCCTCCTGAATCTTGGCCAGCTCCTGCCGCGCCTGCTTGGCGGCCTTGGCATCCTTGACGGGCAGCAGGGCCTCGGCCTTGGCCACCAGGGCTTCTTTCTTGGTTAGGTTCTCGCGCTCGTTGACCGAGGTCTTATCCCGGTCTGCCTGGCGGGCGTTGAAGAAGACATCCGCGGCCTGGCGGAAGCGGGCCCAGAGGGCATCGTCATCCTGACGTCCTGCCCGTCCGGCCTGCTTCCAACGGTCCATGAGCTCGTTGAACTGGTGGGAGGTGGGCCCCCAGTCGGTGGAGTCCTTGATCTGGTCGGCCTCGGCGATGATCTCCTCCTTGATCCGCTTGGTCTCGGACCGCTGGGCATCACGCTGCTGGGCCCACTTGCGGCGGGCCTGGTTGAAGGTGGTGCGGGCAGATGAGAAGCGCTTCCAGAGCGCGTCCGCGTCGGCCTTGTCGATGCGGATGGTGGTGCGCTGGTGCTGCTGCCACTGCTCGAAGAGGGAACGGAACTTGTCCGCTGTGGACCGCCAGTTGGTGGAGTCGCCCAGGGAGGCGGCCAGATCTTCGGCCTTCTCCACGATGGCAGTCCGCTCCTTGATGGCCTTGGCCATGGCATCCTTGCGGGCCTGCGCCAGCTCGGCCTTGCGCGCCTGCCCCTGTTCAGCCAGCTGATCCAGCTGTGTGCGCAGGGCGGCGAGGTCGCCGACGGCCTCGGGCTGCTTGGTCTCCTCTTTGAGCGAGGTGAGGGACTCGTCGATTTCGTGGGCCTTGATCTTGGGGCTGCGCAGCCTGGAGGCGAAGAGGTTCAGCTTTTCCTTGAGGTCCAGGTATCGGCGGGCATAGAGGTTCAGGGCCTCCTTGGCCTCAGCGTTGGGGAACTGACCCACCTGGCGCTCCTGGTCGCCCTCGCGGACGAAGACGTTGCCCTGCTCGTCCACCCGTCCGAAGGCTTCGGCCTTGTCGATCTCCTCCTGGCTGTAGGTGGGGGCGGCCGGAGCGGCCTTGACGTGAGGGGCCTTGTGGGCCAGAGCCGCAGGGGAGGGGACTGCCTTGGGCTTGGGCACAGCCGGTGCCGGTGCGCTCTGGGTCGGAGCATCCTCTGCGGGAGCAGTTTGCTCGGCGGCTGCCTGTCCCTGTGCGGCCTCTGGTGCCGGCGCAGCGGCGACCTGGCCAGCCGCATCCACGGTGTGGTCCTCCTGCGGTGTCGAGGTGTTCTCGGGTGTGATGGCGGTGTTGTCGGCCATGGCCAGCTCCTTAGGCTTGTGTGTTGGAGAGATCGCAAAATATGGCAATACCATTTTCCTTGACCTCCTATAGTATAGGTTCTTATGGCAAAAGGCACATCTCTATCCGGTTTCCCTGAATGGCTTCCTTCACAACGAGTGGTGGAGCAGCGCATCATCGACACGCTCCGCAAGGTCTTCGAATTGAACGGCTACATCGGCATTGAGACCAGGGCCGTCGAAGAGGGCTCCAGCCTGCTCAAGAAGGGGGAGACCAGCAAGGAGATCTACCTGCTCTCCCGGCTGCAGGATCTGGGCCAGGAAAAGGATGTGCCGGTGGAGCGCCGGCTGGGCCTGCATTTCGACCTGACTGTGCCGCTCAGCCGCTACGTGGTGGAGCACAGCAACGACTTGACCTTCCCCTTCAAGCGCTGGCAGATTCAGAAGGTCTGGCGAGGGGAGCGCCCCCAGGAGGGACGGTTCAGGGAGTTCGTCCAGGCTGATATTGATGTGATCGGCAACGGGGAGCTGCCCGACCACTACGAGGTCGAGGTGCCCCTGGTCATGCTGAGCGCCCTGGAGGAGCTGCGGGCCTTCGGCCTGCCCAAGCCCACCGTGCACGCCAACAACCGCAAGCTCTCCGAGGGGTTCTACCGGGGTCTGGGCCTGGAGGACATCGAAGGCGTTCTGCGCGAGATCGACAAGCTGGACAAGATCGGCCCTGACGAGGTGGCCAGTCTGCTGGTCAGTGAGTGCGGCGCCAACCAGGACCAGGCCAGGGCCTGCCTGGATCTGGCCGAGCTGACCGCCGACGATGGCGAGCAGCTGCGCCAGCGCTTCGACGCCCTGGTCGACAAGGTTGGCATCGACAAGGAGTCTCCTGCGTACGCTCTGGCCATTGAGGGTTTGGAGACGCTGGCCATGATCATCGACGAGGCCGCGCGCATCCGGCCGGGCTCGGTCATCGCCGACCTGAAGATCGCCCGCGGGTTGGACTACTACACCGGCTCGGTCTACGAGACCTTCCTGGAGGGGGCGCAGTCCCTGGGGTCCATCTGCTCAGGCGGCCGTTACGACAACCTGGCCAGCCAGGGCAACCGCACCTATCCGGGTGTGGGGCTGTCCATCGGACTTTCGCGCCTGCTCTCCTACCTGCTGGCCCAGGGGGCCCAGGCCTCCCGGGTCTCCCCAGCGGCGGTCATGGTCGCCGTCTGGGATGAGGAGGATCGCACCGCCAGCAACCACATCGCCCAGGACCTGAGGGCCAGGGGGATCGCTGCCGATGTGGCTCCCACCGCAGCCAAGATCGGCAAGCAGATCCGCTATGCCGACCACCTGGGCATCCCCTATGTCTGGTTCCCGGCCAAGGAGGGCCAGCAGGAGGGCGACCAGGTCAAGAACATCATTACCGGCGAACAGGTTCCGGCCGACCTGGTGTCGTGGACGCCGGATAGCCTGTATGCCCGGCAGAGTGTGGAATACCAGGCCTGACGCAGGGGCAGGCTGAGCATTATGGAGGTACAGGAAAGCATGGGCCAGTCGGCTTACAGAACGAGCTACGCCACGGATGTCACGCAGGATATGGTCGGTCGCCAGGTGACGGTGGCCGGGTGGGTGGATCGCCGCCGGGATCACGGAGGCGTGGCCTTCATCGACCTGCGTGACCGTTCCGGTCTGGTGCAGATCGTCATCTACGACGAGGAAGAGGCCCGCCCCCTGCGCAGCGAGTACGTGATCCAGGTCACCGGCAAGGTCCGCGAACGCCCCGAGGGCAATGACAACGAGCATCTGTCCACCGGGCACATCGAGATCGTGGCCGACAAGATCGAGGTTTTGGCCAAGTCAGCCGCCCTGCCCTTCCAGGTGTCCACCGCCCTGGAGAACGAGGCCGAGAACAAGCTGCCCGGCGAGGATGTGCGGCTGCGCTACCGTTATCTGGACCTGCGCCGCCCCTCCATGCAGCGCAACATCCGCCTGAGGGCCGCCATGAACCGTGCCGCCCGTGCCGCCCTGGACAGGATGGACTTCTGCGAGATCGAGACACCGACCCTGATCAAGTCCACCCCTGAGGGTGCCCGTGACTTCCTGGTGCCGGCCCGGCTGGTGCCCGGATCCTGGTATGCCCTGCCGCAGTCCCCCCAGCTGCTCAAGCAGCTGCTGATGGTGGGCGGCTTCGAGCGCTACTACCAGATCGCCCGCTGCTACCGCGACGAGGACTTCCGTGCCGACAGGCAGCCCGAGTTCACCCAGCTGGACATCGAGATGAGCTTCGCCTCCCAGGAGGACGTCATGGCCATGGCCGAACAGGTCATCGCCGAGGTCTGGAAGGCTGCAGGATTCGAGGTCACCCTGCCCATCCCCAGGATCAGCTGGCAGGAGGCCATGGACAAGTATGGCTCCGACAAGCCAGACCTGCGCTTCGGCAACCCCATCGTCGAGCTGACCGACTACTTCAAGGACACCCCCTTCCGCGTCTTCCAGGCTCCCTACGTGGGCGCCGTGGTCTACCAAGGTGCGGCCAACCTGCCCCGCAGGCAGTTCGATGCCTGGCAGGAATGGGCCCGCCAGCGGGGTGCCAAGGGTCTGGCCTACGTCCAGTTCACCGGCGACGGCACCCTCAAGGGCCCTGTGGCCAAGAACCTGTCTGATGCCGAGCGCCAAGGCCTCAAGGAGGCCGTGGGTGCCTCGGATGGCGATGCCGTCTTCTTCGCAGCCGGTCCCCGTGAGGCTTCGCAGACCCTGCTGGGTGCGGCCCGCGTGGAGATCGCGCGCCGCCAGGGGCTGCTCAAGCCTGACGAATTCGCCCTGACCTGGGTGGTGGACTTCCCGCTCTTCAAGCCCACCGACGACCCGGATGACGACGATGTGGCCGTGGGCCATTCCAAGTGGACCTCCATGCATCACCCCTTCACCATGCCCTCGGCCGACTGGATCGACCGTTTCGACAAGGATCCCGAGCATGCCATGAGCGACTCCTACGACATCGTCTGCAACGGCGAGGAGATGGGCGGCGGCTCGGTGCGTATCCACCGCGACGACATCCAGGACCGGATCTTCAAGGTGCTGGGCATCGGCCCCGAGGAGGCCCAGGAGAAGTTCGGCTTCCTGCTGGATGCCTTCAAGTACGGCGCTCCGCCCCACGCGGGCATCGCCTTCGGCTGGGACCGGACCGCACAGATCCTGACGGGAGCCGACTCCATCCGCGATGTCATCGCCTTCCCCAAGTCCGGCGGCGGCCAGGATCCCATGACCGGGGCTCCGGCGCCCATCTCCGACCAGCAACGCGCCGAGACCGGCGTGGACTGGGAGCCGGATCAGGAGGATGCCGACTGAGCGCATCCCGCCGCTGATCGACGAGAGTCGTAAAGGGCTGGAATCCTGCGGGGTTCCGGCCCTTCTTGTGTATGCCCGGTCATGTGCTGCGGACCAGTCGGCCGGGGTTTGCCCTTGCCGCTGCTTTACCGGAGAACCGTTTCTATGGCCGTTCTGCAACAAAGGATGAGTAAACTGCCCAATATGAGCGAAACAACCAAACAGCCGTCGGAGCGGATTCTGCCGGAGAAACCGGCCTCGGATCGCCCCGTCAAGGACAAGTCCGGGCCGCTGGTCGAGCTGGCCCACGTCGAGAAGCATTTTGGCAGCCTGCACGTCCTCAAGGACATCAACCTGCAGGTCGACACCGGCGAGGTGCTGGTGGTGGTCGGGCCCTCAGGCTCCGGCAAGTCCACCATGTGCCGGACCATCAACCGTCTGGAGTCCATCGACTCCGGCGTCATCAGGATCGAGGGGGAGCCCCTGCCCCAGGAGGGACGCGACCTGGCTCGGCTCAGGGCCGAGGTGGGCATGGTCTTCCAGTCCTTCAACCTGTTCGCCAACAAGACCATCCTGGAGAACATGACCCTGGCGCCCATCAAGGTGCGCCACATGCCCAAAAAGGATGCGGAGGACCTGGCCATGGACCTCTTGGCCCGGGTGGGCGTGGAATCCCAAGCCTCCAAGATGCCCTCCCAGCTCTCCGGCGGGCAGCAGCAGCGTGTGGCCATCGCCCGCGCCCTGGCCATGCAGCCCAAGATCATGCTCTTCGACGAGCCCACATCAGCCCTGGACCCGGAGATGGTCAACGAGGTGCTGGATGTCATGATCCAGCTGGCCCAGGAGGGCATGACCATGATCTGCGTGACCCATGAGATGGGCTTTGCCCGTCAGGCGGCCGACCATATCGTCTTCATGGCCGATGGGCGGATCCTGGAAAAGGATGACCCCGACGACTTCTTCGACCACCCCAAGACCCAGCGGGCCGCCGACTTCCTGTCCAAGATTCTGACCCACTGAAGCAGGAGGGAAGCATATCCGCATGAATGCAAGCATGCATGGCATGGGCCGGCCGCTGAAACGGCTGGCCAGGAATCTGACCGCGATCCTGTGCGCTCTGGGTTGCCTGGTCTCCCTGGCGGCCTGCGGCTCCGACAAGGAGGTAGGCAAGATCCGGGTGGGCATCAAGTTCGACCAGCCCGGTCTGGGCTTCAAGAAGGCCGGGACCTATGTGGGCTTCGACGTGGACGTGGCCACCTATATCGCCGACAAGCTGGGCTACAGCGCCGACGACATCGTCTGGAAGGAGGCCCCCTCCAAGCAGCGGGAGGCCATGCTTCAGAACGGCGACGTGGACATGATCCTGGCCTCATACTCCATAACGGATGAGCGCAAGCGGGCCGTCTCCTTCGCCGGACCATACATCGTGGCCGGCCAAGACCTGCTGGTGCGCAAGGAGGACCACCATATCCGCGGCCCCGAGGACCTCAACGGCAAGCGTCTGTGCTCAGTGACCGGATCCACCTCGGCCGTCACCGTCAAGAAAAAGTTTGCCAAGGAGGTCCAGCTGATGGAGCAGCCCGGCTACGCCGAATGCGCCACCGCCCTGTTCTCCGGCATCGTCGATGCGGTCACCACCGACGACATCATCCTGGCCGGCCTGGCCTCCGCCTCCCGGGGAAGACTGCGGCTGGTGGGCAAGCCCTTCACCCAGGAGTACTACGGCGTGGGCATCAAGAAGGGCAATACCAAGCTGGCCCACAAGATCAATGCGGCCCTGGCCGACATGGAGGCCAACGGCTCCTGGCAGCGGGCGCTGGAGAACAACACCCGGGGCACCCACTACAAACCCGACCCGCGGTTCAATCCGCCCAAGCCCACGGAAGGGGAGTGAGATGTCAACCATCATCGAACTGTTTTCCGACTACGACATCCCGGCGGCCTTCTGGGTCAACATCCAGCTGACCCTCTGGTCGGCCCTCTTTTCGCTGATTCTGGGCATCATCCTGGTGATCATGCGCATCTCGCCCATCTCCTCCCTGCGCGCCGTCGGCCGAGGGTATGTGGAGTTCTTCCAGAACATGCCACTGACCATCATCATGGTCTTCATGGTCCTGGGTGCCTTCGCCCAGCTCAAGATCAGCTTCTCGCCGGAATTCTCCGTCAACTTCTTCTGGCTGGCGGTGACGGGCCTGTCCCTGTATACGGCGGCCTTCGTCTGCGAGTCCCTGCGCTCGGGCATCAACACGGTGCCCCTGGGTCAGGCCGAGGCGGCCCGTGCCCTGGGGCTGAGCTTCTTCCAGTCGGCCTCGCAGATCATTCTGCCCCAGGCCTTCCGCGGGTCGGTGGCGCCCCTGGGCAACACCTTCATCGCCCTGCTGAAGAACTCCACCGTGGCTGCAGCCGCTTCCGTGGCCTCCGAGAGCTCCTCCCTGATGAGCGAGATGATCGAGTTCCACGCCAACGCCATTGTGGCCATCTTCCTGATCTTCGCCCTGGGATACGTGATCCTGGTTCTGCCTATCGGGGCGCTGACCACGTACCTGTCCAACAAGCTGGCAGTGAGGAGGTGAGCGGCCATGGCACAGGACAATGAGAGCTCGCTGCTCTTCGATCAGCCCGGTCCCAAGGGCCGGCGCACCATACGAATCGCCAACTGGATAGCTGCCGTCATCCTCGCCATAGTGGTCATCCTGGTGTTGATGAGGCTGCACAACCCTCCGGAGGGTGAGAACCAGCTGAGCTGGGAACTCTGGCGTCCGGCTCTGGACTACGAAGCCTGGTCCGACTTCTACCTGCCCGGGCTCTGGCTGACCATCAAGGCCTCGGTCGTTGCAGTGATTGGCTCGGTCATCTTCGGGTTCATCTTCGGCATCGGCCGTCTGCTGCCCAACGGGTTGGTCAGGGCAGTCTCAGGCATCATAGTGGAGTTCTGCCGGGCCGTTCCGGTGTTGATGATGATGATCTTCTTCTGGCGCTGGTTTGCCTTTGCCGGAATCAGCCAGGCCTCCTACTGGGCCGTCGTGTTGGGTCTGATCCTCTACAACGGCTCCGTGGTGGCTGAGCTGATCCGTTCGGGCGTGGGCAACCTGCCCAACGGTCAGCGCGAGGCCTCCCTGGCCCTGGGGCTGACCAGGACCCAGTCGCTGATGCAGATCGAGGTTCCGCAGGCCGTCTACGCCATGCTGCCGGCGGCCGTGACCCAGCTGGTCGTGGTCCTCAAGGATACGGCTCTGGGCTCCATCATCATGTACACGGATCTGCTGCAGGAGTCCCGTCGTCTGGGTTCCATGTACTTCAACATCCTGCAGACCCTGGTGGTGGCCTCGGTGGTCTACTTCTTCGTCTGCTTCCTGCTGTCCCACTTCGCCCGCTGGCTGCCCACGAAGATGCAGGAGCGCACTGCCGCCCCAGCCGACTTCGTGGAGCCTGCCGCGCCTGTGGCCATCATGGATCCCTCCAATGTCAACCAGATAGCCGTGGCCAAGGAGGTGGACGAGGACCGGTACGGCGGCGCGCCGCTGCAGTACCATGCACATCACCGTGGATCGAACGCCTCCATCCAGCACTGGAGGAAGACCCGCTACATCCAGGGCTATGACCGTACCCAGCCCGACACGCTGGTCGATCCGCACAAGGCGAGCCTGGAGATTCCGGACTTCCTCAAGCCCGGCCGTGGCGGCCGCTCCGGGGGCGATCAGCACGCCGAAGGCAAGACCGGAAAGGGCGAGAAAGACGGTGGCGACAAAGACAGCAAGCACAGGAGCTGACCAAGATCTCCCGGCCGCTTTGCTGCCTGGACGGAGCCGGTCTCCGGCCGGACTTGTGTGCCTGGCCGGATAGACTGGTGGACATGGTCCAAGAACATGCTGATTCCTCAACCGCCTCGACCGACCGGCCCGTCTCCCTGGGCGACCTGGTTCCCGAGGCGGGAGGCCCCCGCAACCTGACCGAGGATCAGATTTACGACCGCTTCTTCTCCTGGGTGGCTTCCCGGGGCATCACCCCCTGGCCGCACCAGGAGGAGGCCGTGCTCTCCCTGGTTTCTGGCGACCATGTGATCCTGTCGACCCCGACCGGCTCGGGAAAGTCCATGGTGGCCCTGGCCATGCATTTCATCGCCCTGTGCACAGGGCGGCGCTCCTATTACACGGCTCCCATCAAGGCCCTGGTCTCCGAGAAGTTCTTCGACCTGGTTTCGGTTCTGGGCCGCGACCGTGTTGGCATGATCACCGGCGACACCCATATCAACACGGATGCCCCGGTCATCTGCTGCACTGCCGAGATCCTGGCCAACCAGGCCTTGAGGGAAGGCAGACATGCCGATATCGGCTGCGTGGCCATGGATGAGTTCCACTATTACGGGGACCCGGACCGAGGCTGGGCCTGGCAGGTGCCCCTGCTGACCCTGCCCGATGTGCAGTTCCTGCTCATGTCGGCCACCCTGGGCGACGTGGATCAGATCGCCGTGGACCTGGAGCGCAAAACCGGGGTGGGTGTGGACATCGTCGCCGACGCCCCACGACCGGTGCCTCTGGATTACCGCTATGTGGACACCCCTCTGCCTAGCACAGTGGAGTCCTTGCTGGCCGATGGGGATTCGCCGGTCTACATTGTTCACTTCTCCCAGGATGCCGCCCTGGAGACGGCCCAGGCCCTGTCCAGCACGGGGGTCTCCGACCGGGGCCAGCGGGACCGGATCAAGGAGGCCATGGCCGGCACCCGCTTCACCACGGCCTTCGGTAGGATTCTGCAGCGCTTGTTGCGCACCGGGGTCGGGGTCCACCATGCGGGCATGCTGCCCCGGTATCGGCGTCTGGTGGAGCAGCTGGCCCAGGATGGCCTTCTGCCGGTCATCTGTGGCACGGACACCCTGGGGGTCGGCATCAATGTGCCCATCCACACGGTCCTGCTGACCGGGCTGACCAAGTTCGACGGCTACAGGATGCGTCGCCTGAGGGCTCGGGAATTCCACCAGATTGCTGGCAGGGCCGGGCGCATGGGCTTCGATACCAGCGGGCTGGTCGTGGCCGAGGCCCCCGAATACGAGATTGAGAACGCCAGGGCCGTGGCCAAGGCTGGCAACGACCCCAAGAAGCTCAAGCGGATCAAACGCAAGAAGCCCCAGGAGGGGTTTGTCACCTGGGGCAAGGGGACTTTCGACAAGCTGATCGAAGCCCGTCCCGAGACCCTGACGCCGCACCTGAAGATCTCCCACGCCATGGTCCTCAACGAGGTCGACCAGGGCGGTGATGCCAGGAGGCGGGTGGAGGATCTGATCGAGGACTCCCGTCAGACCCCGCAGCAGAAGGAGCATCTGCAGGACCGGGCCGACGAGATCTTCCAGACGCTGACCGACACCGGGGTCATCGAGACCGAACGAAACCCCGACGGCGGCCTGGACTACTTCACGACCGTGGACCTGCCCGAGGATTTCGCCCTGGACCAGCCCCTCTCGCCCTTCCTGCTGGCCGCCCTGGAGCTGCTGGATCCCGAGGACCCTGACTACGACATGAATCTGCTCTCCATGGTCGAGGCCACCCTGGAGGATCCCCGGCAGATTCTCAAGGCCCAGCAGCGGCAGGCCCGTGACGCGGCCATCCAGCGGATGAAGGAGGATGGCCTGGAGTACGAGGAACGGATGGAGCGTCTGCAGGAGGTGACCTGGCCCAGGCCCCTGGAGGAGCTGCTGGGGGAGGCCTTCGACCGCTACCGTCGGGACGTTCCCTGGGCCAACGACTATGAGATCCACCCCAAGTCCGTTCTGCGGGACATGATCGAGACGGCCTCGGACTTCAACGGCTACATCGCCCGCTACGGAATATCCCGGTCGGAGGGGACCCTGCTGCGCTATCTGTCCGATGCCTATCGGGCGCTCAGCAGGACGGTCCCCGAAGAGTTCATGGACGAGCGGCTGGAGGACATCCTGGCCTGGCTGGGACTGATCGTGCGCTCGGTGGATTCCAGCCTGGTGGATGAGTGGGAGGCCGCGGGCAGGGCTGAACATGGCGAAGTCGCAAGCGGCCTGGATGCCGCTCCGCCCAAGGTGGAGAACCAGGTGGTGGCTGACCGGCGTGGGTTGACCCTGCTGGTGCGCAACGCCATGTTCCAGCGGGTGGAGCTGGTTGCCGCCGACCGGCCGGAGGCCCTGGCCGACCTGGATGCGGACTGGGGCTACGGCCTGCGGGCCTGGAGCGACGCGCTGGACGACCTTTACGAGGACCATGAGCAGATTCTGACCGATGCCCAGGCCAGATCCTCGGACTTCTTCAGCCTGGATGACCGTGACGAGTACCAGGGGCACACCTGGCGGGTCCAACAGATCTTCGACGACGTCGAGGGGGAGCGCGACTGGGGCATCGCAGGCATCGTGGACCTGGACGCCACCCAGGAGAGCGGCCAGGCCGTCTTCAAGGAATACCGCGTGGGTCCCATCGAGGAGCTGATGGACCTCTAGCCCCGAGGCGCTACAGGACCTTGGAGAGGAAGGACTGCAGCCGAGGGCTCTGCGGGTGGCCGAAGATCTGTTCAGGCGTGCCCTCCTCCTCGATGATCCCGGCATCGGTGAAGATCACCCTGGAGGAGACCTCCCGGGCGAAGGCCATCTCGTGGGTGACCAGAATCATGGTCATGCCGCCCTCTGCCAGGGAGCGGATGACTTCAAGCACGTCGCCCACCATCTCCGGATCCAGGGCCGAGGTGGCCTCGTCGAAGAGCATGATGTCCGGGTGCATGGCCAGTGCGCGGGCGATGGCCACACGCTGCTGCTGCCCGCCTGACAGATCCGTGGGCCGCGCGTCCGCCTTCTCCTGAAGCCCTACGGTCTCCAGCAGGTCCAGGGCCTGCTGCCGGGCATCCTCCTTGGGCGTCTTGTGCAGCATGTGGGGGGCCAGCGTGATGTTGTCGGCCACGCTCATGTTGGGGAAGAGGTTGAAGTGCTGGAAGACCATGCCCACGTGCTCGCGCAGCTTGTCGATGTTGGTCTTGGGATCGGAAATGTCGATTCCATAGACGCTGATGGTGCCCGAGGTCGGCATCTCCAGGGCATTGATGCAGCGCAGCAGGGTGGACTTGCCCGCGCCCGAGGGGCCGATGATGGAGATGACCTCGCCCGGCTTGACCTCCATGTCGATCCCCTTGAGGACCTCGGTGTCGCCGTAGCGCTTATGCAGGTCGCGGATGGATACGGCCGCCTGGGAAGTTCCCTGGTTGAGGCGACTTTGGTTCTGGCGGATGCGACGGGTCAGTCGTCCGGTGTCCATGTCCGGGTCCTCGAAGTTCATCGATGCAGCCTCCTATCGAGCATATTGGCCATCCAGGTCAGGGCGCTGATGGCGACGAAGTAGATGACGCCCACCATGAACAGGGTCTCGGTCACGCGGAAGTTGGCCGCGTAGATCTGCTGGGCCTGGTAGAGCAGCTCGCCGAAGCCGATGGCCAGCAGCAGGGAGGAGTCCTTGAGCATGATGACCAGCTGGTTGATGATGGAGGGCGTGGCGAATCTGACGGCCTGGGGCAGGATGACCCGACGCAGGGCCATGCGACGTGTCAGGCCCAGGCTGCGGGCTCCCTCCATCTGCCCGACATCCACCGACTCGATGGCCCCGCGCACGATCTCCACCAGGTAGGCTCCGGAGTTCAGGGACAGGGTCAGTGCGCCTGCCAGCCAGATGCTGATGCGGTGACCGATCAGCTGGGGGACGCCCAGGTAGAAGAAGAAGGCCCAGACCAGGACTGGTGTGCCCCTGAAGACCGCCACGTAGATCCGGGCGATCCAGGACAGGATCCGGTTGGGGCTGATCCGCCACAGTCCCAGGATGATGCCGATGGCCAGGGCGATGACGAAGGATATGGCCGTGATGGCCAGGGTGTTGCGCAGGCCAAGCATCAGGGAGGGGAAGGCCTGGCGGACCAGCTCGAAGAATCCTGGCCTGGAGGCTGGGGCGCTCTTGCTGGACTGGCCGCTGCCCACATAGGAATCGACCAGCTGTTTATAGCTGCCGTCGGCCTTCATCTTGGCCAGACCCTCGTTGAAAGCGGCCACGAACTCCCTGTTCTCGCCCTTGCGGACGGCCGCCCCGTAGGAGGCACCAGGCTCCTTCTTGGTCACGGTCTTCAGCCCGTTGCCCTGGGCTATGCCGTAGGCCAGGACCGGGTAGTCGTCAATGACCGCCTGGGCATTGCCGGACTTGACCATCTCGTACATGGTGGAGGACTGGTCCACCGCCTTGACCGTGAAACCGTACTGGGCCGCCCGCTGCTTGGCGAAAGCCTCGCCCTCGCTGCCGGTCTTGACGGCCACCACGCTGCCTCGCAGATCCTTGTAGCTGTGGATCTGGTCGTTGTCCTTGGCGATGGCCATCTGCACGCCGGAGTCGAAATAGGGGTCGGTGAAGTCGTAGACCTGCTTGCGCTGGTCGGTGATGGTCATGCCGGCTATGACCACATCGGCCTGCTGGGAGTTCAAGGCCTGGAGGGCGGCGTTGAAGCCCAGGGACTGGATCTGCACCGAGAACCCCTCGATGTCGGCGATCTTGCGGATCAGATCCATGTCGATGCCGACCAGCTTGCCGGAGGAGTCGCGGAATTCGAAGGGGGCAAAGGTGGTGTCGGTGGCGACGCGGAAGGTGCGTCCGTGGACCGCCTGCGCGGCGGGTGAGTCCTGGGCCGCCTGCGCCGGCGTGGCCAGGGGGGCGACAATCAGGGCTGAGAGCCCCAGGACCAGGGCGAGCAGGCCCATGGCCCACCTGCCTGGACCGGATGTCCATCCCTGGCGAACATGCTTGGCGATCACTGGCGATTCTCCTTATTGCTCCTACTGTGCCGGTCCCGGTTGTTTCAGGGCGCAGGCCTTGCTGCCGCCCATGGGCCTACCTGAAGATGTTCAGGCGGATGACCAGTAAACTGTACACACACCGGGTTTCCGGGACCCAACTACGCGCTGGGCGATACGGTCATATAGGTTTCCAGTCTAGCGCGTTCGTCTTGCTGTTTGTGGCAGGCGCAGGCCTATGCTGGTGAAGGCGGGGAGCCATAGGGCCCCGAGGAATGAGGTATTGCAGATGGTTGATGATCTCTTCCAGGCGGCGGATCCCCCCGAGGAGCACACCCTGCCTCTGGCGGTCAGGATGCGGCCCAGAAGCCTGGACGAGGTGGTCGGCCAGGACAAGGTCACGGCTCCTGGAACCCCTTTGGAGCGGCTGGCCCGGTCGGATCCGAACAACCGCCTGACGGCTCCCAGCTCGGTCATTCTTTTCGGTCCTCCCGGGGTGGGCAAGACCACCCTGGCCTACATCGTCGCCCGACAGTCCGGGCGGCATTTCGAGGAGCTTTCGGCCGTCACCTCGGGGGTCAAGGAGGTGCGGCAGGTTCTCGCCCAGGCTCGGGAGCGGCTGGTCAGCCAGGGCCAGGAGACGGTCCTCTTCATCGATGAGGTCCACCGCTTTTCCAAGTCCCAGCAGGATGCCCTGCTGCCCAGCGTGGAGAACCGGGATGTGACTTTTATCGCAGCCACCACGGAGAATCCCAGCTTTTCGGTCATTGCGCCCCTGCTTTCCCGCTCGGTGGTGGTCAAGCTGGAGGCCCTGGACGACCAGGACCTGGCCAAGCTGGTCCGCAGGGCCGTCAAGGACCAGCGGGGGCTCAAGGACCAGGTGCGGCTGGATGCAGAGGCTCTGGACCAGATCGTGCGCTTTTCCGGGGGCGACGCCCGTCGTGCTCTGACCATTCTGGAGGCTGCGGCCGGGGCCGTCACCGAGGGCGGGCCTCGTGCCAAGGGGGCGCGTCGGCCCCTGATCAATGCCAAGGTGGTCTCCTCGGTCATGGACGTGGCCGCCGTCCGCTATGACAAAAAGGGCGACGACCACTATGACGTGGCCTCGGCCTTCATCAAGTCCATGCGGGGTTCCGACGTGGATGCGGCCCTGCACTACCTGGCTCGGATGATCCGGGCAGGCGAGGACCCGCGTTTCATCGCTCGACGGATCATGATCGCCTCCGCCGAGGAGGTGGGCATGGCCTCTCCGGAGGTGCTGGAGATCACGGTCGCGGCTGCCCAGGCCGTGGCCATGGTGGGCATGCCGGAGGCCCGGCTGATCCTGGCCGAGGCAGTCATCGCCGTGGCCACTGCGCCCAAGTCCAACGCCTCCTACCTGGCCATCAACCAGGCCCTGGAGGATGTGGACGCCGGGCATATCGGCCAGGTTCCCCTGCACCTGCGCAATGCCCCCACCAAGCTGATGAAGGCCTGGGGCAATCATGAGGGCTACCAGTATGCCCACGATGCGCCGGATGCGGTGGCGCCCCAGCAGTACATGCCCGACGAACTGGTCGGGCGACGCTACTACCACCCCAATGACCGGGGCTATGAGCGTCAGCTGGGTCCACGACTGGAGGCCATCAGGGCCATCCTGGACAGGGCAGCCGGGCCGGGGGGAAACGCCGGGTCTGGGCAATGACCGTCCAGACTCCTATACTGGGCACCCAATAGACGTTGAGCAGCCACACAATGACCGAAACGCCGCAGGGTCCAGGCCTTCCATATTGACGGTCGCCACGCTCCCACAAGGAGCCTGTCGTCGTCGGCAGGTCTGGCATGGACGCATGGGGCATGCCTGCCTCATGCACGGGCGCGAGGGTGACGATGTCGACAGCGGTCATTGACAATGCAGACATATCCGAACAATCAAAGGGCCTCGGCGTGGCCGAGGACGACCTGGCGGTCCGCGAGATTACCCGGCGAGTAGACAATGCTCGTGAATCGGCTACTTTTTACAAGATCGTGGCCCTGGTGGCCGCGGGAATGCTCATGGACAGCATCGATGTCTATGTGGGCAGCGCAGTAGCCAGTTCAGCACTGAGCACCGGGTGGTCCACGGTCGCCCAGAATTCCCTCTTCCTGTCGGCTGGTTTCCTGGGGCTCCTGGTGGGCTCGCTGCTGGCCGGATTCATCGGAGACCTGCGGGGGCGCAAGACCTCCTATCAGATCAACCTGCTGCTCTTCGGCGGCTTTACCCTGCTGGGCGCTCTGGCCCCGAACATGGCCGTCCTCTCGGTCTGCCGCCTGGGGGCCGGCCTGGGTCTTGGCGCCGAAATCGTCACCGGATTCTCCATGGTCAACGAATTCGCTCCCATCAAGCATCGCGGCCGCTGGAGCGCCATCGTCTCGCTGGTGGCCAACACCGGAGTGCCCCTGGCCATGCTCCTGTGCGCCTGGATCATTCCGCGCTGGTCCTGGCGGCCGCTCTTCGTGGGCATTGGTCTGGCAGCGGCGTTGATCTGGTACCTGCGGCGTGACATCCCTGAGTCCCCTCGATGGCTGGCCCAGCACGGGCGGATAGACGAGGCCACCCAGGTGGTCGAGCTTCTGGAGGCCAACAACGCTCAGGGTAATTCGGGCTCCGGTTCTGCCAGTGGCTCCGCCCTTGTTGGGAAAGATGAAGGCACTCAAGCACCTGCCAAGGCTTCGGGCAGCATTGTCCGCGGCCTGATTGTGGCCACTGTGGCAGTCTCGGCCACCAATGTCTGCTCCTACGCCTTCACCTCCTGGGTGCCCACCATCCTGCTCAAGCGGGGCATCAATCTGAGCGGATCCCTGTGGATCAGCACCCTGATGATGCTGGGTGCCCCCCTGGGCTGCCTGATCGGATCCCTGCTTTTGGACCGGATAGGTCGTAAGCGGATCATCGTCACCGCCTTTCTGCTGACAGCGGTTTTCGGTATGCTCTACGCCGCGCAGACCAGCCAGGTCACGGCCATCCTGGTGGGCATCCTGCTCATGGCCAGCCTCTACGTCCTCATGTCTTCAGTGGTGGCCGTCTATGCGCCCGAGCTCTTCCCGACCACGGTCCGCTTCCGTTGCGTGGGCATTGCCAATGCCGTTGCCAAGCTCTGCAATGTGCTCATGCCCGTGCTGATCGGTGCCATGCTCAGCGTATGGGGGAGCACCTCGATCTTCGTCACCATCAGCCTGGTTGCTCTGGCCTCCATGCTGGTTGTAGGCCTGATGGGCTGGGAGACCTCGGGCCGTTCGGTGGGCTGATTCTGCGGTAAGCGGGTCAGAGCTGATTGGCCAGCAGCCGGTTGTAGACGCAGCGCAGCTCGGTCTGGAAGGTCTCGGGGTCGATATCGGGATTCTGCTTGAACAGGTCCGTCCACCAGTTGTTGACCGACCTGATCCGTTTGCGCGCGATGTCTGCGCCCGACCTGGTCAGGGCGATGATATTGACGCGGTGATCGGCTGGGTTCTGTTCACGGCTGACCAGGCCCTGGGCCTTCAGAGCCTTGAGATCCCTGGCCAGCAGACTGGGGTCTACGCACAGATCCCGGGCGATCTGCCGCTGACTGAGGCCTGGATGATCATAGAGATATACGATCAGATCACCTTGAGTGCCCCGTAAGGTGGAGTCGCCCATGTACCGGCTGGTGTCATTGCGTGCATGCCGGTAGATTCCGGCTATGCAGCTGCTCAGGTTGTGGTAGTGGCTCTTCTTCAACATCGCTGCTGCCCCCTAGCTGGTAAGGAAAATCAAAGAGCTCGGCGGACATGATTGACCGCATGGACCCCTTCGGCGCCGTTCCCCTTCCAGGCCCATTTTCGACAAGTCCCAAACCTCGGCCTTATATGAACAACGCATTTTCATCATATCAATACCGTCGACACCATGGGGATGATCCACGATCGGGACATGGATCAGGCAGGCCATGATTGCCCAGACGCCGATTCCGATCGAGGCCTGTCACGGCCGATCGTCTAGGGATTTCTGTCTCCTTCGTGCTCGTGGGCTGAAAAGGGACTGCCTGTTCACGAGGCTGTGCGGGTCAGCATTTGGGGGAGTATGACCCATGGAAGTCGGGGACTATCACCGTCATTGCTCCACGGTATGCTAAGATGTTCGCTTTTTAGCGCTGAGATCTGGAAAGGACTGGCATGCGGGTACTGGACTTCGACGGCACCATCTACGATGGCGAGAGCCTGCTTGACTTCTACCTGTTCACTGTCCGCAAGGATCCGCGGGTGCTTGGCTACCTGCCGATTGCCCTCTTCTATGCCGTCCGCTATCGTCTGGGCCGGGTCACCCTGGAGCAGCTGGACTCGGCCATGCGTCGGGTGGGCTCGCGCTACCTGCGTCGGCTGACCTCGCGTCCCGGCTTTGACATGGACCGGCTGGTCAACCAATTCTGGGATGCCAACATGCACAAGATCATGGATTGGTACACCCCCCAGGCTGACGATGTGGTGGTGACCGCCTCCTTCGATCTGGTGGCGGGGGAGGCCTGCCGCCGACTGGGCATCACTCGCTGCATCGGCTCCACCCTGGATTTGGAATCCCTGACCGTGGGCTACCTCAACTTCGGGCCTGACAAGCCCCTGCATTTTCAGCGGATCCTGGGCAAGAAGACGGCCATTGACGCCTTTTACACCGATTCGGCCTTCGATCTGCCCATGATCGATCTGGCGCGGCGTGCCTATATGGTGGAGCATGGCCGGGTCCGTCGCATCAAATAGGTCAACCCTGCCAATTCCCGCCAAGATCCGTCGGCGGGTTCAGCCCCGACCAACCCTGCTATCGTTCTGCTTAGAAGCAAGTGAGCATAATGGCATGCTGAGAACGAGGGAGGGCTTCTTGTGAAAGAGCCGGCCACGATACTGATTGTCGACGATGACAGGGATCTGGGCGAGATGTTGTCAATAGTGCTGCAGACGAAGTCCTACAGGCCGGTGACCTGTACGGATGGGTCCAGGGCAGTGGAGATATTCCCTACGGTGGAACCTGATCTGGTGCTGCTGGACATCATGCTGCCCGGCATGGATGGGATTGGCATCGCCCGGTGGATCAGGTCCAGATCCAATGTCCCCATCATCATGCTGACGGCCAAATCCGATACCAGGAACATCGTCGAGGGTCTGGAGGCTGGAGCCGATGACTATGTGGTCAAGCCCTTCAGCACCGATGAACTCCTGGCCAGGATCCATGCACGTCTGCGTCCGGTCTCGGTCCGGGCTGATCAGCAGGGGCAGGAGTCACCGGCCGCCATCCATGGCCTGATAGAGATCAACCGCCAGGAGCACACTGCGGTCAAGCGGGGCAGGCAGCTTTCCTTGACACCCACGGAGTTCGAGCTGCTCTACGTGCTGGCCTCGCATCCCGGGGAGGTGCTCAGCCGGGGAGAGCTGCTGCGGAAGGTCTGGGATTACCAGGATATGGGCGATACCCGTCTGGTCAACGTCCACGTGCAGCGTCTCAGGCAGAAGATCGAAGACGATCCCGAAAATCCCAGAATCATCGAGACGGTTCGGGGCATCGGTTACAAGTATGCGGCTGAGCGGCCAGGATCATGAGCAGTCGCACGAGGCACGGGGTCGTGTCTTCCGCAGTCGGGATGTTCCTGCGCAGGCTCTACAGAGCAGTCAGGAGCTCCCTGCAGATACGAATGGTCCTTCTGGCAACGGTTTCGGCACTCCTGATCGGCGTCGTCTTCATGACAGCCTCCCTGTATTCGGTCAGGACCTCCCTCTTGAACCAGGTTCTACGACAGGCACAGGCCGACTTTGCCGCTGAGCTGACCAGGGCTCAGGGAGGACTTGACTCCGCAGACATCACCGGTGATGAGGGCAGCTATCAGAAACTGGTGGTCAATATGGCAGCCAACGTTCAGAATGAGGGGGCGCCCAACATGGTTGGGGTCTTCATCTGGCCGGATGACTCCACAGCCCGCAGGTTCGTCCCTGTATCCACTGCCCCGGGAGACAGCGACCTGATCACCCCGGAAATCAGGAATGCCGTCGTCTCAAATGGCAGCCACTCATACTCGCAGATGATCAACACGGCCGACAAGGGTCAGTACCCGGTCCCGGGCATCGTCATGGGGTCCATGCTGAGGCCGGCCACTACCGGAGGGATCGAGTTCTATGCCATCTACTCCTTCGCAGACCAGCAGCGCTCTGTGCTCTCCGTGCAGATGGCCCTTCTTGCGGTCAGCGTGGTGACCAGCGTTGTGATGGGGATCATCGTGTTCCTGGCCCTTCACTCAGTCATCCGTCCGGTGACCAAGGTGGCAGGTGCCGCCAAGGGATTGGCCCAAGGGGAGTCGGACGTCCGGGTCACTGAGGACCGGACCGATGAGCTGGGCACCCTGCAGCGTTCCTTCAACGTGATGGCTGATTCCATCAATGAGAAGATCGGTCAGCTGGAGGAGGCCGAAGCCTACCAGCGCAGGTTTGTATCAGACGTCAGCCATGAGCTGCGGACCCCGGTCACCACCATCCGCATGGCCACGGACCTGCTCTTCAAGACTCGGGACGACCTGGATCCCAGCAAGCGCAGGACCGTGGAATTGCTGGACAAGCAGGTGTCGCGCTTCGCCAGCATGCTTGAGGATCTTCTCGAAATATCCAGGTACGAGGCTGGCCAGACATCGCTGAATCCGGACCTGTGCGATGCCTGCGATCTGGTCCGCAACGTGGTCCAGCAGGTCGCCCAGATAGCCAGGACGAAGGGGGTTCCCGTGAAGGCGCTCCTTCCCGACCACAAGGTGATGATCACCGTCGATGCCAGCCGTTGCACTTCGATTCTGCGCAACCTGGTCAACAATGCCATCGATTTCGCCGAGGACGGGCCGGTGCAGCTGCGGCTGGCCGTCTCGGAGCAGGCCGTGGTATTCAGTGTGCGCGACTGGGGAACCGGCATTGCGCCCGAAGACCTGACTCATATATTCGAACGGTTCTGGCGGGCCGATCCGTCGCGGTCTCGGTTGACGGGCGGTACAGGTCTGGGGCTGTCGATCGCCTTGGACAATACCGACCTCATGCATGGCCTGCTCCAGGTGCGCTCGCAGGTTGGGCAGGGGACCTGGTTCCTGCTGACCCTGCCCAGGGATGTCTGTGAGCAACTGGATCAGGGGAGTGCGCCGGTCCGATTCCAGCCTGGCCATGGTCTGGACGTGGAAGGCTTCTTCGAAGAGGCTGCATCATGAGCATTTTCAGACCGTCACGCTGGCCAAGAGCCTTTCGCCCTGTGCGGATGCTGGGGATGTGTGTGGCCATGGTGGCTGCTCTGGTCGCAGGAGGCTGCGCCAATCCATTCGGGCTGCCGACCTCAGGGTCGGTCCGTCAGCTCAGTCCCATCGAGAATCAGCAGCATCGCGTCTTCTCCTCCCCGGAGGGTCCTGTGGACGGAGCCGTGCCAGAGAGCATTGTCAAGGGCTTCCTGGCGGCTCTGCCTACCGGCATTCAAAGCGATGGCTTTGCTGTCGCCAAGTCCTACATGACCAAGCGGGCCTTTGCGGGATGGGATTTCAATGCATCCGTCTCGATCTATAAGGGTTCCCCTGTCTATGACCGCGTGGATGACGAGGGCAGCGGGAAGAGGACTGCCCTTGACCTGACCACCGAGTGCATTGGCTCCTTGGACGCCCATGGAATATTCTCCGTCACCGAGCAGGACTGCGGCTCAGGGTACAGGACCGAACGGTTTGAGCTCGCTAAAGTGCGCGGCCAATGGCGGATCAGCAAGGCCCCGGCGGGGATAGTGATCTCTTCGGATGATTTCATGCAGGTCTACCGTCAGGTCGTCATCTATCAGTTCCCCTTGGCCAAGGGTGTGCCTGTTCCCGACAACCGCTGGTTCGGCTGGCGAAACTGGAGGACCCTGGCCCTGAAGGAACTGCTGAAGGGCCCTCCGGCCTGGCTGCGGGATTCCGTGACGAACTTCAACACCGCCAAGGTCTCCCTGGCGGTCGATGCGGTGCAGCAGGTCAAGGGACGCATGGAAATCAGGGTCAGCAGCTCCTTCGCCTCCCTGAGCAGCGAAAACAGGGCCATGCTGGTCCATCAAATGCGGATGCTCTTGGGCGACGGCAATGGCGAGTTTGATCTGCGGGTGGTCGATGCGTCAGGGATTGACTATTCCCACGCGGATGACGACCTGACCATAGCTTCAGGGCAGACTTCCAACCGCATCTACAGTCTGGGCAGCAGCGGGGTGGTAGGTTTCAACTCCTCGAACCTGATCAGGGTCGGTCAGCCTCCCGTCTTTCATGAGCCCAGGGGGCTGGTCTTTTCCTCCAATGGCGGTGCGCTGCTGTCTGATCAGGGCCAGGTGACCTGTCTGAAACCCGATGCTTCATCCTGCGGAAAACTGTTTGCCGGCACACCCATTACCGCCATAGCCGGCAGTTTCACCGATGAGGTTTGGGCTGTCAGGCAGAGTGATTCCGCCATCCTGGTCGACGCAGGCAAGCCGGGTGCCTTGGAATTCGCCCTGCCCTGGCTGCATGGGCGGCGTGTGGTCGCCCTGACTGTGGCACCTGAGGGGCAGCGTCTATGCCTGGTGCTCGAAGATGGTTCGCAGGGTATGAACACCCTGGTCATGCTGGGTATTGTCCGAGGCGAGAATCAGCGGCCGAAGGGCTTGAGCGACCAGTTCCAGGTCATCGCCCGACATCGGGATATCAGGGCCTTGACCTTCTACAACGACGACACCCTGGTCTACAAGGATGGCGACATGGATGCGGGCGGCCATTCCCAGATCGCCCCTGGTCCGGAGACGATCCAGCATTTGCCGGCCGGAACCACAGGCTTGGCTGCAGGGCAGGTCAATCAGATGCAGAGCCTGATCGCCCTGGACCGTTCGGGCATCGTTCACTGCCTTTCCGGAGCCCTGGAGGGCATGTGGTACATCATTGATTCCCAGGTGGATACGGTTACCAGCGGCAGGTGACAATCGCCGGGATGGGTGGGACCGGCTGCGGCTCGGCTGCAGCTTGGCTGTCGGTGTGGTTGAACTGTTATCGATTTGTTATCACTGCGCCTTGAGCTCGGCAAGAGGAAAAACGATACTGAAAATCGTGGATGTCATCATCGATGATCATAATGCTGTGGCTTCGATGCTGACTACTCAAGGAGGAGAACAATGAATACAGTACTGAAGAAGGCGCTGACCATCGCCACGGCCTCGGCTGCGGTCTTGGCCATGGGAGCTTGCGGCTCTTCCGGATCCAGCTCCAGCAAGGGCGGCGACAAGCAGAAGACCATCGGATTCGTTGCTGTAGGTCCTGAGGGCGGCTTCCGCACGGCCAACGAGAACGATCTGAAGAAGGCCTTCAAGAATGCCGGATTCAACATGATCTATTCGCCGACCCAGAACAACGATCAGCAGAAGCAGATCCAGGCCTTCAACAAGTTCGTCAACGACGAGGTTGATGCCATCGTCCTGTCCTCCACCGAGGACAGCGGATGGGATGAGTCGCTGAAGAAGGCCAAGGAGGCCGAGATCCCGGTCTTCCTGGTCGACCGCAACGTGCAGACCAAGGACGAAAGCCTGGTCGCCTCCCACATCGGACCTTCCAACGAGTGGGCAGGGCAGCAGGCGGCAGAGTTCGTCAACAAGAACTTCCCTGATGGAGCCAATGGCCTGATTCTGGAGGGCCCTGCCGGCCTGTCGGTGGTCAAGGACCGCCAGAAGGGCTGGGATTCCAAGATCGGTGGCAACATCAAGGTTCTGGAGAGCCAGTCGGCCAACTGGTCCACTGACGAGGCCAAGACCGTCACCGCCGGACTGCTGGACAAGTACAAGAGCCAGAATGTCCAGTTCATCTTCTCGCAGAACGACGAGATGGGCCTGGGCGCTGCACAGGCTGTCGATGCCGCAGGTCTTAAGGGCAAGGTCAAGATCATCACCATCGATGGCACCAAGCCTGCTCTGAAGGCCCTGATCGACGGCGATCTGTCGCTGGTGATCGAGTACAACCCGCTCTTCGGCGAAACGACCGCCAAGACCGTCAAGGATTACCTGGACGGCAAGAAGGTCAAGAAGAACATCGTCATTGATTCGAAGGTCTTCACCGCCGACGAGGCCAAGAAGGTCATCGATTCCAGAGCGTACTGATCTATCGCTGATCGCATAGGACGCACAGGACGGCGCACCCGGGAAGGTTGCGGTACGCCGTTTTTCATGGGCGGGAAAGGGTCTTTGGGCCGCGGTACCGCCCTCGATCAGCATTCAGTTTGATGAGGCAAGACAATGACAAAAGAAGCACCCTTGGTCTCCATGAAGGGAATCAGCATTGAATTCCCTGGTGTCAAGGCGCTCGACAATGTCGATCTGCGTCTGTTCCCCGGTGAGGTCCATGCCCTCATGGGGGAGAACGGCGCAGGCAAATCGACCATGATCAAGGCGCTCACCGGGGTATACAAAATCAACGCGGGAACCATCACCGTCAACGGCCAAAACAGGATTTTCAACGGCACAGCCGATGCGCAGAACGCCGGCATCGCCACGGTCTACCAGGAAGTCAACCTGTGCACCAATCTGAGCGTGGGCGAAAACGTCATGCTCGGACACGAGGTGAGGGGGCACCTGGGCATCAACTGGCGCAAGACCCATGAGGCGGCCAAAGGCTTTCTGGCCCAGATGGGCCTGACGGATCTGGATCCTCACACACCGCTCAATGAGATATCCATAGCCATGCAGCAACTGGTGGCCATCGCCAGGGCCATGGTCATCGATGCCAAGGTCCTGATCCTGGATGAGCCGACATCTTCGCTGGATGCCAATGAGGTTCAGGATCTTTTCCGGATCATGCGCAAGGTCAGGGACCGGGGCATCGCCATACTGTTCGTTTCCCACTTCCTGGACCAGGTCTACGAGATCGCCGACAGAATGACCATTCTGCGCAATGGCAAATTCGTCGAGGAGACCATGGTCAAGGACATGCCGCGCGATGTCCTTATTACCAAGATGATCGGCAAGAACGCCGATGAGCTCTCGCTGATCGGCACCAAGTCGAGGAAAGAGACACCCCAAGCCGCAACAGACCGGCCTCTGGCCAGCGTCCGCGGCTTCGGCAGAAAGGGCAGCATCTACCCCTTCGACATGGATCTTTTCAAGGGCAAGATCATGGGACTGGCCGGCCTGCTGGGTTCCGGCAGAACCGAAATCGGCCGCCTGCTCTTCGGCGCAGACAAGCCCGACAAGGGTACCTACACCTTTGATGGGAAGAAGATCTCCATCGACAGCCCGGCCAACGCCCTGAAGAACAAGATTGCCTACTCTACGGAGAACAGAAGGGATGAGGGCATCATCGGCGACCTGACGGTCAGGGAGAACATCATCCTGGCCCTCCAGGCCACCCGGGGCATGTTCAGGCCAATCCCCAGGAAGGAGGCTGACCGGATAGTCGACAAGTACATCAAGGAGCTCAATGTCCGCCCGGCCGATCCCGACAGGCTGATCAAGAACCTTTCAGGAGGAAACCAGCAGAAGGTCCTGCTGGCCAGGTGGCTGGCCACGGATCCTGAGCTGCTGATCCTGGACGAACCGACCAGGGGAATCGACATCGGCGCCAAGGCGGAGATCCAGCAGACGGTGCTGGATCTGGCCGCCCAGGGCATGAGCGTGGTCTTCATCTCCTCTGAGCTTGATGAGGTCGTCCGCCTCTCCGATCAGATAACCGTCCTCAAGGACCGTCACAAGATCGACCTGATGGACAACGATGACACGGTTTCCCAGCAGACCATCGTGGAAGACATAGCCAACACCTCGGTCTCTGGACAATCTCAAGGAAAGGAGGAAAGATGAGCAAGCCCGCCAAGCAGCAATCGGAGGATGAAGGTCCATCCTTCCTGCGCCGCATATTCGGCAATCAGCTGATTTGGAGCGTGGTCGCCTTCCTCGCGCTGATTGTGGTCTGCACCCTAGTGGATCATTCCTTCCTCAGCCTGTCATACAATCCGCGCACAGGCGGCCTGGCAGGACCCCTGATCACCATGATCCAGGAGTCTGCGCGATACCTGATGATCGCCACCGGCATGACCCTGGTCATCTCGACCTCGGGCATCGACCTTTCGGTCGGCTCGCTCATGGCCGTGGCCGGAGCTGCAGCCATGCAGATGCTGATCAACGGGGTGAACGTCTGGATGGCCATTCTGATCTCCCTGGCCGTAGGTCTGGTTCTGGGCTGCATCAACGGCGCCTTGGTCTCCATTCTGGGACTCCAGCCCTTCATCACCACGCTGATCATGATGCTGGCAGGCAGGGGACTGGCCAAGGTCATCACCAATGGGCAGAATGCCGACGCTTCAGGCGTGGCCGGCAGCGGACCGTTGCGCTGGATGGCCAATGGCTTCATTCTGGGAATCCCGGCCAATTTCGTCATAGCAGTGATCATCGTCTGCCTTGTCGGTCTTCTGATGAGGAAGACGGCAGCCGGCATGATGATCGAGTCGGTGGGCATCAACCAGGAAGCCAGCCGAATGACCGGCATCAAGCCCCGGCGGATCCTCTTCCTGGTCTACGCCATCTCCGGTCTGCTGGCCGCTGTGGCAGGGCTGTTCGCGACTGCTTCAGTGATGAGGGTCGATGTGGTCAAGACCGGTCAGGACCTAGAGATGTATGCCATTCTGGCTGTGGTCATTGGAGGCACCTCCCTGCTGGGTGGCAAGTTCTCGCTGCTGGGAAGCGCTTTCGGCGCCGTGATCATTGCGATGATCCGCAAGACCATCATCACCCTGGGCATTGATTCAGCCGCCACGCCAGCCTTCTTCGCCGTGGTGGTCATCATCATCTGCGTCATGCAGGCGCCCAAGGTGCACAACGCGGTCGCTGAGTTCAAACGCAGGCGTGCCATGAGGCAGTCTGCAGAGGTGGTGGCATGATGAAGAAGAGTGCAAGCAGACAAGCAGGTTTCCGGCTGAGCCCCAGGGCCATTCCGACAGTCGCTGCCGTGGTCATCTTCCTGCTCATGCTGATCATGGGCCAGGTGCTCTTCGGCACTTATATCCGGCTGGGATTCATGTCCTCGCTGTTCATGGACCACGCCTACCTGGTGATCCTGGCAGTAGCCATGACCTTCCCCATTCTCACCGGTGGCATCGATCTGAGCGTGGGGGCCATAGTCGCCATCACTGGCGTCGTCGGTGTCAAGCTCATGATCGCCGGCGTGCCGGCGGGGTTGGTCATCGTCATCATGATCGCCATTGGCGCAGTCTTTGGACTGCTGGCCGGCGTGCTCATCGAAGAGTTCAACATGCAGCCCTTCATCGCCACGCTGTCCACTATGTTCCTGGCCAGGGGCATAGCCTCCATCATCTCAACTGATTCGCTCAATATGCCGCAGAACAACAACTTCAGCTGGATCGGCGGCGAGGGACTGAAAATCATCGACAACCCGAAGATTTCCAATGACCTTTCGCTGAACTTCGGCGTGGTAGTCGCTCTGGTCGTTGTGGCAGTCAGCTATGTCATCCTCCACAAGACCAGGACGGGCCGTACCATCTACGCCATCGGCGGTTCCCGGTCCTCGGCCGAGCTGATGGGCCTTCCGGTCAAGCGGACGCAGTATGTCATCTACCTGACTTCGGCTGTCCTGGCCTCCATCGCTTCCATCGTCTATGTGGCTGGCATCGGTTCAGCCAAGAACACCATGGGCGTGGGCTGGGAGCTGGACGCTGTAGCTGCAGTCGTCATCGGCGGCACCCTGATCACTGGGGGTTACGGCTACGTGCTGGGTTCTGTCATAGGTGCGCTGGTCCGTTCGATCATCGATCCTCTGACCTCGGACTTCGGCGTTCCTGCCGAGGCTGTCACCATCGTGGTTGGTCTGATGATTCTGGTCTTCGTCATCCTCCAGCGTCTGGTGACCTTCGTGAGAAAGGAATGAAGCAGGGCTTTCCTGGATGATCCGAATGGGGGCTGATGCCGTGGCGATTGCGGCATCAGCCCCCATTCGCATTGCTGGTTCATGATTCGAAGGGGAAGACCAATCCCCACTGGCGGCGCAGAGAGTCCATGAGCTCCATGATGCGCAGGGTGTCCTTGTGGGGCATCTGGGCGCACTCGGTCTCGCCGTCCAGGATGGCCTGCGCTGCACTGGACACCTCATACTCATAACCGGTCAGCTGGTCAGGGATGGGGTAGCGCTTCTTCAATTGGTGATCCGCGTCGTACAGATCGACGGACTCCACATTGTTGATGTTGATGCACTGCAGGTAGCCCTGGTCTCCCCAGATGCCGCCGATCCGGTCGCTGGCCGAGACCATGGAGCTGGTCGCTGCCCCCATGGATCCATCCTGGTAGAAAATGGTCGTGGAGTTCTGGCTGTCCACGCCCTCCGGGCTGCGGACCCAATCCGTGCAGACCCGCTCAATGGGCTTGGGCCCCATGACCATGTCGATGAAGTTGAGAGGGTAGACGCCCACGTCGAGCAGGGCGCCGCCGGCCAGGGCCGGGTCGGTCATTCTGGCCTTGCCCACGGTCACATATCCCAGGTTGGCGGTGACCGTTCTGACGGTGCCGATTTCCCCTGAGGAGACGATGTCGTCGATGATGGAGCGCGAGGGCATGTACCTGGTCCAGATGGCCTCGGTGCAGAGCAGACCGGTGCTCTCGGATGTTTCGATGACCTGCCTGGCCTGGTCGGCGTTGGCCGTGAAGGACTTCTCGACCAGCACGTTCTTTCCCGCCTTCATGCAGGCGATGGCCTGCTCGGCGTGGAGGCTGTGAGGCGTGGCGATGTAGACCAGATCCACTTGGGGATCGTCCAGGAGCTCCTGGTAGGAACCATAAGAGTGCTCGAATCCATATTTTTTGGCGAAAGCGGCTGCGCGATCCCCATCCCTCGAGGCCACGGCGTATGGGGCAACCAGATGGCTGTATTGCTGGTCTTTGGCCATCATGACCACCGTCTTGGCCAGGGCGTTGGCTATCCGTCCGGCGCCGAGAATGGCGAAGTTGACCCGCATGCCCTTCTGCTCAGCCTCTTGTCCTTTGCCGTTCAATCTGCTCATCCTTGACTCCTTCGTTTGGACGGCCATCTGCTGTGATGGCCTCATACAATTTCTTCAGGGTTTCCTCGGCATGTCGGGTGTCCAGCTGGCACTCCCAGACTGTGAAAACCCGCCAACCCATGGCTTTCAGTTTTTCGCCCTGTTCCTGATCCCGCAGACGGTTCCTTGTCAGCTTTGTGGTCCAATATTCCACATTGGATTTGGGAAGGGAGAATTTGGCACAGCCCTGATGCATGTGCCAGAAACAGCCATTGACGAATACCATGGCCCTCCACTTGGGCAGAACCACATCGGGATGGCCCGGATACCTCTTGTCGTTCTTGCGAAACCGCAGACCGCGCGAGAAGAGATATGACCGGACCTGGCGTTCTATTGATGTCTCCGTGCCCCTGATTCGGGACATGGTGTAGCTGCGTGTGCCGGGCTGGAATCTGCTGGGTGTCTTTTTCGAAACCATCCCCGGCCCGGCTCAGAGGACTTCGACGCTGTTGATGAAGACCGGCTCAAGGGGACGGTCGCTCGAATCGGTGGCTACGGCGTCCAGCTTGTCGACTACCTTCCGGGAATCCTCATCAGCCACCTGGCCGAAGATGGTGTGATGCCCGTTGAGCCAGGGGGTGGGGACGGTAGTGATGAAGAACTGTGATCCATTGGTGCCATGGGTCTTCCCTGTGGCGGGGTCACGGCGCAGCCCTGCATTGGCCATGGCCAGCTTGTAGGGTTCCTCAAAGGTCAGGGAGGGGTCGATCTCATCGTCGAACTCGTAGCCGGGGCCGCCTGTGCCGGTGCCCAGCGGGCAGCCGCCCTGGATCATGAAATCCTTGATGATCCTGTGGAAGGTCAGCCCGTCATAGAAGGGATCCTGACGCTTCTGGCCCGTTTCGGGGTCGGTCCAGTTTTTGCGGCCTGCGGCCAGGTCCAGGAAGTTGGCTACGGTTTCAGGGGCCTGATCGTCAAAGAGGTCCAGGCGAATATCGCCCTCCGAGGTATGCATGATAACTGTGCTCATGTCACCAATCCTTTCATAAGATGGCGACTCACACTGAGGATCCGAAGGGCATCAGGGCCAGGCGGGCCATCTTGAAGGCCTGCAGACCGAAGGGGATGCCCACCACGGTCAACATGGTGACCAGTCCGGCCACCAGATAGGCCAGGGCCAGCCACCAGCCGCCCAGAATGATCCAGAGCAGATTGGCCAGCCATGATCCCAGCCCGCCTCCATAGATGACCTGTCGGCCAAAGGGGGTCAAAGTCAGTCTGGCCATCTTGAAGGCCTGCAGACCGAAGGGGATGCCCACCACGGTCAGGCAGAGCAGGATGCCTATCAGGGCCCATGCCAGGGCAATGGCCAGTCCTCCCAGCAGCAGCCAGCAGATGTTGCCGATCAGGCGCATGTGGATCCTTCCGTCAGGGTGGCGGTGACGGCCTTGGCGCAGGCGGTCACCTTCTCGATGATGATAGTCAGTCGTTTCTGCCGCTGCTCGGGGGCGAGCTCCTGGTCCAGGGCATCAATCAGCCGCATGCCTGATTGGACGATGCCTCGCGTCACCTCCACGCCCATGGCCGGATCTGCTGGGCGCAGGGCCGTCCATGCCTGGATCAGCGGCTGGTTGACCTGTCGGTGGAAGTCCAGCAGGGCTTTGACCTGCCGGCCTGTGGACCGGTCGCTCCCTGGGGCGGGCTCATGGGAATTCGAGGGGTTGCCATAGATCAGGGCCTGGCGTAGCTGCTCGTCGTGCTGCTCGGCGTAGAGGTTCATCAGCCAGCCGTGTCCGTGTAGCCCTGCCTGTTCAAGATTGGTGCGGGTCCAGACCTCGATCGTCCGGCGCGGGTCTTCTGCCTTGCCCAGGGATTGATCCAGGGCACGGCCCCAGTCGGGCAGGTGCCGCTCCATGACCATGTCGCAGAGCTGGTCGGCGTCCCGGGCGTAGCGGTAGAGGGAGTTCCGGGCCAGATTGGCGCGCCGGGCCACCTCGGCCATGGTCAGTTGGCCTCGCCCGCCGGTGCGCAGGATGGCCTCGGCGGCGGCGATGATCTGGTCCAAGGTCTTGGCGCGGTGCTCCTGGAGCGTGGATTCGCGGATCCTGGGCATGGTTCTCCTTGGTCCGGCCTCCTGGGTGCAGCGATTGGGAATCGGGCTGGGCCGGTCTTGGGGCATATGATATGGCCTATTTGCTGAGGAACCAAGCTGTAAGGACTGGTTCAGCGTGCGGCTTGTCCGCGCTGAGTGAACTTGCCAGATATGTTTTCGCGACGTATAGTCGCAAAAAATTCGCAGACCAGGGTGAGGGGAGCTCCGATGACCGGATCGGTAAGTACGGACGTGAAGATGGGCATCCAGAGGAACCGTCAAGAGTCTCAGGAGGCAGCACCGCCCTGGCGTGCCCTCTGGGTGCTGGCCCTGGGTCTGGCCATGATTGTGCTGGATTCGTCCATCGTCAACGTCTCCATCCCCTCCATCATCGCTGCCATCCACATCAACCTGGCTCAGGCCCAGTGGGTGACCGCCCTCTACAGCATCGTCCTGGCGGCCCTGCTCCTGCCTTCCGGTCGACTGGGGGACATGATCGGACGCAAGCGGATCCTGCAGGTGGGCACGGTCATCTTTGTGCTGGGTTCCGTCTTCGCCGCATCGGCCTCCTCCGGCACAATGCTGCTTCTGGCCCGGCTTGTTCAGGGAATCGGCGGTTCCCTGGTCATGCCATCCACCCTGTCTACCGTGTCCGCCACCTTCCGGGGTCGTCACCGGGCTACTGCATTCGGCATCTGGGGGGCCGTCATGTCCTCTGCTGCGGCGGTCGGCCCCTTCCTGGGCGGGGTCTTCACCAGCACCATCGGATGGCGGTGGATTTTCCTGGTCAATCTGCCCCTGGGCCTGATCGTCCTCCTGGCCAGCGCAGTCTTTGTGCCCGAGACCAAGTCAGCGCCCCGGCAGACCGGCGACCGGTGGGGGATGCTTGCCGACTGGAAGGGCATACTCCTTTCGGCCCTGGGGTCGGCTCTGGTGGTCTTTGCGCTGATCGAGGGGCAGACCTACGGCTGGTGGCGCCCCCGCGCTGCACTCGATTTGGGCCCTCTGCACTGGTCCGCATCGGCACCGCTGTCGCCGGTCCCGGTCAGTCTGCTCCTGGGGTTGGCCCTGCTGGCCGCCTTTGCGATGACCGAGCTGGCCAGGGCGCGCAGAGGCAGGATGGTCATCCTGGACGTTTCCATGTTCGCCATCGGCACTTTCGGCTGGGGCAACCTGACGGCCGCCATCGTCAACGCTGGTCAGTTCGCAGTCATGTTCATCCTGCCCCTCTACCTGATCAACGCCAGAGGCCTGAGTCCACTGGGGGCCGGATCCATCCTGGGCGTCATGGCTCTGGGGTCAGTTGTTTCGGGCGGTCTGGCCCGGGTGGTCTCAGCCCGTCTGGGGGCCGGCGGCACGGTGCAGACGGGCCTGCTGATGGAGATCGTCGGCGTGGCCCTGTCCATTCTGCTCATGCGCGGGTCGGTGCCGGTCTGGCCCATGACCCTGACTCTGATCATCTACGGTGCCGGCCTGGGCTTTGCCTCGGCACAGCTGACCAGCCTGGTGCTCTCCGGTGTTCCGGTGGCCCAGTCCGGCCAGGCTTCGGCCACCCAGTCCACCATTCGTCAGTGGGGGACCGCCCTGGGTGCTGCAGTCTCCGGTTCCGCCCTCTCCCTGGCTCTGAGCCTGGTGCTGCCAAGGCATCTGACGGCGCTCAAGGGGATCTCGGCGCAGATGGCCGATGGCCTGGTCAGATCCGTTCAGTCCTCTGCCGGGAATGCCATCGTCGGCCTGCGCGCCCAGGGCACACGGGGTCGGCTGGGAGCCCTGGGTCCTCAAGTGACCAATGCCCTGACCGAGGGATTCACCCAGGGCGCCCAGTGGGCCATGGGCTTTGCAGTCCTGCTGCTTCTCGTGGGACTGGCTGCCTCGGTGCTGGTGCGTCGGGCCGCCCGCAAGGCTGGCGCCGACAAGGTCTGAGGCGTCCGCGATCCCGTTTTTCCCGGGTCCCTCCCCGCACGGTTTAGAATCATGGGTATGGGCATACAAGACGAACAGCCGCAGCGGGATGGCGATCTGCTGGTGGCTCTGGCTCAGATCGACACCTGTGTGGGCGATCTTGACGGCAACGCCGACATTATTATGGATTACTCCCGCAAGGCCGCTGAGCAGGGGGCGGCCCTGGTGGTCTTTCCCGAGATGAGCCTGACCGGTTACCCGATCGAGGACCTGGCATTTCGCGCCAGCTTCCGTCGGGCCGCCTGGTCCCGGGCCGACCGTCTGGCCAGGGAGCTCGACGAGCAGGGTCTGGGCCATTTGCATGTGATCGTGGGGACCGTGGGTACCGACGCGGATCAGGACAGGCCCCGCAATCGGCTGGTGGTCCTGCACCAGGGGCGTGTCGAGGCCGGCTATGACAAGCACTTCCTGCCCAACTACGGAGTCTTCGACGAGTACAGGATTTTTACTCCGGGGGACAGAACCGTGGTCCTGGAGGTGCAGGGGCATCGGATAGGGCTGGCCATCTGCGAGGACATCTGGCAGGAGGGCGATCCCATCAGCGACCTGGCTGGCCGGGACATCGACCTCCTAGTGACCATCAATGGCTCCCCCTTCGAGGAGGGCAAGGGGCATGTCCGCTACGAGCTGGCGGCTCGCCGGGCCAAACAGGTTGGTGCGCCTCTGCTCTACCTGAACCAGGTGGGCGGGCAGGACGATCTGGTCTTCGACGGCGGCAGCTTTGTGGTGGACCAGGATGGCACCCTGCTGGAGCGCTCGCCCAGGTTCGTCCAGGATCTGTCCACGTGGACCTTGCCTGCACGAGGGGAGCGCCCAATGCCCAGCAAGTCATGCATGGCCGAAGAGATGCCTGGGGACGAGGAGGTCTATCGGGCCTGCGTGCTGGGGCTCAAAGACTATATGGCCAAGAATCATTTCACCGGTGTCTGCCTGGGGCTCTCAGGCGGGATAGACTCGGCCTTGGTGGCCACCATGGCCGCCGATGCCTGCGGGGGGGAGCACGTGCGCGGCATTTCCATGCCCAGCCGTTATTCCTCGGAAGGCTCCCGGGATGATGCCGCCGACCTGGCCCAGCGTCTGGGCGTGCGTTACGTGGTCCAAGCCATAGGCCCGGAATTCAATGCCTTCCAAGGGCAGCTGCATCTGGAAGGGGTGGCTGAAGAAAATCTGCAGGCCCGGATACGCGGTGTCATCGTCATGGCCTACGCCAATGCCGAGGGGCTTCTGGCACTGGCTACAGGCAACAAGTCCGAGCTGGCCTGCGGTTACTCAACTATTTATGGCGATGCGGTCGGAGGCTACGCGCCCATCAAGGATCTGCTCAAGACCCGGGTCTGGCAGCTGGCCCGCTGGCGCAACGCCCAGGCCCAGGCACGAGGCGAACGTGAGCCCATTCCGGTCAATTCCATCGTTAAGCCGCCTTCGGCCGAGCTGCGCCAAGGGCAGAAGGACTCTGATTCCCTGCCCGACTACAGCCTGCTTGACAAGGTTCTGGAGGCATACATCGAGCATGCGCACGGTCGGGCCGACCTTCTGGCCGATGGCTTCGACCCCGATACGGTCGACACGGTCATGCGGCTGGTGGATCGGGCTGAGTGGAAGCGGCGCCAATATCCGCTGGGGCCCAAGGTCACCTCACTGGCCTTCGGCCGGGACCGTCGGTTGCCGGTGACCAACGCTTTCAGGGAGTGATTGTCATGGGTTCCGAACAGGAGCAAGCGGCCTGGTATTTCAATACGGTCACCGGCAGACCCGAGCAAGGCAAGCTGTCTCCCCAGGACAGGCGGATGGGCCCCTACCGCAGCAAGCAGGAGGCCCTCGATGCCTGGAAGATCGCCAAGCGTCGGAATAAGGAATGGGATGAAGAAGATCGCCGTTGGCGGCAAGCCTGGGAGGGAGACCCTGGGCAGGGACAGTCATCAGCTGACAGATGAAGCTCCAGCCGGATCGATAACCTGCCCTGGCGACCAGTTGGCCGTGCAATCAGCACGGATGGGGATTGAGACGGTGTGCCGGGCGAGTTTGCAAGATATGGGCGTGGCGCCCATTGCAAGTCTGCCCTTAGTGTGATATAGCTCACGTCGCGTTTCGGTTTCTCGAGGTAGTGCGCACTCTATACTTGAAAGTGACAGTGGTGTGAGGAAGCGCCATTGACCATATCAACAAGGAGTTGACTATGACAGCAGTTGAGACCAACACCGTCTCTCCCGCAGAGCTGCAAGCCAAGGCTTGGAAGGGCTTCAAGGGCGAGGACTGGAAGAAAGACATCGACGTTCGCGACTTCATTCAAAAGAACTACACTCCGTACACCGGTGATGAGTCCTTCTTGGCACCGGCCACCGAGAAGACCAAGTTCCTGTGGAACTACCTGGACGACAATTTCCTTGCCGTAGAGCGCAAGCAGCGCGTCTACGACGTGGATACCCACACTCCGGCGGGCATTGACGCCTTCCCGGCCGGATACATCGACGGCAAGCCTGCCGGCGAGACTCAGGATGACGTGATTGTCGGCATACAGACCGACGTGCCCTGCAAGCGTGCGATGATGCCCTACGGCGGCTGGCGCATGGTTGAGCAGGCCCTCAAGGAGGCCGGCAAGGAGCCCGACCCCGAGGTCAAGAAGATCTTCACCCGGTATCGCAAGACCCACAACGATGGCGTCTTCGACGTTTACACCAAGAGGATCAAGCTGGCCCGCCACAACAAGATTCTGACCGGTCTGCCCGATGCTTACGGCCGTGGCCGCATTATTGGCGACTACCGTCGTGTGGCCCTCTACGGCATTGACGAGCTGATTGCCCGCAAGAAGGCCGACAAGGATTCGATTCCTTACCGCAACGACTTCACCGAGGAAGAGATCGAGCACTGGATCCGCTTCCGCGAGGAGCACGCTGAGCAGATCAAGGCTCTGAAGCAGCTGCTGAACCTGGGCAAGGAGTACGGCCTGGATCTGAGCCGTCCTGCCATGAACGCCAAGGAAGCTGTCCAGTGGACCTACATGGCCTACCTGGCCTCGGTCAAGAGCCAGGATGGCGCCGCCATGTCCATCGGCCGTCTGTCCGCATTCTTCGACGTCTACTTCGAGCGTGATCTGGCCGCTGGCCTGATCGACGAGACCGATGCCCAGGAGATCATCGACAACATCGTGATGAAGCTGCGCATCGTGCGCTTCCTGCGGACCAAGGACTACGACAACATCTTCTCGGGCGACCCCTACTGGGCCACCTGGTCCGACGCTGGCTTCGGCGATGACGGCAGGCCCATGGTCACCAAGACCTCCTTCCGTCTGCTGGCAACCCTGACCCTGGAGCACCTTGGACCCGGCCCCGAGCCCAACATCACCATCTTCTGGGATCCGAAGCTGCCTGAGGGCTACAAGCGCTTCTGCGCCCGTATCTCCATCGACACCTCCGCCATCCAGTACGAGTCCGACAAGGACATTCGCGCCCACTGGGGCGATGATGCTGCCATCGCCTGCTGCGTTTCCCCCATGAGGGTCGGCAAGCAGATGCAGTTCTTCGGCGCTCGCGTCAACTCCGCCAAGGCCCTGCTCTACGCCATGAACGGCGGCCGTGACGAGATGACCGGCATGCAGGTCATCGACAAGGACGTGATCAAGCCTGTCACCCCCAAGGAAGACGGTTCTCTGGACTTCCAAGAGGTCAAGGACAATTACGAGAAGGCCCTGGAGTGGCTGAGCGAGACCTATGTCGAGGCCCTGAACATCATCCACTACATGCACGATAAGTACGACTACGAGTCCATTGAGATGGCCCTGCACGACAAGGAGGTCTACCGCACCCTGGGTTGCGGCATGTCCGGCCTGTCCATCGCCGCTGACTCCCTGTCGGCTATCAAGTACGCCAAGGTCTACCCGATCTACAACAAGGATGCCAAGGGCACCCCTGAGTATGTCGAGGGCGCTGACGATGACCTGATCGTCAACTACAAGACCGTCGGCGAGTTCCCGATCTACGGCAACGACGACGATCGCGCCGACGACCTGGCCAAGTGGACTGTCTCCACCGTTATGGGCCAGATCAAGCGCCTGCCTGTCTACCGTGGCGCTGTGCCGACCCAGTCCATCCTGACCATTACTTCCAACGTGGAGTATGGCAAGAACACCGGGTCCTTCCCCTCCGGCCACAAGAAGGGCACTCCGTACGCTCCCGGCGCCAACCCCGAGAACGGCATGGATTCGCACGGCATGCTGCCCTCCATGTTCTCCGTGGGCAAGATCGACTACGACGACGCCCTGGACGGCATCTCGCTGACCAACACGATCACCCCTGACGGCCTGGGCCGCGACGAGGATGAGCGCATCAACAACCTGGTGGGCATCCTGGACGCCGGCAACGGCCACGGGCTCTACCACGCCAACATCAACGTACTGCGCAAGGAGCAGCTGGAGGATGCCGTCGAGCACCCCGAGAAGTACCCGCACCTGACCGTGCGCGTCTCGGGCTACGCCGTCAACTTCGTCAAGCTGACCCGCGAGCAGCAGCTCGACGTGATCTCCCGCACCTTCCACCAGGGCGCGGTGACCGACTGATCGCCCTTGTGCGATAGTCAACCGTTGATGAGACGGTGAATCATGGGGCGGGGCGCACCAAGGCCCCGCCCCCTTTTCGTCTTTTTCAGGAGGATCCAATGACGGAGACCACCACCTTCCATACCACACAGCCGCACATGCTCAAGGAATCCAAGGTCTACCAGAGCCAGACCCTGATGGGCGGCCTTTCAGGGTTCGAATCGCCCATTGGACTGGACCGGCACGACCGTATGAATGCCCTGCGCACGGGCGACATCGGATTTGTTCACTCCTGGGACATCAATACCTCAGTGGACGGGCCGGGCACAAGGATGACCGTCTTCATGAGCGGATGCCCCCTGCGCTGCCAGTACTGCCAGAATCCTGACACCTGGAAGATGCGCGATGGCCAGCCCGTATACCTACAGGCCATGATCGATAAGGTGGCCCGTTACCAGGACCTCTTCAAGAGCACGGGCGGAGGAATCACCTTCAGCGGCGGCGAGTCCATGATGCAGGCAGCCTTTGTCTCACGCGTCTTTCGCGCTGCCAAGGAGATGGGCGTCCACACCTGCCTGGACACCTCGGGCTTCCTCAATCGCAACTACACCGATGCCATGATTGACGATATCGACCTGTGTCTGCTGGACGTCAAATCCGGCGACGAGGCCACCTACAAGAAGGTGACCGGCGGCACGTTGGCCCCCACAATCGAATTCGGCAAGCGTCTGGCTGCCCGTGGCAGCAAGATTTGGGTTCGCTTCGTGCTGGTGCCGGGGCTGACCGACTCCGAGGAGAACGTCGAGAACGTCGCGCGGGTGTGCGAACAGTTCAAGGATGCCATCGAGCACATTGATGTGCTTCCCTTCCATCAGCTTGGACGGCCCAAGTGGCATGAGCTTCGCATCCCCTACCCGCTGGAGGACGCCAAAGGCCCTTCGGCGGCCCTGAAGGATCGGGTCAAGAAGCAGCTTGAGGCCCACGGCTTCGTGGTCTACTGAGCCGCAGAACCCACTGTGGTTCCCGGGCGGTCCTAGGACAAACCCGAATAATCAACTTATGACTCCTCACGGCAGATGCCGTGGGGAGTTTTGTTTGATCGGGCGCAGGCTAGCCAGCCAATCAGCGAATGACCGACTCACTGAATGTCTTGCACACTGAATGACCGACTTAATGGTTGGAAGAGCCAATGGGTGGCGGATCCAATGGATGACCGATACTGTAAATCGATAAATCGCTGACCAGTCATGCTCGGTAAACGATTGTCAGCGGGTTGAGGCCATGGACTATGCTTTCAGGCGAGTGTTTTCCGGGCCTGGTCGGCCCGGTGGCGTTACGGAAGACAAACTAAAAAAGAGGTTGAGCGCAGGTGACCACGGATCCTAAGACGCAGCTGCTTTCAGAGCCCGCCCAGGGTGTACCGTCGGTCATCGACGATATGGCCGGATACCGCCGGGCATGTCGGCTGCTGTCCCAGGGGAGTGGTGCGCTGGCCGCGGACGCTGAACGCGCATCAGGCTTCCGCTATGGCCACGACGACTACCTGGTCCAGTTCAAGCGCCAGGGGGCGGGGATATTCCTGCTGGACCCACCGGCTCTGACGCAGGCGGGCTGCGACTGGTCGGAATTCAATAAGGCCGTTGATGGTGCCCAGTGGATCATTCATGACTCCCCCCAGGATCTGCCAGGCTTCTACGCACTGGGCATGAGGCCCTCATCGCTCTTCGACTCCGAGCTGGCGGCCAGGATGCTTAATCTCGGTCATTACGGCCTGTCTGCAGTGACCGCACACTATCTGGGGCTGACCCTGGCCAAGGAGCACTCCGCCGCAGACTGGTCCTACCGCCCACTGCCGCGTGATTGGCGCAATTACGCCGCCTTGGATGTGGAGCTGCTGGATCAGGTGCGATCGTGCGAGCTGGAGGATCTGCGCCGTCACGGCAAGGATGAGTGGGCCAGGCAGGAATTCACCTGGCTGCTGGAGCAGGGCAAAATCCCCAAGCCGGAGCCCGAGCAGCCCTGGCGGCATATTTCGCATATCAATGCCCTGCACAATGACCGTCGAGGCCTTGCTGTGGCCCGTTCGCTGTGGACCACCCGAGACCAGCTGGCCCGGCGCAACGACATCGCTCCGACGCTGCTCCTGCCCGACAAGGCCATCATCGAGGCCGGCAGGCTCAAGCCCCGCAACAACGCCCAGTTCCGAGCCATCCGATCCTTGAACGAACGGGTCAGGATCCACACCGGCGGTGAGCAGGACCGCATGTTCGAGCGCTATGCTCCCATCCAGCGCCGGGTCAGACCCTCAGTCTGGAAACAGGCCATTTTGGATGCGTTGCATCTGCCCACCGAAGAGCTGCCTGTGCCTCCCAAGCCGCGGTGTGAGGAGACCAATGCCCCTAAGTCCATGCAGGTCTGGCGGCACCGCCACCCGGAACGATATGCCAGGCTGGAGGCAGCGCGCAAAGCGGTGACAGAGGTGGGACGCCAGACCAACACCCCCGACGAGATTCTGATCAAGCCCCGCTACCTGCGCAACCTCTGCTGGACCGATCAACCGGAGAAGCGGGATGTGGCCGACTTCCTGCGTCAGGAGGGCGCCCGTCCCTGGCAGGTTTCGCTCCTGTCAGAGTCCCTGACTCGCGCTATTATGTAACGGTTGCCTTACTGGCAGATCAAACGGTTTGGATGAATTGGAGCGCAGCGTGAAAATCAGCGTCAGAAACCTCGAGCCCACCAAGGTCAGGCTCACCATCACCGTCGATCCCGATGAGCTGAACCCTTACCTGGATCAGGCCCGTAAGGAGATCGGCAAGCAGGTAACCATTCCCGGCTTCCGCAAGGGCCATGTGCCCGGACCCATCATCGATCAGCGTGTGGGCTTTGCCAGCGTGGCGGGCGAGGCCGTCAACGCCGGCGTGCCCGAGCTCTACTCCAAGGCTCTGGAGGAGAAGCAGCTGCACGCCATGGCCCAGCCGCAGATCGATGTCAAGGACATGCCTTCCTCGGCCAAGGACGACACCAAGCTCAAGTTCACCGCTGAGGTGGAGATTCGTCCCAAGTTCGAGCTGCCCGACATCGAGGGCATGGAGATTGAGGTCCCCAAGCCTGCCGTCACCGACGAGGACGTGGACAAGCGTCTGGACAACCTGCGTCAGCGCTTCGGCACCCTGGTCAGCGTGGATCGTCCCGCCTCCAAGGGCGACTATGCCAACATCGACCTGGATGCCGTCATCGACGGCGAGTCCGTGGACTCCCAGCAGGGGGTCAGCTACGAGCTGGGCTCCAACACTATGCTGGACGGCCTGGATGAGGCCCTGGACGGGCTGTCTGCCGGGGAGGAGACCACCTTCGAGGGCACCCTGGAGGCCGGCGAGCACCAGGGCGAGAAGGCCCAGATCAAGGTCAAGGTCAACTCGGTCAAGGCCGAAGAGCTGCCCGACCTGGACGACGAGTTCGCCAAGGAGGCCTCGGAGTTCGAGACCCTGAAGGAGCTGCGCGAGGACGTGCGCAAGCAGTGCCAGGTGGATGCCGAGGGTCGGCAGGCCACTGACGCACGCGACGCCTTCATCGCCAAGCTCCAGGACGGCCTGGACATCCCGGTGCCCAAGGGCATCAAGCAGTCCATGGTGACCGATCAGCTCAAGAACACCGGCAAGGATCCCGACAAGGCCAGCAAGGACGAGAAGTCCGAGGCCGAGGAGAGTGTCGAGAAGGAGCTGCGCGACCAGATGACCCTGGACGCCCTGGCTGAGAAGCTGGGCATCACGGTCAGCCAGGCCGACGTGACCAACTTCCTGGCTTCCATCGCCCAGCAGTATGGCATGGATCCCAGCGCCTTCATCAACGGCATCGTCCGGAACGGCCAGCTGGGTTCGGCCGTGCAGGAGGTCGGCCGTTCCAAGGGCATGCTGGCTGGCATGCGGGCTGTCACCTTCAAGGATCCCGATGGCCAGGAGGTGGATCTGAGCCGTTTCCTGGGCGAGGATGAGCCCGAGGCCCAGGAGGAGCAGGACGAGAGCGTCCAGGCTGCCTCCGCCGCGGCTGAAGTGGCTGACCAGCTCTCCCAGGATCAGGAGTAGCTTTCAAAGCAGCGAGCAGGGCCGCACCCAGTGGCGAAACAGCCTGGGTGCGGCCCTGTCGCAACGGTTGCGCAAAGAGCAGAAAGACCAAGACCGCGTCGATTGCGGGGGCTACTCTCAATACAGATACGTTTATCGAAGGAGACAGGGTGAACAACTCATTGGCAACCAGTCCCGTGATGGAGGAGGGGGAGGCCCCTGCGCCGACCGATCCCATCTTCAACCGACTGCTCAAGGACAGGATCATCTGGCTGGGGGACGAGGTCAAGGACGCCAACGCCAACGTCATCTGCGCACAGATGCTGATGCTGGCGGCCGAGGATCCCAAGAAGGATATCTGGCTCTACATCAATTCGCCTGGCGGCTCCATTACAGCCGGCATGGCCATCTACGACACCATGCAGCTGATCGAGCCTGACGTGGCTACGGTCGCAGTCGGCATGGCGGCCTCCATGGGCCAGTTCCTGCTCTCCAGCGGGGCCAAGGGCAAGCGCTTCGTCACCTCTCATGCGCGGGTGCTTATGCATCAGCCCTCGGGCGGCGTCGGAGGCACAGCCACTGATGTCAGGATCAACGCCGAGCTGATCATGGACATGAAGCGCACACTCTCCCAGCTGACGGCCGAGCAGACCGGCCACACCCTGGAAGAGATCTACCGGGACAACGAATACGATCACTGGTTCACGGCCCAACAGGCCCTGGAGTACGGCTTTGTCGACCGGATCGTGACCACCCACGGCACTATGACCGCGGATCAAGGGAAGTGAGCACTCCACATGGCATCTGAAGAAGCGCAATTCGTAGCACGGGCCCGTCGACTGGCCGGCCCTCGCGGCCTGGGCGCCATGCCCGCCGACCGCTATGTGCTGCCGCAGTTCGAGGAGCGCACCCCCTACGGCTATAAGCGCCAGGACCCCTACACCAGGCTCTTCGACGACAGGATCATCTTCATGGGCGTCCAGGTGGATGACACCTCCTCGGACGACATCATGGCCCAGCTGCTGGTTCTGGAGAGCCAGGATCCCAACCGCGACGTGATCATCTACATCAACTCGCCGGGAGGATCCATGACGGCCATGACCGCCATCTATGACACCATGCAGTACATCAAGCCCGATGTGCAGACTGTCTGCCTGGGCCAGGCTGCCTCGGCTGCTGCGGTTCTTCTGGCGGCCGGAACCAAGGGCAAGCGGCTGATCCTGCCCAACGCCCGTGTGCTGATTCACCAGCCGGCCATGGAGCAGGACTTCGGCAAGGCCACCGAGATCGAGATCCAGGCCAAGGAGATGCTGCGCATGCGCACCTGGCTGGAGGAGACCCTGGCCAAGCACACCGGCCAGGATGTCGACAAGATCCGCAAGGACATCGAGGTGGACACCATTCTGACCGCCCAGCAGGCCAAGGATTACGGGATGGTGGACGAGGTCCTGGAGCACCGCAATTAGCTCCAGTGACTGCGCGCAAGATTGATCGTCCGGATGGCGGCGGGTCCTCGGGACCCACGGCCTCCGGACGTTTTTGGCATCATGGACGATGCCGGTCAGAATGTGATTTCGGCGATCCTTGCGGATTCTCCGGGAAGGGAGAGCCATGGGCCGTGTGGTCAGCTACAATGACGGACTGAATCGCTGCGAGTTCTGCGGCAAGGACGAGCACCAGGTGCGCCGCCTGGTCAAAGGGCCTTCCTGCGCTATCTGCGACGAATGCATACGCCTATGCGCCCAGATCATCCAGGAGGACATGGCCAAGGATGCCGCCGACCAGCGGGTGACCCTGCCTGCGCCCTCAAAGATATTTGCCTATCTCAACCGGTATGTCATAGGCCAGGAGGCTGCCAAACGCACCCTGTCGGTGGCTGTCTACAACCACTACAAGCGCGTCAATATGGACCTGGGAGACCGAGGCCGTATTGCCGACGCTGCGTTTGGAGGCAAGGATGCGGCCCCGCGCGTCCAGGTGGACAAGTCCAACATCCTGCTCATGGGTCCCACCGGCGTGGGCAAGACCTACCTGGCACGAACCCTGGCCACCATCATGAATGTCCCCTTCGTCATTGTGGACGCCACCAGCCTTACCGAGGCCGGATATGTGGGCGAGGACGTGGAGTCCGTCCTGCAGGGGCTGCTTCAGGCTGCCGACGGCAACATGGATCAGGCCCAGCGCGGCATCATCTACATCGATGAGATTGACAAGATCGCCAGAAAGTCTGGCGAGAACACCTCCATCACCAGGGATGTGTCCGGCGAGGGGGTTCAGCAGGCCCTGCTCAAGATCATCGAGGGCACCCAGGCCCGTGTGCCGGTACAGGGTTCGCGGCGGCACGGCGATGTCCGCACGGTCGTCATGGACACGGCCAACATCCTCTTCATCTGCGGCGGCGCCTTCGTCGGTCTTGAGGAGATCGTCCGCCGGCGGCTGGGTCTGCGGGAGAGCGGATTCTCGGCAACTCAGGGGAGCGATAGGGTACCCGACGATCGGGTCATGAGCCAGGTCAGGGCCGAGGATCTGGAACAATTTGGTTTGCTTCCCGAGTTCGTGGGGCGGTTGCCGGTCATCTCCACCCTGGAGCCGCTGGGCGCCCATGAGCTGCGGCGGGTGCTGACCGAACCGGACAATGCCCTGGTCGACCAGTACCGGCGCATGTTCCTGGATGACGGGGCCGATCTGGTCTTCACCGATGCCGCCCTGGACCGTGTTGCTGCCATCGCCCTGGAGCGCAAGGTGGGCGCCCGGGGGTTGCGCGGAATCATTGAGCACACCCTGGAGGCGACCATGTTCGAGCTGCCCGACAGGACGGATGTCTCCCGTGTTGTGGTGGATGCCGATGCCGTGGACGGGACGGGATCGCCCCGCTACGAGACCGGGCAAGGCATGGCCGCAGCTACTGGTCGTCGTTCGGCCTGACCCCGCCACGATGGCGCCGCTGTTGGCCGGGCCCGATAGGATGAGCATTGTTGCCGGAAGGGAGGCCCCATGGGTGCTCGTAGCGCTGTCGTGGTCACGCACAGCCGGGTCCGGGCAAGCGGCCACCTGGTTGACGAGGTCGAGGAGCAGCTGCGCCGGGACGGATTCCGCGTCTCGATTGTCGACAACATCGCCGCCCCGGAGTTCGGCAGCCCCAGCCAGAAGGTTGCCGACGACACCGAGATCGTCATCGTTCTGGGCGGCGATGGGACCATTCTGCGTGCTGCGGAGCTGGTCAAGGGCACCCAGGTGCCCATCCTGGGGGTCAATTTGGGTCACGTGGGGTTCTTGGCGGAATTCGAAAGCTTCCAGATAGGCGAGGCCATTCGTCGAGTGGCCGATCATGACTACTCCATCGACGAGCGCATGGTGGCCCATGTGGACCTGTGGATACCCGGAGCCGATCGACCACTGAGCGACTGGGCCCTTAATGACATGACCCTGGAACGATATGATCGGGGCAAGATGATCGAGGTATCGGTCCGAGTGGACGATGTGGAGATGAGCTCCTTCGGCTGCGACGGCATGATTGTGGCCACCCCGACCGGATCGACGGCCTATGCCTTTTCGGTGGGCGGGCCCATCGTCTGGCCGGATGCGCAGTCGCTGCAGATGGTGCCCATAGCTGCCCACGCCCTCTTTGCCCGATCCCTGATCATCGGCCCGAAGTCGCAGTTCACCCTGGATATTTTGGGTGATTCCCAGTCGGCTGGCTGGATCTGCAATGACGGGCGCCGTCAACGGCCTGTGCCCAAGCAGTCCCGCATTGTGGTGCGGCAGTCCCGTGACATCCTGAGGCTGGCCAGGCTGTCCGGGGTGCCCTTCACCAGACGGCTGGTCTCCAAGTTCGACCTGCCGGTGGTCGGCTGGAGGGAGCAGCATCGTCCATCGGCGGCTGCAGACGGGCAGGACCAGGGGGAGTCGCAGGAGTCGAATAAGGAGCACTGATGCTGGAAGAGCTGGAAGTACGAGACCTGGGTCCCATCCATCATGCTCTGCTACGGCCTGCTGCTGGCATGACGGCCATCACCGGGGAGACCGGGGCTGGCAAGTCCATGCTGCTCAACGCCATCAGGCTGATCTCAGGGTCCACTGCCCGCCCCCAACTGGTGTCGCCTGGAGCCCATGAGTCCTGGGTGCAGGGGATTTTTGATGCCGGAACAGCGGGAGCTGAGAATCCAGTGACCGCTGCCATCACCGAGGCTGGCCTGCCCTTGGAGGATGAGGGGCAGATCTTCCTGGCGAGGACCATGCCTGTCAAGGGTCGTTCCCGTGCCGCCCTGAACGGCAGGACGGCACCTCGTGGCCTGCTGGAGGAGGTGGCTGGCATGCTGGTCACCGTCCATGGGCAGGCGGATCAGATGCGTATGGCCAGTCCGGCCCGGCAGCGCGAGTTTTTGGATGCCTATGCCGGTGACGGCCCCCAGCTGGAGGCTTTTTCCAAGGCTTTTCGGCAGTACCGACAGGCCCAGGACCATCTGGAGGAGCTGCGCAACCAGCAGTCCGGCGCTATGGCCCAGGCTGATTATCTCCGCGAGTCCATCGCCCGGATCGACCGTGTCGACCCCCATCCCGGCGAGGATCGTGAACTCAAGGCCCAGAGAGACCGGATCGAGCATGCTGCCCAGATCAGTCAGGGAGTCATGTCCGCACTATCCGCCTTGGACGCCGGCCAGATTGACCCGGATGCAGACTCACCATCGGCTACGGCCCTGGTAGAACGAGCCATCGCCGCCTTGGAGGGCATCGGTGTAGAGGGGGTCTTTCAGGAGTCGGCCCAGCGGTTGCGCTCGCTGAATGCCGACCTGTCCGACCTGGTCTTCACCCTGAGCAGCCAGCTGGACGACGAAGGCCAGGAGGGCGATCTGGACAAGATCAACGCCCGCATCCACGATCTGGATGAGCTGACCCGGCGCTGGGGACCAGACATCGACGACGTTCTGGCCTGGCGCAAGAAGGCTGCGTTTGAACTTGAGGACATGGATGCTTCACCTGAGAAGCTGGAGGAGCTTCAGGTCCAGGTTGAGCAGCTTCGCGGGAGCGCCCTGAAGGCCGCCCGGAATCTGTCTGCGTCACGGGGCAAGGCTGCACGAAGGCTGAGCGAACTCGTCGACGGCGAATTGCGCTCCCTGGCCATGTCGGGTGCCGGGCTGGAGATCCGTGTCAGGCCACGCCAGGACCAGGACATGGACGGGCATGGTCTGGATCAGATCGACTTTCTCTTCAGGCCGTATCCGGGTTCGGACCTTCTGCCCATGGGCAAGAGCGCTTCAGGCGGCGAACTCAGCCGGCTCATGCTGGCCCTGGAGCTGGTGGCCGCCGAAGGCCGGACCTCATCGGGATCTGACGGCGCTGGAGATGGGCATAATGGTCTGGATTCCCAGGTTGGCGACCCGACGATGACCTTCATCTTCGACGAGGTGGATGCTGGAGTCGGCGGTCGGGCTGCCGTCGAGCTGGGTCGCCGTCTGTCCCGGTTGGCGGTCACTGCCCAGGTGATCGTGGTCACCCACCTGCCGCAGGTGGCTTCCTGGGCCGATCGCCAGTTCGTCGTGGCCAAGGGGCGTGAAGGCGGCGATGCCGTAGAGACCCTGGTCCGCCAGGTGGAGGGCGAGGACAGGGAGCGGGAGATCGCCCGGATGCTGGCGGGCAGCGAGTCCACTACCTCCCTGAAGCACGCCCAAGAGCTTCTGGCCTCCAGCAGGCTCCAGGCCCGATAGGTCTGATTGTCGGCTCAACTTTGCCATGCCGAAGTCCCTCGATTCAGTGACTTTGACTAGTTGCGACGACTTTGTTGCTGACGACTTTGTCGCTTTTTGCGGCCGTGCTGCTGCATGCTCTCATTCTGACGCTTTGACGGTAGGCAATCGGCTGTTGGCGGCCGTGCGGCAACGAACATGCTGGATTTTCGTTGATAACACCGTATCCGCCTTCGGCATGAGCAATGCGGCGGCGACCTGGCCCAAATGGATTTTGTCTGAAATTGTGATCGGCCGGGGATTGCGGCACTAGAGACGTATCTATCAATCCATGAACCACCCCTTGGAAAATCAAGGTCGGAGTTTGTCTCCATGATTGAACTGTTATAGTGTATATATGAACACCGGCACAGCTCAGCCAGGGTCGTGCCGTCCATCAATGAAAGGGGCTTGGATGAAGCTGATCATCTCATCCCTGTCCGGGCAGCCGATTTATCGGCAGATCGAGGATCAGATACGTTCGGCCATCCTGACCGGAGACCTGAAAGCGGGGGAGGGACTGCCTTCCCTGCGACATCTCTCACAGGAGCTCAGGGTGTCCGTGCTGACCGTGACCCGCGCCTATACCGAACTCGCTCAAGAGGGTTTGGTGGAGAACATCCAAGGCAAGGGGACCTTTGTGGCCGACAGCGGCGACCAGGTCATGCGGCAGCACCTGGAGGACCGCGTGCAGTCCCTGCTAGGCGAGGCAGTCGATACGGCTCGTCGGGCTGGCATGGAGCCGGATCGGATTCGCGGCCTGCTCGACGGCCTGCTAGGCAACAGGGGTTCTGCGCCCGCGTCCGAAGAAGGAAAGGAATAGCAGCATGTGCGCATCACCGGTGATGACAACCTCTGGCGAAGATGTCGACTATGCCCTGCGCATCAGTGACCTGGGGAAAAGCTATGTCAGGGCCGACGGCACGGGTTTCCGCCTGCACCAAGTCACCATGGACCTGCCCTTGGGCTACATCATGGGATTGATAGGCCCCAACGGCGCAGGCAAATCCACTCTGATCCGGCTCTTGCTCAATATGACCCATCGAGACAGCGGAGCAATCAGCATTCTGGGCCGTGATCCCTTGAGCCGGGAGGAGGAGGTCAAAGCAGACCTGGGCGTGGTCTTCGATTCCATTTATTTCCCGGAGGCATGGAAGGTCAAGGCCGTCGAGCCAGTGATGGCACCCATGTATCCCTCTTGGAACAGTGATCGCTATCAGGACTATCTGCGTCGGTTCGGCCTGCAAGAAAACCGCAAAATCGGCAAGCTCTCCCGCGGCATGCAGATGAAACTGATGTTGGCCGTCGCTCTCAGCCACGACGCAAGGCTCCTGATTCTGGATGAGCCCACCAGTGGTCTGGATGTCCTGGCCAGGGACGAGCTCATGGATATTCTGCTGGACTACATCGGCGACGGTCGTCATTCCGTGTTGTTCTCCACGCACATCACTGCGGATCTTGAACGGGTGGCTGATTTCGTCACCTATATCAATCGGGGGTCTGTCTTCTACACCGGCCCCAAGGACGAGTTGATGGAGGCTTTCCAGGTCGTAAGAGGGGGGCCGGACGATCTGGCTAGAGCGCAGATACCCTATCTGATGGGTTTGCAGCGTTCCGCCACAGGTTTCGAGGCTCTGGTGCCTGCCGAACACTTGAAGGATTTTCTGGCATCGGCTTCCCCAACCGCCATGGAGCCTTCAGAGGACCGCTACCTGGTTGAGCGGGCCGACTTTGACAACATCATCAGACTGACTGCAGGCCCACCTGCTGCGGCCGACAAGAACAAGGAGGTGGAGTCATGAAGGCGATAGCCGAGCAGATCAGGCTGGACATGCAACGTTTCTCAGGAGCAGGGAGAACTTGGGTTGGTGTGCTGATTTTCCTGTCTGCGCCCGTCATCGGAATCCTGCTGAACCTGGTCATGGCTCTGACAGGCAATGATGGGGATGATGCACGGACTGCGTTGACGGGATTGGTGGCCGGCATGGGAATCGGACTGATTGTAGGCCTGGTATCTGGTTTGTTTGTCGATTTCAGCAATGCGGCGATTCGGTTGAACGGTCTGCTGCCCATAACACGTGATCACCAGGTATTCGGACGCTATGCTGCTGTAAGTCTGCTGGTCCTGGTTCAGTCTTGCGGCTATGCAATATTCTATTTCTGCGTTGCTGATTCGTTTTTGCAGGGTCAGGACCATTGGCGTGCTACCGTCCTGTTTGCTCTGGGATTGTTCATGTCGGAGTCTTTGCTCTTTGCAGTAGCTGCCCCCCTGTTTTATTGGCTGGAAATGGCCAAAGCCGTGATAGCTTTTCTGGCGCTTCTTGGTTTGGTACCAATAACGGCCCTTGTCGGCAGTTGGCTGCCCTTTGACTGGGGGGCCGTCTGGAATTCAATCATGCGTTTTTTGACATCCGACCTGTGGCGGCCGGTGCTCCTCGGGCTGGCGGTGATTCTGGCGGCTGATATGGTTTCGATAGCCATATCTCGCAAGGTCTATGCCAGGAAGGAGATCTGAGCCGATTCGCTCAGGCTTCAGGACTGCATGACCGCGTGGCGGACGTAGTCGGACATATCTCCGGGATCGATGCAGTCCTGGAAGCGCACAGGCGCGTTTTCCAGGGTGCGCAGAGCCTTGGGGGGCCTGGTGTTGGTGGACTCGGCCAGGATGTCCATGCAGTCGAAGTCGCTGTCCGGGGTCTCCAGGCCCAGGGATTGGCAGACCACCCGGGGGAACTTATAGGGGCTGGCTGTGGACAGCAGCACCCGGGGCACGGCAGGATCCCTGTCGGTCTGCCCGGTCATGACCTGGTAGCCGCAGGCCGTGTGCGGATCGATCAGGTATCCCCGGTCCTCCCAGCAGTCGCTGATGGCTGATCCCACCTGGTCTTCGTCGGCCCAGCCGCAGGAGAAGAGCCCGCGGATTCTGGTCATCAGGGCCTCAGGCACCTGGTAGCGTCCCTTGGACTCCAAATCGGCCATAAGCGAGGCAATCAGCTCGGTGTCGCCGCCGGCCATGTAGTAGAGCATCCGCTCCAGGTTGGAGGAGATCAGGATGTCCATGCTGGGGGAGGTGGTGGCGTAGAAGGGGCGGTTGCGGTCATAGACGCCAGTGGTCAGGAAGTCGTTGAGGACCCGGTTGCGGTCCGAGGCCACGGTCAGGCGGGCCACCGGAAGGCCCATCATCTTGGCGTAGTATCCAGCCAGCACATCGCCGAAGTTGCCGGTGGGCACGCAGAACTCGACCGGATCCCCAGGTCTGATCACTCCCCGTTCCATCAGGGACCCGTAGGCCCGGAAGTAGTAAACGACCTGCGGGGCCAGGCGGCCCACATTGATGGAGTTGGCTGACGAGAGAACGGTTGAGGCCTTCTCGTCCAGCTCATGAGCCAGATCAGCGTCGGCGAAGATGGACTTGACTGCGGACTGGGCATCGTCGAAATTGCCCCGAACCGCGCAGACCTGCAGGTTGCCGCCCTCCTGGGTGACCATCTGCAGGCGTTGGATCTGACTGACCTTGCCCTGAGGATAGAAAACAGTGATGCCCGTGCCCGGCGCGTCTGCGAAACCGGCCAGCGCCGCCTTGCCCGTGTCTCCGGAGGTGGCGGTGAGCACCATGATCCGTTCGCCATCGTCCCCGGCCAGGGCCATCAGTCTCGGCAGAAGCTGCAGGGCCACGTCCTTGAAGGCCGAGGTGGGCCCGCGGAAGAGCTCCAGTACGAAGTCGTTGCCGCCCAGGTCCACCAGAGGGGTGATTGCCGGATCGGACCACTGCTCTCCGTAGGCTGCGTCCAGGCAGGAGTCCAGCTGAGCGGAAGAGTAATCGCTCAGCAGTCTCGAAAGGACCAGTTTGGCCGTGCCCTTGTAGTCCAGGCCGGCAACGTCGGCAGGGTCGATGGTCAGTGCGTCCAGTCCATCGCTGACGTAGAGTCCGCCGTCAGGAGCCAGGCCTCGTCTGATGGCCTGCTTGGACTGCAGCTGCTCCTTGCCGCCTCTGGTGCTGTGGTATGTGCTCATGGTTGCCTGCCCCTCCGCCATGTCGCCGAACTGATCATTACCAGGGCATTCTACCCCGTGCAGGGGTCCGAACCATGGCCTTGCTCGGCTCGCGGAGGAAACTGTCTGTGGACGCCAGGGCCTGCCAGGGGTCGGCATGGCGTACAGTGTTGCCCACCAGCCCCTGTATCCGAGGCTGTACGTTACAGACAAAGGAGCGACCCATGGTCGAAGAGAACCCGGTACAGCAATCCTACGATGTCCTGAACTCTTCGATCTCGCAGGTGGATCCGGAGATCGCAGCACTGCTGGATGGAGAGTTGGAGCGCCAGCGCGGCGGTCTGGAGATGATCGCCTCTGAGAACTTCGTGCCCAAGGCTGTCTTGCAGGCCCAGGGATCCGTGCTGACCAACAAGTATGCCGAGGGCTATCCCGGCAAACGCTACTACGGCGGATGCGAGTGGGTGGACCAGGTCGAGAACCTGGCCCGGGACCGCGCCAAGGCCCTGTTCGGCGCCGAATATGCCAACGTCCAGCCGCATTCGGGCGCCCAGGCCAACGCCGCCGTCTACCAGGCCCTGATCAAGCCCGGCGACACCGTGCTGGGCCTGGCCCTGGACCATGGCGGCCACCTGACCCACGGTATGAAAATCAACTTCTCCGGACGCTTTTACCACGCTGAGTCCTACGGGGTCGATCCGGACACCTTCCGCATCGAGCCTGAGATCATCCGCCAGCGGGCCCTGGAGACCCATCCGGCCCTGATCATCGGCGGGTGGAGCGCCTATCCGCGCATTGAGGACTTTGCAGCCATGAAGGAGATCGCCGACGAGGTGGGGGCCAAGTTCTGGGTGGATATGGCCCACTTCGCCGGCATGGTTGCGGCCGGTCTGCATCCCAGCCCGGTGCCCTATGCCGATGTGGTCTCCTCCACGGCCCACAAGACCCTGGGCGGACCCAGGTCCGGGTTCATCCTGGCCCGTCAGGAGTATGCCAAGAAGCTCAACTCCTCGGTCTTCCCCGGCAACCAGGGCGGCCCGCTCATGCATGTGATCGCCGCCAAGGCTGTGGCCTTCAAGCTGGCCGGCACGCCTGAATTCAAGGAGCGGATGGAGCGCACTCTGGAGGGCGCCAAGATTCTGGCTGAGCGCCTGATGGCCAAGGATGTGGCCGACAACGGCATCACCGTGCTCACTGGAGGGACTGATGTCCACCTGGTCATGGTGGATCTGCGCAACAGCGAGATGGACGGCCGTCAGGGGGAGGACCTGCTGGCCAGGATCGGCATCACCGTCAACCGCAATACGGTCCCCTTCGATCCGCGTCCTGCCTCTGTGGCCTCCGGACTGCGCATCGGGACCTCCGCCCTGGCCACGCGCGGATTCGGCCCGGCCCAGTACGAGGAGGTGGCTGACGTGATCGGCACTGCGCTGGCCCATGGTCCCCAGGCGGATCTGGATGCCCTCAAGGCCCGGGTGGATCGCCTGGTCGAGGCCTTCCCGCTCTATCCTGAGCTGGACCAGACCCACTGATCGGCCCTTGGAGGAGGCAGGTGCAGCAATGCCCTCCCTCCTCCTGTCGTCATTGCCTCCGCTGAGGGTTACAATCGGTACAGAAATACGGGTCTGGCAGACCCGTGAGGGCGAAAGGATCCGACGAACATGAGTGAAGACGAGAACTCCGATCGTCAGGATGTGTTTGATCGGGTCTGCGCCATGGCCGATGCGGCGGCCGCTGCACAGGCAGGCCTGGCAGGCATGAATGGCCAGGCCAGGAATGCCCTCTTGCTGGCCCTGGCCGATGCACTGATCGATCAGGCCGATCAGATTGCCGCAGTCAATGAGCAGGACTGTACCCAGGCTTTTGAAGAAGGAATGAGCGCCGGTCTGATAGACCGTCTGCGCTTGGACAAGGTTCGTATCGCGGACGCCGCCCGGGGCGTGCGCATGGTGGCGGGGCTGACCGATCCCCTGGGCGAGGTGGTTCGCGGCCATGACATGCCCAACGGCATGCGGCTCAATCAGGTGCGGGTTCCCCTGGGCGTGGTGGCCATGATCTACGAGGCCAGGCCCAACGTCACCATCGATGTGGTGGCCCTCTGCCTCAAGTCCGGCAATGCGGCCCTCCTGCGGGGAGGTCACGCGGCCCAGCGCACCAATCGCGCCCTGGTGGAGCTGATAGGCGGGGTCCTTCGTGAGCAGGGGCTGGATCCGGCTCTGGTGGCTTCCGTGGATCGATACGGTCGCGAGGGGGCCCAGGCTCTGATGAAGGCACGCGGTCATATCGATCTGCTGGTGCCCAGGGGCGGCCGAGGGCTGATCCGCAGCGTAATCGAGCAGGCCACTGTGCCCACCATCGAGACCGGGGCAGGCAATGTCCATATTTACGTGGACCGCTCAGTGGATATGGATCAGGCCATCCCCATCATCGTCAACGCCAAGACCCAGCGGGTGGGCGTCTGCAACGCCGCTGAAAAGCTGATCGTGCACAGGGATGTGGCCGCCGACTTCCTGCCCCGTGTGGCCCGAGCGCTGACGCAGGCCCAGGTCGAGCTGCACCTGGATGCGGTCTCCATGGACATTCTTGCCGGGCAGGGTCTGCCTGAGGATCTGCTGGTTCGCGCTGAGGAAGCCGACTGGGACCGTGAGTATCTGGATCTGAAGATGGGGGTGCGTGTGGCGGACTCCATGGATCAGGCCATCGAACATATCAACCGTCACTCCACTGGCCACACCGAGGCCATCCTGGCTCGGGACTATGAGGCTGTGGAGGAGTTCTCCCGTCGGGTGGATTCGGCTGTGATCATGGTCAATGCTTCGACCAGATTCACCGATGGCGGCATGTTCGGCATGGGCGCCGAGCTGGGCATCTCCACCCAAAAGCTGCATGCCCGAGGACCCATGGGTCTGCAGGAGCTGACCACCACCAAGTGGATCGGCTACGGCAGGGGGCAGGTGCGGCCGTGAACGAGAAGATCGAAGAGCTCTTCCAGCGCGAGCACGACAATCCGCGCATCTGGCTGAGGGTGGCTTCAGAGCGGCTGAGCCTGCTGCGGTACGTCTTTCTGGTGCAAATCGAGGACGGCATCCCGGATGCAGACCAGCGCTCCTGCCTGGAGTACGCCGACGCTGTCCTGATCGGCTGGCCTGACGAGCATGCCGATGATGTGTACGACCTTGACCAGGACCAGCTCAATCAGGTCAGGCACAACATCACCGTCATGGAGGAGCGGGTGCCGGTCTTCCGCAAACAGGAGCAGGAGGGGCGCATCGCCGACCTGTCCGATTCATTGGTAGCTGTCACCGGATGCGTGGCTCAGGTTCGTCGGGCCTACCAGCCGGGCTTCCCCCTGCCCACCTACTCCGAGATCCGCCGCGTGGTCCAGGAGGAGTGGAATGCCGACATGGAGCGGATCGATCCTGACCGGGTCAACCCCAGCGCCGAGCAGATGCGCCAGGAGGCCAAGTCAGAGAACGAGGAGAACGCCTCGGAAGCCAGACGGGAGGGCGAGCAGGGGTGAACCGGATGATGTCTGAACTGTCCAAGGAGGGGGAATCTGGGCAGGAGCCATCAGATATTGACGGATCCTGTAGGCCTTCTCACCATAACCGCCGACCCCGGGTAGGGATCATGGGCGGCACCTTCGACCCCATTCACAACGGCCACTTGGTGGCTGCCTCGGAGGTGGCCTGGGTCTACGACCTGGATGAGGTCATTTTTGTGCCCACCGGCCGTCCGGCCTTCAAGCTGAACAAGACGGTGACCAATGCTGAGGACCGCTATCTGATGACCGTGATCGCCACGGCCTCCAACCCCAAGTTCACCGTCTCCCGGGTGGACATTGAGCGTCCTGGCATCACCTACACAGTGGACACCCTGCGCGACATCAAGCGGATGCGTCCCGACAGCGACCTCTTCTTCATCACCGGGGCGGACGCTGTGGCCGAGATCATGCGCTGGAAGGATGCCAACCGGATGTGGGATCTGGCCAAGTTCGTCGCCGTCTCCAGGCCCGGCTACTCCTCCAGCCTGGACGACCTTCAGGTGCCTGCTCAGCGGGTGGATACCTTGGAGATTCCGGCCCTGTCCATCTCGTCCACAGATGTGCGCCGTCGTTCGGCCAGGGGCATGCCGGTCTGGTACCTGGTTCCGGACGGGGTGGTGCAGTACATCAACAAGCACGGGCTCTACCGCTCGGCTTCCTGAGCTTCGCATGCTGTCGGACTCGCCAACACGGACAGCCCGGCTGTGTCAGCGCGCGCCATTATTATGGAGGCTGTCCGCTTCAGCGAAAACAACGTTTGGAGATATGGTGAGCGCGATACTCAAAGGCAGACCAGGAAAAAATCTCATACTTGTCACAGGCCGGGCCCATCCCAGACTCGCGGCGGACGTGGCCGATCAACTCGGCATCGACGTCCTGGAGACGACGGCATACGACTTTGCCAACGGCGAGATGTATGTGCGTTATACGGAGTCGGTGCGCGGTGCGGATGTCTTTGTCCTGCAGACCCACTCGGACCCGGTCAACAAGTCCATCATGGAACAGCTGATCATGATCGACGCCCTCAAGAGGGCCTCGGCGCGATCCATCACCGCGGTCTGCCCGCTCCTGGGCTACTCCCGTCAGGACAAGAAGCATCTGGGTCGCGAGCCCATCTCCTGCCGGCTCATGTTCGACCTGCTCAAGACGGCTGGCGCGGACCGGATCATGTCGGTTGACCTGCACGCCGCCCAGTCCCAGGGCTTCTTCGATGGGCCTGTGGACCATCTGATCGCCATGCCTGTGTTGGTGGACTATGTGCGCGACCGGATGGACCTGTCCAAGGTGGCCGTGGTCTCTCCAGATGCCGGCCGCATCCGGGTGGCCGAGCAGTGGGCCCAGCGCCTGGGAGGCGTGCCCCTGGCCTTCATCCACAAGACCCGTGACATCACCCAGCCCAACAAGGCTGTGGCCCATCGGGTGGTGGGCGACGTGCGTGGCCTGGACTGTGTGCTGGTGGACGACCTGATCGACACCGGCGGCACCATCACCGAGGCCTGCAACGTCCTGGAGGAGGCCGGCGCCAACTCCATCACCATCGTGGCCACTCATGGCGTCATGTCCGGGCCTGCCGTGGAACGGCTCAAGTCCTGCCAGGCCAAGGAGGTCATTGTCACCGACACGGTCCCCATCCCCCAGGAGAAGCGTTGGGATGGATTGACTGTGCTGTCCATCGCGCCCCTGCTGGCCTCGGCCATCAAGGCGGTCTTTGAGGATGGCTCGGTGGCCCGGCTCTTCGACACGTATCCGGCTCATCACGGCCAGGGCTTCCTCTTTGCCTAAAGCCCTGCCTGCCCGGCATGGCGTGGCGTAATCGTCCGGCTGTGGCATAATAAACCTGGCGGGGCCTCAAGGGTTCCGCCCTTCCCCCATGGTGTAAAGGCAGCACACGGGTCTTTGGAACCCTTAGTCTTGGTTCGAATCCAGGTGGGGGAGCTTACGCTCGCCGATTCCGGTCGGAGACGGCCTCCTTGGGGTCGGTGACCAACCGAAAGGAACTGTCTTGGCAGTCAAGAAGATCGAAACCTGGCTCACCGACATGGACGGCGTGCTGGTGCACGAGAACACGGCCCTGCCCGGAGCTGCCGAATTCATCGACACCCTTAAGCGCAACAACCGCCAGTATCTGGTGCTGACCAACAATCCCATCTACACCCCTCGTGACCTTTCGGCCCGCCTTGGCCGTTCGGGCATCGACGTGCCCGAGGATCGGATCTGGACCTCGGCCCTGGCCACCGCCGACTTCGTGTCCCGGACCATGCCGCGGGGATCGGCCTATGTGATCGGCGAGGCCGGGCTGACCACGGCCCTGCACGAGGCCGGGTTTATTCTTTCCGACATCAACCCGGACTATGTGATTCTGGGCGAGACCCGGACATACTCCTTTGAGTCCATCACCACAGCCATCCGCCTGATCCTGGGAGGCGCCCGCTTCATCTGCACCAACCCGGACGCCACCGGACCCAGCGAGAACGGCGTCCTGCCGGCAGCCGGCGCGGTGGCGGCCCTGGTGACCAAGGCCACCAACCGGGAGCCCTACTTCGTGGGCAAGCCCAACCCCATCATGTTCCGCACGGCCCTGAACAGGGTGGGCGGCCACTCCGAGACCACGGCCATGATCGGCGACCGGATGGACACCGACGTGGTGGCCGGAGTCGAGGCCGGTCTGAACACCTTCCTGGTGCTGACAGGCATCACCACACGTTCCGAGGTGGAAACCTTCCCCTATCGCCCTGACCAGGTGGTGGATTCCATTCAGGATCTGATCGACATCGCCGAGAGCGGGGTGGTGGAGTTTTGAGCGGCGGCAAGACGCTGACCGCTGGCATCATTCTGGCCGCAGGCGAGGGCACTCGCATGCATTCGGCTCATCCCAAGGTTCTGCACACCCTGGCTGGCAAGACCTTCCTGCAAAGGGTCATGACATCGGTGACCGCCCTGAATCCCGAGCTGACGGCTGTGGTGGTTCATCATCAGGCCGACTTGGTGGCGCAGGCCGCACGATCCTACGATCCCCAGGTGCGCATCGTCCGTCAGGACAGCAGACCGGGTACAGGGCGCGCGGTTCAGTGCGCCGTGGATCAGCTGGATGGGGAGCTTCGGCACGACGGTCAGGTGCTGATCGTGGCCTCGGACATGCCCCTGCTGGACGCGGACACGCTGCAAAGCCTGCTTGACTATCATGTCAATTCCGGCGATGGGGCCACCGTGCTGACGGTCAATCTGGACGACCCTAGCGGATACGGCCGCATCATTCGTGATCAGGATGGACGGGTCCTGCGCATCGTCGAACAGCGGGACGCCACTGGCACCGAGCTGGCCGTCAAGGAGGTCAACACCTCCGTTTACGTCTTCGAGGCGGATCTGTTGCGCCAGGCGGTCCGTGGTTTGGACGACAGCAACGCCCAGGGGGAGTTCTATCTGACCGATGCCCTGGAGACAGCCCGCCACTTGGGTAGGGTAGGAGCCTTCGCTGCTCCTGATCCGCTCAAGGTCGAAGGCGTCAACGACAGGATCCAATTGGCTGAACTGGCCAAGGCCCATAACCTGCGGGTCTGCCAAGAGTTCATGCGCCAGGGGGTGACCATCCTGGACCCGTCCACCACCTGGATCGAGGACGACGTGGTCATCCAGCAGGATGCCGTCATTCTGCCCGGATGCTTCCTGCAGGGTCATACCGAGATCGCCTCGGACGCGGTCATCGGGCCCTATACCACACTGATTGATGCCATCGTCGAGCCGCAGGCCAGGGTGGAGCGTTCCCGCGTGCAGGAGACCCGGATCGGAGCCAGGGCCAACATCGGCCCATGGACCTATCTGAGGGCCGGCAACCTCCTTGCCGAGGACACCAAGGCCGGGGCCTTCGTGGAAATGAAGAAGGCCACCATTGACCACGGGACCAAGGTGCCCCACCTTTCCTACGTGGGTGATGCCCACATAGGCCACGACAGCAACGTGGGCGGCGGGTCCATCACGGCCAACTATGACGGCGTGCACAAGAACCGCACCGAGATCGGGTCGGAAGTGCACGTGGGCGCAGGAAACCTCTTCGTGGCCCCCGTTCAGGTGGGCGACGGGGTCACTACCGGGGCCGGATCGGTCATCCGCCATCCGGTCGAGGACGGGGCCATGGTCTACTCCACCAATGACCAGCATCAGGTTCCGGACTGGAAGCCCGCCTGGGAGCGGTAATCATGACAGCATCGGCTTCACAACAAGGAAAGGCGTGACAAGTGCCAGCATTGCAGGAATCCATCGATGCGGTCCGGGTGGCCGCTCGGGCTGCCAACGATGTCAAGGCCATGGACATCGTGGCCTTCGACGTCTCCCGGCCCATCGCCATCACCGATATCTTCATGGTGGCCACCGGCAGCAACGAACGTCAGGTCCTGGCCATCGCCGAGGAGGTGGAGAAGCAGCTCCATCTGCAGAAGAATCTGGATCCCCGCTCGCGGGAGGGCGTCCAGGAGGCCCAGTGGGTTCTGCTGGACTACGGTGACTTCGTCATCCACATCATGCACAAGCAGGCCCGGGCTTACTATGACCTGGAACGGCTGTGGAAGGACTGCCCTCAGGTGGAACTGCAGCTGGAGCATCCCTTCACCCTTGCCGATGACGACCAGGACAGCCGACTGGCCTCCAAGGCTGATAATTTGAATGGGGATGATCTGCGCAGCCGCTTCGCTGATCCTCAGGAAAACTATGACTGACTCGGTTGCCGCCGTCGAGGACGGACGGCATGTGCGCTCCATGACCGTGGTCCGTCATGGGCAGACCTCATATAATGCGAAGCACCGGATGCAGGGCCAGATCGATATTCCTCTCAACAGCGTGGGCCGCTGGCAGGTGGAGAGGGCTGCCGAGGAGCTTCGGGCTGAGTACGTGGATGGCGCACCTCAAGACCGTCACCTGCTGGTGGTCTCCTCTGACCTGGGCAGGGCTGCCGCCACCGCCCATGCCTTTGCTGACCCCCTGGGCCAGACGGTCCATCTCGATCCAGGTCTGCGCGAGCGCAGCTTTGGCGAGTGGGAGGGAGCCAGCGCCGAAGAGGTTCGCCAACGCTGGCCCGAGGACTACGAATCCTGGTCCCGAGGCGCCGGGGGAGAGCTGCTTCACGGTGCCGAGACCAAGGCCCAGGTAGGCAAACGAGGCTTGGAAACCCTGAATCGTTGGATTCATCGGGCTGGTCCGGATACGGATCTCATGATCTTCTCCCATGGGTCCTTCATAGCCCAGGCCCTCCAGGCTCTGCTGGGCATGGCCAGTGAATATCCCGAATACCTGGGTCTGGTCACCATGCGCAATGCCCACTGGGCGCGATTGATGCCACGAGACCTGCCAGACGGCGGTCTGCGCTGGTCCATGATCGACTACAATCGCGGTCCTGCCATCGCCATGCGGGGGGACTGGGACAATCCCCGAGGGCTGGTTCAGACCGACTGACCATCACAGGATCGCCATGACGACCAGCTACCATAAGAGCGCAGCAACCAGCCGTTGGATTAAAAGGGGTCGTAGTGAAGCAGTTCTTTCATGACATTTCCTGGGCGCAGATCGTCGCCGGCGCTCTTGCGGCCATGACCTCCTTCTGGCTGGCCGCCAAGATCGGCGTGGCGGGATCCATCATCGGCGTAGCCATCGGTTCCATCGTCTCTGCTGTGGCCTCGCAGATCTACAAGAATGTCTTGGAAGCCTCTGGTCAGAAGCTGCAGGAGTCTGTGGTTGGCAGTGCCGACCAGGATGATGACGATTCCAAGACGGATACGGACAGCGATTCAGCCGCTGATGGGCAGACCAGGGTCTTGCCGGCACAGGGGAAAGGCGCTTCGGACGATTCCAGCGGTGCTGCCGACGGGTCCACCCAGGTCATGGCGCCGGTTGATGGATCCACCCAGGTCATGCCTTCTGTCGGTGGCGAGAAGACGGCAGCCAAGACCGGCAGAACCATTTCGTCCAACAATGGTCCTCGGGCCCATGCGGCCCCCATTGCGGCAACGAGCAAAAAGAAACTGGATCAGCGCCGCCGCAACGTCATCATCGTCTCCGTGGTCAGCGCTCTGGTGGCCGTGCTGCTGTCCGCCCTGGCCATCAATGCCCTGACCAAAGGCGAAGGCACCGACAAGGTGGTCCGCAACGTGGTCAGCCCTTCGACCAGCCAGGTAACCCCCAGCCATGAGGAAGAGACCCCCTCCAAGCCTGCACAGCGTACTGAGCAGCCTGAAGACCAGGCGACCCCGGGTGCCCCCCAGAATCAGCCTTCGGGAACGAATCAGCACCAAGGCAACGAACAGGGATCCGGGCAAGGTCAACAGCAGGGAGGGAACCCTACGAGCTCGCCTTCGCCGTCTGCCGATGCAACCGGCTCCACGCCCAGCCCCTCAAGTACGGCTTCCACACCCCAGTCGTCGCCGACGAGCACGACCAATTCCTTGCCTCATAACTGACCGGTCGCCCGGCGCGGCACACCCATCTCACCATGTAATGTGACTAGGGTCACTTTCAGACGGGCCAAGAGGCTCGTCACTAAGGACCTGGTCCCGAAGGCGGGATCAGCGATGAGAAAGGTGTATGTATGCGCAAGGTTCTGTGCTCTCCCGGCTCCTATGTTCAGCAGGAGGGCGCCATGGGAAAGCTGGCTGGAGAATACGCGGCTCTGGGCACCAAGGGCGCCCATCTGATCGTCGATCCGGTCATCGACGGGCTCTACCACGACGACATTGTCGCCTCCTTTGAGCACGATGGGATCCCCTACGAACTGATGAAATTCGGCGGCGAGTGCTCCATGGAGGAGATCGACCGTCATCGTGCCCATTTGGGCGACAGCGACGCGGTGATCGGCATCGGCGGCGGCAAGACCTTGGATACCGCCAAGGCTGTGGCCCACTTCGCCCACCTGCCGGTCATGATTGTGCCCACGGCAGCCTCCTCGGATGCGCCCTGCTCAAGGCTGTCCGTGCTCTACACGCCCGAGGGCGTCTTTGACCGTTACCTGCCCCTGCCTGCCAACCCCAATGTGGTCCTGATGGATACCGACGTGATTGCCAAGGCACCGGTGCGCTTCCTGGTATCAGGACTGGGCGATGCCTTCGCCACTTACTATGAGGCAGCCGCCTGCGTGCAGTCGAACGCGGTGACCATGACCGGAGGCCACGCCACCATGGCTGCCTTCGCCCTGGCCCGTCTCTGCCGTGACACGCTGCTGGAGGACGGGGTCAAGGCCGTGGCCGCCGCCAAGGCCGGCGTGCGCACAGCCGCCCTGGAGAAGATCATCGAGGCCAATACCCTGCTGAGCGGTCTGGGCTTCGAGAGCTCCGGCCTGGCTGCAGCCCACGCCATTCATGACGGGATGACCGCCCTGGAGGGCACCCACTCCATGCTGCACGGCGAGAAAGTGGCCTTCGGCACCCTGGCCCAGCTGGTCCTTGAGGATCGGCCCCTGGAGGAGACCCGCCGGGTCTACGACTTCTTCCGCAGCGTGGGTCTGCCCACCTCCCTGGAGCAGATCGGCATCGGCCAGGCCAGTGAGGAGGATCTGCTCAAGGTCGGCGAGCACGCCTGTGGTCCTGACGAGACCATGGGCAACATGCCCTTCGAGGTGACCCCGACCGATGTGGCTCACGCCCTGCGTGCAGCCGATCAGCTGGGCAAGCAGCTCTGATACGTCATTCTCTGGTCCCTCGTTGAGAGGCCAAGCAGCCGTCGGCATGAAGTCGGCGGCCGCCTTTGTTTCGTCTGGTTTTGCTCCGGTCATCATTGCAGGGAGCTGGCGGCCTTTCGTATGGCTTCTTCACTTGGGCATGTGGCTGGACCCCGCTGGGTAGTGGAAAGTGCTCCTGCACAGTTGGCCAGCACCAGGGCCTCCTCAATGGGCAGACCTTGGAAGATGCCCGCGCAGAGGACACCCGAGTGTGCATCGCCTGCACCGTTGGTGTCTATGGCATGGACCTGCGGGGTGGGAATGTACTGGCTCTGCATTGCATCCTTGGGCTGGCAGTACCAGGCACCGCGGGCGCCGGCCCTGAGAACCACCGGACTGTCCAGTCTCAACGAAAGCGAGCGGCAGAGGGATTCCAACTCAGTAACGTCGCCAGTTTCGGGTTGGCACCCCAGACGTTTCGCCAGGATTGGTCCCTCGCGTTCGTTGAGGGACCAGATAGGATGCAGACCGTTGACCGCATCAAGAACATCCAATGCAATATCGGCCACCATGGGTCCCAGGTCGAAGAGCACCGGAAATCCTTCGCCCTGGTGTTTCTCAGCAAAACCGAGCAGGCTTCGGGTGTTGTCCTTGTGGCAGAAGGAATACCCACTCAGGTAGATGACATCACCGGGAACCAGATTCATGCTTTCGTAGGTGCCCTCCGGTACCCGGGTCTCTGCGCCCCTCGCCGACACAAAGGTGCGTTCACCCGAGGGTTCGATCATGGCTACCGAGTATCCGGTGTCACAGTTATCCAGCACAGGCCCTTGTGCGGGAACCTGCAGGGCAGCAAGGGCTCCACGGGCCATGTCCGCCATCGGACCTGTGCCGATCGCCCCCATGTAGGCTATGGGTGCCCCCATCCGCCTGGCTGCCTGGATCACGTTGTATCCGCCGCCGACCTTTATGGCGGTTCGCCTGGCGAAAATGTCCCCGCCGCGTTCCGGGAGGTGGTCGATGTTCATGCTCAGGTCAATCACCACCTGACCGAGATGAAGGATGCTGGGTTCAGTCATTACTGCTGCTCCTCACCGCCACGGAGTCCTTGGAGAGGAGGTGCAAAATGGCATAGAGGATTCCTCCCAGCAGGAGGGATACCAGCCATGCCAGGCCGTTCCTGCCCAGGAAGCTGCCGGCCAGCGGTCCTGAGAACCAGACCTCGTTCTTGGAGACCTGGGCCGTCACGAACAGGAAGCCGACGACTATCCCCACCAGCCAGCTGACGATGGCCGGGAGGTTGATGCCGTGCCAGTACCAGTATGGGGAATCGGCTTGAAGATTCAGAAGGCCGTCCGAATCGTAGCGCTTGCGGAAGATCATATCTGACAGGAAGATGCCTGCCCAGGTGCTCAGCGGCACTGCCAAGAGGGAGATGAAGGTGACGAAGGGGCCGTAGAATCCGTCGGAGCCCAGCGTGAAGTACAGGGCTCCGCAGGTGGTCACCACCACATCGACGACGACCGCATAGACGCGGGGAATTCTGATGCCCAGGGTGATGGTGGTCAGGCCGGCCGAATATACGGACAGGTTGTTTGACATGAGCAACCCAGCGAAGGCGGCAATCAGATAGGGGATCGAAACCCAGGCGGGCAGGGCGCTTCGAACCGCGGCGACCGGATCAGCGGCGGAGGCAATGGTGGAGTTGCCTGCTGTCAGGACCGATCCCAGGCCGATAACCACGACCAGGGGGATGCCGGCGCCGGCTGCTGCAGTCAGGATCAGAGAGCCGGATTTTACCGAGGTCTTTTGGTAGCGGGCCATGTCTGCGCCGGAATTGACCCAGCCGATGCCCGTCCCTGCGGCTATGGTGCCGACTCCGATAAGGAAGGCGCTGGCTGACCCGGGGGCATTGCCGATGAAGGAGGACCAGTCGACGGTCGTGGCCAGATAGATGGCTACCAAGAGGGTAAGGGCTCCGAATATCCAGGTGGCCCACTTCTGCACAGTGAGGATGAAGGCGTGGCCTGCGGCCGAGACCACCACGGTCAAGGCCACGAAGACGGCAATACAGACGAAGGTCAGGAAGGGGGAACGCTTGGCATCAGCTGAGGTGCCGAAGATGATGGCGATCAGGGAGAGCAGGGCAAAAGCGCCAGTCATCGTGTTCACCGTCTCCCAGCCCAGCCTGGATAGCAGAGCCACCAGTGTGGGGCCCGCATTGCCTCTGACGCCGAAAATGGCTCGGGACAGGGTCAGCGTGGGGGCGCCGCCTCTTTTGCCAGCTATGGAAATGATGCCGACCAGTGCGAAGGATCCGAAGGCTCCGATGGTCGTGGCGAGCACGGCCTGCCAGAGGTTGAGGCCCTGGGCAATCAGTGTAGCTCCCAGAGGGATTCCCAGGATCGAGATGTTGGCGGCGAACCAGACCCAGAAGAGCTGACCGGGCGACCCGTTCCTCTGATCCTCGGGCACGGGTTCGATGCCCCTTTGCTCAACTCTGGAGAGGATGGTGCCCTCTTTTGGTGCAGTTGACATGGATTGTCTCCTTTGACTCACGATGTACTGGATGCAGCGATGGATTGTCTGGTCAGGCCTGTGGTGTGGTCTGGGTGGATCCCATGATCTCGGGGTTGACTGGATTTTACATTCTTGTATTCCTGAAGGATTCTGTCGTATCCGTTTTGCGCTTTACCTTAGGGTAATCAGGCCACGGGCAGTTTTCTGCAGGTCAAGGTGAGATACCGAAGCCACCTGGGAGCAGAGTGCAGGGTCGAACACCTCGGGGCCGGTGCATGCGCCGGTCATTGCGCCGGTCATGGCAGCGATGGTGTCCGTATCGCCGCCCAGGTTGACTGCGGCCAACAGAGCCGATTGGGGATCGTCGGCGAATCTCCAGGCCAGGGCAAAAGCGGCTGCCACAGACTCATTGGCCTCCACCGAAGTGCCGCAGTCTTCGATGAGGTGGCGTTCGAAATCGTCCTCATCGCTGAATTCTTCGGACACTTGTATTGCCTGACGGGCCCGAGCGGGAACCGATGCCTTGGGTGTCCAGGCTCCGGAGGTTTCCATGGCGGATACCAGGCGCAAGGACTCATTCAGTGCCTGGCGAACGGTCATTCCTTCAAGTCCCAGACTGACTGTCGTAGCGATCAGCGCTGCGCTTTGAAAGCCTGCGACCGTGTCGTGGGTGACCTGGCAGGACTCATAGATGCGATTGGCCAGCCGTCTGGTGTCTTCGGGCCTGTTGGCTATCCCTACCGGGGCGACTCGCATGGCCGCCCCATTGGTGGTGCCGGTCCTTCCTGTTGTCATGATGTCCGCGCCATGGCGAACCTGTTCCAGAGCCAGCTTGGTGGATGGCCCGAGCAGGTCGAGTGATCCGCGTGACTTCATGTCGTCCTCCCAGGCCAGAAGGCGCTTAGCGAACTCTTTGGGATCGATGTGTCCTCTGCCCTCGATGATCAGCTCTGCGACAATCAGTGCCTGCTCGGTGTCATCGGTCACAGATCCCGCAGGCAAACCTGGAGCGATCGGCTGATCCGCAATAGCATCACGAAGGGTGTCAACCCTGCCGTAGGCCTCATGGATGGCTGCTGGACTCATGCTCTGCGTGGGCATGCCCAGCGCATCTCCCAAGGACAGCCCAGTAAGTGCGCCCAGTGCGCCTTCCTCAATCGTGCTCATTGCCGCGCACCCCTCCCGAATTATTCGTTGTTTCGGACCAGGATCTTCTTAGCCTGAGTGAATAATATCAATACAATTGATCTGATCAGCCCGATAAGCATGATTCGTCATGATGATTGAACCTTATATCAGCCCTTGGTAGGGTAGTACAGTTGTAGTGATCGCTTAATCGTTGAGCAAGCATCTTTAAAGGTCGAACGAACCAAGACAGTTGCAAGGATATGCTTCGCGCTCGAATACTATGAGTCGCAATCGTTGGAATCCATTGATCGCTTTGATTGCTGATTTCTTGTTGCAATCAGGCAAGGTTTGAGCTTCGCAATGAATGGGAGCCCATCTTATGTGACCATGAACTCCATCCTGTGTGCTTGCCAATCAGCAAAACGGTAAACTCTCAAATTGACAAGGAAAACTACGCGCGTAGAATTTTGCATTGTTGGCAAATGGAAACGCGCAAAAAGTCGCTTTCCAATCTACGCGGGTAGAACAACGCTATTCAGCATCGAATCGCAATGATCCCCTGCAAGGAGGCATAAATGGGAGTGAACCGGGCCAAGAGAGGAAAACCTGAAACTGTGAATCAGCGATCCAGGTCGAATTCCGAATTGTCTGATCAACAGGAACAGGCAGCTGATGTCAACTTCCGCACCAAGGAGGGCAGGAAGAGCTTCTGGACCAATATCGTGGCCGTATGGTTGGGCACAACCATGGAATATGTGGACTTTGCCTTGTATGGTCTGGCTTCAGGGCTTGTCTTTGGCGACATCTTCTTTCCCGGGCAAACGCCGGTAATCGCTCTGCTCTCTTCATTCGCAACATATGCGGTCGGCTTCCTGGCCAGGCCTGTCGGAGCCTTTGTTCTGGGCAAGATAGGTGATAAGCGCGGACGTAAGTTCATCATGGTCTTCACGGTCATGCTGATGGGTCTGTCGACTACAGCCCTGGGGCTTTTGCCGACGTACCAAATGGTGGGCATTCTTTCTCCCATTCTCTTGATACTTTGCCGCGTATGCCAGGGATTCGGCGCTGGAGCCGAGCTGTCGGGGGGAGCAGTGATGCTCGCCGAGTATTCCCCTGTCAACCACCGTGGCCTGGTTTCCTCATTGATTGGCATCGGGTCTAATTCGGGCACCTTGCTGGCTTCTGCTGTCTGGCTTCTGGTTCTGCTTTTGCCCCACGACAGCCTGATTGCCTGGGGATGGAGGATTCCCTTCCTGGTCTCAATCCTGATTGCGCTTTTCGCTGTCTATCTGCGTCGCTCCATGCAGGAGACGCCCGCATTTCGTTCCTACCAGGCCAATAGGAAGAAGGAAGAGGCTATTCTGGCTGCCGCAGGCAAGCAGGAGAAGAAGTCCGAGGGTGGCTGGAAGGCCTTCTTCATCATGCTTGGTCTGCGTATAGGAGAGAATGGTCCCTCGTATCTTTCGCAGAGCTTCCTTATCGGATACGTGGTCACACTGGGCGTGAGCAAATCTGTGCCAACTACAGCAGTGCTGATTGCCTCTTTGTTGGGCTTCCTGATCATCCCCTTCTCCGGATGGCTTTCCGACCGGTTCGGCCGCAGGATTGTCTACCGCGTCTTTTGCCTGCTTCTGGTCCTGTACGCCTTCCCGGCCTTTGCCCTGTTGCAGTCGAAGAACACCATTGTTGTCAGCCTGGTGATAATCGTGGGTATGGGTGTGGCTTCGCTGGGCATCTTCGGAGTCCAAGCGGCCTACGGTGTTGAGCTCTTCGGCATTCAGCACAGGTATTCCCGGATGGCAGTCGCCAAGGAGCTTGGCTCCATCCTCTCCGGCGGCACGGCTCCGATGGTCGCTTCGGCACTGCTGGCAGCCTTCAGCTCCTGGGTGCCTTTGGCTGCCTATTACTGCTTGATGGCAGCGATCGGTCTGGTCACGACATTCTTCGCCCCTGAGACCCGTGGCCGGGACCTGACCCTGGTTGACGATGCGATCTGATGAATCTCCATTGAATCGGTAATCTGTAAGGAGACCAGTTGCAAGGAGGGGAATGGTGACGAGGCGTCCGACAAGGGATGACGTGGCCAGGGAGGCGGGTACTTCATCTGCCGTGGTGAGCTATGTGATCAATCATGGTCCACGTCCAGTCTCCGAGCAGACCAGGCGCAAGGTCTTAGATGCCATTAGGCGAACCGGCTATGTGCCTAACAATATCGCCAAGTCGCTGGCCAACGGGACCAGCGATACCTACGCCTTGCTGGTGACAGACCTGGCCAATCCCTTCCTGGCACAGATGACCAAGGCTTTGGAGCACAAGCTTTTCTCCTTGGGCAAGACCCTCCTGGTCGGCGATTCCAGCGATGACCCCAGTCGCCAGATGGAGCTGTTGGAATCCTTCCAGCGTCAGCAAGTCTCTGGTCTGGTTTGGTATGGCGTGGACCAGCCTCTTCCCATGGATGCCCTTGAAACCTACCCGGGAACCGTGGTTATGCTCAACCAACCGGAAGGACAGGAATTGAGTCCCTCTGCAGGGCGCCGAGTTCGATTGGGTCTTGACGAAAGCGAAGAGGCCAGGATGGCTACAGCCCATCTGATAGGGCATGGCTATCAAAAGCTGGCCATCATTGCCGGCCCTCGGGAGCGTCTCAATTCGCGGGAAAGAATCCGTGGGTGGAAGAGGGCCATACGTGAATCCGGCCTTGAGCCAGGGCAGGAGATCTTCGTTCCCTACACCTGCCAGGGGGGATACGAGGCGGCGGAGCTGGTCGACGATCAGGTTGAGGCTGTCTTTGCTTCGAATGAACTTCAGGCCATGGGTTTCCTGGCAGGCATGGCCCAGCGCGACAAAAAAGTGCCTGATGATGTTGCTTTGGCGGCGATGAATGGGACTGACCAATCCGCATATTTGATTCCGTCACTGACAGCCGTCCAGCTGTCCGAGGATGAGATAGCGGACAAGATTGCCAAGGTGTTGCTGAAACCGGACGGCGCCTATCAGGACACTGGCGATGATGGAGACGACAAACCAGGGGGTTACGAGACTTCCGTCGCTCCAACAAATCGTTCGGATGCTCCTGTCCGTACTGGTTTAGGCACAATTCCGGCAGCTCCACAGCTGGTCATTGGCCGTAGCTGTGGATGCAGCCAAAATGAGGTATGAAAACAGAAATGAAAGATGCAGTCAACATTATCGTCGACTGTGACCCGGGCAACGGTGTACCCGGAGCCAACGTCGATGATGCCCTGGCCATTGCCTATGCCTTGCGTTCCGAAAAGCTCAAGACCAGAGCAATATGGACCGTGTTCGGCAACACTACCTCTGATCTCGGTTATTCCAGTGCAGAGGCCTTGCTGAGATCCATGGGACGCATGGATGTTCCTGTCCGTCGAGGGGCGGATGGCCCGCTGCAGGGATCACGCCAGCCTTGGCTGACCAAGAGGCTGAATGCGGCCAGCAGCCCCGAGGCGCCAGAAGTATGGAGAAATGCCGTGGGATCGCAGGCAGGGTTCCATGCATCAAGCGCCGATAAGGTATCAGCCATACCAGAGGTTTCCGGGCCTGATCAGCTTGCGCAGGATGTGCTTGCTTGCAGCGGTTCGGTGTCCATTGCCGCCATAGGACCTCTCACCAACCTAGCCGGGCTGATCAGTGATGAGCCGCAGGTCGTTGGGCATATTGAGAGGATCAGCATCATGGGCGGTGCCATTGGATTCGGTGATGAGGTGGACACCAACTTCGCCGTCGATCCGGTGGCAGCCCGGCGGGTGTTGGAATCTGGTATTCCCATCACCTTGGTTCCGCTTGATGTGACCAGGACCACGCATCTGAGCCAGCGATGCTGGGATCGTATGATCGCCGAGGCCGATGCAAGCAAGGCGCCGTGGAAGGACTCGATGAACCGTTGGTTGAGACCGTGGCTGACATACAGCAGACGAACTCGACCAGTCGATGGCATGTGGCTTCATGACCTGGTATCCGTCTTGGCTCTTGCTGAAAGGGACCTGGTTGCTCTTCGTCCTGCACGGGTGAATCTTGCCGACAGCGGCAAGCTGTTATTGGCTGACAGAAATGGTGACCAGCCTGTTAGTGGTGTCAGATCGTATGAGGTGGAACTTTGCACTGGCGTGGATAATTCGCGCATGATTCAGGTCTGGCAGCAGGCTGTTCTGCCTCGCTGAAGTGCCGAGCCCTTTTCACTATCTCATGAGTTAGTCATGGGGGCTGCAGCACATGTACGCGTCCAGTTATTCCGCAAGTGGTTGGACTCTGCGGTGGCGGTCATGTGCTGTTTGGCAGCCTCCTGGACCTTCGAAATCCCAGGAATATTGTCAACCTGCATATAGCAACGACCCAAAACGCTGTGTGCATGACTATCGCCGGTCATGATGCCCGATTGCCCGTGGTGACGACTCTGCCTTGCTTAGGGGGTAGCTTTGCCAAAACACAATTGCAAGAGTCGAAAAACCATGGCTTTTTCACAGATCGCCCACAGTCAATGATGGCAGTTTGACTGTGCCAACACAGTCATTGGCAATGATTCAGACATGTATCGGCTGTTGCTGAGCATAAGGAAAGAAGAGAGCGATCTGGGGGCTATAGGAACTAAACGCGTTGTTTATGTTGGGGGTTTGGCCTTGTGGCTGTAAGCGTGTTGGGTGGTTGTTAATAGGTCGGGTTGTTAATAGGGGTCTTGCAGGGGTGCCCGTTCCTGTTCGATTGGGGAATGAGAACCAGATCGAAGAGGGCCAGGCATTGCCCCATATGCCATGGGCGGATGCGCAGGCATGGGCGCAACAGATCAGGCACGCAGCGCTGGATGTGTCCGTCCTGCTCGATCACGTCCACCGCGCGCAGGCAGGACCGGGCCCGCGCCGCGCAGTTGAGGGAGTTCCTGGACCGGCTGCTGACGGGCAGGACCCGGGAACAGATGGGGGCCATGGGCGCCAGGGCCTGGCGTAAACGGGTCGGCTGGTGCTGGAACATCAAGCCGGCAATCACACCGGACGGGGTGGTCCATCACACGCTCATGGCCGACGGCACGCATATGGCACACGGCTGGTGCCTCCTGATAGCGATCGACGGGCAGACGGGCCAGGTCATCGACCGGCAGTGGTGCCATCAGGAGAACACGGCGGCCTGCACGGCCCTGTCCTCCCGCATCCCCGGGCCCGACGTGCTCATCACCGACGGCCTTCGCGGCGTGCAGAAAGCCTGCCATGCCTGCTGGCCGGGCACGCGCATCCAACGCCGCCTGGTGCACGTGCAACGCAACACCAAAACCGACCCGACACTCAAACCACGACTTCAGGCCGGCAAGGAACTCGAGCGACTCTCCGACCAGCTCACCCGGGTCCATGCCATCGAGGAAGCGGTGCGTTGGGGTGAGGCCTTGAACGCCTGGCACGAAAGATGGAAAACCCTCATCGACGAACGCACCATGGCCAAGGACGACCCAGCCAACCCCAAAGCCAGCCACCAATCCTGGTGGTGGACCCACCAGGAACTCCGCCGCTGCTACCGCAGGCTCGAACACCTCTTCCAAGACAGGCAGCTCTTCGCCTTCCTGGAACCCGAACTCACCGCCGGCGGGCCAGTGGAACGCACCACCAACCGGCTGGAAGGAGGAGTCAACCCACCCATCAAACGCACCCTCCTGCAACACCACGGCCTACCCGAGAGCCACATGAGACGCGCCTGCGAATGGCACTGCTACATGAAAACCGACAACCCCGACCCCGCCAGCCTGATCAGGGACGAACACCACCAGCCACAACCAGCACCCAAACGGGAAACCAGACAGGAACAGGACGAGCCCGAACACTACGGCACCGCCATCAACTGGAACGAGTTCCACACACCAGTCAGATACCCCAACACCACACTCTGACCAACACACAACCAAACCCACACACAGAACCTAAAACAACGCGTTTAGTTCCTATAGGCCCCGATCTGGCGTTTGCAAGCCCAACGAATATAAAAAGATCCCGAGGTGACCTCGGGATCCTATCTGTGGAGCTAGGGGGATTCGAACCCCCGACCTTCTCCATGCCATGGAGACGCGCTACCAGCTGCGCCATAGCCCCGTGCTTGCCTTGCTTGGTGAAGCCTTGCTTATAGTACACCGGGATTGGCGAATGGAGCAACTCAGTGTGTTGCCCCGGAATTGCAGGGATTGTGAGCTATTTGATGGATTTTATCCTCGAATGGTCTTGAGGCATTCCTGAGCTTGCAAGTGCGCTAGCATGATGAACAAGGGGCGACCAAGGGGGTCGGCAGCAACGGAAAGGCGGCGGACCATGACCGGCAAAAACGATGCCGAAGTGCGGGTTCAAAAGCGGAACGAGAACCATCCTGGGGACCAGCTCATCATCAACTGCCTGCCCTTGGACCAGAGTGAACGACAGGAATTCCTCCAGGCGGCTCCAGGCGTTCGTCAGGAGTTCATTGTCGACACGGACATGCGGCAGAGCATGCATTGGCTCATCGATGTCCCTGAATCCCTCCGATCGGAGGCCACGATCATTTTGGGTAATCCGCCGGCCGAGCAGGTAGTTGCCTGCCGTAACCTGGTCTGGCTGCAGACCAGCAGCGCGGGTGTGGATGCCTACATGAAACCGGGGGTTCTGCCTCCGGACGCCATGTTGACCAGTGCCTCAGGCGCTTACGGGCAGTCGGTCTCCGAGCACATGTTCGCCATGATGTGGGCTCTGATGAAGGACCTGCCGGCCTACCGGGACAATCAGCGTTTGGGCCGTTGGGAACCTCGCGGGGCCGTCCTTTCGCCGCATGGCTGCCAGGTCCTGGTTTTAGGCACAGGGAATATCGGAGCCTCCTTCGCACGTCTGGCCAAGGCCGTAGGCGCTCGGACCATCGGTATCAGGCGCCATCCCGACCAGCCGGTGGAGGGGTTCGACCGTCTGGCTGGTTTTGACGATCTGGATGCCCTGCTGCCTGAGATGGATGTAGTGGCTCTGGCCCTGCCTTCAACGCCGCAGACCCGGCACATCATCGATGACCATCGTCTTGTATTGATGAAGTCCACCGCCGTGCTGATCAACGCGGGCAGGGGAGATGCCGTGGACTGCATGGCTCTGGCCCAAGCCTTGGATAAGGATGGCATTTTCGGTGCAGGTCTGGATGTGACCGAACCGGAGCCCCTGCCTGAAGATCACCCACTCTGGAGGCAACCACGCTGCCTGCTCACCCCGCATGTGGCCGGGGGAGCCCATCTACCCTCCAACATGGACAAGGTTCGGGAAATCTGCCTGGATAACCTTCATCGATTCATGGATGGCAGGCCCCTGCGTAACCGGATGAGGTGACCCTTATGGCGACAGAGCGAAACCACAGAGACCGCAGCCATCGACGGACAACGGTTCTGCGGTGGGCGGCCGTCCTGTTGGCGCTTGCGTTGATTGCGGCGGGTTCCTTGGCCCTGGCTGACAGGCTGATAGATGTCGGGGCTGCTCGCCATTCAGACAATCACAACTCCTCAGCAAACGGCCGCAGGACCGCTTCCCACGGCCCTCCCGGGTATTCTCCCGAGCAGACCGCGGCCCATTCGCCGCTGACCTCGCCTGTGGACTACAACCATGACGGTGTGGACGACTACACGGCCATGGTGCGTGGAGCCCATCAGGAGGCCCGCCGCCATCCTCATTATGACAGTGGCTACTATCAGGGCGGCTATCCCCCCGATGACCGAGGCGCCTGCACCGACGAGATCTGGAGGGCCTTCCGACAGGCCGGCTACGATCTGAAGGCCATGGTCGATGCCGACATCGCCTCGTCTCCTGGGGCCTATGCCGGAGCCATCAGCAGCCCGGATCCGAACATCGATTTCAGGCGCACCAACGTCCTGGGCGTATTCCTGTCCCGGCATGCCCAGCGTCTGACCAACGACACGGCGGCCACCGACCAGTGGCAGCAGGGCGACATCGTCATCTTCGACACCTCCTGGCACATCGGCATGGCCTCCGATAGAAGGGACGGTCGGGGCATTCCCCTGCTTCTGCACAACATGGGCCAGCGCGACAGGGAGAACGACTACCTGGGTTTGCCGGGCCATCGTCCCATCACCGGGCATTTTCGCTTCGACGCCTCCAAAATCCAACCCGCCGTCCTGCGGCCATGGCGGGGATGACCGGGGACTACCCTGCGGAATTGAACACGGCGGTAACTGGTTGTCTGCTACTATCGGTTCGGCCAGAAACGTCGGCCAGGTTCGAGCACGAGAGGCGGTGATGGCGATGATGAGAGTATTCAGCACCATGAACGGGCAGATCGAGCAGATCGGCAAGGCTTCCAAGGGCTCATGGATATGCTTATCGGCGCCCACCGATGTCGAGCTGGCCAACGTCTCCCAGACCACCGGTATCGACCTGGCTGACCTGCGTGCCCCCCTGGACGATGAGGAGCGCTCGCGTGTGGACGTTGAGGACGAGTACACCATGGTCATCGTCGACATTCCCCGGGCTGAGGAACGCGACGGCCGGGACTACTACGAGACCATCCCTCTGTCCATCATCGTCACCGAGGATCTGATCGTCACCGTCTGCATGCAGGACACCGTCCTGCTTCATCCCTTTATGGAGGGCACCATCCGGGGTTTCAACACCTTCATGAAGTCCCGCTTCATCCTGCAGATCCTCTACCGCAACGCCACCCTCTACCTGCGCTACCTGCGCATCATCGACCGCGAGTCGGACCGGCTGGAGCTCAAGCTGCGCCACTCCATGCAGAACCGCGAAATTCTTATGCTGCTGGAGCTCAACAAGACCTTGGTCTACTTCGCCACCAGCCTCAAGTCCAACGAGATCGTCCTGGAGAAGCTGACCGGGCTGGAGCGGATCAAGCGCTACCCGGACGACGAGGACCTTCTGGGCGACGTGATCACGGAGAACAAGCAGGCCATTGAGATGGCCAACATCTACTCAAGCGTGCTTTCGAACATGACTGATGCCTTCGCTTCCATCGTCTCCAACAACGTCAACAATGTGATGAGGATCTTCACCATCATCTCCATCAGCCTGTCGGTGCCCACGCTGATCTTCTCCATGTATGGCATGAACTTCAACCAGGGCATGTTCGGCATGCCCTTCACCGACAAGCCCTGGGGCTTCGCGGTCGTGGTGATTCTTTCGGGTCTGGTGACCGCCTTGGTGACCTGGTTCCTGACGCGCTCGAGAATGTTCAAGTAGGTGTCGATCATGTTTGCACGCAGGATTGCGGCGGCTCTTGCGGCACTGGTTCTGGCGGTGCCCCTGAGCGGGTGCGGCCGTCAGGAGGATCGCTACCGGGCGGGTTCCATCGGGCCCAAGATCAGCGTGGGCATCTCCTTCGACCAGCCCGGGCTTGGATTCGCCCAGTCCGGCCAGTACCGGGGTCTGGATGTGGATGTGGCCCAGTACGTAGTCCACGAGCTGGGATACGCCGAGTCGCAGATCGTCTTCCGCCAGGTGAAGCCTGCAGACCGCGAGCGCATGCTCGAACAAGGCCAGGTGGACATGGTCGTGGCCGGCTACTCCATCACCCAGGAACGGCAGAAGCTGGTGGATTTCGCCGGACCCTACCTGGCTGCAGGGCAGGACCTGCTGGTTCGTCGAACACAGAATGACATCGCCGGGGTGGAGGATCTGGCCCAGAAGCGGGTCTGCGTGGCAGCGGGATCCACCTCCGGGGCCCTGGTGCGCTCGCTGGCACCCCAGGCCCAGGTCCAGGAGCGGGAGGAGTTCTCCGAGTGCGTCACGGCCCTGCTCAGCGGGGACACGGATGCCGCCAGCGGCGACGATTTTGCCTTGGCCGGCCTGGCTCATGTTCGCGGCGGCGGCCAGCTGCGTCTGGTCGGCAAGCCCTTCTCCAACGAACATTACGGCATCGGCGTGCCCCACGGGGATCCGGAGCTGGTGGGCGTCATCGACCAGGCCCTGAAGAGGATGATGCGGGACGGGTCCTTCAAGGCCGCCCTGGGCCGGGCCTCCAGGTCCATCGGCTATTCCATTGATGCCGCCGCCCGCACCCTGCGGCCCGGCGATCGCTGAGCAAGGCTTCCGCCAGGATGACGGATGCTGGACACTGGCTAGGCCGTGTCCATGTGAATGGCGATAATTCACCATATGAACGCGAATGAAGACAGGGATCATCAGCAGACCCAGGAATCCGATCAGCCCAAGTTCCGCTACGATGCCGCCATGGCGCAGACCATCGAGGAGCACTGGCAGAAGCGCTGGGACAAGGAGGGCACCTTCTGGGCAGCCAACACCAAGGGTGATTTGACCGATGCCCAGGGCGATCACGCTGGGGGCCGCAGTCCCTACTTCGTCATCGACATGTTTCCCTATCCCTCGGGCAAGGGCCTGCATGTGGGCCACCCCTTGGGCTACATCGCCACCGACGTGGTCAGCCGCTACCACCGGATGAAGGGCGAGAACGTCCTGCATGCCATGGGCTACGATGCCTTCGGCCTGCCCGCCGAGCAGTATGCGGTCCAGACCGGCCAGCATCCCCGGGTCACCACCGAGCAGAACATCGCCAATATGCGCTGGCAGCTGCATCGGCTGGGGCTCAGCTTCGACGACCGCCGCTCCTTTGCCACCATCGATACGGACTACGTGCGCTGGACCCAGTGGATCTTCTCGCGCATCTACGAGTCCTGGTACGACCCCGACTACCGCCGTGCCGACGGGGGGACGGGCTCGGCCAGGCCCATCAGCGAGCTGGTCGAAGCCTTCAAGTCCGGCAGCAAGGCCATCCCTGGCCATCCCGACGCCTCCTGGGATGATTTGGACGATGCCGAGCGCTCCGAGGTGCTCAACGACTTCCGTCTGGCCTACATCTCGCGCTCGCCGGTCAACTGGTGCCCCGGGCTGGGCACGGTCCTGGCCAACGAGGAGGTGACCGCCGAGGGGCGGTCCGAGCGGGGCAACTACCCGGTCTACCAGCGTGAGCTCAAGCAGTGGTCCATGCGCATCACCGCCTATGGCCACCGGCTTCTGGAGGATCTGGACATTCTGGACTGGCCCGAAAAGGTCAAGCTCATGCAGCGCAACTGGATCGGGGAGTCGCACGGAGCCTCGGTGGATTTCACCGTGCCCAGCCCCGACGGGAACCAGACCATGGAGGTCTACACCACCCGTCCCGACACGCTTTTCGGCGCCACCTTCGCCGTGGTTTCGCCCGAGCACGACCTGCTGCAGCATCTGCCACAGGAGTGGCCTGAGGATGTGCCTGAACAGTGGAAGGGCGGCTATGCCAATCCCGCGGAGGGCGTGCAGGCCTATCGCAGGGCCGCCGAGGCCAAGACCGCCAAGGATCGCGTAGACGAAGGCGGAGCCAAGACCGGCCTGTTTACCGGACTGTACGCTCTCAACCCCATCACGGGGGCCAAGCTGCCCATTTTCACCGCCGACTACGTGCTGATGGACTATGGCACTGGAGCCATCATGGCTGTGCCAGGCGGCGATCAGCGCGATTATGACTTCGCCGTCAAGTATGGCCTGCCCGTCGTCTACACGGTCAGCCCGCTGCCTGAATCCGGACAGACCCTGGACGACTATCGGGGCAAGGCCCCCTTCGTTTCCCACGATGGCATTGTGGTCAACTCCTCAGTCCAGGCCACCCAGGCCGCTGGCGACCCGCTCAGCCTGGACGGCCTGCGGGTCGACCAGGCCATCGAGAAGGTCACTGCCTGGCTGGAGTCGGCGGGAGTCGGGCATGGGACCGTTTCCTACCGGCTGCGCGACTGGCTCTTCTCCCGTCAGCGCTACTGGGGCGAGCCATTCCCTGTGGTCTATGACGATCAGGGCCTGCCTCACCTGCTGCCCGACGACCAGCTGCCGGTGGCCCTGCCGGATGTGCCCGACTACTCGCCCAAGACCTTCGACCCCGAGGATGCCCAGTCCAGCCCGGAGGCCCCGCTGAGCCGCAACCAGGACTGGGTGAACGTGACCCTGGACCTGGGCGACGGCCCCAAGGTCTACCACAGGGACACCAACACCATGCCCAACTGGGCAGGCTCCTGCTGGTACTACATGCGCTACATCGACCCCAAGGACGACCGGCACATGGTCGATCCGGAGGAATACGACTACTGGCTGGGGCCCAAGCACAACGCTACGGCAGGGGAGTCAGGCGGTGTCGATCTCTATGTGGGCGGCGTGGAGCACGCGGTCCTGCACCTGCTCTATGCCCGCTTCTGGCACAAGGTCCTCTATGATCTGGGATACGTCTCTTCCAAGGAGCCCTTCCACAAGCTCTTCAACCAGGGGATGATCCAGGCCTACGCCTACACGGACCAGCGCGGCCAGTATGTGCCAGCCGCCGAGGTGGAGGAGCACGAGGAGGGCGGCAAGGTCAGCTACACCTGGCAGGGGCAGCCAGTCAACCGCGAGTTCGGCAAGATGGGCAAGAGCCTCAAGAACATCATCACTCCGGACGACATGTACCGCACCTACGGGGCCGACACCTTCCGCCTCTACGAGATGAGCATGGGACCCCTGGACGAGTCCCGGCCTTGGAACACGCGCAACGTGGTGGGCGGCATGCGCTTCCTGCAGCGGCTCTGGCGCAATGTGGTGAACGAGCAGACCGGCGAGGTGGTTCTGGATGAGGGCGAGCCCGACCAGAAGACCCTGAAACTGCTCAACACCACCATCCACGACGTGACTGTGGAGATGGAGGCCATGCGGCCCAACACAGCCATCGCCAGGATGATCGTGCTCAACAACCATCTGACCGGGTTGAATCCGACGCCTAGGGCAGCCATCGAGCCACTGGTGCTCATGCTTTCGCCCATCGCCCCCCACATCTGCGAAGAGCTGTGGAGCCGTCTGGGTCACGAGGAATCCCTGGCGCATGCCCAGTGGCCGACCTGGGATGATCGCTATCTTGGCGAGGACACGGTCACTGCCGTGGTCCAGATCAAGGGCAAGGTCCGCGGCAAGTTGCAGGTCAGCCCCGACATCGCGCCTGACCAGCTCAAGGCCATGGCCCTGGCGCTGCCTGCCGTTCAGGAGCGGCTGGGCGGCAAGGAGCCAAGAAAGGTCATCGTCAAGGCGCCCAAGATCGTTTCGGTCGTGCCAGCCTGATCCTGCACTGCCCGCAGCCAGGCTGTGGACAGGCGATGACCTTCGACCACATAGCCCCTCGACCTCATATCGGGGGGCTTTTTCATGCCAGGCTGGGCCCATGAGCATCAACATCACCCAGCCGCCGGCGCCGCCCCTGCAGGCTCTGGCCCTGAATCAGTCAAGTCGGTCGGAGCGATCGGCTGAAGACATGGCCGAATCACAGATTCGACGTGATCGACCCGTCTGGTCGTTTACGCCGCTTCAGGCCTTGACAGCCATTCTTGTTCTGGTGGTTGCCCTTGCGGTCAGCCTGACCCTGCTGGCCCAGCAGGAACGGGCGCTGGCTGGAGGAGCAGCAGTCGACGGATCCGGGGGCATGTCATCGACTCCGGCAAACGGCGATGCCCACAGTGCTGCACACCGCAGCAAACATGCGTCTGGAAGCGATCGTAGCCGGAACACCCATGGCGACGAAGGCAGCGAACATACCAATGCGGCATCAGATTCCGCCCACGATGGCGAAAGGGCAGGCAATGCCTCTGCTGCTCCAGTCTCTGATGCATCCGCGGGAACAGCGGATCAGACCGGACGTGTGAATCTCAATAATGCCAGCCAAGAGGATCTGGAGAACGTCAAGGGAATCGGACCGGTCACGGCAGCAAAAATACTGGAGCATCGTCGTGCTATCGGCGGTCGCTACGCCTCGGTCGATCAGCTTTTGGATGTCCCCGGCATCGGTGCCAAGACCCTGGCCCGATTGCGCCCATATCTGGTGGCGCAATGATGGCCGGCCAGGCAGGAGATCGTCCTGCTGCTGATCGAGAAAACGGCAATCGCAATCTTCGTATGCTCCCCGCTGCCTGTCTGGCCTGGGCGATTGCCCTGCTGGTCCCGTGGCTTCTGGACCGCATCATGGGCGGTTCCTTGGCCGGGTCAGCCAAAAGCGGCGGCTGGTCCAAGACGGCAGGGGAGTCCAGAGGTGGCGTAGCTGGTGGGGGCACGGGCATGTCGGTCTGGTTGATGCCGCTTGTCTTGGCGCTTCCATTAATCATAGCTATGGTCCTGCTTGCCTTCAAACTCGTTTGCTTGGTCGCTGCAGAGAACTCCGATTGCAAGGGTCAGGTATTGCGTCACCCATCTCGCACATGCCCACGGAACCGGCTGCCCCAAGGTTGTGAGTCTCCGTGTATCCCCACCGTGCCGACCTTGGCGTCCACTTGGTTTGGTCCTCGGAAACTGCCGACCTTGGCTGTCTTGGCTGCGGTGGCTCTGACTGCAGCATTGGCCGCCGCAGTCGGTCATGAGTCAGCGCGCAGCGGGCCGGCAGCCCGGCAGATCCGTCAGGGAAAAGCGCTGGCCGAGATTCGTGGCCGGGCTGTGGGCCCTGTGAGTGCATCCTCTCGGCGAGGCTGGGACTGTCAGGCGGAGATCAGGCTGCAATGGGTGACTGTGGCCGGGGTGCGCATGCCTTCCGATGAGCGCATCATGTTCTTCGCCCGCAGCCGGTCATGCCTGCTGCAACAGGGAGGGCAGTATCGTGCGAGAGGCCTGTTGGAGCCCTCTGCCTACGGCCGTCCTATTCCTTGGTTGGCTGTGGAAGACGGCACGAAACAAGTCGAGCCGCCAGGCCCTTGTAGACGGTTGATCGCCCGTATGCAAAGGGCCTTTCTCGAACAGACCAGCAGACTGGACGATCAGGGAAGGATACTGGTGCCGGGTTTGACCATGGGCATCCTGGGCAACCAGGCCCCGCCTGGGTCGGATGGCTCCCTGGGCAGACCGGCAGTGGAGCCCGCCTATGCAACCCGTCTGACCCAGGACTTCAGGGCATCGGGCATCCTGCACCTGATGGCTGTCTCCGGCGGGCACTTCATGATCCTGGCCTCGCTGCTGGTGAGGATCATGCGAGCCCTGCGCTCGCCGCCCTTGCTGATGGCCTTGGTTCTGTCTGCCGCCTATCTGGGTTTGGGCATGCTGATGGTCCCCGGGGATTCAGTCTTGCGAGCTCAGACCATGGGGCTTCTTTCGGCATGGGCTCTGGCTGCCTGCCGGCCTGCCCAGTCATTGAACACGCTGTCCTGGTGTGTCCTGCTGGTCCTGATCCTGCGACCTTCCATGGCTCTGAGCTTCGGCTTCGCTCTCTCCTGTGGAGCCGTGCTGGGCATCGGCCTGGGCAACCGGCGGTTGGCGGCCCTCCTTGAAGATCATCTTCCGGCATTTCTGGCACGTCCATTGGCCACGACCCTGTGCGCTCAGGCCGGGACGCTGCCCGTGCAGGTGCTGATGAGTCCTGGGTTGCCTCTCCTGGCTCCACTGGCCAACCTGCTGGTCACTCCTGTGGTCGACGCTGCCACAGTGACCGGTCTGCTGGCACTGCTCACCTCCTGGCTCTGGCCTCCAATGGGTCTGTTGCTGGCCCGACTGACCTCCCTGGGTACGGGAGTCATGGCTTTTGCCGCCACGTGGCTGGGCGAGGCAGCTGCTCCGGCGGCTTGGCCGCCGGGACCGGTCGGTAGCGCCTGCCTGGTTGGTCTGGGTCTCATGGCCATCATCGATCATCGGCTGATTCGATTCATCCGTGCCCGGGGGCGGGTTCATTCATGGCCGGCTGCGGCAGCGGCGAATTCGGGGGTTCCCTTCCGGCCGTCGGCCTGGTTGTCAGCCAAGGGCTGGCTGCGGCAGACCTATGGCCTTCTAGCCCAGCTGGTCTTCAAAAACGACACAGGTTAATGTCCAGCGATGAAGGGAGATTTGAGTCATGACCAAAGCTCAGCAGGAGAACCCTTCCGTCCATCTGGTGGTCGGCGGCGATCCCTTCCTCAACGCTCAGCGTTTCAAAGAGCTGTGCGCGCAGGCATGCGCCGCCCATCCGGACAGCGAATACATTGAGCTGGACGCGTCAGACTGCGACGAGTACGCCTTTCAGGAGGCGGTCGGACCTTCCCTGCTCAGTCAGACGTCTGTGGTTTGTCTGGATGATCTGCAGGCGGCTGATGAAGCCCTGAGCCAGGCCCTGATCGATTTCTGCCGTGAGAGCGCAGGGGCCGGATCCAGCATCGTCATCGCACGTCATGACGGGGGCAACCGGGGTCGCAGGCTTCTGGACCAAATGGCGCGGGCCGGAGCGGTGACTGAGCGGATGCCGGATCTGAAGAAGTTCGACGACAAGGTCGACTTCGTCTACGGGCGTTTCAAAGCCCATCAGCGCCGCATCCAGCCACGGGCGGCCCAGCGCCTGGTTGATGTCCTGGGCGAGCGCACTCCGGAACTGGCTGCCATGTGCTCCCAGCTCTGCTTCGATTTCGACCAGGATCCCATGACCTTGGAGATCGTCAACCGTTATCTGACCGATAACCCGGCTGTATCCGGTTTCGCGGTGGCAGACAGGGCCCTTGCCGGCAGTCCGGCCCAAGCCGTCGTCGCTCTGCGTACAGCCCTGGAGCAGGGCAACGAACCCGTCTCCCTGATTGGCGTACTGGCCCTGAAGCTGCGGACGCTGGGCAAGGAGGCGGCCATCGAGTCGGGATCCATTACCGCAGCCGAGGCCAAGGCCGCCTACTGGCAGTTGCGGGAGGCCAAGAAACAGCTGCATGGATGGACCTCCGCCGGCCTGGCGGCCTGCATCGAGGCCTTGGCCCAAGCTGATGAGATCAGCAAGACCAGCAGCGGCGACGCCCGCTATGCCCTGGAACGGGCAGTGGAGCTGATCGCCGCCAAGGGAAGGACATTGGCATGAGCTTGCAGGTCAGTGCCCGGCAACAGGACGGATTTGAACTGGCTGTGCCTACAGGCGAGGACATGCAAGGACTGGGCAGAAACCTGGCCTCGTGTCTGCAAGGCGGGGACGTGATCCTCCTGTCCGGGCCTCTGGGGGCGGGCAAGACCACGCTGGCCCAGGGGCTGGGTCACGGACTCGGAGTGGACGGCCCTGTGGTCTCGCCCACCTTCACCATCGCAAGAGAGCTGCATGGCCATCTGTCCGACGGCTCGCCGGTTACCCTGATCCATGTGGATGCCTACCGGCTGGGTGGACAGGGCTATCTGCCTGGCGAGGATGCCGTGGATCGGCTCCTGGACGAGCTGGAGTCCCTTGGTCTGGATGAGGAATTGGAAGACCCTGGCCAAAGGACCATCATTCTGATGGAATGGGGCGAGCAGATGGCCTCTGCCCTGGCCGATCAACGTCTGGAAGTGACCATCGACCGACACGTGGATTCCCGGGAAGATCCTGAGGCGCCACCCAGCTCCCAGGGTCAGCGTATGGTACGTCTGCGTGGAGTGGGTCCGTCATGGGCCAATAGAATGGATCAGCTGAGAAAGGCGATGACGGCATGAGCGGGACCGATACGTCCCTTTTGGTGATCGATACCTCATATGGCTCGACTGTGGGGCTGCCAGGGCGGGAGCCGTGCATCGAGACCGACTCGCGCTCGCACGTAGAACGCCTCCAGGTCAATATCGCCAAGGTTATGGATCAGGCTGGGCTGTCTGCAGACGATCTGCGGACCATCGTGGTGGGACTGGGGCCTGCGCCTTTCACCGGTCTGCGGGCAGGCATCGTCACCGCCAAAGCCCTGGCGTTTGCCACGGGTGCCCGTCTGCTGGGACAGGACATCCTGGAGCCGCAGGCCCGCTATGCCTACAGCAGGCTCAAACGGCAGGGCCAAGACCATGCACGGCTTCTGGTCCTGGCTGTCAACGATGCTCGGCGGCGGCAGCTCTACTACCGTCTCTTTGACGACTTCGGTGGCGCCGAGGCTCCGGCCCGGCCGCTGACCGACATGAGCATCGACTATCCGGCGGCTATCGGTGAGAAGATCGCGGCCATTGCGGAAGAGCGGGAGTCTGTGGATCAGGACCCTGTCACTCTGGTCATCAGCGGCCATGGAGCCACCCGCTATGCCGACCAGTGGGAGCGTCTGGATCAGCATTCCGATATGCGGGTTGTGCTGGACGAAGGATCCTTCCTGGAGGATCGGACACGGGGGACAGGCCTGATGGCTGCTTGCGCTACCAGACGTGCCCAGCATGGGCTGATCGACCCGGTGGAGCCGCTGTATCTTCGCCGGCCGGATGTCTCCGTGCCCAATCCGCTTAAGCATGTGGCAGTCCAATCATGATTCGCGGGGCGGTCTTGGAGGATCTGGACCGGTTGGTCGATCTAGAGTCGCGCGTCTTCGGCGACCAGGCCTGGAGCCGGCAGGAGCTGCGGTTCGAGTTGTCTGCGCTTTCACGCATCTACCTGGTATGGGAAGACCAGGATGCGATCCTGGGCTACGGAGGCTATTGGTCGGGCGAAAGGGATGCCGAGCTGATGACTATCGGGGTGCTGCCGGAAGCACGGCATCGCGGCATTGCAGGATCTCTGCTGGCCAGGATAATTACCGGAGCCGATCGCAAGGGTCTGCAACGCATGAACCTGAAGGTCCGCGTAGACAACCCTGCGGCCATCGACCTCTACGAGAAATTTGGCTTCTCACAGACGGGTCTATGCAAGGGCTACTATCAGCCTGAGGATGTTGACGCCTGGGCTATGACCAGACCTTTAAGCTCGGTTGGGCCGGGTCCGGTGGGTTTTGTCAGCAACAAGCTTTCGGAGGGACAGGAAAGGATCATTGACCATGAGTGAGCCCCTGGTGCTTGGCATCGAATCCACCTGCGACGAGACCGCTGCCGCCCTGGTCCAGGGCAACCGGCTGCTGTCCAACGTGGTGGCATCCTCCATGAACGAGCACGCCCGCTATGGCGGCGTCATACCCGAGATCGCCTCGCGGGCACACGCTGAGTCCTTTGTACCGGTCGTCTCCAAGGCCCTGAAGGATGCGGATATGGACCTGTCCCAAGTGGATGCCATAGCGGTCTCGGCTGGTCCTGGACTGGCTGGATGCCTGGCTGTAGGCGTTTCCGGTGCCAAGGCGCTGGCTTGGGCGGCGAAAAAGCCCTTGTATGGCATCAACCACGTCATAGGACACATAGCGGTCACCCAGCTCCAATTCGGCCCTTTCCCTCGGAATGCCCTGGCTCTGATCGTCTCCGGCGGCCACACCTCACTGCTGCATGTGGATGATCTGGCGCGATCGGTCCAGGTGGTGGGCACCACCCTGGACGACGCGGCGGGGGAGTGCTTCGACAAGATCGCCCGTCTGCTCGGCTTCCCCTATCCGGGCGGCCCCCACATCGACCGCCACGCCCGTCTGGGCGATCCTCATGCCATCTCCGTGCCCCAGGGGCTGACCAAGGGCCGGGCCGGAGCCGAGCATCCCTATGACTTCAGCTTCTCCGGGGTCAAGACAGCCGTGGCTCGGTGGGTCGAACGCAGACAGCAGGCCGGGCTCGACATTCCCGTGGATGATGTCTGCGCCTCCCTGGCTGATTCCGTGGCCACCGTCCTGTCCCGCAAGGCCATGGCCGCCTGCCACAGGTTCGACACGGATACCCTGATTGTCGGCGGCGGGTTCTCGGCCAACTCGCAGCTGCGTGGCAAGCTCCAGGAGTTCGGCGACCAGGAGGGCATCAAGGTCCGCATTCCGAAGATCAACCTGTGCACGGACAACGGTGCCATGGTGGCCATGCTGGGCGTCAATCTGGTTCAGGCCGGACTGGCTCCCTCTGCTCCTGACTTCTCCATCGATTCGGCCATGCCCATGGACAGGATTCTCATGTAATCGACACGCCAAGTTGTCGTATACGAGAGTCCTGACTATAGTATGGTAATTGTGTTCAGCGAGAGTTGAACGGGACATTCCCGCATAGCTCAGTTGGCAGAGCGTTCGACTGTTAATCGAAATGTCGCTGGTTCAAGCCCAGCTGCGGGAGCTTCCAACCGCCGGTTATCCGGCGGTTTTTCTTTATATAAGCATACTGGTGCTATCTGCAACGAACAGGTTCGTCATTGCAATGGGCTAGCTTATAGGTTTCGACTGAGTGACTGATAGGAGATAGTCGTGGCTCTGCCTCTCTATGTATTTCCTTTAACTCAGTGAATAGATAGTCGACTTTGAGCTGTACCTATGGATACAGCAGTCATAAGACCCGACAGATCCCTCAAACATCGTGTTGCTGCGGATGGCGTGTCGCGCTTCTTTTCAGGCAATTTAGAACAACGTTGTATGTGTTGTTGAATCAGCTCTTTCTTTTTGTTGTATAGTGTAAACAGTGATGTGCAGGGTTGCACGAAGAAAAGCGAGGCAAAGAAATGATACTTCTGCATATTTCGTAGTGAAAACAACGTTGTACTCAAAACGTAAAACCCTGCACTGCTGGTAGACACAAAAGGCAGGGGGAAGGAGACCAGATCCATGGAAGAACGGCAACAATCAAAGCCTGGAAAAGCGCATCTGATTCTGGACACGCGGACAAGGTCCATTCCCATCAATGAACGCATTTTCGGCTCGTTTGTTGAGCATTTGGGTCGTGGTATCTATACAGGCATCTATGAACCAGACCATCCGACTGCGGACAAGGCGGGATTCAGACAGGACGTCATTGATTTGGTAAAGGAGCTTGGTGTCACTGCCATCCGCTATCCCGGCGGGAATTTTGTATCCGGGTATCGCTGGGAGGATGGTGTCGGTCCGCGCTCCGAACGTCCTAAGCGTATCGATCTGGCCTGGCATTCGGGCGAAAGCAATGAATTCGGTCTTCATGAGATGGCGGATTGGCTGGATGAGTTGGGCGGCAACGAGCTCATGGAAGCTGTCAATCTTGGTACACGGGGTATTCAAGAGGCCCTTGATCTACTTGAGTACGCCAATATTCCTTCTGGCACGGCTTTGTCTGACATGCGTCGACGCAATGGCCGTGAGCAACCGTTTGGAATTCGAATGTGGTGCTTAGGCAATGAGATGGATGGTACTTGGCAGATCGGGCACAAGACCGCCCACGAATACGCCAGACTGGTTGCTCAGACTGCAACGGCGATGCGCATGGTCGACCCCGATCTAGAGTTGGTGGCCTGTGGCTCTTCTTCGCACAGTATGCCTACATTTGGTGAATGGGAACGGACTGTACTGGAGGAAGCCTACAATCAAATCGACTTCATCTCCTGCCACGCGTATTATGAGCCGCACAATCGTGATATGGCTAGCTTCTTGGCTTCCGGCGTCGATATGGATGGGTTCATCCGCGATGTGGCTTCGGTCATAGCTGCAGTTCGAGGCAGACTCAAGAGCAAGCATCAGGTCTATATATCTTTCGATGAATGGAATGTCTGGTATCAGGATGCAGAACCGAGTAAGCCTCCAGTAGGCATAGGCAACTGGCCTCAGGGTTCCAGACTTCTGGAAGATATATATTCGGTTGCTGATGCAGTGGTGTTTGGCGATCTACTGATCACCCTGCTCAGAAATGCTGATATCGTGCATTCCGCCAGTCTGGCTCAGCTGGTCAACGTCATTGCACCCATCATGACAGAACCCGGCGGCCCTGCTTGGAGACAAACCATCTTCTTCCCATTTGCTCTGACTGCCAAATACGCCAAGGGTGGCAGTGTCTTACTCTCTCAGGAAGATGCTGAAACATGCGAAACCAGCCAATACGGCGATGTGCCGATGACGGACTCTGTGGTGGTCAGAGGAGCTGATGGTTCGCTGACTGTTTTTGTTGTCAACCGCAGTCTTGATCGGAGCGTGGAGTATCGTTCCGACCTTTCTGGACTCTATAAAGCTGGGAAAGTGGTTGTCCAGAGCCTTCATGATGACGATGTTGATGCTCGCAATACGCTTGAGGATCCCGAACGTATCGGTTTGCAGACGCGTAAGGACTTTACCTTTGAGAACGGCAAACTGAGCATCATGCTTCCTCCGGTTTCGTGGACGGCTATCCACTTAGATTGATAATTACAAATTGTTGGTTTCCACATATATTCAAAGGAGAAATAATGAGGAGAACTGTGAGAATCATTGCAGCGGCACTCTCGGGAGTCTTGGCGATTTCCATGGCTGCCTGTGGCGGTGGCGGAGGAGCCAAGAATGAAAGTCAGGCTGAGCACAGCGATAAAACTGCGAATGCCAATGCTCAATGCCAGAACAAGGTCAAGAAGCCAAATGCAGAAAAGGTTACCGTATGGGCCTGGTATCCGGCCATTCAGAAAGTAGTCGATGACTACAACGAGAATCATGATGATATTCAAGTGTGCTGGACGAATGCTGGTCAGGGAAGTCCCGAATACACCAAATTCAATAATGCTATAAAAGCCAAGTCCGGCGGTCCTGACATCATCCAGCTTGAGTATGAAGCAATGCCGCAATTTGTCGCGGGAGCTCAAAAGCATCTGGTTGACCTCAGCAAGTATGGCATGAATGATCACAAGCAGGAGTACACGGAAGGCGCCTGGAAGAGCGTGAGCATGGGCGGCGGCAACTCCGTTTATGGCGTTCCTGTCGATCTTGGTCCCTTCGTCATGTATGTGCGTCAGGACATCTTCGATAAATACCACGTCAAGGTTCCAACTACTTGGAAGGAATTCGAGCAGGCAGGCAAGGATCTTAAAGCTGCTGGTTTCGACGGATTCCTGAGCGATTGGGCTCCTAACGGCACTGCTGTCAATCCTGCACTTTTTGCTCAGGCAGGAGAGAAAGTATACGAGTATTCGTCAAAGACGCCTGACAAGGTAGGTATTAAGTTGGATACCCCAGGCGTGCAGAAGGTTCTAGAATACTGGCAGAACCTGGTCAAGGAGGGTCTGGTCGACACCACGGACGCCAATACGACCGACTGGAACAACAATATGATTTCCGGCAAGTATGCCGCCTATGTTCAGGCTTCCTGGCTGACTGGCTACATCAAGGGTTTGGACAATTCTTCAAGCGGCAATTTCAGGATTTACAAGGCGCCGGTTTGGGATGACTCCACGCCTCAGGTCAACCAGGGAGGATCTGCTTGGGCTGTAACTGATCAGGCCAAAGACACCAAAGCAGCGGCCAGCGTTGCTCACGATCTGTTCGATTCAGATACAGCACAGCATATCGGTGTCACCGATGGTGCTTTGTTCCCATCTTGGAAGAAGCAGCTCGCATCGGATGCTTTCAAGAACATGCAAGAGCCATTTTTGGGTAACCAAAAGCCTAATGAAGTCACTATTCCAGTGGCAAATGCCTGGAAAGGCGACGAGTTCCTGCCCTTCCAGACTTATGCCTATGACGAACAGACTAAGTCTTTCTCTGCAATCGTTAAGAAAGGCAATGATTGCAAGGAGACCCTGAAGACTCTGGAAACCAAGCTGAACAATTATGCCAAGCAGCAAGGTTTCACTACAGAGTGACTGCTCATTTAATTGGAGGGATGTCGTCATCGGTATCCCTCCTTTTTAGGAGGTTCTGAAATGGCTTCGAACGCAATAGACAAGCCCAGAAAGACGAAATCCAATGTAGGCAGCAGTCATAGAGGGATGTGGGGCTGGTTCTTTACTGCTCCTTTTGGGGTCATCTTTCTGTTGTTCCTTGTGATACCGCTTGCTTACGCATTCTATGTATCGTTGTTTACTTATACACAGGTCAAAGGGGAGTCCTTCTCGGGGTTCGCCAATTATCAGCGCGTTTTTACTGACTCGATATTTCTGGTCGGTATGGGCCGCGTCATTCTTTACACCGTTGTCATGGTTCCGATCCAGCTGGGACTAGCGCTGATATTCGCTCTGCTCCTAGACTCCTTTAAGAACAAGTTTGCCTCAGTTTCCCGGCTGGTTATCTTCCTGCCTTATGCAATTCCTGGAGTCATCGGTGCATTGATGTGGGGATTTATGTACTCCAAGAATATGGGCCCGTTTACTACCATATTCGGGCTGTTTGGAATGCAGACCCCCGGATTCCTTACTGCCAACGGCATCTTCGGTTCATTGGTCAATGTCGTGACATGGCAATGGACGGGTTACTACATGGTGATTTTATATTCGGCCCTGCAGTCCATTCCGCATGAACTCTACGAGTCGGCCAGAATAGATGGGGCATCAGAACTGAAGATTGCTACAAGGATCAAAGTGCCGATGGTCTCAGGATCATTGGTCATGGTGACCATCTTCTCGCTTATCGGCACCCTGCAGTTCTATACAGAACCCACCATTTTGCGTAATCAGGCGCCGACGGTCATACCGCCGGAGTACACGCCCAATATGTATGCGCAAGCTCTTGCTTTCAATTACAACCAGACCAACTACTCTGCTACGGTTTCATTCGCGCTGGGACTGGTCGTGGTGATATTCAGCGTTTTGTTCATGAGACTGACTCGTAATCAGTCTGGATTGGAGGACTGACATGTCAGCCACAAGAACAAGCGGCGTTCGCAGAAGCGCCAGACGCATTCAAGGTAATACCAGCGTTTTCGTTTATGTAGTACTGATATTGGCCATGGTCTACTTCCTCCTGCCTGTATGGTGGTTGATCGTCGCTTCCACAAAGTCAAATTCGGGATTGTTCTTCGGTGCCCATGGCTCTATGTGGTTCGATAAGGATTTCGACCTTTGGAAGAACATCGGTCAGCTTACGAGCTATCAGGATGGCATTTATTGGCGTTGGATTTTCAACTCCTTCCTTTACGCTCTTGTAGGAGGGTTCGGCGCCACAGTAGTGGCGGTTATGGCTGGATATGGTTTCTCCAAGTTCAGATTCCGCGGGCGAAATCTGTACTTCAACATCGTTCTCGGTGCTTTGATGATTCCTTCGACAGCCTTGGTGATACCCACGTTCCTGTTGATGTCTGACATTGGTATGACCAACACCATTTGGGCTGTGCTTTTGCCATCCCTGCTCAATCCAATGGGTGTTTACTTGATGAGAATCTACTGCATGCAATCCCTACCCGATGAAATGATTGAGGCGGCTCGAGTTGATGGGGCAGGTGAGTTGAGAACTTTCACACAAGTTTCTCTGCCTATTATGACCCCAGCAATTACTACAGTCTTTCTGCTTTCCGTCGTCGGTGCTTGGAACAACTTCTTCCTGCCCCAGGTTGTTCTCACTAATCCAAAGTTGTTCCCGATTACGGTCGGGCTGACCCAATGGCAGACAAAATCCCAGGCCGGAGCAGCATCAGAACAGGTTTGGAATCTGGTGACTTCTGGAGCCTTCATCTCGATCATTCCCATGGTCTTGGCTTTCCTCTTCCTACAAAGGTACTGGGTAGGGGGATTGACGGCCGGATCTGTCAAATCATGATTCAAGGGAGGCCTGATGTTAAAGCTACATTTTCTTAGTTGAGATAAACTGAAAATAGAATTGTTGTTACGTATTCCGAATTCGCACAAGTTCACTATGCGGAGTTGTGCGAATTCGGAATATATGTAATTGCCGATTGGTAAGGGGCTCTATTGACAACCAGAGTGACTATCAAGGATGTAGCCAGGCATTCTGGTGTTTCCATCAAAACAGTGTCCAATGTTATCAACGGTACTGGCAGCATGCGTGATTCCACCAGAAAACGCGTGCAGGCCTCCATTCGTGAACTTGGCTACATGGTCAATGTATCGGCCCGTTCATTAAAAACGGGTGCGACTAAACTTTTAGGTCTGGGAATTTTCGATTTTTCGCAGCCATTCGCCCCTTATTTGGCAGATAAGGTCATAGACATATCACGAAAACATGGATATGGAACAGTAATTAGCACTTACGGGTCGGACGGATCAGGTCTGCCTGTCATCATGGATGAAATCACTCAGCTATCAGCAGATGGGTGGCTGCTTTTTTCGGACCAACCTTTAAAGAATGAAGGCATCATCCTTGATCAGCCCTATCCTATTGTTCTAGCCGGTGATTACAACTCTTATGATCGTGTTGACTGGGTGACTATGCCTAATACGAGAGCCATTCGGTATGTCACAGGCAGGTTGCTCGATATGGGATGTCGTCATATAGCAGTCTTCGGTGCACCGGAAAAGCCAAAGACGCGCAATGAATACATGTGCGCTACTGAAGGCCTGCAGGAACTGAGGATTAGGGGATATATCGAGGCCTTCGAAGAGCGGGGACTATCGGTGGATTGGCAGATGCTCCTGCCCAAGGATTGGATGGAAGGAGTTAGCGGCGTACAGGCTGTGACACAAATGTTGTCCAGAGGTATACGTCCGGATGCGATTATTTGCCTGACTGATGCCATGGCACTGGGTGCCTTGCATGGTTTGCAGAACGAGGGAATTCGTATTCCTGAAGATGTCCAAGTCGTGGGGTTCGACGATGTGCCGGAATCGTCTTACTCGACTCCATCGCTAACCACCATTGATCCGTGCCTGAATGACTATGTTGAGCATGCAATTGATATGTTGATTGAGCGCATCAATGGGTACAAGGGCAAACCGAGGACCTTTGTAACCGATTTCCGGCTCGTAGAGCGTGATTCGACCTTGGCTTTCCCAACAGAAAAACATACTGTAGCAGTGACTGCAACAAACCAAGCAGATGCGGCTTGACCTTTGAATGTGATTCGATACTTGCAAGAATGAGATTATTTGTTGAAGTATTTTTTAGTGAATTCAGTTTAAGACTGGCCATCTCTATGATTCATTGATTTTAATTCGCCGAATTGTCTAGTAGCCTGGAAGTTGTTTCTCAATCGTATATCTATATTAGACGAAATGTACATGAGGATCTATATGCATTCAATAACTGTTAGCGTGGCCTTTAACTACTTTTATTAGAAGAGTTCTCGGTTTACGAAATATAAGATTCAGTCAACGCTTTTGACAAATCTTTTCCTCATTCCTTGCACTCTTGCACGAACGATCACTATTAGGTTCCTCGCTGGACGAACTGTGCACGACTCCATATTCGACCACATGTTCCTGCTTGATTACTGCGGTTCCGGCATCAAGTCCATCATGATGGTGGACGCTCAATCGGGCATCCGTGATGACGGAATGAAGGTGCGATTATGGCCTATGCGCGTGACCATAAGAAGAAGGGCATCCAGAGGGTTACCGGCCGGATGCCTGACATGCCTTCCGGCTGTCGGCCTCCCTGGTTCCCCAGGTCCCTGCTGGCATTGATGCTGGCCTTGGTCCTGTCGGCCGGAGGGCCTGCGGCAACCGTCGCGGCTCAGCCTGCGCCGACCCTGCCTTCGGCTGCAGCTCCGGCGCAGATTGATCGAGTTACCTCATCGACCTCTGCCTGCCGCCGGGGCTGGCTGTGGCCCCTTGAACCTCTGCCTGGCGACAAGGCTGTTCCGCAGGTTATGCGTCGCTTCGATCCTCCGGATCATCCATGGCTGAGCGGTCATCGCGGGATTGATCTGGCGGTGCAACAAGGCAGGCGCATCCGGGCCCCAGCAGATGGTGTCATCACTTTCACCGGTTCTGTAGCAGGCAAGGACGTGGTCTCCGTTCGTCACGGCAAACTGACCTCCACCTATGAGCCGGCGAAGAGCTCTTTGCCTGCGGGGACCCGGCTGCAGGCAGGCACAGTCTGGGGAAAGGTAGATGGGGTCTCTGACCATTGTGACCAAGATTGCCTGCACTGGGGGCTGAAAGATGGTCATAATCACTATCTGGATCCAGGCGCTAAAGTCGGACGGCATCGCATTCGTCTCAAGCCTCTATAGGAGTGCAGGGGTCCGCCTGCAAGACTCGCGCGTCTGCAGACCAGGTATATCGCAGGCCCGGGGGAGCGGTTAGAATCGTAAAGCATAACGCCGTTTCAGCAGGGAGTGGTCATGCAGAACATGCAGCAAGAATTTACGCGTCCGCTTGAGAAGCCCATAGACGCCGATGCCGGTGTCTTCTCCCTGCTTGAGGACAGGGTGAAGCGCCTGGGCGACGATCCTCTGATCGAATACCGGAGCGGACGCGAGTGGAACACGATAACGGCCCGGGAGTTTCGCGACCGTGTGGTCGCGCTGGCCAAGGGGCTTATGGCCCGGGGGGTAGACCGGGGGGATTCAGTGGCTATCGTCTCGCACACCCGATGGGAATGGACTGCCCTGGACATGGCCATCCTGGCTATCGGGGCCGTGACGGTGCCGGTCTACGAGACGGACTCTCCCGATCAGATCCGGCGTATCTTCAACGACTCCCATGTCGGCATGGCCTTTCTGGAGGATGACGACATGAGGGCCCGGGTGGATGCGGTTCGCTCCCAGTGCGCCTATCTGAACGACTTGTATGTGATCACCAGGGGAGCGCTGACCACCATGACCGCCTACGGACGGGCGGTGGACCAGGCAGACTTCCAGGCCCGTGCCGACTCGGTGCAGGGATCCGACTTGGCCACCATCGTCTATACCTCAGGCTCCACGGGCAAGCCCAAGGGCATAGAACTCAGTCATAGCAACATCGTCTTCACTGTCCGTTCAGGTACCCAGGCAGTCCCTGACATCTGCCTTGGTGAGGGCAAGCGGCTTCTGCTCTGCCTGCCTCTGGCCCACGCCTTCGCCCGCTGCCTGCAGTTCTTCGCCATTGCCACGGATCTCACTCTGGGGCTTACCGGGTCCATCCGCAATCTGTTGCAGGACATGCAGACCTTCAAACCCACTTTCATCCTGGCTGTGCCGCGGATCTTCGAGAAGATCTACAACGCTGCCTCCCAGCGGGCCGGAACAGGTGCCAGGGGCAGGATTTTCCTGGATGCCGCAGGTGTGGCCAGGCAGTGGTCTCGTCATCAGCAGACCGGAAGCCGGGTTCCCATGTCGCTGAAGACCAAGCACCTCATGTATACGGGCACCGTCTACGATCCCATCCTGGAGGCCTTGGGCGGCCGGGTCCGGTATGCCATTTCGGGCGGAGCCCCCCTGGATAGGGACATTGCAGATTTCTTCAACGGCATAGGTCTGCCCCTGCTGGAGGGCTACGGCATGACTGAGACCATGGGTCCTGTGACGGTCAACCCCACCAAAGGCTACAGGCTGGGCACCATCGGCCTGCCCATGCCCGGCATCACCGTGGGCATCGACCAGGAGGGCCAGCTATGCGTCAAGGGCCCCGATGTTTGCATGGGCTACCACAACCATCCGGAAATCACCACCAGGCAGATTCGCGACGGCTGGCTGCTGACCGGCGATCTGGGCAGTCTGGACGAGGACGGGTTCGTTCGGTTGACCGGCCGGCGCAAGGAGATCATCATCACAGCAGGGGGTAAAAACATTTCGCCGTCGCTGCTGGAAACAGCCGTCGAGCGTTCGCCCATTATCAGCCATTGCATGGTCATCGGGGACCGCAGGCCTTTCATCTCGGCCCTGATCACCCTCAATCTCGAGGAGGTCAACAGGTGGTTGGGGGACCAGGGCGCTGAACCCTTGGACGATGCCGCTTCGGCTGGGGAGAACCCTATCATCCGCACGGAGATCGATCGTGCGGTAGACGCGGCCAATGCTCAGGTCTCCCGGGCCGAGGGCATCCGCCGCTATCTGATTCTGGACCAGGACTTCACTCGTGAAAATGGACTGCTGACCGCGTCATACAAGCCCCGTCGTCAGGAGGTTCTCAAGCGGTATGAAGACCAGATCGAGCAGAGGATCTATGCTCAAAGACCTGCGTCGGCTGGCTTGATGTAGCCTGTATCAATCAGAGCCGCCTTGAGATTGGAGGCTGAAACCGCAACCAGTGGCCTTGACAGGCGGCGCAGTTGCTTGCCGTCTTGGTTGACGGTCTGGATCGTATCCATGGCTGGCACCTTGCCCTGGCTGTTGAGTCCGACACAGGCCTTAGCAATATCAGCCGCAAGCCCCAGTCTGTCCTCCAGACCAGTCATCCACTGCCGTCCGTCCACGATTTGAGGGATGTTGTCTACGTAGGCGCCGTATCCACTGATGATGGGCCAGGCAGCGTGGTCGTCCGAGGGTGTGGAATCCTGAGTCCTGCCCGTGCCCTGTGAAGGATCCGCCTGCGACCCCGTCGGATTCTGCGCTGTAGGACTCTGAGCGGGTTTGGGCACGCGCTTCCGGTGCAGATCCTGGCGACCGACCATGGATCCCACAATGCCTGATATTGAGATCTCTGGGTTGACGTCCGCTGAAGAACCCCGATATCCCAGATCCCCGAGCTCAGAGACCACACCGGAAACAATGAAGTCGTTCATGGCCAGAATGCCGTCCACCTCGGTGTGGGTCTTGGCGCCATCGTTCATGGCCAGGCGGGTCGCCAGCTCTTTGCCGGTAGCTGAAGCGTCCTTGCCCGGATCGAAGGCGATCGCCTGCCAGTCCTTCTCGGTGCTGTCTGCCTTCAGGAGCCCCGAGGGGCTGACAGCCCGTCCATCCTTGAAGTAGGGTCCCAGCACCTGCCAGATTCCAGCGAAAGCCTGGGCGGGGAAGGAATGCTGTTCATCCTGATTCTCTTGCTGGTTCCGCTCAGCCTGGCCTGCTTCACCGCCCTTGTCAGCGGGGGATTCATCAGATGACGCATCAGTTGTCCGGTTCGGCAGCAGAATCTCGATGCGGCAGGGGTTGTCCTTGCTGGCCTTGTCCAGCTCCAGCTTGCTGGCCAGCTTGTCCGCCTGCATCTGACCAATGGCCCGTGCATCGGACAATTGCACGAACAGGTCCGGCTGGATGCCCGGCACCTGATTGGCCAGCAGAACCACATGCATGCCGGCGCCCGAAGCCAGACGCAGAGACGAGACCAGACGCGCCCGCGCCTTGTCTTTGGAGTCGGCAACCAGAGACTTGCTGGTATAGTCGCCATACTGGCGGGTAATGGAGTCAGGCGAGGTCATGGGTGCCACCACCAGTGTGGTCGGCTCTGAAGCCTTCCCGGCCTTGCGCTCCGAAAGACGGTTGACCAGGTAATCCTGCAGCTCCTTGCTCTGATCCTCCAGATTTCCGCTGGTGTAGGTGTCGATGTGTTTATCGGAAAGATGCTCCTTGGCCAGTGCTGACTTGAGCTCAGGAACCAGCGCGGCCCACTTGTTGATGGGCGTGTGCTGGGAGAGCGTGATGCCGTCGGAGGGAGTGAAAATGGCCACCCGACCGGGGACATCGGCGGCCGCAGTGGTTCCCTGGCTCTGCGGGGCGCTCGGAGACTGCTGTCCACTGCCCGAGGCCGGACCACCGCAAGCAGCAGCCGAGGCTACCATGGCCAGGCCTGCCAGCAGGGCCAGCAAGCTGGACAAACGCCGTGCAAAGCCGGTCTTCTTCACGTTCGCTCCTTCGTTCCGACAGGGCCTGACTCTGGCCGGGTCCCGAGCAACCATTCTATGGGCTCTCGGGCAGGAGCGTATGAAGGGTCGATGTTTCGCGTACACGGTCCTCGCTGATGGGACAGACAGTGAAGGCGGATCTGAAAAGATCAACCGCCTGCAATAACCGTCCGCAATGGCAAAAGGCGGGTGTTGTTTCTCTGATCTGCTAGTCTGCTTTGGCCGCCTTGTGTCCCTTAGCCTCTGCGGCACCTGAAGACATACGCTCGGCAAGAGCATGGTCCAAGGCGTCCATGAACCCTTCGGTGTCCAGCCAAGGCTGATCAGGACCTACGAGACTGGCAAGATCCTTGGTCATGCGACCGGAGCGAACGGTCTCGATGACCACGGATTCCAGTGTTTGCGCGAACTCGGCCACCTTGGGTGTCTCATCCAGCCGCGCCCGCTGCTTGAGTCCGCCGGTCCAGGCGAAAATGGAGGCGATCGGGTTGGTGGAGGTGGTTTCCCCCTTGAGCCAGCGCCGGTAATGCCTGGTCACGGTCCCATGGGCGGCCTCGGCTTCAACGGTCTGCCCGTCGGCCGTCATCAGCATGGAGGTCATGAGGCCAAGAGACCCGAACCCTTGCGCTATCGCATCGGACTGGACATCGCCGTCGTAGTTCTTGCAGGCCCAGACGTAGCCGCCCTGCCACTTGAGCGAGGAGGCCACCATGTCGTCGATCAGACGATGCTGGTAGGTCAGCCCCTCTTGCTCGAACCGGCTCTGGTATTCCTGCTCGTAGACCTGGGCGAAAATATCCTTGAACCGGCCGTCGTAGGCCTTGAGGATGGTGTTCTTGGTGCTCAGGTAGACCGGATAGTGCCTCTGCAGGGCGTAGTTGAAGCAGGAGCGGGCGAAGTCGCGGATGGAGTCGTCGAGGTTGAACTGTACCTGGGCCACGCCTGGACCTGGGTAGACGGTCACCTCCCGTGTCACCGGGTCGCTCCCGTCTTCAGGAGTGAAGACGACGCTGAGCTTTCCCGGCCCCGGAACGGTGAAATCAGTGGCCTGGTATTGGTCGCCGAAGGCATGTCGGGCCACTACGATGGGCTTTGACCACCCGGGAACCAGCCGGGGGATGTTATCGATGACGATGGGCTCGCGGAAGATGGTTCCGCCAAGAATGTTGCGGATGGTGCCGTTGGGCGACTTCCACATGCGCTTGAGGCCGAATTCCTTCACCCTGGCCTCGTCAGGGGTGATAGTGGCGCACTTGACGCCCACATGCTCGCGCTCAATAGCCTGGGCCGCCTGCACGGTGACCTTGTCGTCGGTGGCGTCCCTGTTGCGGATGCCCAGGTCGTAATAGTCCAGGTCCACGTCCAGATAGGGCAGAATCAGCCGTTCCTTGATCATTTTCCAGATGACCCTGGTCATCTCGTCACCGTCGAGCTCGACGATGCGTCCTTTCACGGCGATCTTGTCCATGGCGGCCTCCTATCGGTCGGCGGGTCGGGGGCCGGATCCTGCTCCCGGTGCCGCAGTTGCGCTTGCGAACTGTTCTATCCCAAGTTTGTTACTCTCTGTTCCCAGGCTCGTAACTCGTTCGTAGCACGCCGGAGCGTCATCATGAGGCGCTAGGCTGGCAGACATGACACAGGATATCGAAATCGGTCTCGGCAAGAAGGCCACGGTGGCCTACACGCTCGATGATGTCTCCATACTCCCCTCCAGAAGGACCCGGGATCCCCAGGATGTCTCCACAACCTGGCAGGTGGATGCCTACGAGTTTGACCTGCCCTTGCTGGCGGCGCCCATGGACTCGGTGACCAGCCCTGAGACGGCCATTGCCTTGGGACGGTTGGGCGGACTGGGCGTGCTGGACCTGGAGGGGCTGTGGACCAGATACGAGGATCCGCGCCCCCAGCTGGATCGGATAGCCCATGCCTCGCCGGAGCAGGCGACCGGGGTCATTCAGGAGGCCTACCGGGAACCGGTCAAGGCGGAGCTGATCACCCGCCGTCTGCAGGAGATCCGCAAGGCCGGGGTCACGGTGGCCGGAGCCCTGTCCCCTCAGCGCACCCAGGAGTTCTATACCACGGTGGTCGATGCGGGCGTGGACCTCTTCGTGATCCGAGGAACAGCGGTCTCGGCCGAACACGTCTCCACCAGCCATGAGCCTTTGAATCTGAAGAAGTTCATCTACGACCTGGACGTTCCGGTCATCGTCGGAGGGGCCGCCACCTACCAGGCTGCCCTGCATCTGATGCGCACTGGTGCCGCCGGGGTGCTGGTCGGGTTCGGCGGGGGAGCCTCCTCCACCGATTCCGCCACCATCGGAATCCAAGCGCCTATGGCCACTGCCATTTCGGATGTGGCCGAGGCGCGTCGCGACTACCTGGACGAGTCGGGCGGACGCTACGTTCAGGTCATCGCCGACGGGGAGACCGGTACCTCGGGTTCCTTTGTCAAGGCCTTGGCCATGGGGGCCGACGCGGTCATGCTGGGCACGCCCCTGGCCAAGGCTACGGAGGCTCCCGGCCAGGGCATGCACTGGGGGGCCGAGGCTCATCATCCTGAACTGCCAAGGGGCCGCAGGGTCCAGGTCGGCCAGGTGGGGAGCTTGGAGCGCATACTCTTCGGTCCCAGCGATCGCACCGACGGCAGTCTGAATCTGATCGGGGCACTTCGCCGGGCCATGGCTTCCACCGGTTATGTGGATGTCAAGAACTTCCAGAAGTGCCGTGTGGCAGTGACCCCCGGCCCCCGCTGCTGAGCAGAATAGGGCATCCACGGTCCAGTTATCCACAATCCGCATAAAGGCCGGTTCAGGTTGACCACATTCCTGAACCGGCCTTTACAATCCCTCTGTGCATTCCTACTCTGGACGTAATCGCTGTCGTTGCGTCGGTTGCCCAGTGCGCCTCGCCGGCATGGGAGGGGGGATAAGCACATCGGAGTGCGAGGAGAGAAGTATGACGGAGTATATGGATCTGGCACCGGTCTGGGATCAAGATCAAGCAACCGAGGAGTCGGCAGGACAGGAGAATGGCGGCTGGTGGCCGTCTACCTGTACGCAGGTGCCGCTGGGACTTGGCGACATCAATCTGACCGTGCGAACGGTCAACTTCATTCGGCCGGGGGATGCTGCCGGGCATGAGGGTCTGTCTGCGGATCTCAAACGTATTCTTGTCAATCTGTGCGCCTTGGCATCCAGGGTCTTCGATGTGTTGCGGGGCCGTTTGCCTATGAAGAGCCTGGACCGTGTGCTCAACCGCGTCTGCATGGAGCGATTGGCCCTGCTGGCCCAGTTGCTGCGGGATCGGCATCTGGGCATGGTCCGCACGGCTGATCACGTCGGCATGACATACCTGCCGCTGATTCCTAAACTGGTCGAGCTCTACCGCGTAGACCGTGACCGGTACGAAACCACCATCGGATTTCTGGTCGGCGAGCGCACAGTGCTGACCAACCTGATCGTCGCCAGAAGCGGTTCGCGCTGGGTTTGCGTCCGCTTCGACATGGGTTAGGCGGCGGCTTTGGCGGGGTGACCCATATGATGGTGGGTATGTTGCGTGAATATACGGTCGAGCTTCAACACCCGACGACGGACAAGGACACCATCTATTCACTCCTGGCAAAACGCACCGCCCGCGATCCTGAGGAGCTGGTTGCCCAGTGGCAGGATCCCATGACCAGAAACTGGCACGATGTCAAGGCAGGGCAGATGTCCGCACGGGTACGCGCCGTGGCCAAGGGCTTGATGGCCCTGGGCGTGGAAAAGGGCAGTACCGTGGTCATCTACGCCTCCACCAGTTACGACTGGGGGGTCACAGACTTCGCCTGCGCTGCCATCGGGGCGGTCTCTGTGCCCATCTATGAGACCGACTCGCCCAACCAGGCCCAGAAGATCGTCCAGGACGTGGACTGTGTCCTGGCCTTTGCCGGCGACTCTGAGCACGCGCAGATCCTGGAGCAGGTCCGGGGGTCCTCGCCCAAGCTCAAGTACGTCTTCAATTTCGAAGCCGGGGGCTTGAACGCAGTCAGTGAATTCGGCCAGGGGATAGAAGACGAGCGCCTGGATCAGGCCATCGCCCAAGTCAAGGCCGACGATCTGGCCACCATCGTCTACACTTCGGGTTCAACTGGTGAGCCCAAGGGCGCCATGCTCTCCAACCGGAACTTCGTCCACATCGTCTTCGTGGGCTGGGATGTGCTCTACCACATGCTGGCAGCGCCCTCCCGCCTGATGCTCTTCCTGCCCCTGGCCCACTGCTTCGCCCGCTACATCCAGTATGTGGCCATCGGCGCCCAGGGCGTGGTCGGATACGTTTCCAACGCCAAGCACCTGCTGACCGATCTGCGCACCTTCCGGCCCACCTATCTGCTGGGCGTGCCACGCGTCTTCGAGAAGGTCTACAACGCCGCCTCGCAAAAGGCCGGCACCGGCATGGCCGGCAAGGTCTTCGCCAAGGCCACCAAGCACTTCATCAAGTGGTCCAAGGACGAGCAGGAGGGGCGCGGCCATTCGCCGCTGACACGCTTGGCCCACGCCTTCTACACCAAGACCGTCGGCAATACGATCGAGTCCGCTCTGGGTTCCAACCTGAGCTACCTGGCCTGCGGCGGCGCGCCCATGAATGCCGACCTGGCCCATTTCTTCAACGGGATCGACGGCATCACTTTCATTCAGGGCTACGGGATGACCGAGACGGCGGCCCCCTGCATCGTCAACTTCGAGGACGCCAATGAGGTGGGATCGGTCGGCCGCCCTGGCTCGGGCATTACGGTCAGGCTGAGCGACGACGATGAGCTCCTGGTCAAGGGCCCCAGCGTCTTCATGGGCTATTACCACCAGCCCGAGCTTGATTCCACCGTGCTCGATAAGGACGGCTGGCTGCACACCGGAGATCTGGCCCAGATCGACGACCAGGGCTTCGTCTTCATCACTGGCCGCAAGAAGGACGTCATCATCACCGCCGGCGGCAAGAACGTGAGCCCGGCGCCTTTGGAGGATGTTATCAGCACCTGCCCCATAGTCTCCCAGGCCGTGGTCGTGGGCGACGGCAGGCCCTTTGTGGGCGCCCTGGTCACCCTGGATGCCGGGATGCTGAAGTCCTGGCTGACCTCCCAGGGCCTGGACGCTGACATGAGCATGGAGCAGGCCAGCCATAACGAGGCCATCCATGCTTTCATCCAGCAGTATGTGGACAAGGCCAACTGCAACGTCTCGCGGGCCGAGTCGGTGCGCAAGTTCCTGGTGCTGGACAAGGACTTCAGCCAGGAGGACGGCACCCTGACCCCCAGCCTGAAGGTCGTGCGCCCCGAGGTGCTCCGCCAGTATGCCGAACTCGTGGACAAGGTCCTCTATGCCCCCAGGACGCCGGCCAAGCAGACCGCCAAGGAGAACGACATCGTCAGCAGGGCTCGGACCACCATGAGCGACTCCCTGGCCAGCATGACCGGACGCATGCGTGATGTCCGCCAGGAGGAGGAAGCGGCACCAGAGGACGAGAAGGACGGCCGCGACGGCCGGGATGACGAGGAGTAAGCAGTGGCGATTCGTACAATCAGAGTGGTTCCAGATCCGGTTTTGCGCACCCCCTGCGATCCAGTGACCAGCATCACCCCGGCTGTGCGCAGTCTGGTGCGTGACCTGGTGGACACTGTCGACGACCCGGGCCGGGCCGGCCTGTCGGCCAACCAGATCGGCGTGGGCCTGCGTGTCTTCTCCTACAACATCGGCGGCAAGGTGGGCTACATCATCAATCCGGTCATCGACAAGACCTCCGGCGAGCAGTATGGCGAGGAGGGATGCCTGTCCCTGCCCAACCTCTGGTATCCGACCAGGCGGGCCGACTACGCCCGAGCCCACGGCATCGACTTGGACGGCAAGACGGTGACTCTTGAAGGCCATGGCATCATGGGGCGGATGATCCAGCACGAGTGCGACCACCTGGACGGCCATGTCTATGTGGATCGGCTGGAGAGCGACGTTCGCCGCAAGGCTATGCAGCAGCTCAGATCAGCCAGGTAGGCAGAGGGCGAACGCGCTACCCGAGGTCATTGGCCTCGGGTATCATGGTAATTCGGCGTGTCATTGCGCAGGTCTGCTGTCACGGGCGGGCAAGCGCACCAAGAGTATTCCCGAACGCACGCCGCAAATTCGCGCCATGTCCGCGACGTCCTGTGTCGGTCGGCTCCTCGGAGTTGCACGCAGGTGCACATGGCCAGGCAATAACCGACAATGAAAGGTACGGACATGGCACAGATCACCATGAGCGAAATGCTGAAGGCCGGCGTCCACTTCGGACACCAGACCCGTCGTTGGAACCCCAAGATGAAGCAGTACATTTTGATGGAGCGCAACGGCATCCACATCATCAACCTCTTCAAGTCGCTCGGTCTGATCGACAAGGCCTATGACTTCATCAAGCAGACCGTGGCCCACAACGGCACCGTGCTCTTCGTGGGGACCAAGAAGCAGGCCCAGGAGGCCATCAAGGCCCAGGCTACCCGGGTGAACATGCCCTACGTCTCCGAGCGCTGGCTGGGCGGCATGCTGACCAACTTCCAGACCGTGACCAAGCGGGTCGGCCGCTTGAAGGAACTGGAGGAGATGGACTTCGACGACGTGCACGGCTCGGGGCTGACCAAGAAGGAGCTCCTGCTCCTGCGGCGCGAGAAGGACAAGCTGGAGCGCCAGCTGGGCGGCATCCGCAACATGAACCGCACCCCTTCGGCCCTGTTCGTGGTCGACATCAACAAGGAGGCCCTGGCGGTCTCCGAGGCCAACAAGCTGGGCATTCCGGTGGTGGCCCTGGTGGACACCAACACGGATCCTGAGCTCGTCACCTACCCCATTCCGGCCAACGACGATGCCATTCGCGGCGTCGAGCTGCTGACCAGGCTGATGGCCGATGCCGTGGCCGACGGTCTGCTGGAGCGCTCCGGCAAGGCCGCCAAGACCGAGGAGGCCTCCGACCAGCCCATGGCCGAGTGGGAGAAGAACCTGCTGGAGAACAAGGATGGACAGCCGCAGGAGCAGGCCCAGGAGACCGCCCAGGCTCCCCAGGCCGAGCAGCCTGCGCAACCGCAGCAGGAGACCCCCGCTGCTGATCAGGCCGCCTGAAATCTGGCGTCTAGATAGGAGAGTTTCATGGCAAAAATCACCGCTGCACTGATCAAGGAGCTGCGTGATCAGACCGGCGCCGGCATGATGGACGTCAAGAAGGCCCTGACCGAGGCTGAGGGCGACATGGCCCGCGCCAAGGAGATCATCCGCGCCACCGGCATCCAGGCCGCAGGCGCCCGCGAGGGCCGCAAGGCTCAGGAGGGCCTTATAGCCTCCACCGTCGTCGAGGGCGGACAGGGCCAGATCGGCTATGCCGTCGAGCTCAACTCCGAGACCGACTTCGTGGCCAAGACCCCTCAGTTCATCGAGTTCGGCCAGGAGGTCATCGACGACGTGGCCAAGGCTGATGCCTCCAACGCCGAGCAGGTCGATGCCGCTCCATCCAAGTCCGGCACCGTCAAGGAGACCGTTGAGGAGGCCGGCGCGCTCTTCCATGAGCACGTCAAGGTCGGCCAGGTGGCCCGGGTCGAAGGTCCCCGTGTGGAGATCTATGCCCACCGCAAGTCCGTGGAGATGCCCCCCTCCATCGTGGCCATGATCGCCACTGACGAGGCCGGCGCCCAGGTGGCCCATGAGGTGGCCCTGCAGATCTCCGCCATGAGCCCCAAGTGGCTCAGCCGCGAGGATGTGCCCGCCGACGTGGTGGAGTCCGAGCGTCGCGTGGCCACCGAGAAGTCCCAGGCCGAAGGCAAGCCCGAGAAGATCATTCCCAAGATCGTCGAGGGGCGCCTGAACGCCTTCTTCAAGGAGACCGTCCTGCTGGAGCAGCAGTACGTCAAGGACACCTCCAAGACCATTGGCGACCTTTTCAAGCAGGCTGGCGGCAAGGCCCTGGCCTTCGCTCGTCTCGAGGTCGGCAAGGGCGACGAGGAGTAGTCGGTAGCCCAGCAATGTCTTGGGTCGTCTCGTCCGATCCTGTATGAGGGATAGACAGACGGCCGGCATTGATGATGACTGACGATAGGGGAGTGGCTTTCGTGGCCGCTCCCCTTCTTTCGTCCTGGGCCTATCACCTCAGCCTGCTCAAGGAGGGGTTGTCGCCCAGCCTCGATACCCTATTAGCGGTGTATTCCGCCCGTCATCATGTCTGGAGAAAGGGTTTTTATGACCGGATCCGATTCAGCGCAAAACCCAGCATCGCCTCGTCGTGTGCTGCTCAAGCTCTCCGGAGAGGCCTTCGGGGGAGGCGAGGTCGGCATCGACGTTCAGGTGGTCAAGCGGGTGGCCAAGGAGATCGTCCAGGCGGTGCAGAGCGGCGTTCAGGTGGCCATCGTGGTAGGCGGCGGCAACTTCTTCCGCGGAGCCGAGCTCAGCCAGGCCGGAATCGAACGCTCGCGCGGAGACTACATGGGCATGCTGGGCACGGTCATGAACTGCCTGGCCCTGCAGGACTTCCTGGAGCAGGATGGGCAGGCCACCAGGGTGCAGACAGCCATCACCATGGGCCAGGTTGCCGAGCCCTACATCCCGCTCAAGGCCATCCGTCACCTGGAGAAGGGACGCGTGGTCATCTTCGGCGCCGGATCCGGCATGCCGTACTTCTCAACCGACACGGTCTCCATCCAGCGGGCCCTGGAGATTCATTGCGTCGAGGTCCTCATGGGCAAGAACGGCGTGGACGGCGTGTACACGGCTGATCCCAACAAGCAGGCTTCTGCGCGCATGTTCACCAATCTGAGCTACCAGCGGGCCTTGGTGGACAATCTGGCCGTCATGGACGCGGCAGCGCTGTCCATGGCCAGGGACAACGACATGCCCATCCGCGTCTTCGGACTGGAGGGTGAAGGCAACGTGACCGGAGCGCTCAAGGGCCAGCGCCTGGGCACCTTGGTCCACGGCGGTTCTGATCGTACCCTGTGACCGGCTGCGGGCACACCCCGCGCCGCTTGGCCCCTGTGGCCCCATGGCCGTAGAGTATAAGAATGACGGACCTCGCGCGCACAGGCGGATGGTCCATACAGCAAGGAGCAGATCATGACCACAGTGGTGGACCAGGCCGGAAGGCAGATGGACAAGAGCATCGAGGCGACCAAGGAGAACTTCTCGGGAATCAGGACCGGGCGTGCCAACCCCTCCTTCCTCAACGACATCATGGTGGAGTATTACGGCACACCCACACCCATCAAGTCCTTGGCATCCATCGGCGTCCCAGAGCCCCGCACCCTGGCCGTCACCCCCTTTGACCCCTCCCAGGCGGGCGCAGTCGAGAAGGCCATCCGCGATTCGGATCTGGGCGTCAACCCCAGCCGTGACGGCAACGTCATCAGGGTGACCATGCCCGAGCTGACCGAGGAGCGCCGACGGGACTATGTGAAGCTGGCCAAGACCAAGGCCGAGGAGGGCAAGGTGGCCGTACGAAACATCCGGCGCAAGGTCAAGGAGGAGCTGGAGACCAAGGTCAAGGACGGCGACCTGGGTGAGGATGAGGGCAACCGGCTGCAGAAGGAGCTGGAGACCGTCACCAAGCAGAAGAACGACATGATCGACCAGCTCCTGGATGCCAAGGAGAAGGAGATCCTCGAGGTCTGATCCGCCTGGGGAGGATCCACACTTCATGAGTACTAAGGAAAGCTCTGCCGAGAAGGCGGGTCAGGATGCCGTCGCAACCCTGAACAAGCGAACCGGGCGCAACATGCCGCAGGCGGTGGCCACTGGCGCGCTTCTGGTGGTCATCATCCTGGCCTGCATCCTGGTGCGCATCGACGCATTCATCTATCTGATCGTGATCTTCATGACCCTGGGGCTCTGGGAGCTCAGGGTGGACTTTGCCACAGCGGGCCTGCATATACCGGTGGTCGAGCTCTGGATCTGCTCGGCGGCCACCATGCTGGCCTCCTTCTACGCACCGGATCACGTGGCGGTCATGACCGCCGGTGTTCTGGTCACTGCCCTGGTTGGGGCTCTCGCGGCCACCCGCAACCATCGCCTGGGCGGTCGGCTGGTCAAGGCGGTGAACGCCAAGCTGTCGGGCAAGGACGCGCAGACCATGGCCGATGCCTCCTACGGCACTGCAGAAGGGGAGAGCCGATCAAGCAGCCTGGCCAATGTGGGCGTCACCCTCCTGACCGTTGTCTACATCACCCTCCTGGCCTGTCTGATAACCCTGCCCACCACCTTCGGCGGGCATCCTGCAGCTCATGCCTTCATGGTGATTTTCCTGCCCGCCTTAAGCGACATCGGCGGTCTTCTTTTTGGTTCGCTCTTCGGCAAGCACAAGATCGCGCCCCGCATCTCTCCCGGCAAGTCGCTGGAAGGGTTGGCAGGCTCCATGCTCTGCTGCCTGGTTGGCGCTTTGGTCATCTTCGCGGCCACCTATCCCATGGCGGATTGGGGAAGGATCTGGTGGGTCGCCCTGCTCATGGGCATCATGGTCGGAGCCACAGGCACCCTAGGGGATCTGAGCGCATCCTTGATCAAACGCGATCTGGGGATCAAGGACATGGGCCACCTGCTCAAGGGCCACGGCGGGGTGCTGGACAGGGTGGATTCCATCCTCATGTCCGCGCCCTTCATCACACTGGTACTTTTGATTACCGGCCTGTGACCGGGATTGATGGTCGGATGACTGATACGGGATGAGGTAGAGGTATGACAGATGTCGACATGACTGGTGCCGAGCCTGAAACCGGCATTACCCCTGGTGGCAAGAATGGCGCCTTCAGGGACGTTCTGGCGGCCGACCATGCCCGTCGAGGCAAGCCGCCGCGTCACTTTACGGATATGGACCTAGAGGAGCGTCAGGAGGTCTGCGCTCAACTGGGTCTGCCGAAATTCCGGGCCTCGCAGCTGGCCAACCATTACTTCAACCATCTGTCCACCAATCCGGACGACTTCACGGATCTTCCTGCGGCCAGCCGCCAGGATGCCGCACACCGCTTCTTTCCTGAACTGATAACCCCGGTCACCGTCCAGAAGGCGGATCAGGGGACGACCATCAAAACCCTCTGGGAGCTCTTCGACGGGTCCAGGATCGAGTCCGTGCTCATGCGCTACCCTTCCAGAGCCACCCTCTGCATTTCCAGCCAGGTCGGCTGCGGTATGGGCTGCCCCTTCTGCGCCACCGGTCAGCTTGGATTGACCCGGAACATGTCGACCGGCGAGATTCTGGAACAGGTCAGGGCCGCCTCCCGGATGATGCGGTCCGGACAGGTCGCCGGAGGCCCGGGGCGCCTAAGCAACATCGTCTTCATGGGTATGGGCGAGCCCATGGGCAACTACCGGGCCGTCCTGTCCGCGGTCAGGCAGATCAGTGCCCTGCCGCCCAAGGGATTCGGCATCTCGGCCAGGAATATCACCGTCTCCACGGTCGGTGTGGTCCCCGGCATCCGCAAGCTGACCAAAGAGGGCATTCCGGTCCGTCTGGCCGTCTCCCTCCATGCCCCCAGCGACAAGTTGCGCGACGAGCTGGTTCCCATGAACCGGCGCTTCAATACCACCCAGGTCCTGGACGCGGCCCACGACTACTACCTGGCCAGCGGCAGACGGGTCAGCATCGAGTACGCCCTGATGCGCGGCATCAACGACCAGGCCGAGCATGCCCGTCTTCTGGCCAAGCGCCTCAACCACTACGGGGACGACTGGGCGCACGTCAACCCCATACCCCTGAATCCGATTGAGGGGTCTCGCTGGACGGCCTCCAAGCCCGAGGACGAGCAGCGCTTCCTGGACATCCTCCACAAGGCCGGCATCACTGCAACCATGAGGGACACCCGCGGATCGGACATCGACGGCGCCTGCGGGCAGCTTGCTGCAAAAGCCGTCAAGCTCCAGGCCTAATCAGGTATTCTGCAATCAACATGCCATAGTGTGGACATGCTATGGTCTTCGGGCACTACAGAAGCTAATGTCGTGACTCAAACAAATCGGTTCAGGCAGGAAGGCGGGTCGCATGACGGTAGCGGTTCGTGTCATTCCCTGCCTTGATGTCGACCAGGGCCGTGTGGTCAAAGGCGTCCACTTCAAGAATCTGCGCGATGCGGGCGACCCGGTCGAACTGGCTTCCGCCTACTACCAACAGGGCGCCGACGAACTGACCTTTCTGGATGTGACCGCTTCGGGCAGCGGGCGAGCCACCATGGCGGACCTGGTCAAGAGCACTGCCGACCAGATTTTCATTCCGCTGACCGTGGGCGGAGGCGTGCGCACCCCGCAGGATGTCGACACCCTCCTGCGGTCAGGGGCCGACAAGGTCGGCATCAACACGGCAGCCATTGCCAATCCGCAGGTCATCGGGGATATCGCCCAGCGGTTCGGTCGCCAGGTCCTGATGCTCTCGGTCGATGCCCGCCGATCCAATGCCCAGGGCATTACCTCAGGATATGAGGTGACCACCATGGGCGGCCGCCAGTCCACTGGCATAGATGCCATCGGCTGGGTCAAGCAGGCCCAGAAGCTCGGAGCCGGCGAGATCCTCCTCAACTCCATGGATGCGGACGGCACCCGTCAGGGATTCGATCTGGAAATGATCGCCGACGTGCGCAAGGCCGTATCCCTTCCCCTTATCGCCAGCGGTGGCGCAGGCAAGGCCGCCGATTTTCCTCCAGCTGTCAAGGCCGGGGCCGATGCGGTCCTGGCGGCTTCCGTCTTCCATTTCGGCCAGGTGTCCATCAAGGATGTCAAGCAGGCGCTCCATGCGGCCGGGTATCCGGTTCGATGGCAGGCCTGAACCAATCCCGCAGATAATTCGACACCGCATGCTGCATGGCATTTGCTGGCCATGTTGGTAGCCATCGGGGAAACCATACCCATACCATAAACAATCAACCGACAAGGATGTGTCGGACAAATCAGGAGAATGAGGATCAATGTCACAGTCTTCGAAGGACCAGGAAGCACGTTTGGATCCGAGCATAGCGGCCAGGCTGAAGAAGGATGCCAAGGGACTTGTGGCCGCTGTGGTCCAACAGTATGACAGCCGTCAGGTGCTCATGGTCGGATACATGGATGAGGAGGCCTTGAGACGGACCCTGACCACGGGAAGGGTCACCTTCTGGTCCCGCTCCAGGCAGGAATACTGGCGCAAGGGAGACACCTCCGGGCATGTCCAATACGTCAAGGGGGTCAGCATCGACTGCGACGGGGACGCCTTGCTTATCGAAGTCGACCAGGTGGGGGCGGCCTGCCACACCGGACACAGGTCGTGTTTTGAAGCCGGAGGACCATTGCCAGCGGTGCAGGGCAATCGTACTCAGGCACAGATGCAGAGCGAGGAAGGGTAATGGGTAATCCAGTGCAGAAAGACGCTAAGGTTGTGACAGGGAACACACAGGAAACTGGAGGGAAGGGCTCTATGACCGTCTTGGATGAACTGGTGGCCGGCGCCGTGGAGGATGCAAGGAGCCGGGTGCAGAAGATTCCCTTGGAAAGCCTCAAGCAACAGGTCAGGAGCATGAAGCGCAAACCTCTGGATGCCGCGCGACTGCTCAGGGAGAGCGTCGGCATTCCGATCATCGCGGAAATCAAGCGAGCCTCGCCCTCCAAGGGGTACCTTGCCGACATCAAAAATCCCGCCGCCCTGGCCCGGCAGTATGCCAACGGGGGTGCCTCGGCCATATCGGTCCTGACCGAGGGCAGACGCTTCCTGGGATCCTTGGAGGATCTGCGGCAGGTCAGGCAGGCCGTGGGCATTCCCGTGCTCAACAAGAACTTCATCGTCTCCGACTACCAGGTCTGGGAGTCCAGGGCCAACGGGGCCGATATGATCCTGCTGATTGTGGCAGCCTTGGATGACACGCGTCTCAAGCACCTGCTGGACCTGGCCGGGAGCCTGGGCATGACCGCCCTGGTCGAGACCCATGATCGCCAGGAGATCGAGCGGGCCATTGCGGCCGGCGCCAGGGTGATCGGCATCAACGCCCGGAATCTGAAGGACCTGAGCGTTGACGTCGACCAGTATGCCCGTCTGGCCTCCAACCTGCCCAAGGATGTGGTCAAGGTGGCCGAGTCCGGAGTGTTCGGCACGGTCGAGCTGGAGCAATATGCCCGGGCCGGGGCCGATGCGGTCCTGATAGGAGAAGGTCTGGTCACCTCACAGGACCAGGAGGGTACCGTCCGCTTGCTGGTTCAGGCTGGTCACCGCTTCAAGGCCGCCGAGGCCAGGCCCCTCTCAACCCATGACGGTCCCTATTTCGGCCCCTATGGCGGACGTTTCGTCCCTGAGGCCCTGGTGGGCGCCCTTGATGAGCTGGAGCGTGTCTACAAGGAGGCCAAGGCCGATCCGGCCTTCCGTGAGGAACTGAACAGGCTCAACCGGGTCTATGTGGGGCGTCCTTCGGCCCTGACGCCGGCGCCTCGGTTCGCCAAGCTGATCGGCGATCGGGTCGGCGGTCAGGTCAGGGTCTTTCTGAAGAGGGAGGATCTGAACCACACGGGCGCCCACAAGATCAACAACGCCCTGGGTCAGGGGCTCCTGGTCAAGCGTATGGGCAAGACCCGCGTCATTGCGGAGACCGGCGCCGGCCAGCATGGCGTGGCCACGGCTACGGTCTGTGCCCTCCTGGGCTTCAAGTGCCGAATCTACATGGGGCAGATAGACGCCCGCAGACAGGCCCTGAACGTGGCCAGGATGCGAATGCTGGGAGCCGAAGTCGTCGAGGTGACCACCGGGACCAGGATCCTCAAGGATGCCATCAATGAGGCCCTGCGTGACTGGGTGACCAACGTGGAGACCACCCATTACCTGTTGGGCACGGTCGCCGGCCCCCACCCCTTCCCGACCATCGTCAGGGACTTCCAGAAGATCATCGGCGAAGAGGCTTCCGCGCAGCTGTCCGCATACGGCATCGACCATCCCGACGGGGTTGTGGCCTGCGTCGGCGGAGGCTCCAACGCCATCGGCATCATGAACACCTTCCTGGACGATCCCCGGGTTTCCCTTTACGCATATGAGGCCGGCGGGGACGGGCCCAAGTCGGGCAAGCACGCCATTCGCCTGTCGCCAGGCACCGGTCAGATTGGCGTCTTCCAAGGGACCAAGTCCTATCTGTTGGAGGACGACCAGGGTCAGACCATGGACACCTACTCCATCTCCGCCGGTCTGGATTACGCCTCGGTGGGGCCTGAGCATGCCTGGCTGCACGACATGGGTCGGGTCAAGTATGACTATGCAACTGACAAGGAGGCCATGCAGGCTTTCAGCGACCTGTGCCGGACCGAAGGCATCATCCCCGCCCTGGAGTCCTCGCACGCCTTGGCCGGAGCCAGCAAGGCGGCCACCGACCTTTTGCGGAAGGGAATCAGAAATCCTGTCATTCTGATCAACATCTCGGGCAGGGGCGACAAGGATGTAGCCACGGCGGGCAGATGGTTCGGCTACCTGTCCGAGCAGGAGGCCAGCGCTTTGGAAGCCCAGGCCGGGCACAGCAGAAGCGATCAAGCAGAAGAGGAGGCCCGATGATGGTCAACCAGCAATGGCAGTGGCAGAAAGCGCCCGTCCAGCCCCAGCCTGTGCAATCCCAGCCTGTCCAACCTAAGGGGTTCAGCCGCACGGCCAGCCCGGTGGCGTCCACGCTGCAGGCCCTCCGCCAAGAGGGCAGGCCGGCATTCATCGGCTACTTCCCCTACGGATTCCCTGACGTGCCCACATCCTTGGAGGCCATGCGGGTCATGGTGAAAAGCGGGGTCGACATCCTCGAGATCGGGCTGCCCTACAGCGACCCGGTCATGGATGGTCCGGTCATCCAGGCGGCCAGCAAGTGCGCCATCGACAATGGCGTCAAGGTCGACGGTGTCTTCGACGCGGTCCGCCAGGTCCAGGCGGACGGTGCCAGGGCTCTGGTCATGAGCTACTGGAATCTGATCATGCATCACGGAGTGGCAGACTTTGCTCAGCGCATGGCCGAGGCCGGCGGGTCCGGGCTGGTCACCCCGGATCTGATCGTCGACGAATCCGGGGAATGGATAGAGCAGTCGGACCGGTATGGTCTTGACCGGGTCTATCTGGTCTCGCCAGACTCCACCGATGCGCGTCTGCGGATCACCTCCCGTGCGGCCAGAGGATTCGTCTATGCGACCTCCCGGATGGGCGTGACCGGCGAACGTACCAGCATGTCCAACTCGGCCCAGAACCTGGTGGCGAGAGTCAGGCAGGCTGGGGCCCCTTATGTCTGCGTGGGCATCGGGGTGTCGACCGCCCAGCAGGCCTCTCAGGTCGGCGCCTACGCGGACGGGGTCATCGTCGGCTCGGCCCTGGTCCACTGTCTTCTGGATGACGAGGGCAGGCCGCGGAAGGACCGTAGAAAGGCACTGGAGTCCCTGGCTGAGGTTTGCTCCGACCTGCGTTGGGGCATCTCCCAGGCCAGGAAGTGAGTGGGGCTGTAAGGCCCAGGGGCTAGATTGGGGCTTTATGACGCTTGCCTACATTCCATCGCCGGGAATATCCAGCTTCCATCTGGGGCCGGTCACCATCAGGTTCTATGCGCTGACCATGCTCCTGGCCATCATCGTGGCCGCCTGGATCACGGCCAGGCGCTGGAAGAAGGAGGGCGGCCGGACCGACCAGATTCTGGACATCGCCATCTGCGCGGTACCGGCCGGCATCGTCGGCGCAAGGCTCTACCACGTCATCACCACCCCTGAGCGGTATTTCGGAGCTGATGGCAACCCAGCAGACATTCTGCGCATCTGGCGTGGCGGTCTGGGCATCTGGGGTGCAGTCCTCCTGGGAGCACTGGCAGCCTGGGCCTGGTGCCGCCACAAGAATTACCCGACCGCCCTGCTGGCCGACAGCGTGGCTCCTGCCCTTCTGGTGGCTCAGGCCATCGGGCGGCTGGGCAACTGGTTCAACCAGGAGCTCTACGGGGCCCCCACCACGCTGCCCTGGGGGCTGAAGATCGACGCGGCAGGTTCCGCCATCGGCAGCAGCGAACAGTGCTATGACGGGGCCACCTGCCCGACCGGCACCCTCTTCCAACCCACATTCCTCTATGAGATGATCTGGAACCTGATCGGCGCGGCCCTCCTGGTCTGGATCGGCCACAAGGCCGTGAACGTGCTCAAGGCCGGCTCCCTCTTCGCCCTCTATGTCATGTGGTACACCCTGGGACGCACCTGGATCGAGGCCCTTCGCATCGACTTCGCCCACGAATTTCTGGGAGTCAGGGTCAACGTCTGGGTGTCCATGACGGTCTTCTTCCTGGCGGCTGCAGTCTTCGTCCTCATAGCGCGCAAGGGCAAGCCGACCTCCCTGCTGTCCGAAAAGCTGCGGACCATCACCGAGCTTGAGGTGCGTCAGGAATCCGAGGCCCGGAGCAAGTAGGACAGGGTCAGCTATCCAAGGGCCGGCAGGTGTGCAATTGGGCCACAAACCGGTGCCGCCGGTCTTCCGTACAACATAGAATAATCTCCATGAGCATTCAGATAGCACCCAGCATTCTTTCCGCCGATTTCGCCAACTTGGAGCGGGATCTCAAGGCTATTGCCAATGCCGATATGGTCCACGTGGATGTGATGGACCACCATTTCGTTCCCAACCTGACGCTTGGCGAGCCTGTGGTGGAGCGCATCTGCCAGGTGACCGACCTGCCGGTGGACGTGCATCTGATGATCGAGGACCCCGACCGTTGGGCCCCGGAATTCGCCAAGCTGGGTGTCGCCTCCGTCACCTTCCACACCGGAGCCGTCCATGCCCCGGTTCGTCTGGCCCGCCAGCTGCACGACATGGGGGTCAAGGCCTGCCTGGCCGTGCGCCCTGCCGAACCTGTGGAGCCGATCTTCGATATTCTCGATGAGTTCGACATGATTCTGGTCATGACCGTGGAGCCAGGATTCGGCGGACAGAAGTTCCTGGACAATCAGATGCCCAAGACCCGCCGCCTGCGTGACCAGATAACCGCCCGCGGCCTGAAGACCCACATCCAGGTCGATGGCGGGGTGAGTCCCACCACGGCTCCCATCGTGGCAGAGGCTGGAGCCGATGTCCTGGTGGCAGGCTCCGCGGTCTACGGCGCTGACGACCCGGCCAAGGCCATTGACCAGATCCGGCAGGCCGCGCAGGTAAGCTACAAGGACTGACAGGTTTTGCAGGAAGAATGGAGATAGCCAGATGAAGACCTTCGATGGGTTGTTTGAGGAGCTCACGACCAAGGCCAAGGAGCGCCCAGAAGGATCCTTGACTGTTGAAGAGCTGGACAAGGGCACGCATTTCATCGGCAAGAAGATCAATGAAGAGGCCGGAGAGACCTGGATCGCCGCTGAGTATGAGGGCAAGGAACGGACGGCCGAGGAGATGAGCCAACTGCTGTACCACATCCAGGTCATGATGATCGATCGAGGCATCACCCTGGAGGATGTCTACAGGTATCTGTGACCTCTGATCCTTTCCCGCTGTAGATTCGCTTCCGCAATTAGGAGGTTGCCGTGTTGAAGGTCGCGGTGCCCAATAAGGGCATGTTGTCCCAGCCCGCATGGAGGCTGCTGTCAGAGTCAGGCTATCGTCTGCGTTCCAATGACCGGCAACTGGTGGTCGATGACGTCGACAACGACATCCAGCTCTTTTACTTAAGGCCCAACGATATAGCGGTCTATGTCGGCTTGGGGACCATTGATCTGGGCATTACCGGGCGTGACCTGCTGCTCAACTCCGGAACCAGGGCCGTCGAGGTCATTGAGCTGGGGTTCGGCGCATCCACATTCAGATTCGCCGCTCCGGAAGCCAGTGCTATCAACACCTTGCAGGACGTGGACGGCAAACGGATCGGCACTACCTTCGACCGGCTTCTTGAGGACTACCTGAACAGCAAGGGACTCAAGGCCGAACTGATCCACTTGGACGGCGCAGTGGAGTCCTCAGTCCAGCTCGGGGTAGCCGACCTGATCGCCGATGTGGTCTCCACCGGCACCACCCTGCGCAACGCCGGGCTTCGGGTCTTCGGCGATCCCATTCTGAAATCGGAGGGGATTCTCATCAGATCACCCCGTCTGGATCCAGATGATGAGCGGTTGGCGGTCATGTCCCGCAGGCTGGAGGGTGTGCTGACAGCCCGCCGCTATGTACTGATGGATTATGACATCCCGGTAGAGCGCGTGGCCATGGCGGTGGGCATCACGCCCGGCTATGAGTCGCCGACAGTATCCTCCCTGCACGACAAGCAATGGGCGGCAGTCAGGGCCATGGTTCCCAGGGACCAGGTGAACAACCTCATGGACCGCCTCTATGGGATCGGTGCGCGTGCCATCCTTGTAACTGCCCTTCAAGCTTCTAGAATGTAGTCGGATGGCACTGATTGATCGAATTTCACGCAGCAGGTACAGCCCTGAGCCACGGTCGGTGATTCTCACCGTACCCAATGTCATCAGCCTGCTTCGTATCCTATCCATACCTCTTATTGCCTATCTGGTGGCCAACCGGCATCTGATCATTTCCTTGGTGGTCATGCTGATTTCGGCCCTTTCAGACGGTGTGGATGGAATCATTGCCCGCAGGTTCAACCAGGTCAGCAAGCTGGGGCAGATCCTGGACCCGGTTGCCGATCGGCTGCTGATTCTCTGTTCTGTCCTTGCCCTGAGCATCGCCTCCATACTCCCATGGTGGCTTCTGGCCCTAGTCGGTGCCCGGGATGTGCTCATGGGTCTGTTGGTTTTGGCGCTGGCCCAGCATGATTATGGCCCCTTGCCGGTGCACTTCGCTGGCAAGACCGGAACGGCCGTGCTCATGCTGGCCATACCGGCCCTGATTTTTGCGGATGTGGGCACTTCAGCCTTCTTCCGTTTCTTCCACCTGGTGGCTCTTGCGGCTGTCATCTGGGGGGTTGGCCTTTACTGGCTGGCAGGGCTGATCTACGCACGTCAGGGCATCGGGCTGCTTCGTCAGGACCGCCATCATGACTGAACCGCAGATGACCCCCCAATCCTTCCCCGTGCCGCCTGACCGTGCCTTGATTCACCGCCGGGCGGCTTTTTCGCATTCCAGCGCAGGTCTGGAACGCCACTATGTGGACCAGGAAAGCTCGGAGCCCGCCCAGGAATCCATGCGTCGGCGCATGGCTGATGAGTCTCTGAGGCTGATTGACGACCTGACCAACCGTCCCATGGATCCCATGTTCGAGGATGCCCGTCTGCTGCCCGCTGAGCGTAGATCGCCGCTGAGCGTCTGGGTCAATCGGATACTGGTCTTCGTCATTTGCGTGCTGGTCGGCCTGGCGGGCACAGGTATAGTTCAGGTGTTGCACCGGGACCCGCGTCAGAAGGTACGCGAGAAGCTCATCTCCCAGGTGGAGGGGGTCAGCAAGCGTGCCAATGACCTCAACAGTCAGATATCGGACCTTAACGGCAATATCGACACGCTCTCGGCTCAGGAGGGCGGCCAAGGGCAGAACAGCACGCAGACCGCTGACGATCTGACCAACGGCACCAGCAAGGTGCAGGGGCAGGGCGTCGTCATCACCCTGGCCAACCCCATTGCCTCCAAGGATTCCCGGGACAATGCCGATCAGATCAAACTGCTCACCGACCAGGACCTGCAGTGGTTCCTGACCAAGCTTTGGTCTGCTGGGGCCGAAGCCATTGCCATCAACGGCAATAGAATAGGAACACAGACATCAGTGCGTACGGCCGGTCAGACCATTTTGGTGGGGACCACCTCGATCGAGTCACCCTACAAGATCGAAGCCATCGGCGACCAAGGCGCCTTGTCCGATCTGATGGTTCGCAGCGATCTGCAGGGCCGCCTGCGTGACCTCAAAAGGGCGAACATCACTGTCAATGTGGCCAAGCAGCGGCGCCTGAATCTGAATGCAGTGAGTTTGCCCAATCTGTCCTATGCCGGAAGGAGTCATTGACATGTCGGCAATTCTCGGCCTGATCCTAGGCGTGGTGGCGGGCATCTTCCTCAAGCCCGACATTCCCATTGTCCTGCAGCCTTATTTGCCCATCATGGTGGTGGCCGCCCTGGATGCCCTGATGGGCGCAGTCCGCTCCTACTTCGAACGCAGTTTCTCGGACCGGGTCTTCGTGGTTTCCTTCATCTCCAATGTGATCACGGCCACTCTTCTGGTCTTCCTGGGCAACCAGCTGGGCGTGGGTTCTCAGCTGTCCACGGCCGTCATTGTGGTCCTGGGCATCCGGATCTTCTCCAACGTTTCCGCTATTCGACGGTTCATTTTCAAGGGGTGAGCATATGAGACACACCCTGAGGAAGAAGCGCGACGAGGGAATGCCCAAGAGCATTCCGCCTAGGAGGCCCGGACGGGTCAGGGCTCCAGCCGACGATACGCAGACCGGTGCTTTTCCGGTGGTTCGCCGTCGGCCTCTGCGCACCCTCAATTCCAACGCCACCAGGGTCAGACTGGTTACCAGCGTCCTGGTGGCCCTTATGTGCGCCCTCTTGGGTTTCGGGTATGCGGTCCAGGTGCACAATAACCAGTCCTCCTACCAGAGTCTGTCCGAGGAGGAGCTGGTACGGGTGCTGGACGAGACCAGCAACCAGGTCGATAAGCTGGAGGAGCGCAAGAGCCAGCTCAACCAGCAGCTGACCTCCATCAAGTCAGCCGCCGACAAGCAGAAGGAGGCCGCCCGCATAGCCCAGCAGAATGAGCAGAGCAGCGGCATCCTGGCCGGACGGCTGCCTGCCCAGGGCAGGGGAGTGGTGGTAACGGTCACCGAGGACAGTGACCGGGTGGACGCCTCTACCATGTTCAATCTGATCGAAGAACTGCGCAACGCTGGCGCCGAGGTCATATCCTTCAATGATGTCCGAGTGGTTACCAGCACCTATCTGCTGGACACCCGCACCGGTCTGCAATGCGACCACGCCAAGCTGCGCAGCCCCTACATTGTCAAGGCCATTGGGGATCCGGACAGCCTGCAGAATGCCGTTCAGATCGCCGGGGGAGTGGGTTCGCGGATCAAGGTGCAGTTCCATGCGACCGTATCCGTGGAGCAGTCAAATAGTGTCAGAATCGACCAGGTTCGACGCGTGCAGGACTACCAGTATGCAAAGCCTGTAGAATAGACAATTATGACAGATCCTATTCCCACTGCGGGCGAGACGACCATCATCGGCATGCCGGCCCTGAACATTCCAGTCACCTCCAACGGTGACCGTCCACTGACCAAGGACGACCTGGAGACCATGGCGCGATTGCCTGAGGGCACAGCCCTGCTGATCTCTACCAGGGGAGCGGTGTCAGGATCGCGTTATCTGTTGGACGAGGATCAGGTCAGCGTGGGTCGTGATCCGAAGGCGGACATTCTGTTGGACGATTCGACAGTCTCCAGGGCGCACGCCATATTCGTACGGACTGACCATGGTTTTCGGGTCGAGGATACTGGCAGTCTCAACGGCACTTACGTCAACCGTGAACGCGTGGACCAGGCCGACCTGCACAACGGCGACGAGATCATGATCGGCAAGTTCAGGCTGGTATATTTCGATAATCGGGCAGTCATCGCCAAGAACTGACAGGGGGCACGGCATGGCCGAAGAGTTGCCGACGCTGGTGCAGGGGGAACTCTTTTCGCCTGAGCAGGCCGAGGGCACGACCCGGGGCTACCGGGGAACGGTCGCTGCCAAGGTGGCCGGCATTACCTATCGGCAGCTGGACTATTGGGCCCGCAAGCGAATCGTCGAGCCGTCGATCAAGGCCTCGCACGGATCAGGCTCCCGCAGGCTCTATTCCTTCAAGGATGTGGTCATCCTGGCCGTCCTCAAGCGCCTCTTGGATGCCGGTGTCAATTTGGTCAATGCCACGAACACGGTGAACTATCTTGAGCGTCGGACTGTCGGTCAACTTGAGCATGTGACTGTTGTCTGCGATGGTGATCAGGTCACAGAATGCTCAGGACCCGATCAGGTCTTTGCGCTGATGCAGTCCGGGCGTGCCGTTTTTGCTATCTCTGTTGGTGCTATCTGGCATCGTATGGATCTGGAGCTGCAGACCTGCGACCACGTGGATTTGACTACTGGACAGCTGACCCCGGGTCTGCCTGAGCGACCTATTGACGAGCTGACGGCCATGCGTCTGCGCCAGCGCCTGGAGCAGCAGCACGAGCAGCGCCAGCGGACTGCATGAATCTCGGGACGGCGAACTGGAGCAGGGGAGAAAAAACAAGTGATTTGACATAACGTACATTATCGGCATACTAGGTCACGATTCGATTTTGTGTTTTCCGGTGATTTCATGGTTTCTCGGTTGTGGCCAATTTGGTAAGGGTCACCCAGGTGACCTCGGGTGACCCTAAAAGAGACAATACAGTTCTGGCCGACTCAGTGCTGAGTCTGATGGTTTCCGAAGTAATCCTCGGCAGCATGGCACAATTGGTCGACTTGATCGATGACTCGGTAGCAGCCGTGAGATTCCAGTTCTCCTGGCTCAGCATAGCCCCAGCCGCATCCCAGACAGTCCAGACCGGTTTCCAGCGCACCATCGGCATCAGTCCAGCGGTCGCCGACCATAAGGGCACGGTCACCGAGTTTGGTGTCAAAGCCAAGCTGTTGCAGAGCGTGTGTGATGACCTGGGCCTTGGTGATTCGTGTAGAGTCCCTGCTGGCACCATAGATGCCATCTACCAGTGGTGTCAGTCCGAAGTGGTCACATACCGGCTGAGCCTGGTACTCGGGTTTGCAGGTGGCCACGGCCAAGGTCAGACCACGCTCGTGCATACGATTCAGCTGTTCGGGAATGCCGTCAAAGACCGTAGCGAGCAGACGTCCAGGGATGTGTTGTCCTGGATGGTCAGGATCATCAAATGCCGCTATCTCGCTGTAATAGCGCCGGTAAATCTGGACGCCCTTATCGATGTCTTCTTCTCTGATGCCGTTGCGGCGCAGGGATACTTCAACGGCAGGGCCTATGAATCGGCGAAGCTCGCTTTCATCGGGCACGGGATGACCAAGCTCTTTGAAAGTTTGCACCACGGAAGCGATAATGCCTGGATGCGAGGCGGTCAGGGTGCCGTCCAGATCCAGCAGAACCAGACGGCGCGGTGATTTACTCATAGTCGGGGAACCATCCTTCACGGTGCATTTTCAGACGCTTGTCAAGCACAGCCTTGAGCTCGTCCTCCGACCGGCGCTCCAGCAGCATGTCCCAGTGGGTCCTGGTCGGCTTGCCGGTCTTGCCGGACTCCTGCTCGTCATGTCCTTCAAGGTGAGCAATCTGCCCGCAGCGGCACTCCCATTCCTGCGGCACCTCAGCGCCTTCAGCCAAGGGCAGGATAGTCCGATGGCCCTTGGGGCAGACATAGGCGACCTCGCTGCGTGCAGCAAAATCCACATTCTGATCGGATTCCAGGGACTTCGCCCCAATACTCATGCCGCGAAGACTGCGCTCTGCCATGATTCCTCCATACTCGTGTCCGTCACTGCCTCCAAGCTACAGAACAGTGTTGACCTGAAACTTATTCCCTGATTGGTCCCGTGTTCACTCCACGCCCGTATAAGCCACAATGCCGCGATTGACCTGGTCGGCGGCGATGCTGGCAGTCCTGGCCAGGTGATGCCCTCCCCTGCCCAGGTAGGGTTCCACCTGGACGATCTGGGTGAGCACATCGGACAGGCGCTTGGCGTTGCGCACGAAGTCCCCCGCCGTCAGATCGCTGTCACGCAGGATGGTGGTCAGCGAGTCGCCGCAGGCCCAGTCGTAGATGGTCGGCCCCAAGCCAAAGTCGAGTTCAGGCGGCAGCTCCAATCCAGCCTGATCGCAGCGTTCCTGTACCTGGGACCACTGACGTTTCATATCCTCCATGGCGTCAACCAGCCTGGGAGCTCGATACCCGGCCCTCTCCCCCGGCTGCTCCCCTACCCCACGGCGGGATTCGTAGACCAGTCCGGAGACGGCCGCTGCAAGTTCAGCGGGCTCCAGATCGTTGAGGATGCCACGATCCAGGATCTCGGCAAGACTCAGATCCTGCTCGCTGTAAATTCGCCGAAGCAATTGCCCCTTCCGGGTCAGTCGGCAGTCGTCAGGATCCACAGGTCGCGTGTAGCGCAGGTCGGCCAGAATCTGGCAGATCCTGTCGAACTGGCGCGAGACCGACCCTGTCTTGGACTCGTACTGTTCCCGGGTGCGCTGCAGCTCCTTGTCCATGCGGATCCACCGGTTCCCCCAGCGCAGGTGCTTGGGCAGATCCGGGCACTGGCGGCAGGGATGGTTGCGCTCCTGCTCGCGCAGCTGATCGATGTGCCGGTCAAGGTCTCGGAACGCCCGGTCGCGGGCCTTCTCGCTGGTGAATCGTTGCCGCTTCAGACGGCGGCGATCGTTCTTCTGGGCTGAAGAGAGGGCTGCGCGAATGCGCATGAACTCGATCAGATCGCCACGGCTGCACTGGGCGGCCTTCCGGTAGTCTTCCAGGCCGTTGGTCAGGGTCTCGATGCGTTCCTCCAGCTCCGAGGCTGATCGGTTGGCCTCCCACTGGGCGAAGGAGTGGTCCAGGGTATCCCGAGCACGCGTATAGCTGGATGAGTTGAGCAGGTTGACGGCCATGTTGAAGGTGGGCCGGAAGCTGGAGTGCAGCGGGTAGACCCTCCTGCTGGACAGGGCGGCCATGGTCTTGGGGCTGAAGTCCCGGTGATCGACCACTACTACATGGCCGATGTCGTCGATGCCGCGCCTGCCGGCCCGACCGGTCAGCTGGGTGAACTCGCCGGGGGTCAGAGCTACATGGCCGGTGCCGTCGAACTTCTCCAGCTTCTCGACCACGACGCAGCGGGCGGGCATGTTGATGCCCAGGGCCAGGGTCTCGGTGGCGAAGACCACCTTAAGCAGCCCCAGTTCGAACAGATGTTCGACTATCTGCCGGAAAAGGGTGACCACGCCGGCGTGATGTGCTGCAAAGCCCTGTTCCAGAGCGAAGCGGAACTGGGCGAATCCCAGCGCTTTGAGATCCTCCTTGCTGAGCTGGCCGGCCGCCATGGAGTCCACGATGTGCCGTATGCGGCGGGCCTCCTCGTCGGTGGTCAGCTGCAGCCCTGCCCGGATGCACTGCTGGACTGCCTGGTCGCAGCCGGTGCGGGAGAAGATGAAGTAGATACCGGGCAGCATATCCATGAAGTCCAGCTCATCGACCACGTCAGCCCGGCTTGGACGATACCGCTCCCCCATCCGTCGCTCCGGCCTGCCGCCACGGCCATGGCGATGGTGATGCCCCTGGTCGCGGGCCTGGATGCGCTCCTGTCCGGCCTTGTCCAGCTGGGCCAGCCGAGAGACCAGGCGCGGGTTGATCTTTGGGGTCTGCCGTCCTGACCCGTCGTGCCGATACAGATCCAGGATCTCTGGCTCGGTGTGTCTGTCGGCCTGAACCAGGACATGCTGCTCCAGCGGCACGGGCCTGCGCTCGGAGACCACCAGATGGGTGCGTCCGCGCACCGAGGAGATCCAGTCGGAGAATTCCTCCACGTTGGACACGGTGGCCGACAGCCCCACAATGCGGGTGGAGGCCGGAAGATGGATGATGACCTCCTCCCAGACGGGCCCCCGGAAGCGGTCGGCCAGATAGTGGACCTCGTCCAGGATTACGTACTTCAGTGCCGTCAGGGTGGAGGACTGCTCATAGAGCATGTTGCGCAGGACCTCGGTGGTCATGACCACGATGTCCGCCTCGGAGTTGATGGAGGTGTCGCCGGTCAGCAGCCCCACCCGATCCTCGCCGTAGCGGTCGACCAGGTCATGGTATTTCTGGTTGCTCAGGGCCTTGATAGGAGTGGTGTAGAAGGTCTTGACGTTCTGTTCCTGGGCCAGGAATACTGCGAAGTCAGCCACGATGGTCTTGCCGGCGCCGGTCGGAGCGGCCACCAGGACGTTGTCGCCATCCTCCAGGGCGGTGATGGCCTCCAGCTGGAAGTCATCCAGGGGGAAGGGCAGCTTGGACTGAAAGCGTGCAGGCGCTCCGGTCATGCGTTTGCGGTGACGATTGAAACGGGCGTAGCGTTCCGCCGGCCCCGGTTCGGATGCTGATGAATCCTGTCCGTGGTGACGATGACCTGACATGTTCCTCCAAGAACTACCTATTGAAATGCTTCCACCGTCGCCAGATGAGGCCGTGGTTCCTCCTGCGCTGCTCCTTGCGCTCCAGCACCAGGGCATGTGCCTGGCTGTATCGCTCGGTTGACTGCGACAGGGGCAGGGCGAAGGCCGGTCCCTCAGTCCTATCCGTTGCCTGGGACTGCCCTGCCGCCGGGGGTTGGGGCATGTGGCGGTTCAGATCCTCTGAGACCCGCCCTATGGAGCGGCTGGCTGCCATGGCATGTCGGATGGCGTAGACGGCTCCGCCGATCAGCATGGCCAGCATGAAGATCACCAGAAGGATCCAGATCCATCCAGGCATGGAACTCCTCTCCGACCGGGACTAGTGCCGGTCCTGCTCCTTGTCGTGAGCGTCGCTGATGGTGATCTCGCGCTGGGCACGGGCCAGAATCATAGTGCGCAGGGTCTTGGGCGCCACTGCGGTGATGTGCTTGGCGTGGGCGATGCAGAAGGCCACGAACCAGGAGTCCGAGGAGACGGTCAGGTGGACCTTCTGCCCGGAACCGCAGGGCTCCACCGAGGCGCCCGGCAGGGACTTGATGTAGGGCAGGTCCGGCCGGTCGGTGATGAAGACCGCAGCTGTGCCGTTGTCGAAGGACCACTTGCGCAGCTCGCTGACTGGCACATCCGGGAACTCCACCTTGTGGCTGGGCTTGACGATGGTCGCATGTTCGATTCTGGCGATTCGCAGAACCTGCCACTGCCGGTTGCGCCCGGTGCCCTGCTTGAGGTGGCGGCTGGAATCCGAGGGCGCGTCCGCAGCCTCGGTGCCCTCTGCTGCGTCGCCGATATCGGTCCAGGCGGCGACATAGTAGACGCCCTCGTCCACGAAGATCTTGGCAGGGGCCACCACCTTGCGGCGGGTCCGTCCGGCAGCGTCCGTGTACTCCATGTCCAGCAAGGACTCGGTCTTGATGGCTCGGCGGACCACCGAGAAGCTCTTAGGTTCGGTCTCATACCCGGTCAGGGAGAGCCAGGGTGTCTCGCCAGGTCCTACGTGCGTGCGCAGGCGCTGGTAGAGCGACTCGGCTTGGGTGCGGGACTGCTCGGGCAGCAGGGGTGAATGGGCCAGGTAGTTGAGCGAGGCGGTCAGCATGCTCAGGTACTGGGGCGAGATGCCGGCCAGTCGCTCCAAGCCCAGCGAGTTGGTGGCCGAGACGATGCCGCTGTCGTCCAGCAGGGACCAGTCGATGTCGAAGAACTGGCTGCCGGCCATCTCCCCGTCGTCCGAGACCGTGGTCAGGGTGTTGATGTCCTTGTGGATGGTGTTGACGTACTTGCGCAGCTCTTCCTTGCTGTTGGGGTGGCCAATGAAGCGCTCGGCCAGTTCGGCCAGGGAGAACTCCTCGCCCAGGTGTGCGGACAGGAAAAGCATGAGCCGCAGGCGGCGGTCCACCTCGGATCCGGTCTGGAAGGAGGATGCGCTGGCACGACGGGCGTGCCTGAGGTCGGTGTCGTCGTCACTGAGGTCGGTGGCGAAGTGCTCGACGCTGGTGCGAGCGATCTCCGGGGAAATGACCGTTGCCGCGCCGGGGCTTATCGACTCGTCGGCCAGCTTGAAGCGGGCGGCAGCATCCAGACGCCGCCGGAAGGCGTCTGCGGCCTCCTGCGGGCTGACGATGGAGGCATCGGGGTGTTCCAGGACGAACATGGCCAGATCGTCCGAATCGGCATAGGCCACGTTCAGATTCTCTCCGTCCACGTCCACGGTGGCGGCGAAGCGGCGGGAGTCGATGACCTTGACCAGATTGTCGGGAATGCGCTGGGTACCCAGTCCAGGAGCTATGGAATCCAGACCCAGACCAGGGATGGGCACCTGCGGCACCCGGGGAGTGGTGCGCGAGGCCGGGCGGACCGGCTCTTCGCATGCCTCCTGGGACATGGCGATGGATCGGGCCAGATAGTTGGCTGCGGCCAGCACCGGCATGTCCTCCTGGTTGAAGTGCATACGTATGCGGGGCTCGTCCCCCAGCTGCAGACGGTAGGAGGCGAAATCCTGCCCCTCGGACTTGGAGGAGTACTCGGGCTGACGGGATTCGATGGCGATCCCCATGGCTGCCAGCTTGGCCCGGTCACGCTGAAACTGCTTGGCAAAGGCTGCCTTGGCGGCCTGATCGGCCAGCTCGCCATAGGAGTCGGCATAGGCTTTGACCCGCTGCGCTATCTGCCGAGAAGTCAACCATTGAGGGAAAGCGGACGATAAGACGGCCAGGACATCGAGTTCGTGTTTGCCCCACTTATCAGAGAAACGCCGTCTTCCGTTCGTACCTTCTGCCATCAGTCCTCGCGTATCGTTAAAATTTTGACTGTTAGTGCGCCTAACGCACATCTGTCTATCATAGATTCATTTTCAGGAACGTGGGAGCCAAACACTCAAATACGGTCCCTTTTCTTGACAGGCTGAACCCTCTTGCGCCTGGCTTTAGACCCACTCGTCCGGTTCGATACCCTGGGGTCCCACATACTGGCCATTGGGCACGTATGAGGAACGCCCCTGGTCGCTCAAATGGGCATCCGCATACAGGGTCACATCCCTGCCGAAGGTCCAGTCCCCCTCGATGGTGACCGAGTTGGCTGCCGCCAGGCTGGGAACCCCGTAGGGGAAGCGCTCATCGAAGTCGGCGATGTACTTGTAGTAGCGTTCGTCCAGTTGGACGTTGGGGAAATCGTAGTTGCCATCCTCCATCTCGTAGGAGTCGGTCAGATGGAAACGGTCGGAGCGCATGATGAACAGGTCGTCAGTGGTCTTGACCGGCAGGAAGCGCATGCGGTCCACCTGCACGCAGATGGCTCCCTCGAAGAGTGAGGCGGCGGAGCCCATGGCGGTTTCCAACTGCACCACGGGTCTGGTGGAAGGGTCAGTGGGGTCCACGGTCTTCCGGTTTTCAATGATGGGCAGGGGCAGCACCCCGTCGTATTCGGCCAGCTTGTCACGTAGGGCATCGACCCTGACCCAGATGCTGTTGGTGTTGAAGTAGGGGTGCTTGCGGATGGACATGGCCGAGCTGCGGTCGTGCGGATCCACCTGGGACATCTCTCGCAGGATGAGGTGCCCGGTGGCTTTGTCGATGACGATGTGGCCGCCCTTGCGGTCAGCCTCGGTCCGCTCGGCCACCTCGATCATGAAGGGCGCTCCGGACTGTGCGAAATAACCGGCCAGGGTCCTTGAAGGCCTGGCGCCCAGGTTGTCGGAGTTGGAGATGAACAGGTAGTCGATCCCCTGCTCCTTGAGTGTGTCCAGCAAGCCCGTCTCCCAGATGGTCGAAAAGATGTCGCCGTGGCCGGGAGGGCACCATTCCAGGTCGGGCTTGGCTGGGAAGTCGACAGGACGGCCGGTTTCGGCGTCGATTTTGGGTTCAATGTGCTGAATGATCTCCATGGGCACATCATGCTGAACGAAGCGGCGGTCCTGCTTGACCACGCGCATGGTGTCTCGTGAGGTGCGGAAGGAGTTCATGAAGATCAGCGGCAGGGGTACCCCTAGGCGTTTGCGGGCCGTCAGCACTTGGCCCATGATGATGTCCAGAAAGCGCATCCGACGGGCCTTGTGGCGGCGGATGGGCAGCAGAGACTTGGCCTTTTCCAGACCCATGGAGGTTCCCAGACCACCGTTGAGCTTGATGAAGGCGGTGCGGGAGAATGCGTCCAGTGCCATGTCCATGTCCATGGCGTCGTGGATATCCTTGGTGCGGGGCACGTCCTTGAGCGGGGTGATGTCCTTTTCACGCACGCAGGCTTTGGCATCTCCCCGTTCCCAGGTTTCGTAGAGGTGCCTGAACTGGTTGATGGAGACTTCGCTCATGCCCTTGTCGCGCATCTTTGCGGCCGAAAGGTCGAAAACGTCTGTGCTCATGGAACCCCTTCCGGGCTGGGACGACTTGCGGCCGACGCGGGTTGCGCCGACCGTCAAGAATCATGATAGCAAGTTGATCAGGTGGCCCCGTCTGTCTGCACTTGTCTGCCGGGACTCGCCGGGCCATTGTCGGCCCGGTGACGCTGTGCTACTATCTCTACTCGGTGCTGATGCACCGTCGGGCCGTAGCGCAGTTTGGTAGCGCACTTGACTGGGGGTCAAGGGGTCGCGGGTTCAAATCCCGCCGGCCCGACGAGATAGCAATGATTCCAAGGCTTCCGGGCCTTGGAATTTTTTGTATGCCCCGAATCGGGCACATTTCGGGCACATCGCCCTTGCCTTCGGGCACATTCCGGCTCATTCCGGCCGCACCGTATTGCGACGGATAAGTGCCGCCACATCCTCGGGCCGGTATCTAACCAGACGACCTATATGCACGTACGGAAGCTCGATTTTCTGCGCCCTCCAGGCGTTCAGGGTGCTCACCGGTATCACCAGGATCTCGGCCGCTTCCGCAGGGGTCAGCAGCCTGGTCGGTGTCATAGCCGGGTTATCGTTCATTGTTTGCTGTATTTGGCTCATACCTGTTCCTATGCGTCAGCGCGCACCGCCGTTAGCTGGTGCTGGATATCGCTAAATGGAACAAATTGTTATCTGACGCATAGAGGTTGATATGGCAAAAGCATGGATAAACGACAGATGGTTGAAGGCCGCCCTGGTCACGAGGCACAGGGGCACACCTCCAAGGAGGAACCGTCCGCATATATGAAGCACTCCCTATCCAAGCACACCGACGACCCTGAGAACGCCAAGGTCCCTGAGCGATACAGGGCCAAGGACTTCGGCAAAGGGTCACGCTGGGAGGTGCGATGGAGGATTGATGGAATCACACGAAGGAAGTTGTTTCGCTACCGGGGTGAAGCGGAGGCTTTCATGGCCGAGATCGAGGACCGGATACGGTCGAACCGATACATGGATCCCCGAGACTCCTGCAGGCCGTTGCGACAGGCAGCGGACTTATGGCAGCAGGGTCTGGCGGGCACTATCAAGGGATCGACAGAGGGACGCTACCGGCGTGAGCTGCGCGTGTGGGTTCTGCCTCAATGGGGTGACGTAGCTTTGAAGGACATTTCCACGGCGAGGATCCAGCGCTGGTACGTCAGCCTAGCCGATGGGACGGCGCCTTATGGAGGTGAACGAGGCTCGGCCTCCTCGCTGTCCGCGTCCTCAATCCGCTCCGTAGGCAAGATTGTGTTGGGCTCGATTCTGGATGTGGCTGTGGAAAACCGCTGGATAGATACCAATCCCGTCGCCAAAGCCAAGGTGCCACATAACAGAGCGGTTCAACGGCGAATATATCTAACCCCACAAGAGATCAAGATCCTGGCGGGTCAGATGGACGAGGCCAATGCCACGGTCATTTACTTGCTTGCGTATACGGGACTGCGCATCGGCGAGGCACTGTCTCTGAGGTGCGGGGACGTGGATCTGGGGAGAAACCGGATTAATGTCCTACGCACCCAGTCGGTCGATGTTGATTCGCATATCGTTGAGACATTGCCAAAGGGAAACAGGACCAGGTTTGTGCCCATACCCAGCCAACTGCTGCCCAGAATTAAAGATTTGCTCGACGGCCATGGCCCCGAGGATTACCTACTGCGCGGGCCGAGAGGCGGCAGACAGACCACCACTAACTGGCGGAACCGGGTATGGGCTCCAGCACTGCGGGATGCGGGCATGCAGGATATCGAGGGCCTGGTCATCCACTCCCTGCGCCACACCTACGCCTCCCTGGCGATCAAGGCCGGGGCGGACGTGAAAACCCTGCAGGCCGTCCTGGGCCATGCCTCGGCCACAGAGACCTTGGACACCTACGCGGACCTATGGCCCAACCGCACCGGCGAGGTGGCCGAAGTCATCGGCCAGGATATCCAAATCTGACATGGCGGAGTATAAATAAGGGTGCTTTTGCCTGTTGTTAGGCAAAAGCACCCTTGCATAATTTCCAGTGAGTTCCCTTATTTCCAATCAGGGTCTGAGCGTCGGGCATGTTCAGGGTTCGAATATGTCCTCTATAGTTAAATCGAATGCATCCGCCAGGCGGAAAGCAAGTGGCAGCGATGGGTCGAAATGGCCCTTTTCAATCGAAATTACGGTCTGACGGCTCACTCCCAGTTTTTTGGATAATTCCCCCTGAGACCAACCGTGTTCTTTTCGCAACTTTGCCAGATGGTTATCCAGCTCCTCTGCTCGTTCTCATGTCCGGCTTGTCAAAGCTCTCCCCTGCCAAGCAACCCACCAACCCTGCGATGTGCGACCACTTCACCAGGAGCTGATGGACACGGACTTCACCGACACCCACCACTTCGAGGTGCCGGTCACCTTCTGTGAGGGCAGACAGGACCACCACGTCTCCTCCGCCGTCGCCCGCGACTGGTACGAGACAATCGACAGCCCCAAAAGCTGGCACTGGTTCGATCGCTCCGGCCACTTCCCCCAATGGGAGGAACCCGACCGCTTCCTGGGATGTGTGCTGCAAGACTTAAGTCAATAACTGATCGCAGAACCGGAATCCTTTTTTTGCCGAGAAAGCACTTCCTCAATATGCTTTTACTGCTGCTCTGCCACAAGCTGTCAGCTACTGTAGACTCGTCTATATGCTCCAAGTAATTACGAGGAATCCCCTGGAAGATAAGGGCGAAGCACAATATCGTCAGCTGGTGAGAGTGGGACATAAACTACTGAGTGTCGCGGTGTTCGGGGACACACATGGTAGCGTCCCGAAACTGGTGCTGCTTTCAGGGTGTGGAACCCCTTCCCCTCTGTATGATTTCAAGGCTCTCATTACTAGACTGCAAAACTCATACTGTCTGATTGTGGTGGAGAAGTCCGGGTACGGGTTTAGTGACTGGTCTCGGGACCCCAGAGATATCGACACGATGTTGGATGAGACCAGGGCGGCGCTGCACGGGGCCGGAGTGACTGGGCCCTATGTGCTCCTCCCCCACTCAATGTCTGGGCTTGAAGCACTTTACTGGACCAAGAAGTACCCTGCCGAGGTGGAGGCCATCATCGGATTGGATATGGCCACGCCACAGGCTTATGAGACGCGCAACCTGGTGCCTCCCGCCGCAGCCACAGCACTGTTGGGCGCCCTTTGCCGGACAGGACTTCCTCGTCTCCTGCCCAGACTGACCGCGGACCAGTCACCCGCCATCAAAGCAGGAAATTTGTCTGCTGAAGATAAGGCGGTCTACCGGACCCTCTTCTTCAAGAACTTCATGGATCCAGACATCCAGCGAGAGATCAACACGGTCAACGCCAACGCCCGCAAGGTTGCGGAAGCTGGATTGCCACAGATCAAGATGCTGCAACTGGTTTCCAACGGGAAAGGCACTGGCTTCAGCAAGGATGAGTGGCGATCCATCCAAGAATCCTTCAAAGCGCAGCAAGGTAACTCACAGATACGGTATTTCGATGCCCCTCATTATCTCCACGACTATGTGCCTGAAAAAATGTCCGAGGCCATCAGGGATTTTATAAGCGGAAAACCTGACCGATCCAGCAAGGTTATCCGGCACACACTTACATCTCATCCCTGAATCAGTTCCAAGCAATCTCATTTTATGCAGTCAGACGATTTCTGTGCCAATGTCATCAGACACTTCCTTCTGGCTAATCCAATCGGGCACATTTCGGGCACATCGCTACCCATAAGTACCCGTATCAGCTTGCATCAGTTCATACTTGGAATCTGCTAGAATTGGCAGTATTCCTTGGATAGTTAGCAGCAGTTAAAGGCAGCTCGCATGTACCAGAACAGCGGCTTATCTTACAAGGGGTCGCGGGTTCAAATCCCGCCGGCCCGACCAAATAGCAACGATTCCAAGGTCTTAGGCCTTGGAATTATTTGTAGTTCCAGGCCCTTTGATACCTATTTGCATATATTCGGCGCTTCGCTCTTTCTTCACGTTTCCCTTCATTCGCCGACTGTGAGTTCGTGATCGGCCAGAAGATCCTCGGGGTCGGCGTTGAGCTGAGCGTAAGCCGTCATCAGCTTCTTTCTCAGAGTCCCCGGCAACGCGGCCGCGCCTTCCCTTGATGCTGATGGTCTCTGCGGATGCATTCCTGCGCTGATACAGGCGCAAGTCCTCTACGCCATCCTCCTCCCTCCAATCACGTAGGTCGTGGAGTCAACCTGGATCAGTTGACGTTTGTTGCTGGCTTCGGCCTGGCGGACGGTCAGGGTTGAGGTCGCCGGTATCCTCCTGTTCTGTGCAGAACCACAAAGGAGCGTACCCAGGGCAACTGCGGGAGTCTGGTAGAGGGTCATAATCAAATCCACCGCCCTGTGTCTGGTCCGAGATGTCATCTCGTTGAGTGCCGTGTACGCTCAGCCTTAGCTCTGAGCGGCAATCGAGTCTTGAAGTTTTGCGTTCGGCGCCCGCACGATGTAAAGTTAGTGCTGTTAGAAGCCGCCACTGCCTCTACTGCCTTTCGGGGTGGAACGCATACTATGGCGGTATTTTTTTACCCGGAGGGCACATGGGATTCACAACTGCAACCAAGTTGCCCCCATACCCCAGCCATCCTTACCGCGACTCTGCAGACCTGGCCCAACTGCTTCTGGATAACGGGTTGACAGGCATCAGCGTGCAGGACCTTGCGGATCGTTTGGAGTTGGTAGGCTATTATCGCCTCAAGGGCTATTGGTATCCTTTCCTTACTCCTATGGCGGGTAGCAGTAAACGAAAGTTGCCCTTTCTTCTGAAGACTGCTTGGGATCCCATTTGGGAACGGTACGTGTTCGACCAGGAACTACGTAACATCGTCTTCGATGGCATCGTCAGCATCGAGGTCTTTCTCAAAAGCTATATGGCTGCTGAACTTGCCAAAGCAACGGGTCCGTTCGGTTACCTTGAGCCTGCCGGTCTGCCTGGACTCAGCACCGAAGAGCATAAGAGTGCGATTGCCGGCATAGCCAAGGACTATAAGCGATCTTCGCTGCCACAGCTTAAGCATTTCAAGAGCACCTACCGCGACCCGCTGCCGCCCATTTGGATGCTAGTGGATTGCCTGTCCTACGGCGATTTCAAGAAGATCTTCTACAAGGGTGCTGACCCTGCCATCAAACGCAGGTTGGCCTCGCAACTGGGAATCATGTCTAACAAGCCCGGTGTCGGCAATGAGAAATTGTTGCGCGGTTGGCTCGAGAATATCCGTGTCGCCCGCAACAAGACCGCCCACCATGACCGCTTCTGGAACTGCATAGACCCGAAGATGACACCCATCAAACCCAAGCTGTATCCCGCAAATGCCGACTGGTGGGGTAACGAATGGGAGCCCTTCCGCCGACCGGAGTCGAAAGGTCCTGCAGGATTCCTGACCATGGAACACTTCCTCCTGAAGCAACTGGGCGTCACCCATTGGCGTACAAACTTCATAGACCTGATGAACCGCTATCCTGGCATTCCACTCAAACCAATGGGCTTCCCGGACGACTGGCAGAAGCTGCCTATCTGGCAATGAAGTCACTGATCTCCTCATACAAGGTGCCGCCAGTCTGAGTCTCAAAAGGTACGTGATCTTATTGTTAGGGTTTTCGAGCAGTTGCTGTCGTTAAGCGCTTTAACGGTGCGGTAGCGGGATGGTCGAGCTGTTGTAATTTTGGCAGGGTTCAGATAGCCGGCCCGTTGTGATCCTCAATGATTGTTATAGCCGAAAGTTACCCACTTAACCTGCAAGACTGACTGGCTATGCCAGTAACGTGAAACGTTCACTGAATGTCATTTTCTGATCGTCCACAGTTAGCGAGAGAACAATTCTGTACGCATATGTCTGATTTTCCGTTCCTTGATATTATTACGATTCTCGGTAATTTAGTATGACTGCACTAAGATTTGTCGAACAGCAATGATTTCCACCCATTGTGTTTTGAAAACATCGAAGATCAGATTGGGCAAAGTGGTGCACTAACCCAACGGTTTTAGCGCGTATCAGTTATCAGTTAGTAGTGGGAACTTGCTCGCGTCAGCTAAATGCCAGTCGTTACTAGCTACAGTTAAAGGCAGCTAGCATATACACGTATAGCAGTTTTTCTGAACGAGGAGTCGCGCAGGTTCAAATCTCATTGGCCTTGCGAAATATCCAAGTTACAAGTAAATGCGTCCCCAGCCGTGAGGGAAAGCGTTATACAAATTCGCCTGACCAATAACTTTCAGATCTGCGGATAACGAGTTCTTGGAAGGGTTCTGTTGTTCTATACTGGGAGTTATCGCAGATGATTTTGATCGAGACAGTTCTATTAAATGCTATAGTTTCTGCCTTCAAGGGTAGGTAACATTCAGTTTTTTGAAACATAAATTTAGTATGGAAAAGATTTGTCAAAGGTTCGTTTACTGATTCGGCGACTTTCGATTTGTTTGTTCGATAAAGAAAATAACCGCTGAAAGAGATAAAACAAAAAAACGAAAAATAGCAAGGCACAAATCCATGCAAGGTCTTATTGCGTCGAATCGAATTGAGTGAAAAGGCTAGAATACTCGTCGCCGTAATAGCCAGATCGAATTTGTATGGCAGCTGAGACGATTAAGCCTTATATGCTCATTGCATTCATTATTATTGCAACTGCTTTCATAACTACCTCTTTCCACTGCTCTTTGCCTGCACCTACTGATAGTAATTAAAGTTGAAAATAAATAGCTGACTGGTAAATGCAGCATGCCCACTACTAACGCCGTTACAGAGTGAGTGCATATCAACAGCGAATCTACGGCATTGTCCAATCCAGTTCCCTATTTCTGCTTTATTATGCATCATCTACCGGAGATAACGCATGTCGGCCTGATACCAAAGGACGGCGATGTTGATCCGGTCCCTGACTTTGAGTTTTGCCAGTATGCGGCTGACTGTCTTTTTGACCGAATCAGGCTGCAGCTGGAGGCGCTCGGCAATCTCCGCATTCGTCAGGCCTTGGCTGACCAGCGAAGCGACCTCAAGCTCGCGTTTGCCCAGCTGGGCGAATTTTTCGCGAGCCTTAGACTCATCACTGGCTCTTGTCTTTGGGACTCCTCTCCTGATCACTTCGGCCGTGATGCGCGGCGTGAGAATGGCATCGCCTGCATGTACCGCATGGATGGCTCTGTTCAGATCGGCTGTCTTGACATCCTTGAGCAGGAATCCAGATGCGCCTGCCCCTAAGGCTGTGAAGGCATAGTCGTCCTCGTCGTAGGTGGTCAGAATGAGAATGCTTATTTCAGGATGGAGCTTTTTGATACGGTTGGTGGCATCCAGCCCGTCCATGACAGGCATGCGCACATCCATCAGAATCACATCGGGCAAAGGCTGTTGATTTTCGGCGGATGTGACCAGTTTATCCAAAGCTTCTTGGCCGTTGGCCGCCTGCGCAACGACATGTAAGGTTGGATCCTTAGCGACCATGAGTGCCAGTCCCATGCGGGTCGGTCGCTGGTCGTCGACGATCATGACGCGGATCATGCGTTCTCCTTCATGCCTATATTGTTAGCTGCCATTGCGGCTAGCGAGGGTATGTGGGCCTGCAAGGTCCAACCATCAGAACCAGGACCCGAATGGAAGCTGCCACCATGAGCTTGCACCTCGGCTCTTAACCTGGCAAGACCTGTACCATTGCTACTGGTATTGTCGGCTTCGTTATTCAAGATTCGTCCATCATCGCGAACGGTGATATCTATGCCGCCCCGGCTGTCGTGATCCCAGGAGACCACAATACGGTTAACCTCCTGTCCGTGGCGGAGGGCGTTGGTAATCGCCTCCCTGGTGATGGTGAAAGCCAGGTCGGCCTGTTCGGAATCCTGTGGCCGACGACCCGTTTCCGTCAGGGCAGCGCTGATGCCGACATGCCGGGCGTGGTCGAGGATGGGTTTGATGTCATCCCAGCCATGCCTCTCCCCTGTGGCCGGCTGTGGGTCGTTTTTTGGATCTGTCTGTGATTGCAGGGCTTTGACAGCAGTTCGGGTGTCATCCAGTCCCTGCCGTGCCAGGTCGTTAATCATCGAGATAGCCTCATCGATTTCCGGTTTTCCGATGGCATGATCCAGTCCTTCGGATAAGGCGATGATGGCGGTCAAGTCGTGACCCACGCTGTCATGCAGTTGGGCGGCAACCCTGGACTGATGCATGGCCTGGTCCCGCTCATGGGCCAGGGTTAGAGCATGCGAGCGCTCCTCCTCCAATGCCTGCTCTGACAAGCGTGATTGCCTTACGGAGCGTGAGAGGAAGGCGACTGTCAGGCAGAGGGCGAAAGTCAATCCAGTCGGATACAGAAGGTCGGTGAAGAGGACATCATGATGCCAATTGGCAGAGAGTACGATGCTGAACAGTCCTAGAATGGCGGAACTACCCAGCCCAGCTGTCAATGATGTCACGCTCTTGGCTTCTACCGCGCAGGCGTAGAGGCTGACGAGCCAGGGAATGATCAGGTAGGTGCATCCCGAGCCATAGATTGCGGCAGTCAGGGCAAGCATGCCACTGACCACCAGCAGGGTCGCCATAGGATATAGACGGCGCAGGCATAGGGTGACAAGTGCGAGAAAAATAATGACCACAAACAGGGGCAAGCCCCAGCTGGCAGACTTCATGACCTGGTAGAGGGTCTGGTTGGCGCTGCTTGGGGCAAGGATCAGCCTGGTCAGCATCCCTGTCTCGTAGAGGGCGCAGAAAAAGACTGCCACGAAGGTCATATATGGCCGGTTCCACAACTGAATCCAGCCTTGAGTCTTCTTGCCTGCTCTCATCGGTGAGCCTCTTCCTGATAACTGCCGGTATTCCATTATGCTGTCAGACACTGAGATGTGCGGCCTGGCAAGTGCGTTATCCTCTCTTTATTGACTCTGCGCTTAAGATCAGATGGCTCTGCGAGCCTGGTGCCGGAATATAAGGAGGCTGATCAGCACCCAGAGGATTGCCACCATGCACGAGCTTGCCATAGAGGTCGTGGATGCGATATTGCCCATGTCACGGGCTGCGGATGCAGTGGTGATCAAGGCCAGCGGATACGGCAGCGCCAAGGTCGGTGTGGCAACCGACAGCGCACAGCCTGCCAGAGTGAGCAGAAACATGATGCTCATAGTCGAGGCGAAGGATTCGGCTCTGGCGGCTATGGCCTGGGTCAGAGTCATAATCGCCCACACTGCCAGCGTCATTGGTACGCCACGCAAGAGATAGGGACCGAGTTCCGCTGGGTCGAAGCCTCCTACCAGAACACCCACGAGTATGAATTCAGATTCGAAGATAGCGACGGTAAGGAGGGATGCCAGCAGTCCATGCATCATCTTCCCTGCTATGGCAGTCCCAACCATGCCAGAGGCATTAAGACGCTGCCAGTTGCGGCCCTTGTGCTCGTTGGCTTCAATTTGGGCAGCAAAGGCCGCGACCAGGACTGGCATGAAGACCATGCTTGGCAGAAGGATCGCCTGCCCCCAGACCGCTGCCCAGGTCACCCCTTGAGCCTGGAAGTCCGGTCTGTAGCTCCGATACTGGTCCCAACCGTTGAAGGTTCCTATGGCGTCGAAGAGCGTGGTGGCCAGCCAGTACCAGATATTGCCGGCCTTGTGGATCTCCCATTTGCAGGCGGCAATGATTGATGGCCTGTGGCGATGCATCGGGGTGATAGTCATAGCGTTTGCTGGGTACGGACTTGTCATCGGCATAACTCCTTGGCCTTGACGATGAATGCTGATATTCCCGACCAGATAATGCAGACCAAAAGGCTGGTCAGGACTTTTGGCCAGGGATTGGCAACCAAGGTCATACTGGCAAAGCCATCAGGACTGGCAGAAGACAGGAAGGGACTGGCGGCGGAACTGATTCCTGCCGGGAAGAGCCAGCCTAGACCTGGCATATTCATCGGGCCCAGTCCAGTCCCGATCAGACCGGCTATCACACCCAGACCCAGTCCTATGGCTTGTCTATCTATCGTCAGCGAGAGGGCGAGTTGTATAGCTGTGACCGCCATGGTTGAGAAGCAGGCAATCAGTGCCGGAACGAGTATGTATTCGGCCAGACTGCCCTCGAGATGGAATCCTTGTGCTGAAGCTGCCAGCGGTACCCACGTCAGAGGAATTACGAAACATAGCGTAATCACACACCCAGCAACTATGAGCTTGGTAAGAAACCTCTCAGTCGCATCCTGTCCTAGGGAGCGCCATTTGAGATCCATGCGCTCGCCGCTCTCCAGGACAGCAAGTCGGCTGGTCAGCAGAGCGGCAAGAATGGGCGCCAGCAGGCCAACAGTTTGGTAGATCTCACCTTGAGCAAGGGCTACGGCATGTGTGGCAGGGTTCGCAGATTCTGCTCGTTTTATGAATGCTAAGCCCGACCATGCCGAGACTAGAGCAATCATGCCCAAGGCCATCCACCAGAATGATGAGCCTTTCAACTTGTGCAGCTCCATCGAAAGCAGAGTAAGTAGCCCTCCAGGATGGGATGAGCGTGGCGGTTTCCCCAATCGAAATTCTTCGGACCGCACGGAGATTGATTCGACAGAGCTCATCGTGTGCTCCTCTGTTTATGACCGGACGGCTCCACAGGGCCCTGCGCAACATGGCTCTGCGGGTTTTCCACTAGTTCGAGGAAGGCTTCTTCCAAGCTCTTGCGTTCGGAGGCGACACGGTATACCTGCAGACCATGCGATACCAGCCGAGTCACCAGCGCCCCGATTTGCGGATCGGGCATCTCGGGAATGCGCAGGGTTGCGTTCTTCCAGATATATTCGTGTTGAATGCCTTGAGTTTCGAGCATCTCTGACGCGAGCCCAGGATCGGACACCCGTAGATCGATATGACCCTCTTCCCGCAGGTTTTTCAAAGTTCCCTGGTAGAGCAAATGACCATCGGCAATGATGCCAACCACCGGAGCCATCTTTTCAATCTCCGACAGGATATGGCTGCTGATGATGACAGTGACCCCCTCCGAGGCGGCCAGGTCTATGATCATCTGTCGCATCTCGACCACTGCCTCGGCATCCAAGCCATTGGTGGGCTCATCCAGGAGCAGAAGCTCCGGCTGGGAGATCAGCGCCATGGCGATACCCAGCCGCTGCTTCATTCCTAGGGAATAGGCGCCCGCCTTCCTCTTCTCGTATCCCCGCAATCCAACCTTGGTTAGCACTTCTGAGGCAGCTGAAACTGGCAGACCCAGATAATCGGCTACCATGCGGCAGTTGTCTAGGCCCGACAGGCCTGGATAGAAGCTGGGTCCTTCAATCATGGAGCCCACACGGCCCGGCTGGATCGTAGTCTTCTTTCCGACTTGCTGTCCTAGCAGCCACATGCTTCCGGCAGTCGGTTTTGTCAATCCCAGAAGGAGCTTCATGGTGGTCGATTTTCCGGCTCCGTTTGGTCCCAGCAGTCCGTAGACCCCGCCTGCCGGCACCCGTAGATTCAGTCCATCCACGACTTTGAATCCGCCATAGGCCTTGACCAACCCCTGTGTGGACACAGCCAGTTGCGGGTCGTTGTTTCCGTCCGTATATGCCATTGCGCCTCCCCTTCCAATCGGAATTCAACTGATTCCTATGCAAGTTCGACGGGCGCAATCCTTCAACGCGGGAAAAGAAACTGTCCCCTGCAGGGGACACGTCGCTGCTGACGAGGCTAATTTGCGCCCATGGGAAAGGAGTCACGCTGGATTTAGTCGTTTTCATAATCGGAGGGGGAATACTTCGCAAACAAGCAGGATCAAAAGCTGCCTCCTCAAGAACCTGTTATTGGGCGTTTGGGGACGGTGCGTGCATGCACTGCCTCATCCATCCCCATAAAACGAACGATTTGACCTTGACATGATGGCAGGGTTTAGGGTCAAGGCATGACACGAGAGAGCAAATCCGACGGAGAAGGCAGCAAGAGCGGCTTGAGCATCGGTCAGATGTCTGAGCTTACGGGGGTCAGCCGGAGAATGTTGCGCCATTGGGAAGGGGAAGGACTGATCTCTCCCATTCGTGGCCAGTCGAATTACCGGCAATATATGCAGGATGACGTCGCACGGCTGGAGCGAATTGTGACTTACAGGGAGATGGGATTCAATGCCCGACAAATCAAGGCATTGCTCGATTGCAAGACACCGCTTGCTTTGGACGAGTTGCAGGGACAGCGCTCGCGAATTGATGAGAAAATCCAGCATCTTAGGAAAGCTGCGGATCGTCTGGACCGACTCATAGCCCTTGCCGAGGGAAGATCAGGTAATGATTCAGCACCTACGAAGATCGATCAGGAGGACCGGTACTTTTCGGAAGCATACGAACGCTGGGGTGCGAGCAGGCAGTGGCTTGAGTATGCGGAGCGAAAAGCTTCCCGCTCCGAACAAGAACAGAAAAAGGACATGACCCGGCTTAAAGACGTGGAAAGTGAGCTTGCACAAGCCAAACGAAAAGGTCTGGCTCCGACATCAGATAAGGTTCTCGAACTGATTGACGAGCATCGGCAGGCTTTGTCATGGTTCCATGTGACGCCGTCCATGCATGTCATTCTGGGGCGAATGTATGTGGCCGACCCGCGTTTCAGGCGCCATTACGAACAACTGGAACCTGGATTGGCGAAATGGATGCTGGTTGCAATCGAAACTGCAGCGCGTGCAAACGGGATAGATCCGGCAACCGTCGAATGGGAGTGATGCAGTCAGTATCTTCCCTCTACGTATCACGTTTTCTGTTTGACTACGCAATTCAAAACACTTCAACTAAGGAACGAGGTAGCCATGGACAACCATGACCAGCCCAAAGCTACTGCTTATGCAGGTGCAGGCATAAGTCCCGTGCCGGAGCCGGGGAAGGATGCGGAACCGCCGGAGCCTTATAGGGGCATCTATCTCATGCCCATGTTCATGTGCCTGTATAGCGACGATCTGGAAGAATCAGAGGTTTTCTGGACGCAGGGCTTGGGCTTCATCAATTTATACACCATGCCGGGCATGATGATTCACTTGAGGCGCTGGGCCTTTCAGGATGTGCTGATTCGTAAGAGTGGTTCCAATACTGTCGACTCTGATACGGATATGGAGTCCATAGGAAGCCTGAGCGTAGCAGTCACGGAAAAGCAGATCAGCAAGATTGTGGATGCATGCGAGCGCCTTCGTCCTGGCTCCACTTCAGCTCCAATACGTAAGCCGTGGAACTCACTCGAAGCCAGGATTCACACTCCGGAAGGCCTGGCCCTTACTCTTACGGCTGCCTTGGCTGTCGATAAAAGGCAGACCGAAGTTTATCTGAACTCTCACGGTCAATGAGCAAAGATCAAGCCCTCCTCCCCTGTCATGATTTGATTCTAAGAGCATCGATTAGATGTCCCTAACGGCTGGTGGGTTAAAACATAAGGCTCTATGTCTTTGAGCAGATAATTATTGGCTCCAGCCTCGATGGCCGGCAAAACATGGTGGTAAGAGGTGCATTCCAACTGCGCTGCCAGCCAGTTGAATGGCACGGTTGTACCAGAATGTAGATGCGTAATCCGGCAGGCTGCTCTGGACCCGGTAAGATCAGGTAGGCTACCTGAAGAGGACAAACCGCAAAGCCCTGTAAAAATGGTTTATTTTGGGACGTCACAGACCGAGAAGGCGAAACTCATCAGAGTTCCTACTGACTTACTCTTATCTGATTTTAATGTTTCAATGCTTTTGAGATGCTCGTTGTCTTGTACCTGGTTCAGCGCGTACTGTGCGCCATCTGAGGTGGTAAAGCGGAGGATTGGATCTCCCTGCTTGCTGAGCTTGCATGACACGGTGCCCTCATCAACTTTAAGAGGCCAGGTGTGACCCAGATCTTCTTTCGAAATTGTTTGTGGGTTGCTGGTAGCTGCCACTTTGTTGCTTCCATCAGTGGAATATTCTTCAGGGTGCCTCATGCCATCAGTGCAGCCGTCAACCCCTACTGTCAGCATAATTGTGGCGCATATAAGGGAAAGGGTCCTGAGGCTCTGCTTGGTTCGCTTCATAATGGTTCGTCGTTCTTTCATACTTGAGTATTGGGTGTCCTTATACAAGAGGCGGTATCTAGCGCTCACTGGCTAAGGCCATATATCCGTCCTCAAGATTGGGTGCGGTCTCGGCAGAGCCTGCAGGCGGGGTGTCGGTGACTATGCGGTATCTTGTCCCCTGTGGGGTGGGTTCCCCGTTGATGATTGTGGCATTTTCCGGTGGGGTTGCGATAGGGGGCGTGATCCAGGTATGACCGGCAGCTTCATGGATCAGCCCCTCGGTTGGCCCGTCATACTGGTTGCGCCCGAAACGTAATACACACACCCAGGGGCAGGTTTGTGCAACGTCATCAAGTATGTGGGTGGAGAGGATAACGGTTCGATCCTGCCCCAGCTGGGCAAGGAGCGTGCGGAACCGCATGCGCTCTTCGGGATCCAACCCCGCTGTGGGCTCGTCGACTACCAGCAGCTGGGGGTCGCCTATAAGGGCCTGTGCGATGCCAACCCTGCGCCTCATACCCCCGGACAACCCTCCGATAGGTTGGTTCATCACGTCTTCCAATCCCACCTGTTCCAGGAGGGTATGCGCCTGCTCCTGCCGCACCTGTTTGTTGTCAATCATTTTCAAGATGCCGATATAGTCAAGGAATTCAAGCGGGGACAGGTTGTAGTACGGGGTGATGTGCTGTGGCAGATAACCCAGGTGCCGTTTTAGATTTCGCCTGTTGGCCGGCGAAGACAGATCTTGTCCATCAATAAAAACTGTACCTTTAGTCGGTTTGATTATTCCGGTGAGAATGCGCATGAGGGTTGTTTTGCCGGCACCGTTTGGACCAATAAGTCCTATCATGCCCTGTGGAAGATCGACGGTCAAATCGTTTAAAGCGGCTGGTCTCCCCCGAAAATCCTTGGTCAGATGGTCAATAGAGATAAACATGTGAGTAATTCCTTTCAAAGTCAGTGGATAGTCAGACCCGACCTTTTATGTGGTTGGAGACTAGGTTTGCACCAGTGAAAAGGAGGAAGATAATACATACCTGCCAGAGCAGGGATATGACTCCTGATTGGACGGTAAAGGGGCCGTTCGCTGGTGCGTACATAGTATCTGTATGGAACCATCCCTGCGCAATGGGATCACCAATGACGGCCAGCGGGCCGCCATTGAGCGTTGGAAGTGGCAATAGGGGGGTATAGAAAGCCAGCCAAGCCCATACCAGGACGGCAAGAATTCGGGCTACGATTGTGGGCAACAGGGCTCCTAGCAGGGCGGATATCCCCATAGCGATCAGCATTGATGGCGAGAGTATGACAAGTGCTACTGCCAGGGCCACAAGTATTGCCTTACCGTTGCCGTTAAAGGCTTGGTAGATTGCGATCAATACAAGGAAAAGCAGGGAAGATGATATGCAGATGACCCAGGCTCCCAAGACATGAGCTGAGCGGATGACGGCCATCGGCAAGGGGGAGGTGGATTCAAGCTCGTCCATACCTGTTCGCCTGCCGGCAGTCATCAGGTTGCTAAAAGATGCTGCGTATGCCAACGGGGTGAACATAGCAAGAACCTGTCCCGTAAAGACAAGACCATCTGTGTTGCTGAATCCAGGTGACATAGGAGATGCATAGGCCAAAAAGAGTGCGAAGAGTGCCAGCGGCATGCTGGCTATCCACAAGGCTTTGCGCCGATAAAACATCAGTAGCGTGATGCGTACAAGGCTCAGTATCCTCATAGGACAGCGACCTTTACGACATTGCGCTCCGCATCACCGCACATGTTCCATCCGAAGATTGCGCCTGCCGCTGCAATAATCATTGGGATCAGTCGTTGCCGGACTGGATCGGTTATGTATGGATCCCATATAAAACATAAAAACAGCCAAATAGCCATGGAAGCCAGCGACGATGTTGGCATAGACGTGGTGAGTACGGCTATAAGGAAAACCAGACAGGTGACAATGAATATACTGCCAACCGGGGTAATGATGCTCACCCATCCCATGTCACGTGGCCAAAGTCGCATCACATGCAAGCCGATAAAGAGAAGGCCTGCGGCAGCAAGAAATGCTCCGGTAATGATAAGCAGCCTGGTCACTTGAACCTTCCGCCATCCAGTTGGAGTTGACTCAGTAAGTTCAACGATTGGGTCACCATTGAGCACAAAAGCTGCGCATAGGCCAGCAGCAATTACTGGCACTTGGGTGAGAACCATCATAACCGACCGTATGCGGCTCAATGACCAGATGCCCTCCAGTACGAAGCCCGCAAGAAGAATACCTGCGGTCAGTATGAACGGCAGCAATACCAGCCTATAAAGCCTCTTGAACTGTATACCTACGAAAGCCAACCTCGTCCACCTTCCTCATATCTGGTTTTGGCCTCGGCTGCCGCCAGACATTGCTCGCTGCTCGTTCCGTCTGCTTAGTTAGTAGCGAGAGAGGATGGAAAGGTTCATTAATTTTTATCTCCACCGGCGAGTCGAGTATGCCAGGCAAGAGGGGCTGTAAGGATAACAGCAGATATGAGTCCCACTGTAACGAGGATGAACCCTGCCCAGGCTGCGGCGGTAGTGGGTGCCGAATTGACCCATGCCGGTAGGAAAAATGATGACCTCAAGTTCTGCAAAGTTCTCAATAGTGGTGCAAGTATCCCTAGGAGTAGTGCAATCCAAGAGCATTGCCATATGCATAAGAGGGCCACGATATTCGCCAGGAGTGTTATGGGGCCTATCGTTTGGACAACAACTGGCAGGGGCCTTATTTCCGGGTTGATGGCAGCGACAATCAATAAGGCTGCTCCCCCGATGGCAATGTTGGAGATAAAGGCCAGCAATAGCCTAGAAGCTACTACAACTTGAGGTCCCAGGGGCATACTGAGCATTAATTCACGATCATCTTTAATGGAAAAGACCAGGATCATGGTCAGTGCCATGTTGAGCATGAGCATATTTGAAAAGATATGCGTACCGAGACTGCCGTAACGTGCACCTTGCATAAGGTTGCTAATTAAAACCGAGCACGCTGCTATCGCGATTTCCACCAGTAAGATATATCGCGGCATGAGGCGTAATTGTGCCAGAACAAGCGGGCCACAGGAACGCACTCGACGCATGAATGGTATTGGTTGATCCGTTGCCAGCGACGGCTTCTGGTGGATGGCCTCCATTACGCTAGTAAAAGCCGGAACTGCCGGCTGGGCATTCTGCTCTTTTTCCCTAAGCGCCTCTTGAACTTCACCCCGGTATTCTTCGGTGACTGGGCCTGTGCTGTCTGGGCTTGTGCTCTTATATCGGTCTGTCATAATCACCCCTTCAATTATCTCTGGCTCGGCACTTTATGGGGTTTGAGTGGAGCGAGGTCGGTCAACTGTGGGCGTAGGATCTGCCTTGCCCGAGCAATACGAGACTTCACAGTCCCAACCGGGACGTCGAGCAGGGAGGCTATTTCCGTGTAGGGTAACTCGTGGAGCCAAGCCAGCGTCACCGTGTATGCCATTTCTGCTGGGAGTGCATCAATCCTTTGCCGTATTATTTCCATCGTCAGATCCTTATTGACCAGTTCCACAGGCTCCAGCTGATCATCGGTTATCGAGTCAAGTTCCGCCTGATCCATTTGGTCAGGTAGTTTCGGTTTGCGACGTTTCATATAAATTTGCCGCCGGGCAATGCTGAGTATCCAGGTAAGCACCTTGCTGTCTGCGCGGAAGGTTTTTGAGGAACGCCAGCAGCCCAGCCATGTGTCAGCAAAAACTTCACTGGCGTCCTCATCGTCGGATATTCGCAAGGCAATAAAGGCTTGGACGGTATGGGCATACTTATGGTAAAGTGCTTCAAAGGCTGATTCATTTCCGTCAGCCACCATCTTGATCAGCCTTATATCATCAGCATCTGGATCAATGCGAGATCGTTTCACTGATGATGTCCTTCTCTGTATTGTCTACATCCTAGATATCGTCCTGCATACTGTTATGCAAGCGGTTATCGCGGTTATGCTCCATTGCTATTACCAATATACTGGGATGCTGCTTTTAGGGTCGCCCGTACTGTGAATTTAGTCGCAAAGTCGCAGGGCAACCCATTACTGTCTGTGAGTGAAGCTGGCTCTTTTCAGGTGTCCTAGCGCTTATTTGCGTCCTTTCAAGTACTTCCGTATCTTCTTCAGGGCCCAGTCGTAATGGCTGGAGGTCGAAGAGATGAAGGCGGAGCCCAAGGTAGAGTTTCCGGTCCATGGGAGGGCGCCCTTGCTGAATAGCTGCTCGTTGGTGAAGGATTGCGCCAGGGCCATGACCTTCTTATGGGATTCGATAAGCAGGTTCAAGGCCTGATCGTAGGCGGTGTCATCATGCTTGTCCCGCAGCTTGACATTCATCTCGCCGTAATTGCGCCAGTTGTAGCCGTCCGGAAGAAAGTCGTGGGTCCTGCCCTGCTGGTTGTCCTCCACCCAGTTCAACAGCAGCTGATGCCACTCGTAGAGATGGACGAGCACATCTTTGATGTTCCTGTCGCGTGCCCAATGGGCCCCCTTCTCCTTGCTCAGGTCGAAGGAAAAGCGGCCATTGCGTTCTTCAGGTGTGAGCGGCTCAAGCAGCGCCATGAGTTTGTCGAAGCCATCATCAGCCGCCTTGATGAGTTCTTCCTTGGTGGTCGGTCGCGCCATGACGGTCCTCCATTTGTCTGTCGTTGACAAGATTTGACTGGTTCATCGTCACCTGTCACGGTTTGTCATTGACTGTACCCTATATGGGCCTTGCAAATGCTCATGTGTAGGAAATCGTCGCGAACTCAAATGCTCACAGTTGCACCTATCAATCAAATTCATCAAGCCGAGCTCTGCATATGCCGACTTAATTTATTTGACAAGGGGCATGAAGGAATGGCAGAGGTCGGCAGGCTTGCTGTGGCTCAAATATGTACCCGGCTGCATACAGCGGGACTTTATTACTCGCCTATGGCATGCGATATGACGCTGACAGAGTTCTCGAATCTGGTGGTCAGGGCTTGGATTCCTGTGGCTGCGGCACCAAGTAGGGATGCGATGAGCACCACTACGATCCAAGCACCCCATTGCACGCTCATCTGTGCTTTGCCCATGAAGCGTGAGAGCATGAAGGTCAGGGATGAGGTGCAGAGCAAGGTGATGATGAGGGAGAACAGTGTGCTGGTAATCATAGTGATGATGCCGTCAAGTGCGCCCAATACTCTGAGCTGGCCGATTCCGGCACCTGATACGTAGGTCAGCGCCAGATCAAGTCCTCTGCCTTTGGAAGTGATCAAGGTGCCTGCAATTGCACCTGTTATCGCGATGATCAGTGGCGGTCCAGTGAGCGCCAGGAGACTCGCAAACATGTCTGCGGTCGCCGGAGCAGTGCTGTCTGGTGTGGGGGGCAAAGCGACTTGCATGGTGGTGATCATCGTGCTCAACCCTCCGCCGACGGTCATCAGCAATGACAGACCTGCAGTCATCGGGATGATCGCCGCTCCCTGGCGCTGTATGCTGCCGACAGCCTGCTGGCCTGCCAGCCTCCAGGTTCTGGATGGCAACGCCACAATACGCGTCCATATCGCCGTGAAGCCGGGCAGGAAGTATGGTGCGAAAGCTGCCAGCGAGAATATCAGGAGGAACATGCCGCCCATGGCGAAGGCGAGAAATACCGTCATCCGATCCGCAGCGGCATTGCTGCTCATCTGACTGGCAGGAGGGTTGGTTGCAAGTGCAAAAGCTGGAATCAGCAACATACAGCCCGCGCCAATCAAGCATACGATTCCCAGGAGGAAGCGGAAGACGCCTATCCGCTTTGGCGGGTTCTGGGATTGCCTGAGGGCTTCCATTGGTCGTATTTTCGAGAGCGAACGGATAGTCAACAGGGTGCTTATGAAGATGGGCGCAGCGCTGAAAGCGAGGCCCTTGCCCAGCGAATTGAACAGGTGGCTGCTGGCATATGTCAAATGCAAATCGAGTGGATTTGTCACCATGGCGAAGATCAAGGGTGTAATCACTGGCAGCAAAAGGCAGGTGGCTGCAATAGACAGGATGCATAATCCCATGACAATCAGCAGATTCCAGACCAGCAGTTGCCAAGGCAGAGCGCCTTGCAAAACCATGAGCGCCAGTTGATGCCGTCGTTGATTCAGTGCTGAGTTCATGACCCATAGCAGCACAGCTACGGTGATGATCACGCTGAAGGCTAAGGCGGGACCAGTGTATGAGGATCCAAGTTCCTGCTCCGGACCCTGATAGTCCTGATCAATGATTGCGGCGACAGCGATGAGGGAGCAGATGACAGTCTGGGATACGACCATGGCCAGCAAGACGGCGCTCCAGACCATGGGCGCTGCTTTGAGTTCGGACAGAGCGCCTCTCATGCCATGGGCGCTTTCGCAGAGAATGACTGGCTGATACGGCCATCGCGCACGGCAAACAGCCGATCGCACTGACCCGCCACCTCATTGTTATGCGTCACCAGTACGATGGTTTTCTTTTCGTGGTTGGCAAGGTCCTTCAGCACCGATATGACCTTTTCTCCGGATTCCTGATCCAGGGCGCCAGTCGGCTCGTCCGCGAATACCACGTCTGCGTCGGATAACAGGACGCGGGCCAGGGCAACACGTTGCTGCTCGCCGCCCGACAGCAGGGTGACGCTTTTCTTTTTCTGATCGATCAGGCCAAAGTACTTCAAGAGGGAATCCGCCGTCTTTCTGGGAAAGCGGGATCCGCGAAGGGTGAATGGCAGAGCCAGATTCTGTTCGACTGTCATGCTGGTGATCAGGTTGTAGGACTGGAATACGAAGCCTAGATGCTGGCGTCTGAACTTGGTCATGGCCGACAGCCCCAGACGGGTTATGTCCTTGCCCAGCAGAAGCACATTGCCGCTAGTGGCCTTCTCCAGCCCAGCCAGGCAGTACAGCAGCGTCGATTTGCCGCTGCCTGACGGCCCTATGATGCCGGTCATCTCCCCCGGATAGGCAGTGATTGCTATGTCATTGAGAATGGTCAGTGAATCGCCGCGTCGCGGGGAGACCACCATGGACAGCCCCGTAGCTTCAATCGTTGGTGTCGGGCCTCTGCTCACGCTTACGTTGGGGTTATTCATAGTTGCATCTTTCCCTTGGATGATCATCGACGACCTTCCAGACCGAGGCATCTACGCTCAGTAATGCTGATTCGCCTCGCAGATGTCATGTGCCCTCGTTCGTCGCTTGACCCTGTATGACGGTCATCCTTGTCGTCATCAGTCACTTCCATTGATATCAGCGAAAGAAAGTATGAAATACCCTGATTTACCCTGAATTATCCCTGACACGGCCCTGATTTTTTCGGAATAAGAGGCATGTTCAGGCAGGCATGCTTACGCGGCGCCACCGGTAATGTCAGCAGCGCCGAGAATCAGCTGATTACTGCTGCAGCCTCATTCGCCAACCAGCAGTAGGGATTTGATGGCGGTGCGCTGGTCCATGGCCTCATAGGCCTCCTGGATGTGATCCAAGGCAAAGCGCTTGGTGAAGACCTTGCCTGGCTGGATGCTGCCCTTGAGCACCTGATCAAGCAGCAGATGCCTGTCATATGTGGTGACTGCGGCCGTGCCTCCTCGCAGCCCAACATTGCGCCAGAAGAGCTTAGAGGTGTCCATGGTAGCCTGCTGCGGCACACCGACCCTGCCGACCACTGCGCCGGGCCGGGCCACCCTGGCGGCGGTGTCGGTGGACAGTTCGGTGCCCACGCATTCCAGAACCGCATCGGCTCCGCCTCCGTCGGAGAGGGCCATGACCTGCTCCACAGCAGCGTTGCCGCGTTCGGCCACGATGTCAGTGGCCCCGAATTCACGCGCCAGCTTCTGGCGGTCCTCATGCCGACTCATGGCGATGATGCGTTCGGCCCCACGCAGCTTGGCTGCTATGACTCCGCACAGACCCACCGCTCCATCTCCCATGACTACGACCGTATCGCCCTCTTTGACCTGGGCTGTAGCGGCTGCATGATAACCCGTGGCCATCACGTCGGAGAGGGTCAGCAGGGAGTCGAGCATGTGGTCGCTGTAGTCCTCAGGTTGGCCTGGAATCTTCACCAAGGCCCAGTCCGCGTTGGTGAATCGCAGATACTCGCTCTGATAGCCGCCGCTCCCCCGCCTGTCCGGATCAAGGCAGTCACCGTCGAAGCCGGCCCTGCAGGCCGCGCAGTCCCCGCAGCCATGAGTGAAGGGTGCTATGACGAAGTCACCAGGTTTGACATGAGTGACATCCGAGCCCACCTTTTCGACCAGACCGACGGCCTCGTGCCCTACATGACTGCCTGAGGGCATTGAGGAAATACCCCGGTACCACCACAGGTCGGATCCGCACACGCAGGCCCGGATGACCCGAATCACGGCATCTTTAGGCTTTTCGATGGTCGGCATCGGTGCTTCCTCCAGCTCGATGCGGCCTGGCTTCACAAACTTTGCTGCCTTCATGCTCTTGCTCCCCATTCTTCACTACCTGGCGTATTTGCCTGCCAAGTATGCGGATGAAACATAGTCTACGGAGTTCAATCCGCTTGAAGTCAAGTCGATGCCTTATTGTGCGCGATTCACCGAGGTTCGGACAAGATTGTTACGCGGGAACACGGTCATAAGATGCAGCCATATATAGGTGCCGTATAGGGGTGCCGTATCGGGATACCGTCATATGCCTTGTGACTCGGCCGAACCTCAAGGGATCAACTCATTTGGAGGAGCTTTGTGGGCTGCCAAGTTCCTTAAGGAAGGCGGCATAGGCTTGGGGGTTGCGATGGTTTTTGCCTGCTTGGACAATCAACCCGTGATATTCGCGCAAGTCGTTGAGCGGCCATTGATCAACCTGAATAAAATCCGCCTCGTACTCTTCGCCCTCCTGGTATGACCGCAGGGAGGCCCAACCCAGACCGTCCAGCATCCGGCGTGCATAGGCGTCCCAGATAAAGCAGCGCTGGCCGAAGGCATAGAGCCGTATGACATCCGCCGTCTCGCGTCCAACCCCGGCAATGGTGAGCAGGTCGTCACGCAGACCTTCATCCGCGCAATCCTCGACATCGGCTGTGCGGATGCCGTGAGCCAGCAGCCACTGAGCCAGGGCCTTGCAGGTGCGTGCCTTGGCCTTCATGAAGCCGCTTGATCTGATCAAGTTCGTCAGCCTTGTCAGGTCAACGTCGGCCATGTTGCAGGGGTTAAGCAGATCGGCCGTGCGCAGCTGCTCGATGGACATGGCCGCGTTCCCCCAGGCTGTATGTTGGACCAGCACCGCTCCGATCATCATTTCGAAGTCGGTCTCTGCCGGCCACCAATTCTGCAATCCCAGACGAGCGAGCAAACGTGAATACAGCCACTTTGAGCAACCGGCATTTATCCTGCCTGAATTGCCCATAACGCCTCCACCAAACTACTTGACGCTTTTCATGGTAACAGCTGGCTCCAGCCGGTGCGGAGCGAGTCAGAGAATGGCAGGCGCCTGGGCGAAGTCAGTGATAGCGCCATCGGCCTCAGAGCGAATGGCATCCCAATCCTTGGCCGAAGACTGGTCGTACATGGCCCAGACCTTCATCCCAGCCCGCTTGGCGGAATCGACGGCGACCAGAAGATCCTCGAACACTGTGCAGTGGTCGGGCGCAACTCCCAGCATGCGTGAAGCCAACAGGTAGATTTCCGGTTCCTCCTTGCCGATGCTTTTGGCATCATCCACGCTGCAGACCTGGTCGAAACAATCGGTCATCCCAGCGTGCTTCAGGGCAGCCTGTCGCAGGCGCGGCGGGAGGCTGGTTGCCACAGCCAGAGCGGCACCGCTGGCTTTTAGCGCTTGCAGGTAATCGAGTGCATGTGGTTTGGGCTGCACAGCTGTGGCGTAGAGCAGGAGTGCATCCTCGTTCCACTCCTCCACAAGATCTTCTGGGCGCTCGTCAAGGTGGAAGCGGTCGATGGTGTATCTGGCGATGGCACCGGTCTGCATGGAGGCCACCACAGATGCGTAATCGTCCGGCATGGGGATGTTGCGGCGAGCAAAGAAACGTTGGTCGATTTCCTTCCAAACTCCCATGGAATCCAGAAGTGTGCCGTCCAAGTCGAAGATGGCGGCCTTGCCAATGTTGACTTTTGTTCTATCTTCGCCCACGCCGCACGTTCTCCTGTCTGTCGAAGTTCTTCATAGTAGCATGACCTAAGAGCAAGACCTGCCCAGCGGCTTAGAGCCAAGGCCCTCCCCGATCAGCCTTGGCTGCAGAAAAGTAGGTATGTTCAACAGTTTAATGTTGCTACACAAGCCATTAATCCGAGCGATTGTCAATTATTTTGCGCTCAGCGAGCGAAAAGCACATAAAAGTTGAAGAATATATACAATATTGGTTGAAACAATGTTAGCATGCAAATACTAGAGAAAATCATCGAAAAAGGAGACTTATGGCTATTCAAGAAACAACAGCGGCTCTGGCTGATCCCCTGCGTCGTCGTGTGCTGGATCTTTTGGAGCAGGGCGGCATGGAGGCGGGACGCCTGGCCGAAAAACTGGGAATGACGCCATCCAAGCTGTCCTATCATCTGCGGAAGTTGAAAGAGGCAGACCTGATTGTCGGCCACAAGCAGGGCACCAGGGTCATCTACGAACTCAATCTGAGTGTGCTGGACAGCACTATTCAGTGGCTCTACCGCCTGCGGACCAGCGCCAGCGACAAGAGAAGTCTGCCCGAGCCGCGGACTGTGAGCAAGGAAACTGGTTCGACGGCGGTTTCCGAGTCCTAAGGAGACTCTGATGGCGGATGGCAGCAAAGCGGGTCGGTTCGTCCCGACCCTTGTCGCGGCTCAGTGGTTGCCGGGGATAATCATGCTGGGCGTAGACCGCATAGTGGTCAATCGTCTGCCGAATGAAAACGTCCCGCTTCATTGGAATGCACAGAACCAGGTGGATCGCTGGGGCTCTCCCCAGGAGCTGTTTTGGATGCCCTGCTTCTGTCTGGTCATTGCGCTGATTTGGACCATCCTCATGCTCGTCCTGCGTGCATATTTGATTAAACGTGGTGATGAAGCGGGGCATACCTTGACCGTTTTTCTGCTTGGTGGTCTATGCATGCAGATTATTTTTGCGGTTTTAGATCTGTTCGAATTAGCTGTTGCTGATCCTCATTGGGGATGGTGGCCGACGGATTTCGGCATTGATAAGGTCGCCTTGCTATTGACTGGTCTGACTCTCATAGTCATCGGCAATCTTGCTCCTAAAACCAGACCCAATGGCATCAGCGGTTTTCGGGTGCCAGGTGCCTACGCCAGCCGCGAGGCTTGGCGCCGTTGTCAGCAGTTTGGCGGGGTGCTCTTCATGATTCTGGGCGTGGTCATGATCCTGGCCGCTCTGGCTTATAGCGGAGTCAGGCTCTACTGGATCTGTGGAACCGCTCTGGCAATCGTCCTTGTACTCGTATGTGCCTATGGTTCATATGCTGGCAGAAAGTATGCCGGGCAGGGCGGACCCGTCTACCACCGCTAGTGCTTTTATGCAATGAGTGGTTTGAAGGAAACTGCAAATAACAGATCTGCATATACGCAATGGGGACTATCTGAATCTTTTGGAAGGATTTGGAGGTCCCCTAAATACAACAAATGTCCAGAAACACAGTTCTTTCTACAAGGATTTGCAGACAAGGCCGTCTAGTCGAGAAGGCAAGGTCCCTGGGCCGACTAAAGAACCGGCCCAGGGACCTTCTTTATTTGCGCTTCTTCTTCTCGCGGATATGCACGGAGATCTGGATGGGAGTGCCCTCGAATCCGAATTCCTCGCGCAGGCAACGTTCCAGATAGCGGCGGTAGCCGTGCTCCAGGAAGCCGGTAGCGAAGATCACGAAACGCGGCGGCCTGGTGGAAGCCTGGGTGGCGAAGAGGATCCTCGGTTGCTTGCCGCCCCGCAGCGGATGCGGGTGCGCGGCCTGAACCTTGCCTAGGAAGGAGTTGAGCTTGCCGGTCGGTATGCGCTTGTCCCATGATTCCAGAGCAGTGCGCATGGCCTTGGCCAGCCGGTTGGTGTGCCAGCCGGTCTTGGCAGACAGGTTGACCCGCTCGGCCCAGGTGACCCGGTCGAATTCGGTCTGCCAGAGCCGCTCAAGACGTTGACGGCCGAAGTCGTCCAGCAGATCCCACTTGTTGAAGACCAGGACGATGGCCCGACCAGCATCCACGGCCTGGCTCATGACCTTCAAGTCCTGGTCGGCGATGGGCTGGGAGGCATCGAAGAGAATCAGCGCCAGCTCCGAGCGCTCGATGGCCGCCTGAGTGCGCAGGCTGGAGTAATACTCGGCCCCCGAGATCTTGTGCAGGCGGCGCTTGATGCCGGCGGTGTCGATGAAGAGCCAGTCCTCGCCGTCCACCTGTACCACCTCGTCGACCGGGTCACGGGTGGTGCCGGCCACATCGTGGACCACGGCCCGCTCCTCGTGGGCCAGCTGGTTGAGCAGGGAGGACTTGCCCACGTTGGGCCGGCCGACCAGGGCCACCCGGCGCAGCCCCTCCGGGGTGAGGAATCCCGAGGTCTTCTCGGCCTTGCCGAGCTGTTCCAGCGCGGCGTCCAGCAGGTCACCTATCCCCCGGCCGTGCATGGCGGAGATGGCATAGGGCTCGCCCAGGCCCAGCTTCCAGAATTCGGAGGCGGTGTAGTCGGCCATCCGGTCATCCAGCTTGTTGACGGCCAGGACGACCGGCTTGCCTGCGGCCCGCAGCATGGTGACGATCCGCTCGTCGCTGGCGGTCAGCCCAACCTGGCCATCCACGACCAGAATGACGGCATCAGCCAGGGATACGGCTACCTGCGCCTGGGAGGCGATGGCGGATTCGATGCCCTCCACATCGCTCTCCCATCCACCGGTGTCCACCAGCTTGAACTGGGTGCCGGCCCACTCGGCCTCGTAGCTGACACGATCCCGGGTCACGCCAGGGGTGTCTTCGACTACGGCAGCACGGCGGCCGAGAATCCTGTTGACCAGGGTGGACTTGCCCACGTTGGGCCTTCCCACCACGGCCAGCACGCCCACGGCCTTGGGGCCATGGTCCTGGTCATCCTGGTTTTCGGAGCCTCCCTCCAGCAGGGCTCGGTCCTCTTCATCCAGCTCATAGTCGTCCAGGTTGCGGGCATACTCGTCGTAGGATTCCTCCTCCATGGCCGAGGAGACCAGATCGATCAGGACCTTCTGGGTCTGCTCGAAGGTCAGATCGGAGTTGTCCACGGTGGTCACCCCATCGGCGGCGCTCATGAAGGAGGTGACCTTGGAATCCCGGGCATCCCGGGCAGCCAGATCCTCGGCGCCGGCTGACCCGGACTGGGCCTGGCCGCAGCGGCGGGCCTGACGGACCTCTTCGCGGGCTGTCAGCAGCACACGGACCTGGGCATCCGGAGCCACCACGGTGGTGATGTCCCGTCCCTCGGCCACCACGCCACGATCCTGGTCCGCTATGATGGCCCGCTGGGCGGCGATGAGGACATGGCGCACGGCTGGAATCGAAGAGACCACGGAGACGTGTTCGGAGACCCTGGTGGAGCGTATCGCTTCATCCACGTCACGGTTGTCAAGGCTGACAGTAGGATGCTCGGGGTCCAGTCCCATGACCAGGTGGCCGCCGGTGATGGAGTCGGCCACGGCCTCAGTGATCGCCTCCTGGTCGGGCTGGTCCGTATCCAGGTCCAGCCCGCGGTCCATGCACCAGAGGGTGACCGCCCGGTACATGGCGCCCGTATCCAGGTAGGCCAGTCCGAAATGCTTGGCCAGGGCCCGCGAGGTGGAGGACTTGCCCACTCCCGCAGGGCCATCGATGGCGACGGTGATCACAGTCCGACCTCCTTATCCAGGGCCTTGATCTCGGCGGCGGAGAGCACCCGGTAGGAGCCAGGACGGATCTCGCCCAGCCGGATGGGACCGATCTGGGTGCGCACCAGCCGGGTCACCGGGTAGCCGATGGCCCCGAAGATGCGCCGGACTATCCGGTTCTTGCCCGAATGCAGGACCACCTTGACGATGGTGTGCTCGCGGTTGTGGTCGATGATGGCGCAATGATCCAGGCGGATCAGGCCGTCGTCCAGCTCCACACCCTGGGTGACCAGCCGCCGGCAGACATTGCCACCAATGTGGCCGCTGAGTGTGGCGATATAGGTCTTCTCCACCTCGTAACGCGGGTGCATGACGTGCTGGGCCAGCTCCCCGTCGTCGGTCATGAGGATCAGGCCCTCAGAGTCGTAGTCCAGCCTGCCCATGTGGAAGACGCGCTCGTAGCGGTCCCCGATGATGTCGCGCAGGGTGAACCGGCCCTTGGGGTCGTCCATGGTCGAGAGGACCTTGCGGGGCTTGTTCAGGGCCAGGGTGACGTGCTTGTCGTTCAGATGGATGCGGGATCCATCCACGCGGATCTGCTGGCGGGACGGGTCCACCCGGCTGCCCAGCGTGGTGACCAGCTTGCCGTCGACCTCGACCCTGCCCTGGGTGATGATCTGTTCGCATTTGCGACGAGAGCCGAATCCGGCCTGGGCCAGCACCTTCTGGAGGCGGATGCCCTCCTCCCCCTGTTCGCGCGCTCTGATCGCCTGTGTGTATGGATGTGGCATCGTTCTCCCAACGTGGCCTGATAGATATGTAACGGATGACGTTCCGGGCGACCGCAGCCGCCAAAAGGTCATATCATACTATATCGGAGCCTAGGGAAGTGTTGTTGGCTTGCCCTAAGGTAGAAACTGTTGTTGTTCATTGTCGTCGAAGGGATTGCAAGGTGGGGAACATGACTATGGAAGCAAGTGCTGAGCCGGTTCTCGAACAGGCCGACGGGCAGGTTGCCGCAAAGCCCGTCCGCAGGCGGATCAGGCCCCGTGATGTTCGTTGGATTCGTGCGGCCGCAGAGCTGGTGGGCACCTTCCTGATCTGCGCGGTCATCTACCTGTCCTACAGCTTCGGCCAGCTGGTCATGGGCCAGCCCAGTGTGGTGCTGCCGGTCCTGGGAACCGCCCTGACCTACCTGGTCGTGACGGCCATGTTGGGCGGCGTCTCCGGCGGACACTTCAACCCCGCCGTGACCGTGGCCGCCATGTTCACCTCGCAGATCAGCATGGTGGACGGACTGATCTACATCGTCGCCCAGGTGATCGGCGCTATTGGTGCCGGTGCACTCGCAGTCGCCCTTATCCCGGTTAGCAAATCTGTGCCGGACAGGACCTGGCTCATGTTCTCGGTCAACGGTTTTTCCGGCGGATCACCCGCTGCAGCCACCCTGGGCCAGCAGCACATCGCCTTCGGGGCGCCCATGGCCATCGTGGTTGAGCTGATCGGCTGCATGATCGTGGTGGCTGCGGCCATCACCACCCTGCGCTCCGACGGCCGCGCCCGCCGCAACCATGCTCTCTATACCGGGCTGGCCTATGGCGTCGGCGTGCTGGTCACCTACCCCATCACCTGTTCGGGACTGAACCCGGCTCGCTCCACTGGTATCGCCATCTTCGCCCAGTCCAAGCACATGGCTGTCAGCCCGATCTCGCAGCTCTGGCTCTTCTGGATCTGCCCCCTGTTGGCTGCCTCTCTGGTGGCCTTGGTCATCATCATGACCAGCATCATCACCGACAACATGGCCATGCGTGCCATGGGTGCCGCTACTGATGCGCCGCTAGTTGTACAGGTGGATGCAGATGCTCAGGCACAAGCACAAGCTGATGCTTTTGCCCCCGGTGCCCAGGCTCAGGCGGGCCCGGATGCTCAGGGTGAAGCCTTTGCTCCTGCCGGTGCTCAGGCTCAGGATCAATCGGCCCAGGCATCTTCTGCTCCGGTTCAAACCCCTGTTGCTGATACAACTGACACGGCCGCCCCTGCAGACACCACTGCTCAGACCGTCGATGTATCTTCTCTATCCGATTCCGATGCAGAGCAGGATGCTGATGCTGGAAAGGATGCTGTTGCCCCAGCTAATGCAGGAACCATTCCCGATCTGCAGGTCGAGCCCCTTCATACTGCTTCGGAAACAGAAGACAGTGATGATCAATCCGAAGACAAGCCTACTGAAGGCTGAGAGGGGTCACAGCATCAGCTGAATGCTGGTGTAGGTGACCAGCAGGCCGATGCCCAGGGCGATGCTGATGAAGGCATCGAAGGGCACCGACCGGACCTTCCAGGGGCTGCGTTCCTTGAGGATCAGGCGCAGGGCGCCGCAAACCAGAGCCGCGACGGACACCAGTCCAGTCGCGGCCCATGTGTATCCGCAGAAGGCCACGAGCGCGGCGACAAGCACCACGAGAAAAATGATGGCCTCGCAGATAGGGCGACCCTCCTGAGCCTCCGAGACGAAGGGGTGGCCTCGACCAGAAGTCTTGGGCGGTTGCGGGGGCTTGAGGTTCGGGTTTTCGGTCTTAGCCGCGTCTGCCATGTTCTCCTGCCTTCCGCACATGCTCTGTCGGTTCGAGCCTACCAGCGCTGCTGACGCAAAGCGACCGTGCCGCCATCGCCCTTGGACGATAATGGCACGGTCGCTGTTTCAACAAGGAGCCGGAGCAGTCCGATCAGTTCTTGTGCTGGAAGATCAGATGCTCGTTGGCGAAGGTGTCGAAGCCCAGGCTGTAGAGCTCACGGCCGTAGCCGGAGTTCTTGACGCCTCCGAAGGGCAGCTCGGGCATGGTCACCCAGCCGCCGTTGATGAAGGTCATGCCGGTCTCGATGCGACGGGCCAGGGCATCCGCATGGTCGGTATCCGAGGAGAAGACCACACCGCCCAGGCCGTAGCTGGAGTCGTTGGCCAGCTCGATGGCCTCATCCTCGTTGGCCACCTTGTAAATGGAGGCCACAGGGCCGAACATCTCCTGGTTGTAGACAGGGTTGTCACGGTCGATGTCCGTCAGAACCGTCGGGGTGAAGAAGGCCCCCGGCGAATCGTAGGGCTTGTTGCCGTAGGCGACCTTGGCTCCACCGGCCACTGCCGTTTCGACCTGCTTGGCCAGGTTGTCGCGGGCGGAGACCATGCACATGGGGGCCAGCGTGGTTTCGGGGTTGCTGGGATCGCCCAGAACCGCGTGCGAGAAGGCGTCGACGATGAGCGAGACGAAGTCGTCGTAGCGGTTTTCCGTGACGATGAAGCGCTTGGAGGAGGTGCAGACCTGGCCAGCGTTCGTCAGCCTGGCGCCTGGGGCCACCTTCTTGAGCAGATCCCAGTCAGCGTCATCCAGGACGATGAAGACGTCGTTGCCGCCCAGCTCCATGGAGGACTTCTTCAGGTTGGCTCCAGCCGACTTGGCCACCGAGGCGCCGCCGCGCTCCGATCCGGTCAGGGCCACGCCAGAGACGCGGGGGTCGGCGATGGCACGGTCCACCTGGTCATAGTTGACGAAGAGGTTGGTCAGGCTGCCCTCGGGGGCTCCTGCTTCTCTTACGGTCTGTTCGAAGGCCACAGCCGAGCCGGGCACGTTGGAGGCGTGCTTGAGGATCATGGGGTTGCCCAGAATGAAGTTGGGGGCGAACACGCGCATGATCTGGTAGTAGGGGAAGTTCCAGGGCTCAACCATGAACACGATGCCGGTGGCCTGCTTGACGTAGTAGGCCTTGCCGGCGGGGTTGTCCAAGGGGACGGGAGCCAGCAGCTCCTCGGCGTGATCGGCGAAGTAGTCGGCGATGTCCGCGCACAGCTCCACCTCGGCACGGGCCTCGCCCACCAGCTTGCCCATATCCAGGGTCAGGTTGGCTGCCAGGGCATCCTCGTTCTGGCGGAAGAGCTTGGCGACCTGACGCAGTTGTGCGGGACGGTCTCCCGGGCCCTCCTGCTTGCGCCAGGTCTTGTAGAGGTCATGGCCACGGGCCAGGGCGTTCTCCAGATCCTCGTCGGTGGCATCTGGATACGTCTTGATCAGTTGGTTGTTAAAAGGATTGACTGTCTGATAGGTCACAATATCTCCTTCGAATTATGGGTACCTAGTCAGCATCATCGCTGGTCAGTTCCTTCAGCATATCACCGCATTGGACCCCACGGTCAAGGAATTTGTCGCAGGGCGACATTCGGCCGCGGGGTCCGGTTTTATCAGTGGAAGAAGTGGCGGGTACCAGTCAGATACATGGTCAGATCGGCATCCTGGGCGGCCTTGATCACCTCGGGATCACGGATGGATCCTCCTGGCTGAACCACGGCCCTGATGCCGGCCTGGATCAGATATTCCAGACCGTCGGCGAAGGGGAAGAAGGCATCGGAAGCGGCCACCGAGCCTTTGGCCCGGTTGCGGCCCTCGTCCAGGGTGTTGGCCCGCTCCACGGCCAAATGGCTGGAGTCCACCCTGTTGACCTGGCCCATGCCGATGCCCACGGTGGCTCCCTGGTTGGCCAGGAGCACAGCGTTGGACTTGACCGAGCGGATGGCCCGCCAGGCGAAGGTCAGATCATCCATGGTCGCCTGGTCGGCAGGGTTGCCGGAGACCAGACGCCAGGTGGAGGGATTGTCTCCCGGGGCGTCGATCAGGTCGGGCGTCTGCACCAGGGCTCCCCCGTCGATGGGACGAATGACCGGACGCTGACGCGGGCGGCGTTGCACAGACAGGATGCGCAGGTTCTTCTTGGTCCGCAGCAGGTCCAGGGCCTCGGGCTCATAGCCTGGTGCCACAATCACCTCGGTGAAGACCGGCTTGATCTGCTGGGCCATGGTCAGCGTGACCGTGCGGTTGGCGGCGATGACCCCGCCATAGGCGCTCATGGGGTCGCAGGCATGGGCGCGGCGGTGGGCCTGGGCGATGTCCTCCCCCACGGCCAGACCGCAGGGGTTGGAGTGCTTGACCACGGCCACTGCGGGCAGGTCGGGGAAGTCCCAGACCGAGCGCCATGCGGAGTCAGCGTCCACATAGTTGTTGTAGCTCATTTCCTTGGCCCCGCCCAGGTGCTCTGCCGCAGCGAAGCCGTCCCGGTCCAGCGGGTCCAGGTAGAGGGCGGCCTTCTGGTGGGGGTTCTCCCCGTAGCGCAGTTGGTTGGCCAGACGCCAGGTGCGGGTCATCGTCTGTGCTGGTTTCTGATCCTCGGCCTTGTCCTGCTTGTCGTCAACCCATGTGCGAGCTGTCCACTCGGCGATGGCCGCATCATAGGAGGCTGTCAGGGCGAAGGCTTTGGCAGCCAGACGTCCGCGTTCGGCCAGGCTGAAACCGGTGCCGGAGGCGATGCGGTCGGCGGCCAGGGCATAGTCGTCAGGGTCGGTGATCACAGCCACGCTGGCATGGTTCTTGGCGGCGGCCCGGATCATGGCAGGGCCGCCGATGTCGATGCGTTCCAGGCACTGGTCCGCGTCGGCGCCTTCGAGGACGGTCTGCTCGAAGGGGTAGAGGTTGACCACCACCAGGTCGAAGGGGGCTATGCCCAGGTCTTTGAGTTGCCGGACATGGTCGGGGTTGGTCATGTCGGCCAGCAGCCCGGCATGGATGTGCGGATCCAGGGTTTTGACCCGGCCGTCGAGGCTCTCGGGAAAACCGGTGACCTTTTCCACCGGGGTGACCTGGACGCCCAGATCCTGCAGCTTCTTTGCGGTGCTGCCGGTGGAGACGACCTCGGTGCCTGCCTGGCGGAAGGCCGATGCCAGGGCCTCAAGGCCCTGCTTGTGGTAGACCGAGACCAGCGCTCGGTTGATGGTTCGATTCGTGGTGACCATGGAAACTCCTACTCCTATGCTTGAATGCCGAGGCGCCCCGCCACCTTCGGACCTACTTGCCTGGTCTGCGGGTGGACGAGACCTGTCGTGGTGTGTCTGCTCGGTCGGTTGCCTTGGGCTCCTTTCCCTCCTGACCGCGTGATTGGTTATGTTTTTCCTTGTTTTCCGCCTGGGCGGAAGTCTTTTTGGCGTCTGCCTGGCGCAGATAGTCAATCAGGACGTCCTTGATGATGATCAGGGCGGCGATGACAAGTGCCAGCAGCCATATTCCCAGCAGGCCGACCCCCAGGGAGGTCCCGATCATGCGCAGGGAGGAGGCTATGGGCACGCCCACTCCGGCCAGTCGCTGGCGGCCCAGGGCCCCGTTGGAGAGCTGGAAAAGCAGGGCAAGACCGAGCAGGGCGACCATCCAGGCCAGGACCATGGCCAGGGTTGCCATCAGGAAGCAGACTGCGGTGTCTCGGGATTTCAGCCCTGCTTGGCGCACAGCGGCGTGAATTCTGACACCCCATGGCCCGGTCAGCAAGAGAATGCCGACAACCACTCCGGCCAGCAGGGGCAGGTTGAGCAGGAGCAGACGAACCCCCTGCCGGGAGACAGGTTCTGGGAAAAGTCCAAAGAGGGGCAGCGAGGGCAGGCTTGAAGCGTGTCCGGACCAGAGGGTGAAGGCGGCCAGCTGGCCTATCTTGAAACCGTCACCGAAGAGCCAGGAGGCAGCCCAGATGATCAGATTGGGCAGCCAGGCCAGGGACGCCAGGCTGGTCGTCACAGCCGAGGCGGTGCCCATACGTGTCAGTTTGAACAGGCGGCCCACGTCTCCGTGATAGAGGGCGATCCATACAATCAGTGCGATCAGGCCGGCGGCCAGCATGACGGCCAAAAGCATCAAACCGGCCGTGAGTCCAAGCCGAATGATCCTGCGAACCTGAACGGGCACGGCCTCTTTGATTCGTTTGGTGAAAGCCTGGCGGAATGGTTCAGAGCGGACCCAGGCCCAGCCGTAACCCAATAGGAAGACCAGGCTGGTCCGCAAAAGCATGACCGGGGTGGTGTCCACCTGGATGGTCTGGCTGCCCTGCATGAGGATGAGGCTGCAGAGCACCCAGACGACCAGGCCGGCAATGCAGCCGCCGACGGACATGCCCAGCCGACTGACCAGGGAGCGGATCATCCAGATCAGCAGGCCGGTCAGCAGCAGGGGGATGATGGTCAGGGTCAGGGCCCCGGCCGTGAACCCGCAGCCCTGGGTGAGCAGGGTGATGGTTTCTGTCAGGGCCACGGTGGCCATGGACAGGGAGGGCCCGCCCTCCTCGATGGAAATGATGAGCAAGAGCAGGGCCATGCAGGCCCCGAGGGCGACAGTGTAGATAAGTATGGCTAGGAAGGCCTCTAGGGCCCCCCGGAGCCACACTTTCACCCTGTCGGTCATATGATGGCATGCTCCCGCAGCAGGTCGCGGGTCAGCCGGGCGGTCTCGCCGGGTGTGGTGCCCACCTGGATGCCGACGGACTCAAGCACTTCCTTCTTGTCGGCGGCCGTGCCCTTGCCGCCAGAGATGATGGCTCCGGCGTGGCCCATCTGCTTGCCCTCTGGGGCGGTGAAGCCGGCGATATAGGCCACGATGGGCTTGGTCATGTGGGTGGAGGCCCAGCGGGCGGCCTCCTGTTCAGCCGAGCCGCCGATTTCACCGATCATGACGCAGGCCTTGGTCTCAGGATCGCGGTTGAAGGCCTGCAGAGCCTCCAGCATGGTGGTGCCCACAATGGGGTCGCCGCCGATGCCCAGGCAGGCGGTGAAGCCGATGGAGGACAACTCCCCCATGAGCTGGTAGGTCAGGGTGCCGGACTTGGAGACCAGCCCCAGCGGGCCGCGACCGGCGATGCCCTGCGGGATGATGCCCAGGTCTGCGCCGACGCCGTTGGGCCGGTCGGACATGGTCATCAGTCCTGGGCAGTTGGGGCCGACGATGCGGCAGCCGCGTTCCCTGGCCAGAGCCACGCAGTATGCGGTATCAGCCACAGGGATGCCCTCGGTGATGACCACGATCAGGGTGATGCCGGCCTCGATGGCCTCGACCATGGCATCCTTGGCGAACCTGGGCGGGACGAAGACCACGGAGGTGCGGGCTCCGGTCGCTTGGCGGGCGGCTGCGCAGTCGGCGTATACGGGCACATGACGAGCCTGGCCGTCAGGGCCGTCAAAGTCGACTGTGATTCCGGCCTTGCGGGCGTTGACCCCAGCCTGGATGTTGGTGCCGGCCGCCATCATGCGGGCCGTGTGGACCATGCCCTGGCGACCGGTCATGCCCTGAACCATGACGGGGGCGCCGTCTTCAACGAAGAGGGTCATCGTCCCGTCTCCTTTCCTGCCTGGGCGGCCAGGGCCACGGCCTGGTCCGCCGCCTCCTCCATGGTGCGGGCCACCTTGAGCCGAGGCTGTTGGGCCTTGGCCAGCAGGTCCAGTCCCTCGGCAGCCTCATTGCCGTCGAAGCGGACCACGATGGGCCGGTCGTCGTTCTGGTCTTGCTCGCCCGCAGCGTTCACGGCTGCCAGGATGCCCTGGGCCACCTGCTGGCAGGAGGTGATGCCTCCATAGACATTGACCATGACCGAACGGACCTTGGGGTCGGAGAGGACCACGTCCAGGCTGGTGCGCATGACCTCGGGCGAGGCGCCGCCGCCGATGTCAAGGAAGTTCGCGGGTCCAACAGGAACGCCCTGCCGGCGCCCTGACCCAGCCACGGCATCCAAGGAGCTCATGACCAGTCCTGCGCCGTTGCCGATGACGCCCACCTGGCCGTCCAGATGGACGTAGTGCAGGCCAGCGGCCTTGGCCTTGGCTTCCAGAGGGTCGACCTGCGCCGGGTCCGTGAACCGTTTCCAGCCGTCGTGCCGGAAGGCCGCATTCCCGTCCAGGGAGATCTTGGCATCGAGGGCGTCCAGGTGCTTGGTGGCCTCGTCGTCCGGGTCGCCCACCTTGGCCAGGGGGTTGATCTCGACCAGGGTCGCGTCGCTGTCCTGGAAGGTGTGCCACATGCCCAGAAGTATCTGCGTAGCCTGCTCCAGATCCGCATGGTAGAAGCCGATGCGCTCGGCCATGGTGCGGGCGGCCTGCCTGTCGAAATCCTCCAGGGGGCCGATGTGCAGGCGCCGGACTGATTCAGGGTGCTCGCGGGCGATGGTCTCCACCTCGGTGCCGCCGCTGGCCGTGGCCAGGACATCATAGTCCCGGGAGGTGCGGTCCACTGAGATGGACAGGTAGTACTCGTGCAGGATGTTGCGTGCCTCGGTGACAAGGATCCCGCTGACAGGGTGGCCGTCGATGTTCATGGGCAGGATGGCCTCGGCCAAGGCTACGGCCTGCTCGTGATTCTCGGCTCGCTTGACGGCTCCGGCCTGTCCCCTATGGCCAATGGTGGCCTGGCCCTTGATCATGCAGGGGTAGCCGATGACGTCGGCTGCCTGGCCGGCCTCTTCTGCGGTTGAGGCATAGACGGCCCTGGGTTGGGAGATGCCATGTTCAGCGAGCAGCTGCCTGGCCTGGTATTCGTACAAATCCATGGTGAAGGTCCCCCAATCGTGCTCAGGCAGGCATGTTCATCAGGCAGGTGACCGGGTAGGCACCCAGGGCCTTGCGACCGTCCAGACCGTTGAGCTCCATGACGAAGCTGAAACCGGCCACCTGGCCCCCGGCCTGCTCCACCAGACGTGCTGCTGCCTGGGCGGAACCGCCGGTGGCGATCAGGTCGTCGACAATCAGGACCCGCTGGCCAGGGCGCAGGGAGCCCCGCTCGATTTCGATGCGGGCGTTGCCGTATTCGAGGGCATACTCCTGGCTGTAGGTGGGCTCGGGAAGCTTGCCGGCCTTGCGCATGGGCAGGAAGCCCTTGCCCAGATCGGTGGCCAGCTGGGGGCCGATCAGAAAGCCGCGTGCCTCAAGCCCGGCTACCAGGTCGAAGTCCTCCGGCTTGACGGGCAGGGTGCGCTTCATGGCGTCGAGGATGATGGCCAACCCTCTGGGATCCGACATGGCGGGGATGAAGTCCCTGAAAAGGATCCCCTTCTTGGGAAAGTCCGGAATGGTACGGATCAATGAGATCAGATAAGCGGCGTCATCATCGCCCACCTGCTTAAGTTCTCCAACCTTGATATCGTCCGATTGAGCCATGATCCTCTTTCTGTTTTGCTCCTTGGAAGTGGTTGCCGGAGCCATCATACGCGCGCCGCGTTTCCGTTCGGAGTCAGCCTGACGGAAGGTGTGGCGCGCGTATGAGGTTCAGGACTTGGCGGAAGTCGAATCCGAAGTCTTGGAAGCCTTGGCAGCCTTGGAAGCATCCGATTCGTCAGTGTCATCGGACTTCTCCGCAGTCTCTTCCTTGTCCGATTCGTCTTCAGGCTCCGGCTGGGTACCCGACTTAGCCTCGGCATCATCCTTGCCTTCTGAGGCGGCAGAGTTTTGGGCGGCAGCATCATCGGCGGCGGTTTCCTCACCGTCGGCATTGTCGCTGGCTTTGTCGTCTTCTTCAGCGGCGGTGACCTCGGCGGGCGCATCCGCGTCCTCGGGCAGGGGGTTGCCGTTTTCGTCAACCTCGTCATCGTGGATGTAGGCCGGAACGATGGGCGGCTTGGTGATGGCCTGGATGCGCCAGCGGGACTGCGAACCCTCGGAGTCGATGACCACCTGTTCCTTCTCCAGGTCCACGGAGACGACCTTGCCCAGAAGGCCTGTGGTGGTGGCTACCTCGTCACCGGGCTGCAGGGACTGGCGGAAGTCCTGGACCGCGGCCTGCTGCTGTTTGCTCTTGCGGGAGCTTCCCCACATCATGGCGATCATCAGGGCGATGATGACGATCATGAAAATCATGGATCCCATGGCTGTTTCCACTCCTTGTTTCGGCGGGTATCAAACGGCGATATGCATTGCTGCGAAGACCCCAGTCTAGAACAGCTTCATGACATCCTCGGGCGGTTTGCGGCCCAGGTGCTCCCAGGCCTTGGTGGTGGCCACACGCCCCTTCGGGGTGCGTACCAGGAAGCCCTCGCGTACCAGGTAGGGCTCACAGACCGTCTCGACCGTCTCGGCCTCCTCGCCAACCATGGCGGCCAGGTTGTTCAGGCCCACGGGTCCGCCGTCGAAACTGTTGACGATGGCCTTGAGGACGGCCAGATCCAGACGGTCCAGCCCCTCAGAGTCGATCTGGTAGAGGGACAGGGCCTGCTTGACATCGTCAGGGCCGACCTGGTCAAGATCGTGGACTATGGCCCAGTCGCGCACCCGGCGCAGGAGGCGGTTGGCGATCCTGGGCGTGCCGCGGGAGCGCAGGGCCAGCTGATGGGCGGCGTCATCCTGCAGGACGATGCCCAGGACCTTGGCCGACCGCTCGACCAGCTTCTCCAGCTCCTCCTCCGGGTAGAAGTCCAGGTGGGCGGTGAAGCCGAACCGGGCCCGCAGGGGCGAGGGCAGCATGCCTTCGCGGGTGGTGGCGCCTATGACCGTGAACCTGGGCAGGGTCAGCGGAATGGAGGATGCTCCGGGGCCCTTGCCCACCATGACATCCACCCGGAAGTCCTCCATGGCGATGTAAAGCAACTCCTCGGCGGCCCTGGGCAGGCGGTGGATCTCGTCGATGAAGAGCACCTCGCCGGCCTCCAGGGAGCTCAGGATGGAGGCCAGGTCGCCGGCATGCTGGACGGCCGGCCCCGAGGTGACGCGGATGGGCACCTCCAGCTCGTGGGCGACGATCATGGCCAGGGTGGTCTTGCCCAGGCCTGGAGGGCCCGCCAGAAGGATGTGATCGGGGGCCACGTCCCGCTTTTTGGCGGCCTTCAGGAAGAGGCCCAGCTGGGCCTTGAGCCGGGGCTGTCCGATGAATCCGTCCAGGGTTTCCGGACGCAGCTCCTCGTCGCTGACCGGCTCGCCTTCGATGGGCCGGGCCGAGACCATCCGCAGGGATTCCTCCTGGGCGTCGCCATTCTGAGAGTCGATGTACCCGGTGGTCATTTGCTTGTCAGCCATGGGTCAGCGCCCCCTGTCCAGCCGGGTCAGGGCCTGCTTGAGCACCTTGGGAATGTCGGCCGGCTGCAGGGGCAGGGTGTAGCCGCCCTCGCTGCAGGTCTGCTCCACGGCCTGCTCGGCATCACGCTGCAGCCAGCCCAGGGAGATCAGTCCCTCAACCACCTGGTGGGCGCCGTCGTCGGTCTGGGCAGGTCCCTGCTTGCCTGTGCCGGCATCCAGATCCAGCTTGCCGGAGAGTTCGAGGATGATCTTCTGAGCGCCCTTCTTGCCCAGGCCGGGCGCCCGGGACAGGGCCGCAGCATCGCCGTCGGCCACGGCCTGGGCCAGCTGGTCCGAGTTCAGGGTGGCGAGTATGGACAGGGCCACGCGCGGTCCGATGCCGCTGACCTTCTGCAGCTGGGCGAAGAGGGATTTCGACGTGCGGCTGAGGAATCCGTAGAGGGTCAGTGCATCCTGGGTCAGGGAGAGGGCCGTGTAGACAGTGACCGTGGATTCGGCCCGCATGGAGGCCAGGTCCGACTGGGGCATGCGCACCTCGAACCCCACCCCCGAAACATCGATGACGGCGGAGCCCGTTTCGATGGCGGCCACCCGCCCGGTCAGCATTGCCAGCACTTGATCACCCCTCGATGGAATCGAACGTCTGTTCGAATCAGCTTACATGTCTCGCTGGACTCCCCGATGCTTGCCGTACTTGGCAGAGGCCTGTGCCCACTGCCGTTGGGCCTGGGTCAGATGCTCCTCGCGCTCCCCGCCCTGGATGGCGCCGGCGGGCCTTAGGGCGTGGCAGATGGCCTGGGCCAGAGCGTCGGCAGCGTCGGCGGGCTTGGGCAGCTGGTTGAGCCCCAAGATGCGGGCCACCATCCGCTGCACCTGGATCTTGTCGGCCTGCCCGTTGCCGGTCACGGCCATCTTGGCCTCAGTAGGGGTGTGCAGGGCCACGGGGATCCCCCGCTGCGCCGCCCCCAGCATGGCCAGCCCCGCCGCCTGGGCGGTGCCCAGCACGGTGTTGTGGTTGGACTGGGCAAAGACCCGCTCGATGGACACCACGTCAGGGCTGAAACGGTCCAGGGCGGCCGTCAGCCCCTGGTAGATGGCCAGCAGCCGCAGGTCCTGGCTCTGTTCGGGGTCTGAGCGCACGACGTCCACATGAACAAAGGAAAGCCGGCGCGATGCACCGGCTTCAATGACGCCAACGCCGCATCGGGTGAGCCCCGGGTCGACGCCGAGAACGATCATAGGGTCACTCGTCGTCCAACTGGGCCATGACCTCGTCGGGGGCGGTCCAGTTGCTGTAGATCTCCTGCACGTCGTCCAGGTCGTCCAAGTTGTCGATCAGCTTGGAGACCTTGCGGGCGGAATCCAGGTCCAGGGTGACCTCGCTCTTGGGGTTGAGGACCAGGTCGGCGGAGTCGTAGTCCATGCCCGCGTCCTGCAGGGCCTTGCGGACGTTGACCATGTCGCCGGGGGCAGTCAGCACGGTGTAGCTCTCGCCGTTGTCCTGCACGTCCTCAGCACCGGCCTCGGCGGCCTTCTCGAAGACCGTGTCGTAGTCCAGGCCCTCCGAGGGGACGATGATCTGGCCCTTGCGCTCGAAGTTGAAGCTGACCGACCCGTTCTGGGCCAGGGAGCCGCCGCCCTTGGTCAGGGTGGAACGGACCTCGGCGGCCGCGCGGTTGCGGTTGTCGGTCAGGCATTCGATGATGATGCCCACGCCTGCGGGAGCGTAGCCCTCGTAGACGATGGTCTCGTAGTTGGCCGCTCCGGCCTCCTCGCCCGAGCCGCGCTTGACGGCCCTGGTGATGTTGTCTGCGGGCACGGAGGATTTCTTGGCCTTGACGATGGCGTCGTAGAGGGTGGGGTTGCCGTCGGGGTCACCGCCGCCGGTGCGGGCGGCGATCTCGATGTTCTTGATCAGCTTGGCGAAGAGCTTGCCACGCTTGGCGTCGATGGCTGCTTTCTTGTGCTTGGTGGTCGCCCACTTCGAATGCCCTGACATATGTCTCCTGACGGTACGAATGCGTAAACGAATGGAATTCTAGTTCCGCTCTACGACAATTTTACGGGTTTTCAGGCCCTTCCGTTGGGGCTTCATCGCAAGGAGAACCAGCCTTCCGGCCCACCAGCCTGCCCAGCAGGCCACGGCGATGATCGGGCCTGGCCGCCAGGGCCCGGGCATAGACATCCAGAACCTGGTCGGTGACCCGCTCCCAGTCGTAGTCGCTGGCCCGACGCATTCCGCAAGAGGCCAGGTCCAGGCGGGCAGGTCGGTCGTCCAGCAGGCCTAGGACCGCCCGGGCGCAGTCCTGGGGATCCCCGGTGTCGAACAGCCGCGCGCTGCGGCCTTTCTGGGAGACATCCTCGAAGGCGGGCAGGTCCGAGGCCACCACCGGGCAGCCTGCCGCCATGGCCTCGACCAGCACGATGCCAAAGCTCTCTCCCCCGGTCTGCGGAGCCACATACAGGCCCAGGCTGTGGTAGAAGGAGGCCTTGTCCTCGTCGCTGATCCGACCCAGGAAGGTGAAGTGCCGGGCCAGTCCGGGATCGACGTCCTCAAGTATTTTCCGGGCCTCCCCCTGGCCGTCACCTGCACACAGGAAGCGGGCTCCGGGCACCCGCTGCAGGATGGCAGGTGCGGCCTGGGCCAGAATCCTGAACCCCTTGCGCTCCTCCTTCATCCGTCCCAGGAATCCGATGGTGGGCTCCCGCTCGTTCCCCTGCCATTCTGGGCGCGGCCGGGCATTGCGCAGGGCTCTGGTTTCGATGCCGTTGGGGATGATCTGGCTGGGTATGCCCGGTTCCAGCAGGTTCCGGGCGTTCTGCATGGCCGAGGGGCTGACGAAGATGGCCTGGCTGATGTTGGCCAGGTATCGGCGCAGGTAGCGCCTGGTCAGCCTCAGGGCCAGCGGGGTCGTATCGAAGGCCGCATGGAAGGTGGCCACATAGGGGCAGGGAATGAATCCGGGCCTCAGGGGCTTGTGGCTCAGGGAGGGCACCTCGGGCTCGTGCAGGTGCAGGATGTCGAAATGCCCCTGCCTGACCCACTGCCGGGTCTTGTGGCCGGCCACGCCGAAGTAGCTCAGGTTGGCCACGGATCCGTTGTAGGGAATGGAGAAGGAGGAGCCGGTGGTATGCACCCAGAGGGGCATGTCCTGGGTGCGTCGGCCCGGGGCCAGAACCTGCACCTGGTGGCCGCGGCCCATAAGATGCCTGGCGAAGTCGCGGATGTGCAGTTGGACGCCGCCCGGGGTTTCGAAGGAGTAGGGCGAGATGATCCCCACCCGCAGAGGCGCCTTGATGGCGGCGCGCTCTGATTCCTGCTCAGGCCTTTGCTCGGATGCCTTCATGCCCGTCACCTCCCTTGTTCTCGGATGCCTGGGCCAGGATGAAGTCCGGCAGGTCGTGCATCCGGGAAAGATCCAGATCCTCAAGGAAAATCGGCTGGAGCATGTGCCAGTCCTCGGGATGCTCGCGAATGCCCTGGGCCCACTGGTCCACCCAGGCCTGGGTCAGGTCCTTGATGGCCTGCTGCCGGGGCATCTCCAGGTAGGGCTCGATGGCGATGGGCCCGTCCACCTGGCAGACATAGCCGTAGGGGGTCTTGGCCTGCCGACGGCGCTCCTCCGTCAGCTTTTCCCTGTGCATGTTCACGGTATACAGGGGCAGACGGGCGTCCAAGGCGATGACGGCAGGTCCGGCGGCCACGCGAATCCAGGAGTCGAAGGCCTTGACGAAGACGCCACGGCGGCTCAGATCGCGGTCGGCCAGCAGGGGCACCACCTGGCCAGGCTTCCGCAACAGGGTCGTCAGACGGCCGGTGATGTCCGGCTCGCCGGTCAGCAGGATGTTCATGCCCAGGCGGCGACGGATGTCCGCAAAGGTGTTCAGCATCCCAGGGTCCCGCAGCCGCTCAGCCACCGTGGTTACCTGGCCGACCGTGGAGCAGGCCCAGAAGCCCGCGTAGTCCCAGTTGCCCTGGTGGCCCATGCCGATGGGCAGGGATCGCAGGCCGATGTCGCTCTTGGCCGGATCCGGGTAGGCGCTGCCGCCGCCATGTATGCGTGCCAGCAGCTGCTCCTTGGTGCGGGCTCCCACGGTCAGGGCCTCGACGAAGTAGACGAAGTAGGAGCGCATGCCCTGGCGCGAGGTGCGCCGCAGGCTGCGACGGTCGGCCTCTGGCATGACATGGGCCAGGTTGCGCTCCAGCTGTCTGACGCCGCCTATCCGGAACAGCCAGCAGAGGTCGGCCGCCGCCAGGAAGAGGCCGCGCAGCAGCCCCTCGGGCACCAGGCGCGCATGCTGCGCCAGAAAAATGAGCAGTCGGTCCGGCATAGGCTCACTCGTGGCTGGGGTTGGCGGGCTGCGGGTTGCGGCTCATGTCCTTGGCGACGTGGCTGATCCGCTGCCAGACGGTGACGATGCCCAGCAGGGCCAGCAGGACCAGGAAGCAGCTGAGCACGGCCAGGGGCAGCCCGGCTCCCGTCAGGGCCATGCCCACCAGGATGATGACCAGCCGGTCGGACCTGGTGGCGATGCCGTTCTTGGCCTCGAAGCCCTCGGCCTCGGCCCGGGCCCGGGCGTAGGAGGTGACGAAGGAGGTCATGATGGCGAAGAGGGCTGCGGCCATGCCCACCTGGGCCCAGATGTCGGGACCCTGGTGGCTGCCACCGGCCACCCAGTCCAGCTCGTGGCGGCGCAGGTAGATGATGACCCCGGCCAGGACGGCCCAGTCGGCTATCCGGTCAAGGGTGGAGTCCAGGAAGCCCCCGAACTGGGTGCCACCGCCGGTCAGCGCGGCCACGGAACCATCCAGGGAGTCGAAGGCCACCAGGATGGCCAGGACGATGGCCCCGGGCAGGAGCCAGCCGGTGAACCCGGTCACGATGGCTACCAGGGTGGTGCCTACGGCTCCGCTGATGGTGACACCGTTGGCGCTCACGCCCAGACGAACCAGGCCGCGGGCGATGGGGGCGATGATGCGCTTCCAGGGGCGCCGTAGATGCTCGAACATTGGTCAGTCCTGACTGCAGGAGGTGTTCGCTCGGAAGTCGTCTGCCGAGTTGATCTGGGCGCGGACCTTGATGGCCTCGTTGATCCAGGCGCGGGCCTGCTCCACGGGCACCCCGTTGAGCTGGCTGCCGTCGCGGAAGCGGAAGGAGACCGCGTTCTTGGAGGCATCCTCCTCGCCGGCGATCAGGATGAAGGGGGCCTTGGACTTGGCCGCGTTGCGGATCTTCTTGCCGAAGCGGTCGTCGGAGCGGTCGATCTCGCAGCGGACCATGTCGTCGCGCAGCTGGTCCAGCAGGTGCTCCAGGTGGGGGGCGAACTCGTCGGCCACGGGCACGGCCTGCACCTGGACGGGGGCCAGCCAGGCCGGGAAGGCGCCGGCGTAGTGCTCCAGCAGGATGGCGAAGAAGCGTTCGATGGAGCCGAAGAGGGCCCGGTGGATCATGACCGGCCGCTGGTGGGAGCCGTCGGCCGCGATGTACTCCAGCTGGAAGCGCTCGGGCAGGTTGAAGTCCAGCTGAATGGTGGAGACCTGCCAGGTGCGCCCAATGGCGTCCCGGGCCTGCACAGAGATCTTGGGCCCGTAGAAGGCGGCGCCCTCGGGGTCGTCGACCAGCTCCAGGCCGGAGTCCTTGGCCACCTCGGCCAGGGTGTTGGTGGCCTCCTCCCAGACCTCGTCGGAGCCGACGAACTTGTTGGGATCCTTGGTAGACAGCTCCAGGTAGAAGTCGTTGAGGCCGAAGTCCTTCAACACCTTGAGCACGAACTGGAGCAGGTTGGTCAGCTCCCCCTTCATCTGGTCCCTGGTGCAGTAGATGTGGGAGTCGTCCTGGGTCAGGCCGCGCACGCGGGTCAGGCCGTGGACCTCGCCGGACTTCTCGTAGCGGTAGACGGTGCCGAACTCGAACAGCCGCAGGGGCAGCTCCTTGTAGGAGCGCTGGCGGGACTTGAAGATCAGGTTGTGCATGGGGCAGTTCATGGGCTTCAGGTAGTAGTCGAAGCCCTGGCGGGTGACCTTGCCGTTGGCGTCCTTCTCCTCGTCCAGGTGCATGGGCGGGTACATGCCGTCCTTGTACCACTGCAGGTGGCCCGAGATCTCGTAGAGGTGGCCCTTGGTGATGTGCGGGGTCTGCACGAAGGAGTAGCCGTTGCGCCGGTGCATCTGCCGGGAGTAGTCCTCCATGGCGTTGATGACGGCTGCGCCCTTGGGGTGGAAGACAGGCAGGCCGGGCCCGATCTCGTCCGGGAAGGAGAAGAGGTCCATCTCGGCGCCCAGCTTGCGGTGGTCGCGGCGGGCGGCCTCCTCCAGACGGGCGGTGTAGGCCTTCATGTCGTCCTTGTTGGCCCAAGCGGTGCCGTAGATGCGCTGGAGCATGGGGTTCTTCTCGTCCCCGCGCCAGTAGGCGGCGGCAGTGCGCATGAGCTTGAAGCTGCGGATGTAGCGGGTGTTGGGCAGGTGGGGGCCCCGGCAGAGGTCCTTCCAGACCGTGTTGCCCTCGCGGTCCAGGTTGTCGTACATGGTCAGCTCGCCGCCGGTGGCCACCTCGGTGGCCTCCTCGCTGTTGATCTCGGCCTCCTTGGCCCCGATCAGCTCCAGCTTGTAGGGCTGGTCGGCCTCCTCCTTGCGGGCCTCCTCTTCGGTGACCACGCGCCGGCGGAAGCTCTGGGAGGACTTGATGATCCGCTTCATCCGCTGTTCGATCTGCTTGAGGTCGTCGGGGGTGAAGGGCTTGTCCACGTCGAAGTCGTAGTAGAAGCCGTCCTTGATGACCGGGCCGATGCCCAGCTTGGCGTCCGGGCGGATCTCCTGGACGGCCTGGGCCATGACGTGGGTGGCCGAATGCCTCATGATGGCCAGTCCCTGGTCGCTCTCCAGGGTGATGGGCTCGACCTTGTCGCCCTCGTGCAGGGGCGTGTAGAGGTCGCGTGGCTGCCCGTTGAGGTCGACGGCGATGATGTCCTTGTCGTCAGCAAAAAGCTGGACGCCAGTCTGATCCGCCGCCACCTCCTTCCGTTCGCCCTTGACGATGATGGAGATGCTCGACTGTGTCATGAATGCCGTCCTTGCTATCGGAGCCCGCGTTACAGGGTGCAGGCTGGACATGGTTATCGAGCCACAGCCTAGGTCGTCACTCAGACAAGGAGGGGCCTTTGTTGCCCATGGAGCGCAGATAATCCTCGGCCTCACGGACCAGCTCTTCGGCGGCCGGCTCGTCCACCTGGGCCTGGTCGACGTCCATCTCCAGACGGCGGACGTAGTTGGCCAGGTCGTCGTTGCAGCGCAGCAGCATGCCGGCCTGGGCCTTCCACTCGGCGGCCTTGCGGGGCAGCTCCCCCTCGTCAAGGTGGACGCCGAGCATGGCCGAGAGCCTTTGCAGCAGCTGCAGGGTGCCTTGGGCGCACTCGTCGCTGCCCAGGTATTGGGGCACAGAGACCCAGATGGACTCGGTGCTGTAGCCGTCCTGGGTGGCCAGGGCGTCCAGAACGGTGGGGATGCCTATGGGGCCGGAATGGCCGTCGGTGTCGGTCTTGGGCTGGTCGCCGGCCAGGTCGTCGATGGGCAGGGGCCTGGTGTGGGGGCAGTCGGCGAACATGGCGCCCAGGGTGATGATGGCCTCCGCCTCGTCGTCTTCGGCCCAGTGGATGCTGCGCCGGCAGAAGTCGCTCCAGTGGTAGTTGGGCTCCGGGCCCATCTCCAGCAGGAGGGTGTGTGTGTCATCAATCCGCACCCGGTAGATCTTGGCGGAGGGCCAGATGATCCGCCGCCTGCCCTGCACATGGCAGAGCATGGGCCGTGACATCTGGTAGTCGTAGAACCCGTCGCCCGGAATGCTGCCGATCTCGTGGGACTCGTAGACGTTCAACAGGTGGCGGATGACGTTGGTCGAGGCTGAGCACGCATCGTTCCAGCCATCGAAGGCGGCCACCATGGTGCAGTGCTGCCTGGCTTCTTCACTCATACCTCTCACCCTACCGGTAGGAAGCCTTGTATTTCGCGGCTTTGCCATCAGCGGAGGGTGGCTCTATGACGCGGCGACACGCGCTTTTTGCCAAGTGCGGAGGTCTACGCTACAGTAGTGCAACGTGCTTCGGCAGTCACCACCACGGTGAAAGTTGAAAGTGCGGGCATAGCTTAGTTGGTAAAGCGCGACCTTGCCAAGGTCGAGACCGCGGGTCCGAGTCCCGTTGCCCGCTCGAGGTTTCGAGCAGTTTAACCAATACGGTGGGTTAGCCAAGCGGTTAGGCAGCGGCCTGCAAAGCCGTATAGACGAGTTCGACTCTCGTACCCACCTCTCTCTCGAAACGAGAATGACCCGGGCGGTTGGCGCAGAGGTAGCGCACTTCCCTGACACGGAAGGGGTCACTGGTTCGAATCCAGTATCGCCCACGAGGATCACTTCGGTGGTCTTTCCCAATCCGGGCGATTGGCGCAGCGGCTAGCGCACTTCGTTCACACCGAAGGGGTCGCAGGTTCGATTCCTGCATCGCCCACCTGGATTTTCCGCTTCTCCCCTATTTTCCATCCGGTAACAGTTCTCAGTCAACAATCGGCAGTTTATAAACCTTCTGCATTGTCAGTGATCGAATCCCCGATGATCCCTGGCTAATGATTCCTCCAGCGGAAATTCAGGTAATAAATTATTGTTAGCAGACCAGCTGAGATTTACTTTTCGGGCTCGCTTTAGGCAGCCGACTCCGCTGAATTATGCACAAACCGCCCTGCAATGCCGGTTGTTGCGGCATATAGCGAACGGAGTGTTGAGCATGTCCGGGACCTTGTGATAATTTGCTCTTAGCAACAGGTCGGGGGACCTGCCTGAAACGGGAGTACCTGTGCATCCTTGAAGAGGTGATAGCATGAAGAAAGGCCTAGGCCAATGAGGGCATGTAACTAGCCTGGCTGAATCTGCAATGCGCCACAGCTTGAGGAAACTGTGGTCTCCCTGTTTTATCTATGCAATACTTGCGTGGTCTGTTTGCGTGGCCACGTTCCGGTTGTCGCCAGTGGCGGCGGCCGTGCTGTAAAGCTCCTCCGGCGGCACAGAAATATACCCCCCTCTCCTGCCGCCGGAGGTCTTACTTTTCAGGCCCTATTTGAGGGCCTGCAGGTACCGGTAGAGGGTGGGAATCGATATCTTGAGCTCGGGGGCCACGATGCCTACCGCGCCCTTGATGAGGAAGATGCCCCGGTCCTTGATGTTGCGGATGATGTCCAGCCTGTCCTGCTTGGTCAGCTTGTCCATGGGAATGTTGAACTGGCGGACCTCGTCCCTGGTGATCCTGCGGATGTTCTCCGCGGGCTCTTCGCTCACGTGGCGGCGCGAGGTCTCGGTGGAGATCTGCACATCGTCGGAGTCGATCGAGGACAGAGTCTGCAGCACGTGGGCGGCCTGCTGCAGCTCGGTGATGTTGATACTGATGCAGAGCAGCCCAATGACGGTCTGCTCCTGGTTGCGGATCAGGTAGGAGGAGACGCGGAACTCGTGCTTGTTCAGGCGGCGCCCTCGGTAGTCGGAGACGAAGTCGGCCCCGTCCTGGTCGGCCCGTATGGCGAGCTGGAACGTCTGGTCCGTAACCCCGTCGCCCAGGGAGCGTCCGGAGAGCTGCCCGTTGCGGATGAAGACGATGGAATTTTCCGGGCGGGTGATGTCATGCACCACAATCTCGGCCATGGGACCGAAGGAATCGGCTATGAATTCTGCCAGGGGAAATACCTGTTCAAGGTTGTCTACTGTGAAATGCATGGCTGATCCTCAACATCCTAACAGGGCGGCTTGTAGCCACCGGTTGGTGCTGCGGGAAGCGAAAGGTATTGGATGGCGTGATATGGTCCATCACCTCCATACCAGCCAATCGGCCTCCTCTAATCCCGTATATTAGACCTTCTTTTGCGCACTTCTGTCCGTTGCATACGGCCTATCGAGGCCGCAGGAGAGCCGAAGTGCAGAAGGGATTTTCATGGTAGCGCACGAAGGCGGCTGATTCTTGCTTTTCGCAAACCCGGCCAGTCGTAACGGACGCAGCGTTGTGGCGGAGCCGCTTCCCATGAATCCTGCAGGCCAAGTCAAGAACGGAAACCTGATAATCATGGGGAACCGAGTGATTCAGAAGCTGAGGATAAGTACCTGTAGCGCGCCTAGGACAAAGTGCATAAATAATGTGAGTCTGGTCACGTGTGTTGGGATCGGTTGGATCTAAAGGCCACTTTGTCAAAGAAATTAAACAAGTTGATACGACACATGTCTGAATGGATAAACAGCGGCCGGGCTGGCTAGGGGCTGTTAAGCCTCCTGGCCGGCCTGGCCGTGTTTCCTCCTCTCCCAGGCAGAGGCGGGAGCGTGCATGCCTGCCCCTTGCTTCCGCCTGCAGAAGTGTGATGGGGGCGCGGGAGGATGTGTCGGCTCTCTTGGGGTTTGAGCCTTCAGTGACACGTTTCCTCCCTGCTCCCCCTATATAGGGCCGGGGGCGGGGGGATTGATACGCCGCCCGGCCGCTCTTACTCGTGCGAAGCGTGAACCAGTTGGTGCTGTTCCTTCCGGTGGCGGCGGGATGCCATGACCCCGCCCATGCCGGTCACGCCGGTGGCCAGGGCGAGCAGGATGCCCTGCCCTCCGGCACGTGGGAGCACGCCTGCAGGCAGGTACGTGTACTTCAAGGATGTGTCGGGCGTTTGGGGTGCACCGCCCAGCGTGTAGTCCACGCTGACCGTGACCGTGCCCGGCTGGTGCGCGGGCGTGGTCACGGTGACGCTGCCGCCGTCGCCGCGCGTTAGGCCTGATATAGCGGTCTGGTCGAACCTGACGCCGGTGATCACCAGAGCCAGGTTGAACGACACCGGCACAGGGACAGGACTCCGAGCTTGATAGGAGGATCCTGTGGGGATGCTGTCGTTGCCGAGCTGGCCATTGACGTTGGATCCCCAGGCCCAGGCGTTGCCGTCGCTGCCCACGGCCAGCGAATCATGGAATCCGGCGCTGACCTGTGCGGCTTTGAGCCCTCGGCTCGTGTCGGTGGGGCTGGCGGGGTCGCGCACGCGCGCAGGAGCAAGATTAAAAGTGGAGCCGCTGCTGTTGTTGCCGAACTGGCCATACAAATTGCATCCCCATGCCCAGGCGTATCCGTCGCTGCCCAGGGCCAGGGAATGATCCAATCCGGCGCTGACCTGCAGGTAGGTGAAGTCCGCTGGCAGGTCCGGGTAGGTCTTCCGGTCGGGCGTCTTCACCCTGACCGGCGTAGTCCGGCTGCTGCTTGTCCCGTCGCCGAGCTGGCCATTGGTGTTGCTCCCCCAGGCGTACACGTTGCCGTCGCTGCCCAGGGCCAGGGAATGATCGCCTCCGGCGCTGACCTGCAGGTAGGTGAAGTCCGCTGGCAGGTCCGGGTAGGTCTTCCGGTCGGGCGTCTTCACCCTGACCGGCGTAGTCCGGCTGCTGCTTGTCCCGTCGCCGAGCTGGCCATTGGTGTTGCTCCCCCAGGCGTACACGTTGCCGTCGCTGCCCAGGGCCAGGGAATGATCGCCTCCGGCGCTGACCTGCAGGTAGGTGAAGTCCGCTGGCAGGTCCGGGTAGGTCTTCCGGTCGGGCGTCTTCACCCTGACCGGCGTAGTCCGGCTGCTGCTTGTCCCGTCGCCGAGCTGGCCATTGGTGTTGCTCCCCCAGGCGTAAACGTTGCCGTCGCTGCCCACGGCCAGGGAATGATCGAATCCGGCGCTGACCTGCAGGTAGGTGAAGTCCGCTGGCAGGTCCGGGTAGGTCTTCCGGTCGGGCGTCTTCACCCTGACCGGCGTAGATTGGCCGCTGTAGCTTGTCGTCCCGTTGCCGAGCTGGCCATTGCCGTTGTATCCCCAGGCGTACACGTTGCCGTCGCTGCCCACGGCGAGGGAATGAGAGCCTCCGGCGCTGACCTGCAGGTAGGTGAAGTCCGCTGGCAGGTCCGGGTAGGTCTTCCGGTCGGGCGTCTTCACCCTGACCGGCGTAGTCCGGCTGCTGCTTGTCCCGTCGCCGAGCTGGCCAGAGCCGTTGCGCCCCCAGGCGTAAACGTTGCCGTCGCTGCCCAGGGCCAGGGAATGATATTGTCCGGCGCTGACCTGCAGGTAGGTGAAGTCCTCCGGCAGGTCCGGGTACGTGCTGCGGTCGGGCGTCCTCACCCTGACCGGCGTATTCCGGCTGCTGCTTGTCCCGTCGCCGAGCTGGCCCTGGCTGTTGGGTCCCCAGGCGTAGGCGTTCCCGTCGCTGCCCACCGCCAAGGAAAAATAACCGTTTGTTGATCCGCTGACCTGGCTGAACCTGATGCCCCGGCTGGCGTTGTCGGGCGGGGTGATGGTGGCGGGTTCCCTGCCCAGCTGGCTGCCCTTATCAGGGCTGATGCTCCACCCGCTGTTCCGGCTTGCCGGCGTCCAGTGGGCGGCCAGGGTCAGGTCCTTGCCGACGGGCCTGCTGAAATCGTAGGCGACCTCGCCGGTGAACCAGCCGTCGAACAGGAAGCCCTCCCGCGCAGGGTCGGGGGAGGGGCGCTTGACCCTCCCGTACGGGGCGGGGACAGTCTGGTCTGCTGGTGCGGGGCTTCCGCCGCCTGTGTCGAAGCGGACCGTGAACGCGGATCCTGGCTCCGCAGCCCGTGCCAGCGGCTGGTCGACCGTGTACGCAAGGCTCCTGACGAAAGGCTGCCCGTCCTGCCTGCCCGTGATGAGGATGACGGCCGGCCCCGGCTTATGGTCGGGCATGTCCGCCCGCCAGGCATTGTTCTTCGCAGTGAGGTTGAGCGGCTGGCCGTCCAGGCTGGCTGATGCCAGGATGGGCGCTGTGGCGGTGTCGAGCCTGACGGGTTTGCCGGGCTGGCCCTGCCCGTCCAGGCTCCACGCGAGCATGCCGCCCTGCCTGCTGATGGCGGCGATCCCGCCGGCGATGCTTGCAGCCTGCACGTACTGCTGGCTCCCGTCGTCCGCACGCTTGGGGGTTTCGCCGGGCTTCCAGGCCCAGACAAGACCATTGGAATCAACCAACGCTGCTTGTGTAGCGTCACTGCTTATTGCTGCAACGGCAGAATGGTCGGGCACAATCAGCAATTCTGGCTGGGTTTGTCCGTTGTCCAGATAACTGGTCTGGCCGGTAAAGTCCAGAAGCACAAAGCCATGATCCGTGGCTGATATCTGAACAATTCGGTGAGCAATCTTGACGGGTTGGATCTGAGCGGTATCAACGGCATCCGGCTTCCAAGCCCAGATTTTGCCCTTGCTGTCCATGGCAAGCAGGCGATCAGCATTGCCAGCCACCGTGATTGCTGTGGCCTGCTTGGGCAGACTTATGGCCTTTCCTGTCAGCTCCCCCTTGCTGGTCCATGTGCGTATACGGCCATCCTGATTCACTGCTATGATCTGGTCGGCAGCCATGGCAATGCTGGTGTACGTCGTGGAATCTGCGTCAAGCAGGGCAGGCGTATCCCCGCCTTTGCTCCAGGTGTAGATGCGGTGGTCCCTGCTCAAGGCAGCAAAGCCGTCATGGCCAACTATTCCAGTCATGAATCGCACGTCACCGGGTTCGCCCTGAGGCGATGGCACCTGAACAGGCATTTCAGCCTTTGATGTCCACGTGAACAGGCGGCCATCGCCGGTCACGCCGGTCAGCTTGTCGTCATGGGCTTCCAATGCGCTGAACGATGGTGAGTCCGCACTCGGGGGTGTGATGGTGATGCTGGTGCCGCCGGAAGCCGGACCATGGTCGGGGCTGAGCGCCCAATCAGTCACCGGGGTCCACTTGGCCTTCAAGGTGATGTCCCTGGTGATCGGGGTGAGGAAATCCATCATCGCGTCATGCTCGGACCAGCCGTCGAAACGGTAGCCGTCGCGCTTCGGATTATCGGCAGGCGGCGACGCCAAGGAGCCATCCGGCACAGTTACACGTTCCCCTTTGCTTCCATTGGCAGGGTCGAACACCACAGTATGGGAAGCAGCAGCAGACTGGGTCCCAGCAGGTGAATAAAAGCTGGATGACGAGATTCCAAGGGATTGGGAAGAACCTGTCGGGGTTTGAACAGGGGAAGAAGAAACAGATGACGTCGTCAGCGGCGACGGGGAAGGCAGGCTGGTCGGTTGTAGATCGCTCAGGGAACCGTTATCTACCTGAGCGGTATAACGACCCCCCCCCCCCGTTGACATCTGAGCCGGAGGCGAAGACGGTGCCGGTGGCCATGCCGGTCAGCAGGAGGGGTATCAGCACCATTGCTGACATGAGCGACCGCAGGCCAAACCTATGCGTACGAGAATCGGCAGACGTCGACGACGAAACCACAACAAACCTCCCCAAAGGATTCAAACGCTTGGCTGACCCAGTCCCCCGCAACCATGGGCAGCGCATGAGCAAATCCTATCATGCAGCCATCCGAGCGTCGAATCCCCCGGCAATTCACCCAGGCTCAGCTGGCCGCCACGCCGCCCACTGCGGGCAGGGCGCCGACCATGAGCATGATGGCCACGAAGATGGCCAGGCCGATCCGGTAGATGACGAATCCCCGGTAGGAGAAGCGCGAGACGATCTTCAAAAAGGCGATGATGACGATGTATCCCAGCAGGAAGCTGACCACGGTGGCGCAGATGGTGGCCCCCCAGCCAGGGAAGGCAGCGTCCGCGTTGATGTTCTTCAAGGACTTGACCGTCTCGAGTATGCCGGCGCCGAAGACGGCAGGGATGGCCATGAGGAAGCTGACCCGGGTGGCGGACTCGCGGGTGTAGCCCAGGGCACGGCCGAAGGTCATGGTGCCGCCCGAACGGGATACGCCGGGGATCAGGGCCAGCATCTGCCCGATGCCGAATAGCAGGGCGTCGCGGGCGCTCATCTGGCGGATCTCCTTGTTCTGGCGGCCGTGGCGGTCGAAGTAGTCCAGCAGCAGGCCGAAGACGATCAGCACCACCACGGTGATCCAGAGGTTGCGCAGCTTGGTCTCGATGATCTTCTGGAAGAGCAGGCCCGCCACCACGATGGGCAGGGTGCCCAGAATGATGTACCAGCCCAGGGCCGCGTCATGGTCCTTGGAGCCCATCCGCTCACGCCAAGAGGAGCCGTCCTTGCCGGCCAGGCAGCGGAACCAGTGGGTCAGTATGCGGGCGATGTCATGCCGGAAGTAGAGCAGGACCGCCAGCTCGGTGCCGAATTGGATGATGGCCGTGAAGGCCGCGCCCGGGTCCTGGCCCAGCAGGCCGCCCACGATGCGGATATGGGCGCTGGATGAGACGGGGAAATACTCCGTCAGGGCCTGCACCAGGCCGAACAGAATGGCTTCGAAGAAATTCATGGACCCCTCTTGCTATGTCGGACAACAATGGCAAGCATAGCCACCGCAAAGGGCAGGCAGAGCCAAGGCCCGGGCATGTCTCGCAGAATGCCCACAATGGGTCTTGTCGGAATCGACGACTCGACGATTAGGGGTGTGGATCATCATGGCCAAGACCTACAGAAAATCCAGGGGCGGGGCCCCGGCGGGATTCTTCGAGTGCGAGGGGCGCGGTCTTAAATGGCTGGGCCAGGCTCAGGCGCAGGGCGGTCCCCGGGTGGTGGACGTCTACGGCTGGGGCCCGGACTACCTGGACATCGAGGAGGTGACCTCCGCCTCCCCCACGCCTGGTGCGGCCTACCGTTTTGGCGCCCAGCTGGCCCACATGCATGATGCCGGGGCCGACCACTTCGGCTCCGCGCCCGAGGGCTACACGGGCACCTGCTACTTCGGACCCCTGCAGGATCCGCTGCCCATGGACGTGGGCGCCTGGGACGACCCGGCCACCTACTGGGCCAAGGGGCGGCTGGAGCCGATGGTGGGCATGGCCATGGATCGGCGGGCCCTGAACCGCGATGACATGAAGATGACCGAAGAGGTGATCCAGGCCCTGCCGGAGCTGCTGGGCGCGGCCGCGAATGACAAGCCCGCCCGGGTCCACGGGGACCTGTGGAGCGGGAACGTCATGTGGACCAGGAACGACGGGAACACCCAGGCCGTCCTGATCGACCCTGCGGCCCATGGCGGCCACCGCGAGGAGGACCTGGCCATGCTGCAGCTGTTCGGCATCCCCTACCTGGGGCAGATTCTGGACGGCTACCAGAGCGTGCACCCGCTGGCGGCCGGCTACCGGAACCGGACCACGCTCTGGCAGCTCTACGCCATCGCCGGGCACTGCGCCTTCTTCGGCGGCGGCTATGTGAGCGAGTACCGGTCCATGTGCCGGTCGCTGCTGGGCTGACTCAGCCGACTCAGCTGAAGATGTCCTTGAGCTTGCCGAAGATCCCCTTGCGGCCCCCGGCTCCGGCAGGCTTGGCGCTCTGCGGGACCTGCCTGGCTTCGGAGTCGTGGCTGTTGGCGAAGTCCTCAATCAGGCGGCGCTGATCGTCGTCCAGCTTGGTGGGGATCTGGACCAGCACGTGGACGATGATGTCGCCGCGCTCCTCCCGGTTGCCGAGCCTGGTTACTCCCAGGCCCTTGATGGTGATCTCCTGGTCGGGCTGGCAGCCGGCGGGGATGTCCACCTGACGCTGGCCGTCGAAGGTCTCCAGGTCAACCTGGTGGCCCAGCACGGCCCAGGTCATGGGCACGGCGATCCAGCAGTGCAGGTCCTGGCCGCTGCGGGTGTAGTGCTTGTCGGGCTTGATGGTGATGTCCACATACAGGTCGCCGGCGGCACCGCCGCCCTCGCCCACCTCGCCCTGGGAGGCCAGCCGCAGCCGGGAGCCGTCAGCCACGCCTGCGGGCACGTTGACGCCCACCTCGCGCCGGGTGCGCACACGGCCGTGGCCGTTGCAGACCGGGCAGGGGTGCTCGATGATGGTGCCGTGGCCCTCGCACCGCTCGCAGGGTGCCTGGCTCATCATCTGCCCCAGCAGGGTCCGCACCACCTTCTGGGCATAGCCCTTGCCGTTGCAGACCGGGCAGGTCACCGGCGAGGTCCCCTTCTGGGCCCCCGAGCCGCCGCACTCCTGGCAGAGGCCGTAGGTGCTGATGGGGGTGCGCACCACCCCGCCGAAGATGGCGGTCTTCATGTCCACGGAGATCTGGGCCAGGGCGTCCCGGCCGGGCTGGGTGCGCGGAATGGGCCCCTGGGCGGCGCCCCCGAAGCCGCCGCCGAAGAACTGGTTGAAGACGTCGCCCATGTCGAAGGGGCTGCCTCCCTGGGAGGCCTGCGGGTCGTTGGGGTCCACGCCCGCGTCGTACATGCGCCGCTTCTCGGGGTCGGAGAGCACCTCGTAGGCGCTGTTGACCTCCTTGAACTTGTCCTCGTATTCAGGCCCGGCGATGTCCGGGTGGTACTTGCGGCTCATCTTGCGATAGGCACGCTTGATGTCCTGATCGCTCGCGCCGCGCTCGACTCCCAAAACCTCGTAGTAATCTGCCACCGATCATCCTTTTCGTTTGATGCCCTCTCGACCCATAGTTGCATGGGCCCACGATACCTATGACTTATGCCCTTGCCCTGACGGTCACGGCTCCCCGCCGCCGGCCAGGAAACCGGTCAGATAGGAGGCCACGGCACGAACTGCGCTCATGGTCGCCGGATAGTCCATGTGGGTCGGGCCGATGGAGCCCACGAAGGCCACGGGCTCGTCGGCTTCGGAGCCGTCGGTCTGCCTGGACCGGGCATGCCCGTATCCGCTGGTCACCACCGAGGCGTGGGCCAGCTCCGGGGTCCGGGTCTCGGTGCCGATGGCCACGCTGACGCCGTTGCTCTCGCGCGAAAGCTCGCTCTGGGCCCGCATGAGCCGCATGAGCACCACCTGCTCCTCCAGGGCGTCCAGCAGCGAGCCCAGGTCCCCCAGGGAGACGGCCTGGCTGTGGGTCAGCTGGGAGGTGCCGGCCATGTAGAGGCCGCTGGTCTGCTCCCGGGTGGCCATCTCGTCGAAGACGGTGGCCACCAGGCGCAGCATGGACTTGTCTCGGCCCTCGGTCAGGGAGTCGGCCAGCATGCGGCAGCGGTCGGCGGCGTGGTCCAGGGGCAGGTCCTGGCACTGCCTGTTGATCTGGTCGGACAGGTCCGCCAGGGCGTTCGGATCCTCCTGCAGGGGCCCGTGCAGGGTGCGCTGGACCACCCGGCCGGTGTCGGTGATGACCACCATAAGCACGGTCCCCCGGCTCAGTCCTATGAGCTCGGCCCGGCGCAGGTTCGAGCTGGCCAGGGAGGGCGAGGCCACCACGGCGATCTGCCCGGTGATCTGCGCCAGAAGCCGGGCGGCGTGCTGCAGGGTGTCCTCCAGGTTGACCGACCCGGACAGGAAGGCGTTGATCCCCCGGCGTTGTGCGGCGGACAAGGGCACGATGGTGGCCAGCCTGTCGACGAAGTAACGGTAGCCCTTCTGGGTGGGGATGCGGCCGGCCGAGGTGTGGGGCTGGACCAGGTAGCCCTCGCTCTCCAGGGCCGCCATGTCGTTGCGCACGGTGGCGGAGCTGACTCCAAGCTGATGATTCCTGGTGAGCGAACCCGACCCTACCGGCTCGCGAGAACGGATATAGTCCTCGACGACCGCGCGCAGCACCAGCATGCGTCTGGTATTAGGCAATGTCGCTCCTTCCGTCATGGTTTCATTATTAGCACTCGGGCCATGAGAGTGCCAAAATGTCGCGCGAAGAGCCGAATTGTGTCGTCTCAAACCGATACGATGGAAGCGCAATGTGAAGGTAATCGAACATTTTCGACACAAGTCGAACATGGAGACCTCTAGATTGGAAGGAAAGCAGCACCATATGGCAGATTTCACATGGTCCGAACTCGATGAGCGGGCTGTCAAGATGGCCAAGGTCCTCTCGGCCGACGCGGTCGAGAAGGCCGGAAGCGGCCACCCCGGCTCCCCTATTTCGCTGGCGCCCATCGCCTACGCGCTCTACCAGCACTTCATCCGTCACGACCCCAACGACCCCGACTGGGTCGGGCGTGATCGGTTCATTCTTTCCGGCGGCCACGCCTCGCTGACCCAGTACGTGCAGCTTTACTTCTCCGGGTATGGACTGACCCTGGACGATCTGAAGCGCTTCCGCACCGCCGGCACCAGGACCCCCGGCCACCCCGAGTACGGCCTGACGCCCGGCATCGAGATGACCACCGGCCCGCTGGGCCAGGGTCTGGCCTCGGCCGTGGGCTTCGCCTATGGTCAGCGTTACGAGCGCGGTCTGCTGGATCCGGATGCTCCCGAAGGGCAGTCCCCCTTCGACCATAAGGTCTGGGTCATCTGCGGCGAGGGCGACGTCGAGGAGGGCGTCTCCTCCGAGGCCAGCTCCCTGGCCGGCGACCAGCGCCTGGGCAACCTGACCGTCATCTTCGACGCCAACCACATCCAGATCGAGGGCGACACCCGCATCGCCCTGGGCGAGGACATCCTTAAGCGCTACCAGGCCTACGGCTGGTACACCGACGAGTTCAGCTTCATCCAGCCCGACGGCTCCTACAAGGAGGACGTCGAGGGCCTGGCTGCCGTCCTGGAGAAGGCCGAGCAGGTCACCGACCGGCCCAAGTTCATCAAGGTGGACACCCTGATGGCCTGGCCCACCCCCGGCAAGACCAACGATCCTTCAGCCCACGGCTCAGCCCTGGGCGCCGAGGCTGTCGCCGGCCTGAAGAAAGCCCTGGGCTACGACCCTGAGCAGAGCTTCCAGATCGACGAGGAGGCCCTGGCCCACGCCCGCGAGGTCGCCCAGCGCGGCCTGGCCGCCCACAAGGACTGGGACGAGAATTACCAGGCCTGGCGCAAGGCCAACCCCGACAAGGCCGACCTCTACGACCGCATCCATGCCGGCAAGCTGCCCGAGGGCTTCGACAAGGCCCTGGACGACCTGGAGGCTGGCTTCGAGCCCGGCTCCAAGGTGGCCACCCGCAAGGCCTCCGGCGCGGTCATCAACGCCCTGGCCCCCATCATGCCCGAGCTCTGGGGCGGATCCGCCGATCTGGGCGGCTCCAACAACACCAACATCAACGGTGCCGTCTCCTTCGCCCCCGAGGCCGACAAGACCGTCCAGTGGCCCAAGGCCAGCAAGTACGGCCGCCAGCTGCACTTCGGCGTGCGCGAGTTCGGCATGGGCGCCATCACCAACGGCATCCTGCTGGGTTCGGACACCAGGCCCTACAACGGGACCTTCTTCCAGTTCAGCGACTATGAGCGCCCCTCGGTGCGCCTGGCCGCCCTGATGGACATCCCCAACCTGTATGTGTGGACCCACGACTCCGTGGCCCTGGGCGAGGATGGCCCCACCCACCAGCCCATCGAGCACCTGACCGCCATGCGCGCCATCCCCCAGATGGAGGTTGTGCGCCCCGCCGATCAGTACGAGACCGCTGAGGCCTACCGCGCCTTCTTCGAGAAGGACAACACCCACCCCACGGCCATGATCCTGACCAGGCAGGGCGTGCCCACCCTGGAGGAGACCAAGGCCAAGGCCCGCGAAGGCGTGCGCAAGGGCGCCTACGTGCTGGTCGACACCGAGGGCCAGCCTGACGTGCTCATCATGGCCACCGGCTCCGAGGTGCAGCACGCTGTGGCCGCCTCCAAGACCCTGGCCGAGCAGGGCGTCAAGGCCCGCGTCATCTCCGTGCCCTCGCTGGAGTGGTTCGAGGAGCAGGACGACGAGTACAAGGAAGCCGTTCTGCCCGCCTCCGTCAAGGCCCGCGTCTCCGTTGAGGCCGGACTGGCCACGCCCTGGTACAAGTACCTGGGCAGCTATGGCAAGCCCGTCTCCATCGAGCAGTTCGGCCTGCAGGGCAGCGGCGACGAGAACATGCGCGACCTGGGCATCACCGCCGATCATGTGGTCGAAGCAGCACAGGCCTCCTTGGAGGAAGTCCGTCGGGCCCGCTGAACCCGGCATCGTGATCAATCGGGGGCCGTCCGCGACGCCGGCCCCCTCCCCTGCAGGCACGCCCGAAACGCGGGCCTGCGGGAATACAGCAACAGACTTCCCGGTAGTGCATAGTGAATGTGATTCCATCGGGAACCCAAATAAGGAGTGACAAGATGGCAGAAAATGCAAACACCCAGCGCACCAGCGATTCAGGTGTCTCGATCTGGTTGGACGATCTGAGCCGCACCCGCATCGAGTCGGGCAATCTGCAGCAACTGATCGCCGAGCGCAATGTGGTGGGCGTGACCACCAACCCCTCGATTTTCCAGAAGGCCCTGAGCCAGGTGGGTCCCTATGACGAACAGCTCAAGCAGCTGGGCCGCATCCCCGTTGAGCAGGCCGTCCGCGAGCTGACCACCACCGACGTGCGCAACGCCACCGACATCTTCCGCGAGGTTGCAGAGAAGACCGACTACGTGGATGGACGCGTCTCCATCGAGGTCGATCCTCGTCTGGCCCACAACACCGAAGAGACCGAGAAGCAGGCCGAAGAGCTTTGGAACAAGGTCGATCGACCCAACGCCATGATCAAGATCCCCGCCACCCTGGAGGGCCTGCCTGCCATCACCGCCACCCTGGCCAAGGGCATCTCGGTCAACGTGACCCTGATCTTCTCCCTGGAGCGCTACAAGCAGGTCATCGACGCCTTCATCGAGGGCATGGTCCAGGCCGACAAGAACGGCCATGACCTGAAGCACATGGGCTCGGTCGCCTCCTTCTTCGTCTCCCGCGTGGACACCGCGGTTGACAAGCTGCTGGAGGCCAACGGCTCTGACGAGGCCAAGTCCCTGGAGGGCAAGGCCGCTGTGGCCAACGCCCGCCTGGCCTACGAGCTCTTCGAGAAGGCCTTCGACAGCGATCCCCGCTGGGCCGACCTGGAAGCCAAGGGCGCCAAGCGTCAGCGTCCGCTCTGGGCCTCCACCGGCACCAAGAACGCCGCCTACTCCGACTGCAAGTACGTGGACGAGCTGGTGGCCCCTGACGTGGTCAACACCATGCCTGAGAAGACCCTGAACGCTCTGGCCGATCACGGCAACGGCGCTCCCTCTGTCAAGGGCACCTACGAGGAGAGCCACCAGGTGATGCAGAAGCTGGCAGACCTGGGCATCAACATCAAGGATGTGACCGACAAGCTGGAGGCCGATGGCGTCGCCGCCTTCATCGACTCCTGGGATTCGGTCCTCTCCGACGTGCAGAAGGGCATCGACCGCGTCAACGGCTGAGCGCCTGATTGACACTCGCTGCCAATAAAGATTGTGCCCCCGTCCGGCTCAAACCGGACGGGGGCACAATTCGTATCAGTTACTCGGCCTTGGTCTCCTCGACCACCTGCTGCAGGGTGGCGATCAGGGCTGGGCTGTCGTTGGGCATGTTCAGCCTGGTCAGGGTGCCGCCGGCGTACTCGATGGCCTTGGCCAGCTCCATGTCCACGTCGTAGCAGATCTCCAGGTTGTCGGCGATGAAGCCGATGGAGGCGGAGACGATGGTCTTCATGCCGCTCTCGGTGATCAGATCCTTGGCCACCTTGACGAAATCAGGTCCGATCCAGGGCTCCTGGGTGCGGCCTGCCGACTGCCAGGCCAGCACGTACTGGTCCTCATTGAGGCCGGCGGCCTGGGCCACGGCATTGGACAGACCGATGACCTCATCCTTGTAGGGATCCCCTCCCTGGATGATGCGCAGGGGCAGGGAATGGGCGCTGAAGATCACCTTGGTGTCCGGCCGGTCGGTCAGATCCTTCTTGGCCACCAGCTGGTCGCTCCAGAAGTGGATCAGCTCCTGGTGGTTCCACCAGGACCGCACCGGCAGGTATTCCATGCCCGGATGGGCCTCGATGGCCTTGCGGGCGCGGTTGTGGTAGTCCTCGCTCGAATAGGAGGAGTACTGCGGGGCCAGGGGCAGGCCGATCACCCTGGTGATGCCATCGGCGGCGATCTGGTCGACCGCATCCTGGATGAAGGGGGTGATGTACTTCAGCCCCTCGTAGACCTTGTAGGCGCCGGGGTGGGCCTTGTCCAGCGCAGCCTGGAGGCCGTCGCGCTGGGCCGTGGTGATCCTGGCCAGGGGCGAGGGCAGGCCGATGGCCTTGTAGCGGCCGACCAGCTGGTCCATGAGCGGCTTGGGCGGCTCCTGCCCATGGCGGATGTTGGTGTAGTACCCCCTGATGTCGGACTCCTGGTAGGGGGTGCCGTAAGCCATGAGGAGGACTGCTGTAGGTTCAGTCATCAGCAACTTCTTTCTGTGAAAATGGAATGCAGTATGTCAGGCCGATATTGACCAGGGCTATGACGATGACCACCAGGAACATGTTCCTGTAGGAGGCCAGCCCGGCCTGTCCGCCCGCCTTGCCCAATTCAATGGCCGAGGCGAAGAGCAGTGGGGCGATGGTGGTGCCGATCTTCTTGCAGGCCGACAGCCCGCCGATGGCCTGCATGCGGTTCTCGGGCCCGGCCAGCCTTCCGGCGATGACCTGGAGCGGCGAGGACATCATGGAGCCCATGCCGACCCCCATCAGGAAGGACAGGACCATGAAGAGCTGCAGGTTGTGCAGGGTCAGGGTGATCACCAGGGCCATCAGGCCTATCAGTGATGAGGAGAAGACGAGGGTAGTCCGGTAGCCGAACTTGTCGACCAGGAGACCGCCCAGCCAAGACCCGACCACGGAGCCGAGCCCGACGCCGACCATGACCATGCCGGCCGAGCGGACCGGGAGCCCGAAGACGGAGTGGACATAGGTCGGAATGTAGACGAAGAGGGAGAAGAACATGCCTCCCAGCGTTCCCAGCAGCAGGGTGAGCCCGTAGGAGGGCAGCTTCAGCAGGCGGATGGGCAGGAAGGGCATGGTCTCCTTGGAGTCGCCCAGCCCCCGCTCATGCACCAGGAAGACCGCGCCGGCCATCACGGTGACCAGGAGGCACCCGATGATCAGGGCCAGATAGGCGGTGCCGTACTGGAGGAAGGTGATCGCCACCATCAGCAGGGCCAGAGCGATGCTGAAGGAGCCCAGGCCCAGGTAGTCGGTCTTCCAGGCGCGGTCGGTCTGGGAGTCGCCCATCATGAACCAGGCCAGAACAAACAAAATGGCCAGGAAGGGCAGCATCATGAAGTAGTAGGCCCGCCATCCGTGGGTGATGCCCAGGAGCATGCCCGAAAGGACCGGGCTGACCATGGCGGAAAGCCCGGCGATGATGCCCACCGTGGAGACCTTCCGGCCCTGGTTGTTCCTGCGGGCGCGCTGCAGCAGGACGTTCATGGACAGGACCATGATGCCGCTGTCTCCCAGGGACTGGATGAACCGGCCCAGCAGCATGACCGCATAGTTGGGCGAGACCGCCGTCATCAGACATCCAAGGAACCAGAAGGCCAGCTCCCAGAGGAAGACCTTCCTGGTCCCGTGGGCGTCGGAGAGGTTGGAGGTGATGGGGGTGCCCACCACCAGTCCCAGGGTGTAGAGTCCGACCACCCAAGAGGAGCCCATGGTGGTCAGGCCGAAGGTCCGTGTGATGGACGGCAGCATGGTCGGCACCGCTCCCCCATCCAGCTGGGTGATGAAGACGATGACCATGAAGAACCATATGGGCGTGGAAAGGATCGATCTTCTCTCTCTTGCAGACATGGTGTTACTGTCCCATCTGATCCGTGAGCAGCCTGTCAATGCGCTCGGGATCGGTATGGGTGCCTACCAGGAAGTAGGGGAATTCGCCGTAGATGGAGCTGGCTTCGATGTAGCGCATCTCGGTGACGATCTTCTTGAATTGGACAGGGTCGTCGGCGAAGAGCGTGACGCCCCACTCGTAGTCGTCCAGGCCGATGGAGCCCGTCAGGATGATGGAGACCTTGCCGGCGTATGAGCGGCCGATCTTGCCGTGGTCGTGCATGTAGGCCTTGCGCTGGTCGTAGGGCAGCGTGTACCAGTTGGCGCCTGGGACGCGGGTCTTCGACATGGGATAGAAGCAGATGTAGGGCTTGTCGGGCGTCTTGGGATGCAGGCTGGCGTTGACGTAGGACCAGCCGCGGTCCGTGGTCGGTTCGCCCGAGTAGAGGCCCACCTCGGTGACCGACACATAGGAGATGGTCGGCTCCAGGTAATCGGAGATGCGCAGCTTCTCCAGGGAGGTCTCGACCTCCTGCAGCTGGTCCAGGCTCTCCCTGAGGACCATCAGGCCCAGGTCGGCCTTCTGCCCGTTGACCTGGCACCAGTAGTGGCTACCCTTGCCCTGGGACTGGACCTCGTCCAGCTGTGCGGCCAGGGCCTTGAACTCATCCAGGCTTTCCCGGCGTTCGCCCTGGGGCACTCGGCGCCACTTGGCCCAATCGATCTTCCAGAAGAGGTGGAGGCAGAACCAGCCCTCCAGGCTCGGTGCAGCTTGCTCAGCCATGAGCACTTCCTTTCGCTTGCTTGGCTTGCACGGCATTGTGTGATGCGCCGCTCGTCGGGCACACCGTTCTCCACTCTATCCGTCAGACGGCTGAATTGTTGGATTATCGATGCATTGTGAATGACATATTCTGGTAATAGTCAAGGACTAAGAGCACTGCACTAAAGTCATTCAAATATGGAAAAACCCCGGTCGATGCCGGGGTCAGGTATTTCAGGTATTGTCTGCGGGAATCAGGCCAGCTTGTACTTGGAAATGAGATCCAGAGCGATGATGATGGCCACCCAGATCAGGGCCACGATAATGGTCAGCCGGTTCAGGTTCTTCTCGGCTGCGCCCGAGGTGCCCGCGTTGGAGCCGATTCCACCGCCGAACATATCGGACAGGCCGCCGCCCTTGCCCTTGTGCAACAGAATCAGCATGGTCAGCAGTATGCTGGCGAGGATCACAACGACTTCGAGCACAATCTTGACAATGGTCACGGCACATACCTCCATGTAAGGAACTGGGAACAAGTATACAGACACCCGGGGAAAAACGCATCAGCCCTTGGCGGCCAGTCGCACGATTCGCGAGAACTCCTCCACATCCAGGGAGGCGCCGCCCACCAGAAAGCCGTCCACGTCCGGCTGGGTGATCATCTGGGAGGCGTTCTTGGAGGTGACCGAGCCGCCGTAGAGGATGCGCACGGCCTGGCCGGCCGGTTCCCCGAACTTGCTTGAGATGTGGTCGCGGATGGCCCGGGCGGCCTGCTGGGCGGTGTCCGGGGTGGCCACCATGCCCGTGCCGATGGCCCAGACCGGTTCGTAGGCCACGATCAGGTTTTCCATGTCCTCCTTGGCCAGGTCGCGGGTGACGTCATTGACCTGGCCAACGGCGAAGTCCAGCTGGATGCCCTGGCGGCGCTCCTCGTAGCTCTCCCCCACGCAGAGGATGGGCTTCATGCCCGCAGCCAGGACGGCACGGACCTGGTCGACGATGTTGGCATCGTCCTCGGGATGGTACTTGCGCCGCTCGGAGTGGCCCACGATGACGTAGCTGCAGCCCAGCTGAGCCAGCATGTCGGCGGACACATCCCCGGTGAAGGCGCCCTGGGCGGTGACTGAGACGGCCTGCGCCCCGTATTCGATGGGCAGGTTGTCGGCCTCCACCAGCACCTGAACGGAACGCAGGGCGGTGAAGGCGGGCATCAGAGCCACCTGGCAGCGCCTGCGGTCGAAGTGGGCGTCGCGCAGGAGCCAGGCCAGCTTCTGCACGAAATAGGTGGCTTCCAGGTGGTCGAAGTTCATCTTCCAATTGCCGGCCACCAGGGGAATGCGTGCCATACCAGACCTTTCCATCCGCGCAACAACAGCAATGCCGGGCCGCCGGATGCGAAACCCGGTGACCCGGCATTGCCCGTCTGTCTGCCGATCTTACTCCAGCACTTTCAGACCCGGAAGCTCCTTGCCCTCAAGGAACTCCAGGGAGGCGCCGCCGCCGGTGGAGATGTGCGAGAAGCCATCCTCGGGGAAGCCCAGGTTGCGCACGGCCGAGGCGGAGTCGCCGCCGCCGACGATGGTGAAGGCTCCGGCCTTGGTGGCATCGACCAGGCCCTGGGCCACAGCCCGGGTGCCATCGGCGAATGCCGGGAACTCGAAGACGCCCATGGGGCCGTTCCAGACCACGGTCTTGGAGTCCACGATCTTGTCGTGGAAGAGCTTCTGGGAGTCGGGACCGATGTCCAGACCCATCTTGTCCGCAGGGATGCCGTCGGCAGGCACCACCTGGTGGGGCGAATCCGCCTTGAACTCGTCAGCCGCCACGATGTCGGTGGGCAGGACCAGCTCCACGCCCTTCTTGCGGGCGGTGGCCATGTAGCCCTTGACGGTGTCTACCTGATCCTCCTCCAGCAGGGAGGAGCCGACCTCATAGCCCTCGGCCTTGAGGAAGGTGAAGACCATGCCGCCGCCGATGACCAGGCGGTCGGCCTTGCTGAGCAGGTTCTCGATGACGCCCAGCTTGTCGGAGACCTTGGAGCCGCCCAGGACCACAGTGAAAGGCCGCTCGGGGTTCTCGGTCGCCTTGGACAGGGCCTTGACTTCCTTCTCGACCAGCAGGCCTGCGGCAGAGGGCAGGAACTTGGCCACGGAGTAGTTGGAGCCCTGGGCGCGGTGGACCACGCCGAAGCCGTCGGAGACGAAGACGTCGCCCAGGTCGGCGATCTTGCGGGCGTAGGCGTCGCGCTCGGCCTCGTCCTTGCTGGTCTCCTCGGGGTTGTAGCGCACGTTCTGCAGCAGGACCACGTCGCCGTCGTTCATGGCGGCCACCTTGGCATGGGCATCGGGACCGTAGGTGTCCTCGGCCAGGGGGACCTGCACGCCCAGCAGCTCGCCCAGGCGGGCGGCCACAGGGGCCAGGCTCAGCTCGGGAACGACCTTGCCCTTGGGGCGACCCAGGTGGGCCATGAGGATGACCTTGGCGCCCTGGCCACGAAGCTGCTCGATTGTTGGCAAGGCGGCGCGGATGCGGCCGTCGTCCGTAATGGTGGTGCCGTCCAGCGGCACGTTGAAGTCCGCGCGGACGAGCACGCGCTTGCCCTTGAGATCACCGAGGCTCTTCAGTGTTTTCATGCGTATCCTTTCTGACTGCGGGTCCGTGCGCCCGCTCCCCTGCCATGGTACTCAGGCAGACCGACCTGTGTGAGCTATCTCACTCTTGTTTGGCCTGTTCCTCGGCCCTCTTCTTTTCGACTTTGGTGGCCAGCTGCAGCAGACGGCGAATGCGTCCGGCGATGGCATCCTTGGTGACCGGCGGGTCGGCCAGGCGGCCCAGCTCTTCGAGGGAGGCCTCGCGGTGGTCCAGACGAAGCTGGCCGGCCGCACGCAGGTTCTCGGGGATGTCGTCGCCCAGAATCTGGAAGGCCTTGGTGACCTTGGCGCTGGCCTCGACGGCGGCCTTGGCGGAGCGGCGCATATTGGCATCGTCGAAGTTGGCCAGGCGGTTGGCCTTGCCCCGGGATTCACCGTCGCTGCGCTTGCCGGTCCACTCACGGGAGGACTTGGGGGCGCCCATCAGGTTGAGCATGCGTTCGATGACGTCCGGATCACGCAGGGTGACGCGCTCGGAGCTGCGCACCTGGCGGGCCTTGGCGTTGATGCCCAGGCGGCGGGCGGCGCCCACCAGGGCCAGGGCGGCTTCGGATCCTGGGCAGACGATCTCCAGGTAGGAGGCCTTGCCCGGGTCGGACAGCTCGCCATGGGCCAGGAAGGCCCCTCGCCAGGCGGCCTTGACCTGGGCGATGTTGCCGGAGACGATGTCGGCGGGAAGACCGCGAACCGGATGCTTGCGGCGGTCCAACAGGCCGGTCTGCAGGGCCAGGGCGCCGCCCGCCCGCAGCACGCGGACCGAGTAGCGGGTCAGGTTGCCGGTGGGGGCCTGCCGCTTGACCTGGATCAGATCGGAATCATGACCGTAGACGTCCCTGATGGTGTTCTGCAACCACTGCGCTGCCGGCAGGGAGTCGAATTGCGCTTCCACCACAATGTGACGCTGAATGATGTGCAGTCCGCCGCCGAAGCGGATCATGGCCGCCGATTGTGCTTTCTTGGCAGAGGGGGGTTCGTTGTCAATCGCGGCCAGCTCGCTTTTGACATCATCAAGTAGGGCCAAGAGCCGTCCTCCTACGAAAAAATACTGAAAAATGAATACTTCTCGGCCGCACGACACACCTGCCGTGGCGACCACCGGATTACTGTGATACCGAATATCTTGGACAAATTGCGCCTTTGGCTATCCGCGGGAACGGTGCGGCAGCTCGCGGGCCGAGACCGTCACCTCCATTCCCCGGGACCGCAGACGGGCGGCCAGAGCGTCGGCCATGGCCACTGAGCGGTGCTGTCCGCCAGTGCAGCCAAAGGCGATGGTCACATAGTGCTTGTCCTCGCGCGCATAGCCGCTGAGCGCGGTCAAGATGGCGGTGGTGTAGGCATCCAGGAACTCCTTGGCGCCCTTGCTGGCCATCACATAGTCGCGGACCGGGCCGTCATGGCCGTTCAGGTCCCGCAGCTCGGGGACCCAGTAGGGGTTGGGCAGGAAGCGCACGTCGGCTACGAAGTCGGCATCGATGGGCAGGCCGTACTTGAATCCGAAGCTCATGATGTGCACGCCCACGGTGGTCGGGCCGGAGCCCAGGACCATTTCGTAGAGGCGGGTAGAAAGCTGATGGATGCTGAGATTGGAGGTGTCGATGACCATGTCCGCACGCTCCTTGAGACCGCCCAGCAGGCGGCGCTCCTCGTGAATGCCGTCGATCAGGCGGCCCGAGCCCTGCAGGGGGTGGGGACGGCGGACGGACTCATAGCGTTTGACCAGCACCTGGTCGGAGGCGTCCAGAAAGAGGATGCGGCAACGCACGCCCAGGTCGTCCAGATGGCTGAGCACGGCCGACAGGTCGTCGAAGTAGGAGCGGGACCGGACGTCGATGACGGCTGCCAGGCGGTGCAGGGAGCTTCCGGCGGAGGTCATCATGTCGACCAGGGGGACCAGCAGGCGCGGGGGCATGTTGTCGACCACATACCAGCCCATGTCCTCCATGGAGTCGGCGGCGCGGGAGCGGCCTGCGCCGGACATGCCTGTGATCAGCAGTACCTCGAAGCCTGCGAAGGGCGGTTTTTCCGTCGTCATCGTCATGCCTCCCTCAAGGCTTGGTCCATGGCGGCCACAGGAACAGCGGCCAAGGGTCGGTCGGTCATCAGCGCCACCTGACGCACGGCTTGATAAAGCAGCATTCGTTCGCCGCTGATGGCCCGTGCGCCCGGCCGTCGGCAGAAGGCCTTCATGAGCGGGGTGGGCCGGGGGTCATAGACCACATCCAGCAGGACCGGGCTCATGCGACTGCCGCCATCAGCTGTATTGAACAAATCGGCCAGGGGGTCGGCTGCACCCGAAGGCAGGGTGGAGACGACAATATCAGCCTTGGTCAATGCCCTTTCAGCTGCCTCAGCCCGGTCCATGGCGGTCACGTTTGGTTCAGGCAGACCCAATCGAGAGGAAAGGTCCAGCATGTGGTCACAGTGCTCCGGGTTGCGGGCCAGCAGGTCCGCACGCTCGGCCCCCAGCACCTTCAAGGCACAGAAGGCGGACTCGGCGGTGTTCCCGTTGCCGATGACCAGGGCCTGCGCTCCCCCATACGGTTGGTCAGGAAGCCGGTCCTGCCGACCCTGACCGGCTGCCTTCAGCAGGGCGGCCAGATCGTCAGGGTCGTCGTCGGCCCGGCAGCGGTCGGCAGCCTCCAGCAGGGCGGCCACGATCCCCTCCACGTCGGTGTTGTACAGGGACAGGCCATTGGCTGGGCCGCCCTGTGCAAAGACTGCTGTGTTGGCCACTTTCAGGGTCTGGGACCAGCAGTCACGAAAATCGCCCAAGGGTCCGACGGCACTCTTCAAGGGCATGGTCAGGCTGAGACCGGCCCAGGACTGGTCAAGGCCATGGATAAAGTCCGCCAGGCCGTCAGCGTCCATGCGCACACGGTCGTAACGCCAGCCGTCTAGGCCAAGCGCAGCATAGGCTGATCTATGCAGGAGAGGCGAAAGGGAATGGCTGATGGGGTCGCCCAGGACGGCACAACGACGATCAGCCCCATTCATATCTGCAATCACGCACCAATCAAGATCAGGGCATGGCCTTCTGCCAGCCTTCTGAGCCATTTTATCGCTGGCTGTCCCCGGCCTGGTCCTGGTCGCTGTGCAGGGCCTGGTAGATGGCCTCGGCCTTGGCGGAGCCGATGCCCTTGACGGCCTCCAGCTCCTCCTGGGATGCCTGGCGCATGCGCTTGACCGACCCGAAGTGATTGAGCAGCTTCTTCTGGTAGGCGGGGCCGATGCCCGGAATCTCGTCCAGGGCCGACCGGAGGGCACCCTTGCGCCGGGTCTGCCGGTGGTAGGTGATGGCGAAGCGGTGGGACTCGTCGCGCACCCGCTGCAGCAGGTACATGCCCTCGGACTGGCGCTTGAGGATGATGGGATAGTCGTCGTCGGGCACCCAGACCTCCTCCAGGCGCTTGGCCAGCCCGCACAGGGCCACATCGTCCACCCCGCAGTCGTGCAGGGCCCGGGCGGCGGCGGTCACCTGGGGCTTGCCGCCATCGACCACGATCAGGTTGGGCTTGTAGGCGAAGTGGCGGGCGGCGGTGTTCTGCTGGACGATGGCCCCCTCCTCCTGCTCCACCAGTTCGGGTGCCTTGTCGTTGGCCTTTCGCTCGGCCTCCATGCTGTCGCCGCTGTCGCCTGCGATGTTGCCGTGGCGGAAGCGGCGGGTCAGGGTCTCGTAGATGGCGCTCATGTCGTCCACAGCGCCCTTGCCGTCCTCGCCTCGGATGGCGAATCGGCGGTATTCGGACTTCTTGGGGACCGCGTCCTCGAAGACCACCATGGAGGCCACCTGGAACTGGCCGCCCACGGTGTTGGAGATGTCGTAGCACTCGATGCGCAGCGGGGCGCGGTCAAGACCCAAAGCCTTGGCCACGTCGTTCATGGCCTGGGTGCGGGTGCCCATGTCGCTCATGCGGCTGAGCTTGCTGCGCTGCAGGGCCTGACGGGCGTTGGCGTTGGCCCGGTCCATCAGGGACTTCTTCTCACCCCGGCTGGCCACCCGGATGGTCACTGAGGACCCGCGCAGCCCCCGCAGCCACTCCTGCAGGTCGCCGGTCCGGTCGGGCTGGATGGGGACGATGACCTCGGGAGGCACCGGGGAGATGGGGGCCAGCAGGTCGGCGCGTCCGGTCTGATCCTGATGCTGGTGTCGGCTCCTGGTGGCCTTGGCCCGGGCCTCGGCATCCAGGGCCGTGACCCTCTGGGTGGAGCCCATGGCATCCCTGTCCTGGCTGATGGAGACCTGGGTCTCGGAATCCCCAGGCAGCTTGTGCAGCTCGCTGTCGTTCTCATTCATCAGATCCGAGTAGACCTGCACCAAGAGGTCGCTGATCAGCTCGCTGTCGGAGACGTCCTCGACCCGCTCCACGCTCCAGTTGCGTTCGCCGCGAATGGCGCCCGAGCGCACGAAGAAGGCATGGACCGAAGCCTCCAGTTCGTCAGAGGCCACGCCGAAGACGTCCACATCCACGTTGGAGGCGAAGGCCACGGCATTCTGCTCGATGACCGTGTCCAGCATGGCGATCTGGTCGCGCAGGCGGGCGGCCTTCTCGAAGTCCAGCTCCTTGCTGGCCTTCTGCATGCTCCTGGTTAGCCCGGCCCGGTAGCTCTTGCCCAGCCTGCCGGTGATGACCCCGGTCAGCTCCGTGCACAGACGCCGGTGGTCGCTGGCGCTGATCCGGCCCACACAGGGGGCTGAGCACTTGCCGATGGAGGCCAGCAGGCAGGGGCGGCCGCTGAGCTTGGCCTTGCGGAAGACGCCGGGGGTGCAGGTGCGCACCGGATAGGTCTTGAGCAGGGCGTCCAGGGTGTGCTTCATGTCCCAGACCTTGGCGTAGGGGCCGAAGTAGCGGGTGTCGTGCCGCTTGCGCACGCGGGTCATCCATACCCGGGGGAACTCCTCGCCCACGGAGACGGCCAGGTAGGGGTAGGTCTTGTCGTCGCGCAGCTTGACGTTGAAGTGCGGATCGAACTCCTTGATCCAGGTGTATTCAAGGGTCAGGGACTCCAGGTCGGTGCCCACCACGGTCCACTCCAGGCTCCGGGCCGTCAGCACCATGGTCTGGGTGCGCGGGTGCAAGTTCTCCAAGGGCTGGAAGTAGTTGGTCAGACGGTTGCGCAGGTTCTTGGCCTTGCCCACGTAGATGACCCGGCCGTCGCCGTCCCGCCACTTGTAGACCCCCGGCTGGGCGGGGATGTCGGAGGTCTTGGGGCGGAAGAGGTCCCGGCTGTCTCCCAGCAGGGGCGCGCCGTTCTTGTTGACGCCGGTCGTAGTGCCGGTGGCGGACTCCTCCTCCAGGGCTTGGGCGGTGCGTCGCCATACCTGCGGCGTGTGCCGCTCGAAGCAGCTGCGGGTCATGATCGTGTGGCCTTGGCTACCTTGGCGGGATCGAGCATGGGCTTGAGGTACTTGCCGGTCCAGCTGTCCGGGTTGGCGGCCACCTGCTCCGGGGTGCCCTGGGCCACCACGGTGCCGCCGCCGTCGCCGCCCTCCGGTCCCAGGTCGATGATCCAGTCGGCGGTCTTGATCACATCCAGGTTGTGCTCGATGACGATGACCGTGTTGCCCTTTTCGACCAGGCCGTGCAGGACCTTGAGCAGCTTGCGCACGTCCTCGAAGTGCAAGCCCGTGGTGGGCTCGTCCAGGATGTAGACGGTCTTGCCGTCGGAGCGCCGCTGCAGCTCGGTGGCCAGCTTGACCCGCTGGGACTCCCCCCCGGACAGGGTGGGCGCCGGCTGGCCCAAGCGGATGTAGCCCAGGCCCACGTCCACCAGGGTGTCCAGGTAGCGTGCGATGGAGGGATAGGCCTTGAAGAAGCGGGCGGCCTCCTCGATGGGCATGTCCAGCACATCCGAGACGGTCTTGCCGTTGTAGGTGACCTCCAGGGTCTCCCTGTTGTATCGCTTGCCATGGCAGGTCTCGCACTGCACGTAGACGTCGGGCAGGAAGTTCATCTCGATCTTGATGGTTCCGTCACCGTGGCAGGTCTCGCAGCGGCCGCCCTTGACGTTGAAGGAGAAGCGGCCTGGACCGTAGCCGCGCACCTGGGCCTCGGGGGTCTTGGCGAAGAGCTGGCGGATCTTGTCCCAGACGCCGGTGTAGGTGGCCGGGTTGGAGCGCGGGGTGCGGCCGATGGGGTTCTGGTCCACGTGGATGACCTTGCGCACCTGGTCCACGCCCTCCACCCGGGTGTGCTTGCCGGGCACGATGCGGGCGTTGTTGAGCTGGTCGGCCAGCACCGGATAGAGGATGGAGTTGACCAGGGTGGACTTGCCGGAGCCGGAGACGCCGGTGACCAGGGTCATGACCCCCAGCGGGAAGGAGACCTTGAGATTCTTCAGGTTGTTCTCGCGAGCCCCCACCACGGTCAGCTGACGGGTCTTGCTGGTCTTTCGACGGCGCTTGGGCACCTCGATGGAACGGCGTCCGGCGATGTAGTCTGCTGTGATTGAACGCGAGGCCTTGACCAGGTCCTGCGAGCGCCCTGAGAAGATGACCTCCCCGCCGTGCTCGCCGGCTCCCGGGCCGATGTCGACCAGCCAGTCGGCCTGGCGGATGGTGTCCTCGTCATGCTCGACCACGATCAGGGTGTTGCCCAGGTCGCGCAGCCGCTGCAGGGTCTTGATCAGCCGGTCGTTGTCCCGCTGGTGCAGGCCGATGGAGGGCTCGTCCAGCACGTACATGACGCCCACCAGGCCCGATCCGATCTGGGTGGCCAAGCGGATGCGCTGGGCCTCGCCGCCGGAGAGGGTGGCTGCCGCCCGGGACAGGGTCAGGTAGTTCAGACCCACGTCGTTGAGGAAGCGCAGGCGGGCGCGGATCTCCTTGAGGACCTCCCCGGCGATCTTGGCCTGGGCGCCCTCCATGTGCAGGCCCTCAATCCACTTCAGGCTGGCGGAAATGGCCATGTCACAGACCTGGGCGATGGACAGGCCGTCCACGGTCACGGCCAGGACCTCGGGCTTCAGGCGCTTGCCCTGGCAGACCTGGCAGGGCACCTCGCGCATGTAGGACTCGTAGTACTGCTTCATGGGCTGCGAGTCGGTCTCGTCGTGGCGGCGCATCAGGGTGCGGACCACGCCCTCGAACCCGGTGGTGTACTCGCGCAGGCGGCCCCAGCGGTTCCGGTAGGAGACGTCCACCTTGAAGTCGTGCCCGTACATGACGGCATGGCGGACCTCCTCGGGCAGGTCCTTCCAGGGGGTCGAGGTGGAGAAGCCCATCTCCTTGGCCAGGCCGTCCAGCAGGTGGCCGTAGAAGCGCTGCTGGCTCTTGGTGCCGCTCCAGGGCTCCACAGCCCCGTCCTTGAGGCTCTTCTCCGGGTCGGGCACCACCAGCTCGGGGTCGATCTCCAGGTTGAATCCCAGGCCGGTGCAGGCCGGGCAGGCTCCGTAGGGGGCGTTGAAGGAGAAGGTCCGGGGCTCGATCTCGTCCAGCTCCAGCTCGTGGCCGTTGGGGCAGGAACGCTTTTCGGAGAAGGGCTGGCGGCGCCCGGGATCCTTGGCATCCAGATCCACGAAGTCGGCCACCACCGTGCCCTTGGCCAGCCTCAGTGCGGTCTCCACAGAGTCGGTCAGCCGCTGGCGCATGCCCTCGCGGATGACCAGCCGGTCCACCACCACCTCGATGGTGTGCTTCTTCTGCTTGGTCAGCTTGATGGAGTCGGACAGCTGGTGCATGTCCCCGTCGATGATGGCCCGGGAGTAGCCGTCGGAGCGCAGGAGCTCCAGGGTCTCAACGAACTCGCCCTTGCGGCCCTTGACGATGGGGGCCAGCAGCTGGAAACGGGTCCCCTCCGGCCTGGACATGAGGGTGTCGACGATCTGCTGCGGCGACTGGGCCCGCACCTCGGCCCCGCAGACCGGGCAGTGGGGAATGCCTGTCCTTGCGAAGAGCAGGCGCAGGTAGTCGTAGACCTCGGTGATGGTGCCCACGGTGGACCGGGGGTTGCGGTTGGTGGTCTTCTGGTCGATGGAGACGGCCGGGCTCAGGCCCTCGATGAAGTCCACGTCGGGCTTGTCCATCTGGCCCAGGAACTGGCGGGCATAGGCGGAGAGGGACTCCACGTAGCGGCGCTGGCCCTCGGCGAAGAGGGTGTCGAAGGCCAGGGAGGACTTGCCGGAGCCCGACAGGCCGGTGAAGACCACCATCCGGTTGCGGGGTATGGACAGGTTGACGTTCTTGAGGTTGTGCGCCCGGGCTCCTTGGATGACGATCTTGCGGTCGTTGGGCACCGTGGACAGGTCCGCCACCAGGGACCCCTTGGATTCGATCATGCGCGGGTTCTCGATGGCCGCGTCCACTGTCGACTTAGGCTTGTTCTGCTGCTTCACGTGCTTCCCATCCGCTTCCCTGAAGACCCATGGCCAAGGCTGAGGCCAAAGCCTGACCATACTATCGCCGGGGCCGAATAATTCGAACAGGTGTTCGACGACGGCTTAGATGGCCGGGGCGGGCGGATCCAGGGGCGGACAGCCGCAGCCGTTGAGGAAGCAGTCGTGCTGATGGTCGTTGATCATGCCGGCCGCCTGGAGAAATGAATGGACCGTCACCGGTCCCAGGAAGCGCAGACCCAGGTCGCGCATGTCCTTGCAGACGATGGCCGACAGGTGGTCGTAGCGCGGTATGGACGGATCGTCCGGGTAGTCGTGGTTGATGGTCAGCCCGCCGGTGAAGGACCAGCAGTAGCGGTCGAATGCCTCCCCGGGAAATCGGTGGGCGATCAGGGCGGCATTGGCCACGGTGGCTTCGATTTTCCGCCGATTGCGGATGATGGACGGGTCAGCCATGAGAGAGTTGATTCGGTCGGCATCGAAGGCCGCGACCGCTTGAATATCGAAGTTGTCGAAATCCTTGAAGAGGGCTTGGCGGCGATGCAGGACCAGCTGCCAGCTGAGCCCGCACTGGAATATCTCCAGGGAGAGCATGGCGAAGAGCCTCTGGGAGCCGTGCAGGGGGCGGCCCCACTCATGGTCGTGGTAGCTGCGCATGAGCGGATCATCCACCCGAGCCCAGTCGCATCGATATACAGGTTCGGCCATGCTGCACTCCCCTTTCCGGCATGTGGCTTCAGGCTAGCACCGGCGGCCGCCCGGTCCGGGTGGTCAATACCACTGAGCCGGGCTGGCCGATTTAGAGTTGAAGCAGAGGCCGGTCGGCCCATGCCCGGGGCCATCCCCATGGCGGCGGTACGGTTGCGGCCGGCAAGGAGAGGAAGCATGTGCCATGACTGACAAGGACAATCCGCGCAGACTCTGGACCGACGACGAGGACCCGGTCGAGAGGGCCAAGCGCACCTCCCCTGCCATGCAGGGCAGCCAATCAAATTCACACTCGTCATCGGCAACCCAGGAATCGAGAAATGAAAGTGCGGCATCTTCGGGTGCGTCGGCTTCAAAGTCATCTACTCCAAATTCGTCTAGCTCAGGTTCATCGCCTTCGGGTGCACCAGCCAAAAAGTCTGACGAGTCGTCGAAGAAGGCATCGACGGCAAAAACCAGTGCCGACGAGACCGCCAATGGAGACAAGAGTCATCCTGATCGCAGCGGCAATGAGTCAGCACAGGACCATGCAAAGGAGCAGCAGCAAAAGCAGGGTCAGTCCGAAAAGGGGCAGGAATCCTCCAAGGGTCACGGCTGGAAGCTGTTCGAGGACATCCTGCTCTGGGTGGCCTGGGTGGCCATGGTGGGCTTCAACGGCTATGCGGAGGTCTACCACTTCAATGGCACGACCGTGGGCGGGCTGGCTCGCAAGGTCGATCTGTGGATCATGCCCGCCAGCTACGTCTTCGCCATCTGGGGGGTCATCTACATCGCCCTGGCCATCTGGCTCTTCCGCTTCTGCCTGGCCGGGCCAAGCCGCAAACGCCTGGGCTTCCTGCCCTTTACGCTGAGCGGGCTGCTCTTCGTGGCCACCTGCTGCCTGAACATCTCCTGGCTGGCCCTGTGGCACATGGAACGCAACTTCTGGGCCCTGGTCATCATCCTCATTCTGACCGTGCTGGCCTGGATGCTCTACGCCCTGGTGCGCCGGGACGCCACCAAGGCCGGAACCCCCACCGCGGCCAAGGCCCTGGACTGGATTCCCCTGTCGATATACGCCAGCTGGCTGAGCGTGGCCACCCTGGTCAACGCCGGATACATGGTGGTCGCCGGGCACAAGGTCGGCGACGCCGTCCAGGGATTCGCCACCATCATCGTGGTCGGTGCGCTCCTGGCGGTCGCCTACCTGATGAACAGGCATGGCAAGGACTGGGTCTTCGGCCTGGTGGTCATCTGGGCCTGCCTAGGCATCGGCATCAGGATCTTCTCCTTCGCGGCCGCCATGGGCGTGCTGGTCATCGCCCTGACCGCCGTGGGCGCCTTCCTGGTCTACTTCCCCTGGGACAAGTTCAGGCTGGTCCGCCGCTGACCCATCCATGATCCATCCATTGCCCCGTCAGCCGAGACGCACTGGCGGGGCTTGCTTCTTGCTACCATGATTCCTTGCAAGTTTTGAATCCATGAGGAAAGCGGGGTCGGAGGCGGCATGGCTATTGAGGCGCAGGGACTTGAGATCCGGATAGGTGCCCGACTACTGCTGCAAGCCACCGACTTCCATGTGACCAAGGGCGACCGGATCGGCCTGGTGGGCCGCAACGGCGCCGGCAAGACCACGCTGACCCGGGTCATCACCGGCGACATGCTCCCCTCGGCCGGCAAGGTGCGGGTGACCGGACAGCTGGGGTACCTGCCCCAGTCCACCCATGCGGGCGACTCCGAGCAGACCGCCCTGGACCGGGTCATGAGCGCCAGGGACATCGCCTCCATCATCCAGCGGATGCGCAAGGCCGAGACCGAGATGACCAGTCCCGACCCCAAGGTCATGGAAAAGGCCATGAAGCGCTACGACAAGGCCCAGCAGGACTTCGAGAACGCCGGCGGCTATGCGGCCCAATCGCAGGCCATCGTCATGGGCGAGAGCCTGGGGCTGAGCCAGGAGACCCTGCAGCAGGCACTGGGCACCCTCTCCGGCGGTCAGCGCCGACGGGTCGAGCTGGCCAGGATCCTCTTCTCCGACGCCGACACCCTGATTCTGGACGAGCCCACCAACCATTTGGATGCCGACTCCATCGAATGGCTCAAGGGCTACCTGCGCCGGTTCGAGGGCGGCTTCCTGATCATCTCCCACTCCACCGAGCTGCTGGACGAGACCGTCAACCGCATCTGGCACCTGGATGCCCAGCGTTCCTGCATCGACATGTACACCATGGGATGGAAGGCCTACCTGCGCCAGCGGGTGGTCGACGAGGAGCGCCGCCGCCGCGAACGCGAGGTGGCCGAGAAGAAGGCCGATCGCCTGATGCGGCAGGGCATCCGCCTGCATGCCAAGGCCACCAAGGCCGTGGCCGCCCAGAACATGATGCGCCGCGCCCAGCGCCTGCTGGCCGACACCCAGGAGGCGGAAAAGGCCGAGAAGGTGGCGGACCTGCGCTTCCCGGATCCTGCTCCCTGCGGCCGCACGCCCATCATGGCCGAGGACCTGTCCAAGGCCTACGGCTCCAACATCGTCTTCGCCGGCATCAACCTGGCCATCGACAAGGGCTCCCGGGTGGTCATCCTGGGGTACAACGGCGCTGGCAAGACCACCACCCTGCGCCTGCTGGCCGGCATCGAACAGCCCGACACGGGCAAGGTGACCCTGGGGCATGGGGCCAAGATCGGCTACTTCGCCCAGGAGCACGACACCCTGGATAACGACGTCACCGTTCTGGAGAACCTGCAGCATGTGGCCCCTGACCTGGACAACACCCAGGCGCGGACCATCCTGGGCTCCTTCCTCTTCTCAGGGGACGACGCCATGAAGCCCACCAAGGTGCTTTCGGGCGGCGAGAAGACCCGCCTGGCCTTGGCCACCCTGGTGACCAGCCGGGCCAACGTCCTTCTGCTGGACGAGCCCACCAACAACCTGGACCCCGCTTCACGCGAGGAGATACTCAAGGCCATCGCCAAGTACGAGGGGGCCATCGTGCTGGTCACCCACGACGAGGGGGCCGTCAAGGCGCTCAACCCCGAGCGGGTGCTGCTCATGCCCGACGGTGATGAGGACCTCTGGAGCGACGACTACCTGGATCTGGTGGCCGAAGAGTAGGCAGCCACAATAGCGAGCGGGTCAGTCGTCCTCCCCCAGGACCTCCACGCCCTTGACCCCTGGGGTCTGACCAATGGATTCCACCAGCTCGGTCACATCCCCCTTGCCCAGCAGGTTGACGGTGACATCGGCGCCCTTCCAGGCATCCCGGCGCAGCTCGTGGATGGTCAGCACCCGGGATTCGAATCCCATGCGGGTGGCCAGGAGCAGGGATTCGCGCAGACAGCCGTGGCCATCCTGATATACGATGCGCAGGACCGTGTTCTGACGGTTGCGCAGGAACCACTTGAGGATGGGCGCGATGACCAGGACGGCCAGAAAGTAGAAGACGACCGCCAGGATGGCGATGGCGAAGAGCTGGACCCCGCAGGCCATGCCCACTGCGGCAGCCACCCAGATGGCGCTGGCCGTGGTCAAGCCCTTGACCGAGTCGTGGTTGAAGAAGATGACCCCGGCACCGATGAAGCCGATGCCTGAGGCCACGCCGGCCGCAATTCGCGAGGCGTCCCAGGAGTAGTTGCCCACAGCGGCCTGGATGCCGTAGAGGGAAACCATGGTGAACAGGCAGCTGCCCAGGCCCACCAGAATATGGGTGCGGATGCCGGCGTCGTGTTTGAGGAACTCGCGCTCGAAGCCGATCAGGCCACAGAGCACCACCGTCAGGACCACCGCCATAATCTGCCCTTGATTCGGCATTGCGAATCCCTGCATGTATTTCCTTCCTGCCCTCGTAAATAGGCAGACCTTATAACGCTTGCAGGACAAGGCCATCGGATAGAGTGGAGCCAGCACGTGGCCGGCCGTGCCGCCGCCGCACGTGGACCTTTTGAATGAGGGGTGTGATGCCATGAAGCCGTCACCAGATGAACGCCGCGAAGCCCGCCGGACTCTGGCCACCAGCGCCTATACCGCCGACATGATCCGATCCTTGGAGCAGCCGTTTTTGGATGACGGGGTGCCCCTGATGCGTATCGCCGCCGGATCCCTGGCCTCCGTGGCCGACGTCATGCTGACCCAGGCCGGGCTGGAGCCGGCAGGAGCCAGGATCGTCCTGCTGGCAGGAGCCGGCAACAATGGCGGCGACGGGCTCTATGCCTCGGCTGACCTGGCCGGGCACGGAGCCGACGTGACCGTGGTGGCGACCGGGCGGAGCCTGCACCAGGGCGGGTTGGACGCCCTCCTGCGCGCCGGCGGAGTGGTCACGGCCCTGGATCCCCAGGCAGCCATCCCCGGTTGCGAGGCACCGGCCGGCCCGGACCAGGCCTCCGAAGAGCTGGACCAGGCCCTGGAGCTGTGCCGACAGGCGGATCTGATCATCGATGCCATGACGGGCATCGGCCTCAAGGGGGCGCTGCGCGGCATCCCCGCCGCTCTGGCCGCGGAACTGGGCATGGAGGGCGGCCTGCCCGACAGACCAGCCTGGCACGACCCCGCCAATCAAGACGGGCCCCTGGTGCTGGCCGTGGATACTCCCTCCGGCGTGGACATTGATGAAGGCACCCTGCCCGGGGCCTACATACCGGCGGATGTGACCGTGACCATGGGAGCCATGAAGCCCTGTCTGATGCTGCCTCCGGCCGCCTATGTCTGCGGAAGAGTCGTCCTGGTGGACTTCGGCTTCGACACCTCGGCCCTGGTCCCCAGCGTCTCCTGCATGAACGCCGAGGACTGCGCCGGACTTTTGCGCGCGCCCCGGGTGGATGACACCAAGTACACCAGAGGCGTGGTTGGGCTGGTCACCGGATCCGCGCTCTACCATGGCGCGGGGCTGCTCTCCAGCAGGGCGGCGGCCAGCGGCAACGTGGGCATGATCCGCTACTGCGGCCCCGAGCAGGTGGGCGATCTGATCCTGCAGGAGCTGCCCGAGACTGTCCTGGGCCGCGGAAGGGTCGAGTCCTGGGTGCTGGGTTCGGGTGTGCCCACCCGGCAGGCCCAGGAGGCCGCTGGACCTGAAGGCCAGGACGATCAGCGGGATCTGATTGCCGACATACTCAACCGACAGGCCGCGGACCTGGACGAGGACGAGGCAGCGGCCGATCCGCCGGTGGTCGCCGATGCCGGAGCCCTGGACCTGCTGCCGGACCGGCTGGGGCCACGCACCGTCCTGACCCCGCATGCGGGCGAGATGGCCGCCCTGCTCAACTCGCATGGCGAGAACGTGGACGGCGACCAGGTCATGGCCGAACCCCTGCACTGGGCTGTCCGCGCCTGCCAGCTGACCGGGGCCACCATTTTGCTCAAGGGGGCCATCACACTGGTTGTCGGCGAGGATGGGACCGACCGCCCCCGGGTCATGACCACCGGCTTCGGCCCGGCCTGGCTGTCCACGGCCGGATCAGGGGACGTGCTTTCCGGCACCATCGGAGCGCTGCTGGCCCAGAACGCCGGACCGATCCAGGATGATGCCACCCTGATGGCGGATCTGACGGCAGCTGCGGCCTTCCTGCACGGACTGGCCGGTTCTTTGGCCAGCGGCGGCAGGCAGACCGGCTGGGAGCAGCCGCTGATCTTCGACCCCCGCAAGCCCCAGGATTTCGCCGATCTGGTAGCCGAGGACAGCCAGCGGGATGGCCACGGGACTGTTGCAGGACCCATGGGACAACCGATTCGCGCCGGGCAGGTGGCCGATGCCCTGCCCAGGGCCATAGGGCTGGTCATGTCAAGAGCCGAGGGAACTGCCGACCAGAACGACCAATCCGCCCAGGATGGGGACGATGCCTCTCAGTTCTTCGAGAACAGCTCGCTTTGGTTCTAAACACGTCATCAGCAAAGGAGTCTATTCGATGACCGCGCAGCTCATCGTCATGCGTCATGGGGAAAGCGTCTGGACTCAGAAGTCAGTCAACCGTTTCGCCGGTTGGGTGGACGTGCCCCTGACGGAACGCGGACTGGATCAGGCCCGTCATGCCGGACGGCTGCTCAAGGAGTCAGGCCTGCTGCCCGACCTGGTCTTCACCTCCCTGCTGACCCGCAGCATCGTCACCGCCAATACGGTGCTGGATCTGGTTGATCGGGCCTGGATTCCGGTGGCGCGCACCTGGAGGCTGAACGAGCGCCACTATGGCGCCTTCCAGGGGCAGACGCGACCGGCCATGCTGGAACGCTACGGCCAGCAGCAATTCGACATCTACCGGCGTTCCTACGATGTTCGGCCGCCTGCCATCGCAACCGATTCGCCATACTTTCAGGGACGGGATCCGCGCTATGCCCCGGCCATGCGCGACGGGCTGGACAGCCGGAATCCGGCCGAGATCCGTGCCGAGTGCCTCAAGGACCTGCTGCTTCGCCTGCAACCCTATTGGCGCAGCCGGATAGCCCCGAACCTGGCCCAGGGCCGGACTGTGCTCGTCGTCACCCACGGGTCCGTGGTCCGCAGCCTGATCAAGGTCCTTGAAGAGGTTAACGACAAAGACATCCGATCCATCAACGTGCCCACTGGCGTGCCCATGGTCTACAGCTTCGTGAACGACGAAGACGGCAACCCCCAGGTCCAGGGTCCGGGTCGCTATCTGGATCAGGAGGCCGCGAACCAGGGTATGGCTGAAACCGCGGCCCTGGGCCGATAGGGCCTTAGGTATAGATTGGCTTGTATGACACTGCTCCAACTGCGCTACATCGTCAAGATCGTCGAATGCGGCTCGATGAACGAGGCCTCGCACGAGCTCTACATCTCCCAGCCGGCACTGAGTTCATCGGTCAAGGAGCTGGAGAACGAGCTGGGCATCGAAATCTTCACCCGCCACTCCCAGGGGATCGCTCTGACCGTGGACGGGGCGGAATTCCTGACCTACGCCCGACAGATTCTGGACCAGACCGACCTGCTGGAGGCCCGCTATAAGCAGGTCAGGCCCCGCAAGCAGCTCTGCCGGGTCTCCACCCAGCACTACATGTTCGCAGTGGAAGCCTTCGTGGAGATGATCAACTCCATCGATTCCGACGAGTACGAATTCACCATACGGGAGACGCGCACCAGGGACATCATCGACCAGGTGGCCACCCTCCAGTCCGAAATCGGCATCATCTACGAGTCCGACTTCAACAAGCGGGTGCTGTCCAAGATGCTCCGGGAGAAGCACCTGGACTTCCACCCCCTCTTCCGGGCGGACCTGCATGTCTTCATCGCACGAACCAACCCCCTGGCCGATCGGGCCATGGTGACCATGAAGGACCTGGAGCCCTACCCCTTCCTGCAGTATGAGCAGGGCGAAGAGGGCTCCTTCTACTTCGCCGAGGAGGCGGTCTGGCCCGATTACTCCCCCAAGCAGATCACCGTGAGTGACCGGGCCACCATGCTCAACTTCATCGTCGGGCTCAACGCCTACACGGTCTGCACCGGCATCGACAACGAGGACCTCAACAACGAGAAGATCGTCAGCGTCCCCCTGGAGTCGGATGAATCCATGCTGGTGGGCTGGATCGTCAACAGCCGGACCAAGCTGTCCCATGCCGCCGAACTCTACTTGGACAAGCTGCGCCAGGTGGTTTCCAGCCACGGATACTCGCTGATCGAGCAGGAGTCAGACAAGTAAGAGCCAGGCAAGCGACAGTCCAACAGATAACAGTTCCTCCTGTAGCGGTGACGAGTGAACTTCGCCGCTGGTCACTAATCGCCGTTCACTTTACTGCCAGCGCTTTTCCCTGTGCTCCGATGGAGGGCATCTTCCCCTGATGGCCCACATCCTGCGATTTGAGCCCCAGGGCCTTGAGCAGGGCTCGATCCAGATGTTCCAATCCGCCTTGGCTCTTGGCCGCTGCGGTCAGATCCCAGACCCTGCCGTTGATCATGATGGTGGGGGTCGAGAACTCCCCTTTGGCGTCCTTGGCGTCCTTGCGGGTGATGGCATAGGCATTGACCTTGTCCACCCATGGCCTGTAGGTGCCCTGGGCGAAACGGTCTGCCAAAGCCCTGGGCACGCCCACGCCCACGGCCTTGTCGGCCAGACGTGCATCGGAGACCGCCTGATAGGAGCTTTCATTGGGTTGGAAGTCTGCTGCAAAGACGGCGGCAGCGAAGGCCGGCAGATGATCCGGATCCTCCTGGGCCACCATGGCCAGGGCGTTGTCCACGCGGCTGGAGTACTGGTCACTGGATGCCGAATCCAGGAAGTTCAAAAAGTTGTAGGTGACGTTGATCTGACCGGCGCTGATCATGCGCTGCAGCTGGGGATCGATGACCCGGCCCACCTTGCCGCACCAGGGGCACATGGGGTCCATGAAGATCTCAAGGGTCGGTGCGTCGGCAACCTTCTTCTTGCTGCCGACCCCCTTGGCTGAAACAGTCAGCCCTCCCTGGTCGTCGGCCACCGAAGGCTTGACGGTGACCTCTTGCAGGGCCCTGTAGGCCTTGGCATCCCCGCTGGGACCCTGGCTGACTTGCGCGGTCGATGCTCCTGATGAGGGCTTTTGGGCTGACTGGTTGTCTGTTGAATGATCAGCCCACAGCATGTATATGCCTGCCGCAAGCACCAGCACAAGAGCCACCGCCACCAGTATCAACGGAACCCTCCGCGAGCTCTGTGCAGATGCACTTTCTTCAGAGCCGCTCTCCTGAGGCTGACCTGTCTCTACGGGTTTCTCCTCAGTGGCAATTCGCCCTTCAGCAGGTTCTGCAGTATCCGCAGGTTTTGCTGCATCAGCTGAAGTGGCCGAAACGGTAGGCTTGGTCGCATTCACCGCATCGGCCGTAGTCCGGTCCGGTTCCTCATGACCGTTCTGCTCCAGAGGTTTTGTCATGATCCATGGCCTTCCTTGCGATGATGATCCGTCGGCCTGCCCGCCGGACTTTTACCAATCTACACGAGGGTCGGCCGACGGGATGACCGTCCGGAGAATGTGCGCCGGTATGAGCTGGTCACTTGCTCAGGCCCCGTAACGCTCCAGATAGTCCCTGGCGGCATCGGCCGTGCGCTGATCCAGAATGGGCGACCCGTCCGGGCCTTTCATGGAGGCGGCCGCGTCGAAGATCTGGCGGACGTTGACGATGCTGATGACCGGGAAGTGGAATTCGTCCATGATGGATTCGACAGCCGAGCCCTGGCCCTGTCCGGTGCGCTCCATCCGGTCCACGGAGAGCACCAGGCCGACGATGGTCACCTTGGCCTGGGACATGATCTTGGGCACCACCTGGCGGACCGCGGTCCCGGCGGTCATGACGTCATCCACCAGCAGCACCCTCATGCCATCCCTTAACTGGGTGCCGACCATGAGCCCTCCGTCGCCGTGGTCCTTGACCTCCTTGCGGTCAAAGGTATAGCCGACCGGCATGCCGTGCGCCCCGCTCAGTGCGATGGCGGTGGAGACGGCCAGGGGGATCCCCTTGTAGGCCGGACCGAATACCGTATCGATGTCGGCGGGCAGGGTTCCCTGCTGCACGGCCTGCACGATGGTCCGGGCGTAGAACTCTCCCAGCAGGGCGATCAGCCGTCCGTCGTTGAAGGCCCCGGCGTTGATGAAGTAGGGCGAGCGCCGCCCCGACTTCAGGGTGAAGTCACCGAACTTGAGCGCTCCGCTCTGCAGCAGGAAGCTGGTGAAGCCCTCCTGGATGCGGCGGGTCTGCTCCTGCGTATCACCGTCATGTTCGGCCCTGTTTTCTGCTGCGGATGCGCTCATCGCCAGCACTCCCCTTTCTTGAGCAAATCGGCCAGCTTGGGCCGCTCGTCCAACAGATCGTCCAGCTCCCGGGCCACCCTCATGGGCGCCACAGGATCCACCAGGGCCGCAGCCCCAACCTCCACGGCGTTGGCTCCGGCATAGAGGAATTCCAAGGCCGTGCGTCCCGAGTTGATGCCCCCGATGCCGATGATGGGAACCTCGGGCAGTGCCTGGCGCACCCGCCAGACGAAGGACAGAGCTATGGGCAGGATGCAGGGGCCGGAGACGCCGCCGGTGCCCTGGGCCAGGATGGGCCTGCCTGTGTTGATGTCGATGCGCATGCCCACCAGGGTGTTGATCAGGCTGAGGGCATCCGCTCCCCCATCGACGGCCGCCCGGGCCACTTCCACGATATCGGTGACGTTGGGGGTCAGCTTGACCACCATGGGCTTGTCGGTCAGACCCCGCAGCCTGGTGATCAACCGGTTCAGGGCCTTGGCGTCGGTGCCTACGGACATTCCCCCGTGTGAGACGTTGGGGCAGGAGACGTTGATCTCCAGCATGTCAGCCGGGGAGTCGGCCAGCCGTTCCACGACTGTGGCATAGTCCTCGTCGCTGTGGCCGGCCACATTGGTGACCACGTTGGCTCCCAGGGCCTTGAGCCTGGGCAGCTCGTCCACCAGGTAATGGTCCACGCCCGGGTTCTGCAGGCCGACGGAGTTGACCATGCCGGCGGGGCTCTCGGCTGTCCTGGGCGTGGGGTTGCCTTCCCAGGGCACCGGCGAAACCCCCTTGGTGGAGATGGCGCCCATTTGGGAGACGTCGTAATAGTCGCCGCATGCATCCAGGTTGAAGGTGCCCGAGGCCGTGCCCACCGGATTCTTCCAGGGCGTGCCGGCCACAACAGTGCCATGCCGCCAGGCGTGCGGCTCCAGAGGGTCCATGATCGTCAGCCCGCTCATCGTGCCTCCTTCTTGTCCTCGCCTGCATCCCAGATCAGACGGTCGGCGGCAAAGACCGGGCCGTCCTTGCAGACCTTGAGCCTGCCGTCCACGGTGTCGACCACGCAGGCCACGCAGGTGCCATAGCCACACCCCATCCGGGACTCCATGCAGCACTGGGCGGGCAGGCCGGTCTGGCGGGCCCAGGCGGCCACGGCCCGCATCATGGGCAGGGGTCCGCAGGCCAGAATGATGGTCCGCTCGGGATCGATGTCGCCGCGCACCCTGTCCAAGAGGGTTATGACATCCCCGGAGGCATTGTCGATGGACTCCAATCGATCGGTCAGCGGGCCCATGATCGCATCGGCGAACCGATGGTCACGGTAGCCCAGCAGGGCGGTGGTGCGCACACCGGACCGGCCTTGAAGGCACTGGGCTGCGCGGATCAGCGGGGGGACGCCCAGGCCGCCGCCCACCAGCAGATAGTCAGCCGGCTTCCCCAGGTCGAAGCCATGGCCCAGGGGCCCCAGCAGGTCCACAGCCATGCCTGGCTGCAGGCGGGAGAACTCATAGGTCCCCTGGCCCACGACGGCGAAGATGATTTCGATCTGCTCGCCTTCCAGGACCCGGCTGATGCCGAAGGGCCTGGGCATCATGGTCATGCGGTCGGCCGAGTAGAGGTTGATGAAGGCTCCTGCGGGAGCATGGGCTGCCAGGTAGGGGTCGCGGATGGTCATCCGCCAGACCTGCCGGTCCAACGGCTCCATGCCGGTGACCTGGGCCGTGCGGCGTCCGGGCATCCGGCCTGCCTGTTGGGCCTGCTCCTCCACTCGGCTGGTGGATATGAAGAGGTTGGGTTTCATCGGGCCTCCTTGATCGCCTGATTGAGATCGTCCTTCATAGCCTGCGCGGCTTGGCGGGCATCGCGTGTGACCATGCCCAGGGCCGCCTGAACGCTGAGCTGCGGGCTGTAGTCCGGATCCTTTCGCCAGGCTGCGATGATTCCCCGAGAGGAATTGACCACAGCGCCGCCGCCGGACCGGTCGAACATGGGCGCCACGTCGGCCGCCGAACCGCCCTGGGCTCCGTAGCCGGGGACCAGGAAGAAGGTGTGGGGCATGGCCTGACGCAGAAGGGCCCCGTCCTCGGGGTGGGTAGCGCCGACCACGGCTCCAAGCCGGGAATAGCCCGATTCGCCTATGGAGGGCCGCCCCCAGGATTCGACCAATTCGCCCAGGCGCTGATAGATGGTGCCGCCGCCTGAGTCCGTATCCAGGCCCAGCTCCTGGATCTGGCTGCCCGAGGGGTTGGAGGTGCGGACCAGGGCGAAGAGGTCGCCCTGGATGTGCTCGGCCGCCTGCAGGAAGGGTTCCACCCCGTCGGAGCCCAGGTAGACGTTGATGGTCAGGGCATCCTCATACCAGGGGAACCTCCCGCCTGTTCGGTCCGGGCCATCCACAGCCTGCCCCGGGGCGAAGGGCAGGGGAAGCCCATCCAGGTGGGCGGCGTAGGCCTCGGCCGTGGAGCCGATGTCCCCGCGCTTGACGTCCCCGATGACGTAGAGGCCTCGATCGGCTGCGGCCCGGCAGGTGCCGGTGTAGGCCCTGATGCCCCAGGCTCCTAGGGCCTCGTACATGGCGATCTGGGGTTTGACTGCAGGCACCAGGTCGGCCACGCCTTCCAGGATGGCCAGGTTGAAGCGCAGATAGGCCCGGGCCAGGTGGTCCGCCCAGACCGCCTGAGCCTGCTCGCCCTGGGCCTGCTGCGGGTCCTTGGGGTCCAGGCCCATCCGGGCCATGCTCCCGGCGGCGCGCTGCCTGGCCTGCTCGATCAGCTGGCTGGGCAGCAGTTCCGGTCGCGGATCCAGGCCGACCACGGTCGGATTCTGCTTGTCCTGGATGAGCGCGGTCAGTCGGTCCATGCTCAGTTCCTTTCCCTGGTGATGACACGGCTTGCAGGCAGGCGGGAGAAGACCAGACGCCCCTCCTTGATGGTGGCCATGACCCGTCCGGTCAGCTCTGCCCTGGCAAAGGGGGTATTCCTGGCCTTGGAGTGGAAGCGGCTGGGATCAACCTTCCACTTGGCCTCGGGATCCAAGATGACCAGGTCGACGGGTGGCTGGTCGGCCTCGCTGTGCTGATCGACTTCCAACAGAAGGTGACCGGTGTCGGCTTGATTGACCTTGTTGGCCTTGCGCGAGGACAGGTCTTCGGGCAGGAGTCGCCGCATGCCCATGAGCTCGGCCGGGGCCAGGGACATGAGCTCTATCAGGCGGTCATGGCCGATGAGCCCGCTTGTGACCAGAACCTGGTTGCAGACCGCGTAGGCAGTCTCCAGGCCGATGATGCCGTTGGGGGCGTCCTTGAGCCCCAGCGCCTTCTCGGCAACGGTGTGGGGGGCGTGGTCGGTGGCGATCATGTCGACAGTGCCGTCGGCCACGGCCTCAAGCGCAGCTTGCTGGTCAGCGCGGGAGCGCAGCGGAGGGTTCATCTTGGCCATGCTGCCGCAACGCAGCAGGTCCTCGTCGCAGAGGGCCAGATAGTGGGGCGCGGTCTCGCAGGTAATCGGCAGCCCATGGGCCTTGGCCCGGCGGACGGCATCGAATCCCCCGGCGGTGCTGACATGCTGCAGATGCACCCTGGTGCCGGTGCGCTCCGCCAGGGCGATGTCGCGATGGATGATGGCGGTCTCGGTTGAGGCGGGGATCCCCTCCAGCCCCAGTTGACGGCTGACAGCGCCAAGATTGACCTGACCGTGCTCGTGATGTTCGCAGTGGTCCAGGATGGGCAGGTCGAATTCCCGGGCGTTGGCGGCCACAGCCTCCAGGGTCTGATCGGTGACGGCCGAGCCGTCGTCACTGATGGCGACTACGGGATGGTCCCAGCCGTGGCCGGGCAGGTGCCCCGACCAGTCGTCTGGGTTTGAGGCCTGAAGGCCGGCCCGGTCCTGAGTGGCCGCCACGCAGAGGGCGTAGTCCACCGGCAGATGTAGTCTGTGGTCCCGCTCATAGGATTCCAGATAGTCGATGACCGTGCGCCCATCGGCCATCCGCGCTCGGCCGTCCATGGCGGGCTGGGTGTTGGGCATGAGCAGTATCAGCCCGTAGCCTCCGGCCGCTGCGGCAGCTGTGCCGGTCACCATGTCTTCCTTGTCGGTCTGTCCAGGGTCGCGCAGGTGGACATGGGGGTCGACCAGGGCCGGAGCCAGCACCAGCCCCGAGGCGTCTATTTGATCGACCTCTGCCGACATGGCGCCGGTCTCGTCAATCAGCGCGCTGTCGGCGGCCTGGGGAAGCATCAGATCGACCGGCCTGCCGCTGCGCCAATCGGTCAACCCCAGCAGCCGCATGTCAGTCTTCTGCCTTCTCGTCGCAGTAGTCGCAGCGGTAGACCCCGGCAGCGTCCAGGTGGAAGCGCTGGTCCACGCCGGTCTCCACTGTGGTGACGCAACGGGGGTTGACGCAGGTGATGACGTTGACCAGATGGTTGGGGCGGTCAGGCTGATGCTTGCTGACGATCCTGCCCTGCCGGACCACGTCTACGGTGGCCTCGGGTGCGATGAACCCCAGAGCGGTCAGGTCCAGATCCCCGGTCTGCTCGATTTTGATGATGTCCTTGGACCCGTACTTGCGGCTGTCCGTATTCATGATCAGGGCCAGCCGGGTCTTCGCCGGATCCACGCGCAGGTAGTGCAGGACCTTCAGGGCTGTGCCCGCACGAACGTGGTCGATGATGATGCCGTCAACAATGCTGGTGACCTTCATGCGGCCACCTCCTTCTGCTTGCGGTAACCAGGCAGCTCGTCGCCCAGCAGGGCGCTCTCCAGGGCCATTCTGACCAGCATGCCGTTGCGGACCTGCTGGAAGTAGGCCGCCCGCGGATCATCGTCCACCTCCACGGCGATCTCGTTGACCCTGGGCAGGGGGTGGAGGATGGCCATGTCGGGACGGGCGGACCGAAGCTTGTCGGCATTGAGAATGTAAGTGTCACGCAGACGCAGGTAGTCGTCCTCGTTGAAGAAGCGCTCCTGCTGGACACGGGTCATGTAGAGCACGTCCAGGTCGCCGATGACCCCATTCAGGTCCCCGGTCTCCCGGTAGGTGCAGTCGGCCGAGGAACGGATTCGTTCCAGAACGTACTCGGGGGTGCGCAGCTCGTCGGGGCTGATCAGGACGAAGTCCACGTGGCCCAGGCGGCAGAGGGTGGTGATCAGGGAGTGGACGGTGCGGCCGAAGGTCAGGTCCCCGCACAGGCCGATGGTCAGGTGGTTCAGCCGGCCCTTGCGCGCGCGGATGGTGGCCAGGTCGGTCAGGGTCTGGGTCGGGTGCATGTGTCCGCCGTCTCCGGCGTTGATGACCGGGACCGTGGCTGCCTGGGAGGCCACCAGTGCGGCACCCTCCTTGGGGTGGCGGATGGCCACGATGTCGGCGTAGTTGGAGACCGTCTTCAGGGTGTCGCTGATGGACTCCCCCTTGGAGACGCTGGCCAGCTGGGCGCCGGCGAATCCGATGACCTGGCCGCCCAGACGGAGCATGGCCGTCTCGAAACTGAGCCGGGTGCGGGTGCTGGGTTCATAGAAGAGCGTGGCCAGGACACGGCCGTCGCAGGTGTGGGCCACCTGGCGGCGATGGGTGTCGATGTAGGCCGCCCGATCCAGCAGGTCCAGGATCTGGGTCATGGGAATGTCGTCGAGGGTTACCACACTTCGCCCACGAAGCGGAACGACGGCGGAAGAGGTGTTGGATGCGTGATCAACTTGTTGGGACAACGGCTCACCTTCCTCAAGGTGGCCACCTTATGTGACCTGAACAAGCATACGACCCCGGATGGACCCAGGGTCAGCCGCCGTAGAAGAGCCGTTCCATGACCTGCCTGCAGCGGCGCATGGCCGCCAGCAGCTCGTTGACAAAACGCTGACCTCGGTGGGCCGGGTAGCCCAGGCAGACTGCAATGCCTCCCAGCACCTGTCCGTCGTCAGGCAGGATGTCCGCCTGGGATACCCTTCCGGACCAGAGGAAGTTGGCGTTACGGGCTGCTGTGCAGAGCACCCAGCTGCTGCGCAGGGCCTTGGCATCCTTGGCCTTGATAAGTCCCGCAGCCTCCAGGGCATCCAGGGCGGTCAGCGTGCCGGTGACCTGCAGCTCAGGCAGATCGTGGGCATGATGCAGCTGGAGGAGCTGAACCGTCCATTCCACGTCAGACAGCCCTCCCCGGCCCAGCTTCAGATGCCGGTCCCGACGCACGCCGCGCGGCAGCCGCTCTGCCTCCATCCGGGCCTTGAGACGGCGGATCTGCCCCAGCTCCTCCTCGTCGGGCGGATGCTGAGGGTAGCGGAGCGGATTGGCTATGCCCTCCAGAAAGTCCTTGGCCAAGCCGGCGTCCCCAGCTGCGAACCTGGCCCGGATCAGGGCCTGATGTTCCCAGGTCTCCGACCAGTCGCGGTAGTAGCGCTGGTAGGAGTCCAGGGAACGCACCAGAGGCCCCTGACGTCCTTCGGGGCGCAGGTCGAAGTCCAGGTCGATGCCAGGCTCCAGGCTGGCTGGTCCAGCCAGGACGGCCCGCAGGTCGGCGGTCACTCCACGTGCGAATTCGGCCGCCTGGTCCTGGTCGGCGCCTGATGCCGGACGGTAGACCAGCATGATGTCGGCATCCGAGTTGAAGTTGACCTCCCTGCCCCCGTAGCGACCCATGCCGATCGCGGCCAGATCGGCTGGCGCGCCAGCCTGTTCCGAACGGTGGTCCACGGCCCAGTCCAGGGCGGCATTGATGGCCGCATCGTAGACATCGGACATGCCCGCCAGGCAGGCCTGCTGATCGTCCACCCCGCTCATCCAGCCCAGCCCGATCCGCTCGATCTCCTGTCGGCGCATGGCCCGGACGGCTGTGGCGAACTCCTCCAGCGAGTCCGCATGCCTGGTTCGATAGGCTGCGGCGCGCTTGTCCAGAGTGGCCCGATCACGGGGGATCATGTCCTGGTCATGGCCCAGCCAGGTCACCGACTGGACGGACCGGGCCAGGGCACCGGACAGATAGCGTGAATTGGACAGGACATGGCAGAGGCGGCGGGCGGCCGAGGTAGAGTCCCGCAGGAAGCCCAGGTAGGTGCTCTTGCCGCCGAAGTGCTCCTCAAGGGTTCGCCAGCCCAGGAGTCCCATGTCCGGATCCTGCCCCTCCCCCAGCCACTGGAGGACGGCGGGCATGAGAATGCGGTTGATGCGCGCCGATCGGGTGACCCCTGTGGTCAGGGCTGTGACGTGGCGAATGGCTGCATCGGGGTCGGCGAAGCCGGTGGAGGCGAACCTGGCGCGGGCCGCCTGGGGGCGCAGGCTGACCTCGTCCTCGTCCACCTGGGCGTTGATGGGCAGCATGGGACGGAAATAGATGGCCTGGTGAAGGTTGCGGACTTCGATTCTGGTGGCCTGGTATTGGGCCAGCATCTGGTCGGCGTGCAGACCGAAGGCCCGGGCCAGCCGTCTCAGATCGCGGTTGCTCTCCAGCTCCTCCAGGCTGGGCGGCCGCTGGCCGAGTGTGCCTGAACGGGTGATTTTCGGGAAGAGGTGGGTGCGGCGCAGCTGCCACATCTGCAGGCGATGCTCCATGACCCGCTCGAAGCGATAGTCATGGTCCAGCTGGTCGCCGTGCTTGCGTGAAATGTAGCCGCCGCGGGAGAGGGCCTGCAGGGCATCCAGGGTGGCCGGACAATGCAGATCCGGGTCGCTGGAGCCATGGACCAGCTGGAGCATCTGGACGGTGAATTCCACATCCCGCAGTCCGCCCTGGCCCAGCTTGATTTCGCGCTCCTTGCGGTCCTCGGGTATCAGCCGCTCCACACGCTGGCGCATCCGCTGGCAGTCGTAGACGAAGTTGGGACGCTGGCAGGCACCCCAGACCAGGGGCTCGACCATGGCCGAATAGTCCTGTCCCAGGGCCTTGTCGCCAGCGACAGGACGGGCCTTGAGCAGGGCCTGGAATTCCCAGTTCTCAGCCCACTGGGCATAGTAGTCGGCGTAAGAGGCCAGACGGCGCACCAGGGGGCCGTCACGTCCCTCGGGCCGCAGGGCGGTATCGACCTTCCATAGCGGCGGCTCGGTCGATCCGGGAATGACCGCCTGGCAGACCCGCTGCAGAAGGACGGCCATGGCAGTGCCGACGGCAATAAGATCAGTCCCATTCGGGTCCGCCCCCGAAGCCGGCTCCACCAAGTACATGAGATCCACATCGGACACGTAGTTGAGCTCCTGGGCGCCCAGCTTGCCCATGCCAATGACGGTCAGACGGCATGAATCCGCATTGGGGACCTGACGGCAGGCAATGCTCAGAGCCCCTTGGAGTGCGGCATCGGCCATGTCTGACAGGGCCCTGCTGATTGCTGGCTCCAGCTCCAGAGGGTCCTCAGCTGCCAGGTCTCGGGCCATGACTGCAGCCAGCTGCAGCCGGTATTCGAACCGCAGTGCATCGGCATACGCGGCCAGTGAAGGCGAGGATTCTGAATTCTTCTCCACCTTGTCCAAGGCGTCAAGGACCCGCCTCTGCCTGGTTTCCGCCGGGCAGTCAGCCAGGTGGTCGGGGTCGAGGGCAGCCGCCTCTGCCAGTTCCGGCCGCGAGCGCATCAGTCGGCCCATGGCCTCCGAGGCCCCCAACACCCTGATCAGCGACTGGGCGGCCTCTTGGTTTTCCTGCGGGGATCCAGCCAGAAAGCCCGGCCGGGCTCCTTGCGGATACTGCTCCAGAATTCGTATCAGCCCCGCAAGGGCTTCGTCCGGATCACAGGCCTGGTCGAGGCTCTGGACCAGGGTTTGCGCCAGAGCCTGGTCGTCCACCAGGCGGGCAAGCCGATCCAGCCGGACCCGGGCCTTGTCCAGGTCGTGCAGCCCAAGGTGGATCAGGGTCGAAGTGGTCGGTTGCGCCGGATCTTCCATGACTCATCCCCTGCCTTTGCTTAAGGCTCCGCGACGACTCTGATGTCTGCGGAGCCGGTACAGGCATTATAGGGGTGACGGGTCGTCAGCCCTTGCGGCCCTCCCGAAAGGCGCAGACAGCGCAGTATACAGTGACGACGGCTAAGCACACGGAGAAGATCAGTGTGGGCCAGGTCAGCAGGCTGCCGTCGCGCACAGCCTCAGCCAGGGATTGGACCAGCCAGATGGCGCAGGCTGCAGCCGTCAGGCCATACATCCGAGAACGAGCCTTGCCGGTGATACGCACGATTGTGCTCCTTTTTACCGATGTTCCAAAGATGGTTGATCGGCATGAGGGACGGCAAGTGCCCATCCCTCATGCCGATGATTGGTTAGCTCTTGCGGCGCTTGGACATGACGTCGATAGCCACGGCCAGCAGGAGCACCAGCCCCTTGATGGTCTTGACGATGGCCGTGTCCACGCCCATGATGGACAGTCCCTGGTTGATCACACCCATGACGAAGGCTCCGACGACCGCCCCGGGAATGGTGCCGATGCCGCCGGTGACAGCCGTGCCGCCGATGAAGCAGGATGCGATAGCGTCCATTTCGAACTCCATACCAGCCTGGGCGGTGGCCGAGGCCAGTCGTGAAAGCATGCAGATGGCTGCCACAGCGGACAGGAAGCCCATGTGGACGAATAGCGTGAAGTCCACCCGTTTGGCATTGATGCCCGAGAGCACGGCAGCCTTGCGGTTGCCGCCCACTGCGTAGACATGCCGACCGAAGACGGTCCTGGTGAGGATGAAGTTGTAGATCAGGACCAATACGGCCACGATGACCAGCATTATGGGCGTCCCGCCCTGGTTCTCATTGCCGGAGGAGGCCAGCAGGTAGGTCACGAAGAGGATGACGACTGCGGCCACGATGATCTTGCCGGTCATCAAGGCCTTGGGCTCGGGAACCAGACCTACAGCCAGGGTCTTGCGGCGGCGGGCAATCTGCGACCAGGCGTATGCCAGGATGCAGATCAGGCCCAGCACCACGGTCAGGCCGTCGAAGGGGCCCCACCATCCCAGGATGTTGGGCAGGTAGTCACGGGCGATCCCCCTGAACTGTGCGGAGGTGATAGGCACGGACTCGCCGACGATGACTGTGGCCAGGCCACGGAAGATCAGCATGCCGGCCAGGGTGGTGATAAATCCTGGAATGCCGATGACGGCGACCCAGAAACCCTGCCAGATGCCGATCAGCAGACCTACGATCAAGGACAGGCCGATGGCCACGATCCAATTGACCCCCATATGTTCCATGAGGATGGCGCACACACCTCCGATGAAGGCCACCAGCGAGCCCACCGACAAATCAATGTGGGTGGCGATGATGACCATGACCATGCCGATGGCCAGGATGATCACGTAGGCGTTCTGCTGGATCAGCGAGACGAAGCTGTTGGGTTTGAGCAGCACCCCCTTGGTCAGTATTTCGAAGACGACCACGATGACCACCAGAGCGCCGACGATGCCATACTGCCGGGCGTTGCTGGCCAGGGAGGCCAGAATGCCAGGTCCTGCCTGTTCTTGTTCCACCGCCTGGGCGGTGCTCTTTTTGCTGTTGGGCGAGCTCATCTGGCTGCCACTCCCTTCTTTTCCTGGGTCATGCCCTTCATCAGATATTCCTGCGAGAAGTCCCGGCGCTCCACGTCGTTGGTGATGACCCCCTGGCTGACCGTATAAATCCGGTCACAGATGCCGATCAGCTCGGGCAATTCAGAGGAGATGACCACCACAGCCTTGCCCTGGTCGACCAGCCGGTCGATGATCTCGTAGATCTCGTATTTGGCTCCCACATCAATGCCTCGGGTGGGCTCGTCCAGGATGAGCACATCAGGATCCGAGATCACCCACTTGGCCAGCACGACCTTTTGCTGGTTGCCGCCGGAAAGGGTGGAGACGGGCACATCGATGTTGCTGCACTTGATGTTGAAGTCCTTGCGGTACTCCTCCACCCGTGCCCTCTCCAGGTTCTCGTTCATGACCCCATGGCGGCTCATTTTCTTGAGCGAGGCCAAGGAGGCGTTTTCCCTGATGTTCTGCAGCAGATTGAGTCCGAAGACCTTGCGGTCCTCAGTGGCATAGGCCAGGCCCGAATCGATGGCCGACTGGACGTTCGGCAGCTCGACCCGACGGCCATGCATCTCGATTCTGCCGCTGATATGGCTGCCATAGGATCGCCCGAAGATGCTCATGGCCATCTCGGTGCGGCCCGCACCCATGAGTCCCGCCAGTCCGACGATCTCACCCTGGTGAACCACCAGATTGGCATGATCGACCACGGTGCGGGAGGGATCCTGCGGGTGGTGGACAGTCCAATCGCTGACCTTGAGCACCTCCTTGCCGATGTGCGGCACGTGCTCGGGATAGAGATTGGTCAGCTCACGGCCGACCATCTTCTGGATGAGCAGATCCTGATCCAGCGGGTGGTCTTGGTCGATTCGCATGCCGCCCACCGTGGAGCCATCCCGTAGAATGGTCACCCCATCCGCAATCTGCCCCACCTCGCCCAGCTTGTGGGTGATGAGGATGCTGGTCACTCCCTGCTGGTCACGCAGCTGTCTGACCAGATCCAGCAGATGATCGGAATCATCGTCGTTCAAGGCGGCTGTGGGCTCATCCAGAATCAGCAGCCTGACGTGTTTGGACAGCGCCTTGGCGATCTCCACCAGCTGCTGCTTGCCCACTCCAAGGTCCATGACCCTGGTGTCGGGTTTCTCGTCCAGTCCCACACGCTCCAACAGACGCGAGGCCTTGGCCCTCGTCGTGTCCCAGTCCATTACGCCATTGTGGGCCTGCTCATTGCCCAGGAAGATGTTCTCGGCAATGGATAGGAAAGGGCTCAGCGCCAGCTCCTGGTGGATGATGACGATGCCGTCGTCCTCCGAATCATTGATGGTCCGGTAGCGGCAGGGCTTGCCGTCGAACAGGATTTCGCCGGTATAGCTGCCATGAGGGTAGACCCCGGACAGCACATTCATCAGGGTTGACTTGCCGGCCCCGTTTTCCCCGCAGATGGCATGGATTTCGCCCTTGCGCACATCCATGTCGACATTGGACAGGGCCTTTACCGGACCGAAGGTCTTGGTGATTCCCTGCATTCGCAACAAGATGTCCTCGTCGGACATGCTTTCACCTCCTGTGCGCCGACCGTCCCTCCCCTTGACCGGAAGCGGGACGGTCCGGCGCGACTGTGATGCCAACCTCACTTGGTCAGCTGATCGAATCGTGCCTGGGTCAGGTAGTTCGCCTTGACCAGATCGGTCAGGTTGTCCTTGGTGATGGCCTTGGGATCCAGCAGCTTCGAGGGCACCTTGATGCTGTTGTTGTCAAAGGTGCCGTTGATGCCGGTGACCTTCTTGCCTTCGGCGATTTCGATGATCATGTCGTAGACGGCCTGGGCCAGCTTGTTGACGTCCTTGAAGACGGTCTGACCCTGCAGTCCCTTGGAGATGTTGGCCACGGAGATCTCCATGGCGTCCTGCCCGGTGATCTTGGGCCAGTTGTCGGTATTGGGCTGGATGTCGGGCCTCTTGGACTGGATGGCGTTGATGACTCCCTGGCTGATGCCGTCATAAGGGCTCAGCACTGCATCCAACCGCTCGCCATGGGCGTAGGTCGAATCAAGAATGGACTCCATGTCCTTCTGGGCCTGCTCGGTCTTCCAGGACTGGACGGAGATCTTCTGCCAGTCTGAAAGCTTGAAGTCCTTGGTCACACCGCCGCCATGCTGGGAGGGACTGACCAGAACGCCCGACTTGAAGTAGGGCTGCAGCAGCTCCCAGGCGCCCTTGAAGAAGTACTTGGCGTTGTTGTCGTCGGGAGAACCGGTAAAGAGCTCAATATTGAATGGACCCTTGGCTCCGTTTTTGAGCCCCAGCTGGTCGATCAGCCAGTTGGCCTCCAGCACGCCGGTGCGCTCAAGCTGGAAGGTCGCATAGTAGTCAACGGCCTTGGTGTTCATGATCAGCCGGTCATAGGCGATGACCTTGGCCCCGGCATCCTTGGCCTTCTCGACAGCCGGCCCGACAGCTGTGCCGTCCTTGGAAGCCACCACCACGATCTTGGCGCCCTTGTTGACCATGTTCTCGATGTCGGCATTCTGCTGGGCGGGCTTGTCATCCGCGAAGGAGAGCACTACCTTGTAGCCTGCTTTCTCCAGTTTGCTCTTGAGGTTGTTGCCGTCCTTGTTCCAACGTTCCTCGGACTTGGTGGGCATGGACACGCCGATGGTGGCGCCTTTGCCGATCGATCCTCCCTCCTGGGAGGAACTGGAGGCACGTGAACCTCCGCAAGCGCCCAGTCCGGTCAGCATGGCGACGCCGATGACCGCCGCCATGGCTCGTTGCATCATCTTCATGAAGACTCCTTCATCCTTGAATTCTCTGGCAGGCATCTCCGTCTGCCTGGGTCCCTTCATTGCAGGCCCAGTGGTCAGCATACCCAATTGCGTTAACTTTATCAACTCAACAAAGCTGATTATCTATTTATCTGTTTCGTACATGAACTTAATAATTCGCTCGAACTTTTGGCTTTCATCGGCGCAAGGGGTGCACTGGGCGGGGGCAAGCCACGATCTTGGCTACACTGGAACCTATGGCACATCGATTGTTCGGTTCACAGTCCTCACTGCGTGAGGCCAACCGTGCCCTACTGCTGGATACGATCCGAAGATTCGGCGCCATGACCCAGATCGAATTGGCTGAAAATACCGGGCTCTCAACAGCCACTGTCTCCAACCTGGTACGCCTGATGGGCGAGCAAGGACTTCTGGAGACATCCTCCACCACCAGAAACGGCCGCCGCGCCACCCTGGTCATGCTGGCCCGCCGCAAGGGCCTCGGGGTGGGGCTTTACATCGGCCGTCACGAAATGCGGCTGGAAGTTGTCGACGCCAGCCATGCCATCCTCGCCGAGCATGATATGGCGCTGCCACGGCAGCACAAGCCGGACACAACCCTGGAACGGGCCATGATCCTGATCAAGGAGACGCTGACTTCCATCGGCGCCCAATCGGATGAGCTTGTCGGCCTGGGCCTGGCCATGGGGGCCCCAGTGGACTGCAGAACTCACCAGCTGGCCATTCCCGGCATCCTGCGAGGCTGGGACAAGGAGGATCTGATAGGCACCTTCCATGAGGCTTTCCAGGTGCCGGTCCAGGTGGACAACGATGCCAACTTCTCAGCCATGGCCGAGCTGAGAATGGGCGCGGCAGTCGGCAGACGAAACTTCGTTTACATCCACGCCAACGACGGTGTGGGTGCGGGAATCGTCATCAACGGCGAGGTGTGGCGGGGCACCACCGGGCTGGCAGGCGAAATAGGCCATGTCCAGGTGGATCCCTTGGGCGATATCTGCATCTGCGGCAACCGCGGGTGCCTGAATACGGTGGTGGACGAGAGCCGTCTGGTCTCCTTGCTGAGCGTGACACACGGGAACATGACCCTGGAGGATCTGGTGGGCAATGCCGTCAAAGGGGACCCGGGCTGCAGACGGATTGTGGGCGACGCGGCCATCCGCATCGGCAATGTAGTAGCCGATCTGTGCAACGCCGTGGATCCCGAGGTGGTGATTCTGGGAGGCATTCTGAGTACAACCGAAGACGTGTTTCTGGAACCCCTCCGGGAGACCCTTCAGCGCATGCTTTTCCCTGACGCCATGGTTCCCATGGAGGTGCTCCCTGCCCGCTATCCGATTACCGGTTCCGCTTTGGGGGCGGCTATGATGGCTGTCGATAGCGTCAACGAACACATTGATGTGTCCAACAAGTCCGCAGGTCGATCATCGTAGAGGAGGTGACCTGGATTGCATGAAACCACTGTCTTGATGCAGATGGACGACCTCTGCATCAAGTTCGGGTTCGTTGAGGCCCTCAAACACATACACCTGGATATTCGCCAACACGAAGTGCTCGCCATCGTGGGCGACAACGGGGCAGGCAAGTCCACCCTGGTCAGGATTTTGTCAGGATTGATCCGGCCCGACCAGGGTACCTTGCTCTGGAAGGGCCGGCCGACCAGCATTCCCTCGATCAGAGTCGCCAATCAGTTGGGCATTGCAGCCGTCTTTCAGGGGCAGGACTTCTGCGACAACCTGGATGTCTCCTCCAACCTCTTCCTGGGCAAGGAATTGCGCGATCGTCACCATCGGCGTGACGACGAAGCCATGCGTCGGCGCACCCGTCAGGTCCTCCAGTCGCTGTCCTCCCCCATCCGCGTGGGCCAGCCTATGGCCACCCTTTCCCTGGGGCAAAAACAGACCGTGTCGATCGCCAGGACCCTGTTGGACAATCCGGAGCTGATCCTGCTGGACGAGCCGACGGCCTCCTTGTCAGTCATGCAGTCCGCCGAGGTGCTCAACTACATCAAGCGCATGCGTTCCGAGGGGCGCAGCATCCTCATGGTCTGCCACGATCTGCCGGACGTTTTCGCGGTTTCCGACCGCATAGCAGTCATGCGGCAGGGACGGCTGGTAGGAGTCCTTCCTACGGCCGAGACATCTTATGAGACTGTCATAGCCCTGATTTCAGGCATTGATCCCGAAGATGTCATACAGGACCAGGAGCAGCTGGATGCCATGGCCAGAGCCAACGCCCGCGTCCACGCCCTGCGCGGCACCAGAAAGACCTTGCCCGAGCAATCATGAACAAAGGAATGCCAGAATGCAGCTGACCGATACCCTCCTGACCATCGTCTGCGCCCTGATAGGGCTGGCGGTGGGACTGATCTACGGACTTCTGCCCAAGAAAAACGACCGACTGACCGATTCGCAGCAACGCTGGACACAGGTCCTGTCCCTGATCGGGGTCGGCCTGGTGGTGGTGCTCATTCTGCTGGGGCGTGATCTGGCCTCCTGGGTAACCATCGGAGGGATGGTCCTTGGCCTATTGATTGGCATGATACCGCCCTTGAACAGAGCTGCGCTCAAGGTCTGGCCATGGCTGAGGCCCCGCACCGACAATCATGGCCAAAAGCGTCGCTGAAAGCTGGCGATCACGCTTTTGCCGTCATCGATGCGGGGCCTCACCCGCTCCTATGCAATTATTTTTGGCTGCTGACCGTTTCCTCCTTGGCCCCAACCTGATGGAAGAGGTGACGGACGTTGTGCCAGATACGCCTGGTGACGCCGGAGTGGTTCATGGAGTAAAGGTGGATGCCGTCCACCCCGTGGGCCACCAGGTCGGCGATCTGCTGTGAGGCGTAGATGATGCCCGCCTCGCGCAGGCTGGCACGGTCGTTGCCCCAGCGCTCCAGGATGGACTCAACAGCCGCCGGGATCCGCGCCTTGCAGACCTCACTCATGTGCCGGACCTGGCCCTCGTTGGTGATGGGCATGATGCCGGCCTCGATGGGCACCTGGATGCCGGCTGCCCGAGCCCGGTCCAGGAAGTCCAGAAAATCGGCGTTGTCGTAGAAAAGCTGCGAAACCAGATGATCCACGCCGGAATCCACCTTGATTCGCAGATGCTCCATGTCCTCCTCGGGCGAGGCGGCCTCCGGGTGGGTCTCCGGATAACAGGCTCCGTATATCGACAGGTTGGGCCGACGCGACCGGATGTAGGCGGCCAGGTCGCTGGCATGGTCGAAGACTCCGGCGGGCTCGCGGCCCTCCACGCTGTCGCCGCGCAGGGCCAGCACCGCTGCCACCCCCGCGTCGTCGAACATGTCCAGGGCCTGGTCGATCACCTCGCGGTCCGCGTACTGGGCGGTCAAGTGCGCCACGGCAGGGATGCCGTACTCGGTATGGATGGTCTTGGCTATGCGGGCCGTGGCCGTGCGGTCCGAGCGGCGGCCGGTCCCGTAGGTCACCGAGATGAAATCGGGCATCAGCCCTTCCAGACCGTCCAGGGTGTCATAGATGGTGCCCACCGGGGCATCGCGCTTGGGGGGAAAGACCTCCAGGGAAAAGATAGGCTCATGCATGATCCGACTCCTGACTGGACGATAGCTCCGAACGCACCTGCTGTGCGGCGGCCACCATGTGCTCCAGGCTGGGCCAGGTCTCCTTGTCGCCTCGGGTCTTCAATCCGCAGTCGGGGTTGATCCAGACCTTGGCCGCATCCAGCTTCTTCAGGATGGCGTGGATCCGGTCCACGATCTCCTCGGTGGAGGGGATGCGCGGCGAGTGGATGTCGTAGACTCCGGGGCCCGCCTCGGTCTCGAACCTGGCCTCCTGGATGGCATCCAGAACGGTCAGGTCGGAGCGTGAGGCTTCGAAGGAGATCACATCGGCGTCCATGGCATCAATGTCCTTGATGATGTCGTTGAACTCCGAGTAGCACATGTGGGTGTGAATTTGGGTAGTGGGTTTGACCCCGGAATGCACCAGCCGGAAGGCGGGGATGGCCCAGTCCAAGTATCGGCTGTGCCAGTCGGAGCGCCGCAGCGGCAGCTTCTCGCGCAGGGCGGCCTCGTCGATCTGGATGATGCGGATGCCCGCGGCCTCCAGGTCCAGGACCTCGTCACGGATGGCCAGGGCCAGCTGGCGGGTCTGCTGCTTGTGATCGATGTCCTCGCGGGGCCAGGACCAGTTGAGAATGGTCACCGGACCGGTCAGCATCCCCTTGACCACATGGTTGGTGCGGGACTGGGCATATGAGGACCAGCGCACGGTGATGGGCCTGGCGCGGGAGATGTCCCCCCAGACGATGGGAGGCTTGACGCAGCGGGTGCCGTAGGACTGGACCCAGGCATTCCGGGTGAAGAGATAGCCCTTGAGGTTCTGGCCGAAGTACTCGACCATGTCGTTGCGCTCGAACTCGCCGTGGACCAGCACATCCAGGCCGATCTGCTCCTGGTGGTCGATGACCTGGTCGATCTTGCGGGCGATGAAGTCGTCGTAGTCCTCCTGGCTGATCTCCTTCTTGCGCAGGCGGGCACGCTCGGCGCGGACCTCGGCGGTCTGGGGGAAGGAGCCGATGGTGGTGGTCGGCAGCAGGGGCAGACCCAGCTCCTTGGCCTGGATCCTCTGGCGCTCGGGCCGGGCCGGGGTACGCACAAAGTCCTCGTCCTTAAGGCCGGCCAGGCGCTGCTGCACCTGGGGGTCGGGCTGGACGCGGCTGCCGTCGAAGAGCTTCTGGTTGTCGGCAAGGGCCTTGCTGGAGCGGCGCTGGTCCTCGTCGGCATCGGCCAGCTGGGCCAGATCGTGCAGCTCGCCCAGCTTCTCCAGGGCGAAGGCGAAGTGGGGCCGCACGGTGTCGGCATCCAGCCCATCCTCGTCGGCCACGGTATAGGGCACGTGCAGCAGTGAGCATGCGGTGGACACCACCACGTTCGGGGTCACCTGGTGCAGGGCATCCAGCAGGCCCAGGCTGACTGCATAGTCGTTGCGCCATATGTTGCGGCCGTTGACCAGGCCGGCGAAGATGACGGTTTCCTCCGGCACGCCATGCTCCTTGAGGGCCGCCAGGTTCTCATCCCTGCCCTCGACCAGATCCAGGCCGATGCCGTCGAAGCCCAGGTCAGCCAGCCGGGCATAGCAGTCGCCCACATGGCCGAAGTAGGTGTTGAGCAGGATACGGACCTTGCCCTGGCCGCTCTGGCGGGCCTTGAGAATGGGCCCATAGAGGGTATCGAAGAGGTCCTGGTCGCCCGGTTCCTTGTCCAGGACCAGATAGGGCTCGTCCAGCTGTACCCAGTCGGCGCCAAGGCCGATGAACCGCTCCAGGATGGTCGCATAGGCCTTGGCCAGGTCCTGGACCAGTGCCGGGTCAGGATCCAGCAGCTCGCCCTGGGGGCCGCGTGCCAGCTTGAGGAAGGTGTAGGGGCCGATCAGAACCGGCTTGGCGGCGATGCCCTGCTTGCGCGCCTCCTGGAACTCCTTGAAAGGCTTGTCGCCCTCAAGGGCGATTTTGGTGTCCTGGTCGATCTCGGGAACCAGGTAGTGGTAGTTCGTAGTGAACCACTTCTTCATGGGCAGGGCGGTCACGTCACCCTGCTCCCCCTGGTAGCCGCGGCCCATGGCGAAGAGGGTGTCCTCTGGGCCCAGGCCCAGCTTCCGATAGCGCTCGGGCACGACGCCCAGGAGGATGGACGTATCCAAGACCTGGTCGTAGTAGCTGAAATCGTTGACGGGAATCAGGTCGACGCCGGCCTCCTGCTGAAGCTGCCAGTGTCTGGCCCGCAGATCGGCGGCCGTGCGCCGAACCTCGTCCAGATTCCGTTCGCCCTTCCAATAGCCCTCGATGGCCCTCTTGAGTTCGCGGTGCGCGCCTATGCGCGGGAATCCGGACACGGATGTAATCGCTGCCATGAAACCTCCCAGTTTCGTCCTGATGTCTTTGGTCAGCCTATCAGCGGCGGGGGGAGGCGGGTAATTGGTGCAAATAAGGTGTCGCCATAACCTGAATCGATAACGGCAGGACGGCAAGCTGGGGACTGAAGCCCGTCAAGACTGCCTGCAGCGGTGGCCTTGAGCTTGTTCGCCGGTCAGTCCTCCAGGTCCTGGGGGCCCAGAATGCCCAGCAAACGGGCCTGGTGGGTTCCCCAGTCGGTCAAGGGCCGCTCGGAGCCCAGCACGACCATAGTGGCCGGGGGCAGTCCAAGATTGAGCAGGTCCAAAAGGTCGGGATCGGAGTTGTCCTCGGCCAGCCATTGTGAGCAGATAGACATGGTGGGCTCATGACCCAGGATGAGGACCCGGCGGTCACGATCCTCGGTCTGCGCCAGCTCGTCGAATACCGCCTGCATGCCGGATTCATAGAGGGATTCCCGGTAATCGACACGCGGCCCATCCCCCAAGGGCTTGAGCATGCCGTCCAGGGTCTGACGGGCCCGGGGTGCGCCCGAGCAGATGATGCGGTCAGGCACCAGGCCCAAAGCGGTCAAGCCACGGCCCATGATCCGAGCCTGTCTCTGGCCACGGTCGGTCAGCTGGCGGCTGCGATCGCCCTGCGACCCCTGGCGTCCGGTCTTGGCGTGACGCATGAGCATGAGGGTTCGGCTGCACCGCCGCAGATCCTCAGCCTTCAGACCCTTTCGCAAACCCATCCATGCTTCCTTTCCCGACAATCTCATCAGTCGCCCTTCCCATTATGACAGAGCCCAGTGGATACGCCGGTCATGGGTGATCAGTCTTCCTGATCCTGTCCGCTTTGCAGAGTTCGCACCTGATGGTCCAGGTCACGCAGCACCTTGCGCAGCTTGCGATCGGAGACCCGGCGCAGCTCCAGATCCTCGAGATCCTCAAGGTCTTCCGCCTCGCGCTCACGGTTGGAGCCGCTGCTCTTGGCAGGCGGTCGGCCCTGATCGACGTCAGTCTGGTAGTCCTTGGTGGCCCGGACATGCTTGCGCAGAGCCTGCTGGCCGGAAGCCATGGCCCTGCTGGTCAAGAGGAAGCCGGTGTGCCCGATCATCTCATGCTCGGGTCGGACCGCCAGACCGTCGGCCTTCCAGGAGCGCTCCAGGCTCTCCATGATCTCGGGCTCGGTCCACCGGCCGTCGGCGCGCAGGGCCTCGGCCAGCCGGCTGAGCTGGGTGGTGGTGGTCACATAGGCGGTCAGCACGCCGCCGGGGGCCATGACCCGGTAGGCCTGCTCCAGGCGGTTCCAGGGGTCCAGCATGTCCAGAACAATACGGTCGAATTCGTCCTCGGGCAGGTCGGCGGCAAGGGTGTCGAAGTCGCCGGTGCGCAGGTCCCACTGGGCAGGGCGCTGTCCAAAGAAGACGGTGGCATTGCCCATGGCCACCCGGGCGAACTCCTCCCGTCGCTCGATGCTGGTCAGCTTCCCCTCCGTGCCGATGGCATCCAGCAGGCCCAGGCTCATGGCCCCTGATCCGGCTCCCGACTCCAGGACCCTCATGCCCGGACGGATGTCGCCCAGGAGGATGACCCTGGCCACGTCCTTGGGGTACATGATCTGGGCGCCGCGTGGCATGGAAAGGATATAGTCCTCCAGCCGGGGGCGCATGACGGTGAAGGCCCATCCCCCTATGCTTCGCGAGGACTTCCAGGGCTTGGCCCTGTCAGGTGCTTCTGTGGCAGTGCCGGCATCCTGCTTGTGACGCATCCGCCGCCACTTGTCAGCCGATATGGTCACCACCACGGATCCCTCGGGCAGGCCAATCATGGCCTCGTGCGGCAGGAGCCCGTGGTCGGTCTGGGTCAGGCCGCCAGGTTCAAGCATGACCGTCAGCCTGCGGCCACGCCGGTCGGTCAGCTGGACCCGCTCCCCTACGCTCAGCGGACCGCGTCTCAGGCTCATGCCCCCTCAGTCCTCCTCGCCCTTGGTGAACTGGGAGTTGTAGAGGGAGGCATAGGCGCCTCCGCGCTCCAGCAGCTGGTCGTGGGTGCCCTGTTCGACCACCGAGCCGTGGTTGACCACCAGGATCAGGTCGGCGTCGCGGATGGTGGACAGCCTGTGCGCGATGACGAAGGAGGTCCTGCCCTTGCGCAGGGTGTTCATGGCCTGCTGGACCAGCAGCTCGGTCCTGGTGTCCACCGAGGATGTGGCCTCGTCCAGGATCAGGATGTCGGGGTCGGACAGGAAGGCCCGGCAGATGGTCATCAGCTGACGTTCGCCCTGGCTGAGCTCGCTGCTGTCCTCATTCAGGACGGTGTCGTAGCCCTGGGGCAGCTTGCGGATGAACTCGTCCACGTGGGTGGCCTTGGCGCCATCGATCATGGTCTGCTCGGGGATGGTCTGCCCCTCGTCCAGCCCGTAGAGCAGGTTGTCGCGGACGGTGCCGTCGAAGAGCCAGGTGTCCTGCAGGACCATGCCGAAGTGGCTGCGCAGGTCGTGGCGGGTCACCCTGGAGGTGTCCACGCCGTCGATGGTGATGTGCCCGCCCTGGATCTCGTAGAAGCGCATGAGCAGGTTGACCAGTGTGGTCTTGCCGGCGCCGGTGGGCCCGACGATGGCGATGGTCTGCCCAGGCTTGGCCTCGATGGACAGGTCCTTGATCAGCGGCTCGGCCGGATCGTAGGAGAAGCGGACGTGGTCGAAGCGGACGTGGCCCTCGACCTTGCCTCCGGTCTCCTGGCCCAGATGGTCGGGATGCTCGATGTCCGGCACCTCCTCGGCCTCGTCCAGGAAGTCGAAGACCCTGCGGCAGGAGGCCAGGGAGGATTGGAGCATGGTGCCCATGGAGGCCAGCTGGCCGATGGGCTGGGAGGCCTGACGGGTGTACTGGGTGAAGGCCTGCAGGCCGCCCAGGCTCATGCTGCCGTTGAGCACGTGCACGCCGCCGATGATGACCACGATCACGAAGCTCAGGTTGCCGAAGAAGGTCGACATGGGCGTGACCAGGGCCGAGTAGAAGGAGGCCTTGAAGCTGGCCTGGTAGAGCTCCTGGTTGCGCTCCTCGAACTCCTCTTCAGCCTTGTGCTGATGTCCGAATGCCCGGACCACCAAATGGCCTGAGAACATCTCTTCCACGTGGCTGTTGACCTGGCCGGTGCGTATCCACTGCCTGGTGAACTGGGGCTGGGTCTTCTTGAGGATGACGCCCGCGCACAGGGCCATGACCGGGATGATGACGAAGGCGATCAGGGTCAGCAGGGGCGAGATGGTCAGCATCATGATGAAGGCGCCGATGATGGAGAAGACCGAGAAGAGCAGCTCGCCCAGGATCTGCTGCAGGGTGCCCGAGATGTTGTCGATGTCGTTGGTGGTCCGGCTCATGACCTCGCCGCGCGGGGTCCGGTCGAAGTACTGCAGGGGCAGCCGGTCCAGCTTGTCCTCGATCTGCCTGCGCATGGTATAGACCGCGTCTGAGACCAGCCGGGTCATCAGGAAGTTCTGCACCAGCCTGACCAGGATGGAGATCAGGTAGATGCCGATGACGAACATGAGGATGGTGCCGAAGCGCCCCCAGTCGATGCCCACGCCCACCTGGACGTTCATGGAGTCGATCATCCGGGCGAACTTGTCCTGCCCGCGGGACTGCAGGTAGGTGACCACAGCCTGCTTGGGGGTGCCGGGCTTGGCGCCCATCTTGACCAGCATGGAACCCAGCAGCCCCTCGAAAAGGACGTTGGTGGCCTCGCCCATGACCTTGGGCCCGATGACGATCATGGCCACGGCGATCATGCCGGAGAGGACCATGACGATGACCCTCCAGGGGCTGGCCAGCAGGTAATGGACCAGCCGGCCCACGGTGTGGCGGCGGCTGCCTACGGCCTTCGAGCCTGTATTTGCGCTCAAGTCCTTGGCCATCTACTCGGCCCTCCCCTCGTCAATGCTCAGCTCTTCCACGTCGGGACCCTGCCCGCCCTGGGATTGGACGATCTCCTGGTAGGTGGGGCAGTCCTCCATGAGCTCGTCGTGGGTGCCTCGGCCGACGATGCGGCCTCGGTCCAGGACCAGAATCTGGTCGGCCTCGCGGATGGATGCCGCCCTCTGGGCCACGACGATCTGGGTGGCCTCGCGGGTGACCGGCACCAGGGCCTCGTGCAGGGCGCGGTCGGTGGTCATGTCCAAGGCCGAGAAGGAGTCGTCGAAGGTGTAGATGCGGGGGTTGCGCAGGATGGCCCTGGCCATGCAGAGCCGCTGCTTCTGCCCGCCGGAGAAGTTGGTGCCGCCCTCGGCCACGCGGGCATCAAGGCCCTCGGGGATTTCACGGACGAAGTCCTCGGCCTGGGCGATGCGCAGGGCCTGCCAGATGCGGTCGTCGTCGGCATCGGGGTCCCCGTAGTGCATGTTGTCGCGGATGGTGCCGGTGAAGAGGGTGGCCTTCTGCGGGACCGGCCCGAAGATCAGGGCCAGCTGGTCGGGGTCGTACTCGCGCACATCGTGCCCGTCAACCAGGACCTGGCCGTTGGTGACGTCGAACATGCGGTTGGCCAGCCGGATGATGGTTGACTTGCCGGATCCCGTGGCTCCGATGATGGCCGTCGTGGTGCCCGGCCGTGCAGTGAAGGAGATGTCCGAAAGGACCGGGTCCTGGGCGCCCGGATAGCTGAAGTCCACATGCTTGAACTCCAGCAACCCCTGAGGGTGCTCGTTGCGGTAGGGATGCTCGGGAGCGGCGATCTCGCTGGTGGCCTCCAGGACCTCGTTGATCCTTCGGGCGGCCACAGCGGCCCTGGGCAGCATGACCGACATCATGGCGGCCATCATCAGGCCTGACAGGATGATCATCAGGTACTGGATGAAGGCCTGCAGGGCGCCGATCTGCATGGCCCCGGAGTCGATGCGGCGGCCGCCGAACCACATGATGGCCACGTTGGACATGTTCAGCAGGAACCACATGAGCGGCACCATCATGCTCATCAGCCGGCCGGTGGAGATCAGGACACCGTAGACGTCGCGGTTGGCCTTGTCGAAGCGGGCGGCCTCGGTCTTCTCGCGGACGAAGGCACGGATGACCCGCACGCCGGAGATCTGCTCGCGGACCAGGCGGTTGACGGAGTCCAGCATGTTCTGCAAGCGGGTGAACAGGGGGCCCATCCTGCCCATGAGCACCAGGGCCACCAGGAGAATCAGGGGGATGATGACCGCCAGGGACCAGGTCAGGGGGCCGTCCTGGCGCAGGGCCAGAATCAGCCCGCCGATCAGCATGACCGGGGCCTGCAGGATGATCATCAGGGTCTGCATGGTGGTCATCTGCATCTGCTGGACGTCGTTGGTGGTGCGGGTGATCAGGGAACCGGCCGAGAAGCGCTCGATCTCGTTGAGGCTGAAGCCCTCCACCGAGGCGAACAGATCCCTGCGCAGCTCGTAGCCCATCCTCATGGCCAGCCGGGTGGCGCAGTAGACGGCGACCACGTTGGCCACGATCTGGAGGGCGGTGATCCCCATCATCTGCCAGCCGATCCTGTAGATGGCATCCTGGTCGCCTACGGCCACGCCCTTGTCGATGATGTCCGCCTGCAGGTTGGGCAGGTAGAGGTTCAAGGCCGTCTGCGCCACCTGAAAGAGCACCAGAACGGCCACCTGAAGCCAGTAAGGCCGCAGGTAGCGAGTCCATATCTTGATCACGTCAACATCCTTCACGCATACAGGTCTGCCACGGTCCCCGGGCAGACAAACCACCACAGTCTATACCCGTGCCCTAGTGAACGAATCGCTATTCCTTGAGCTGATACGGGCGTGTCAGAACGTGTCCGCAGGCAGTGGCGTTCAGACGGCGAAGGCGCCCCAGCGTCCGTCGCGGTGGACCACGGTCAGATCTAGGCCGAAGAGCTCGCTCAGGCGCGGACCGGTCAGTCCACCCTCCAAGGGTCCCTGATAGACGATGGTGCCCGGATCCGGGTCGCCGGTGTCTGCGGTGTCGGCAGGACGTCGGCCCATCATGGCTATCCGATCGAAGCCCAGAGGAATCTCCTCAAGCCGGTGGGTGACCAGGATGACCGTGCGGTCCTTGTCCTCTCTGCCGATGTCGCTCAAGGCCCTGAGCACCAGCTCCCGGCCGCCCAGATCCAGTCCGGTGGTCGGCTCGTCCAGGATGAGCAGGTCGGGATTGGCCATCAGCGCCCGGCATATCAGCACCCGGCCGCGCTCCCCCTCGGAGAGCCGGTACATGCGCTTGCCCTTGAGGTAGGCGATGCCGAACCGGTCCATCAGGGCCAGGGTGGCCTCTTCCTGCTTGGCCGTGAAGGTCTCCCTCCAGCGTCCGGTGGTATCGCTGAAGGCTGTCAGCACCACGTCGTAGGGATCCTCCTGGGGGCTGATGGTCTTGGCCAGGCCGGCCGAGGCCAGACCAATCCGATGCCGGTAGGAGAAGACGTTCACCTTGCCCAGCCGGTTGCCCAGGATCTCCACGCTGCCAGTGCTGGGGAAGCCTCGGGTGCTCATCATGGCCACCAGGGTGGATTTGCCCACCCCGTTGGGTCCGAAGAGGACCCACTTCTGCCCCTGGCCCACCTCAAGGTTGACATCGTTCAGTATGACCCGGCCCTGACGGCGGAATCCCACGTGCTGCATGAGCACGGCCTGCTGTTCTGCCACGCTTTCGGTCATGGTCACAGGGCCGTTCCGTAGGAGTCCAGGCGTGGATTGTCCCGGTTGCCGCCGACCAGGAAAAGCCCCAACACGCCCAGGCAGAAGACCGCCGCGATGGCGATGGTGGCCCAGATGGGAACGTGGGGCAGCCACATGCAGACCAGGAAGGCCAGGCCAGAGCAGATGATCAGGGCCCAGACCAGGATTCGCAGCCATTGACGCACGCCGCTAGGAGCCCTGAGCAGACGGGGATTGCGGTCATTGGGGTCCACGGAGTCCTTCTGCACCAGGTCATCGGTATGCCCGGTGGGCTTCCACTCGGCGCCCTGGCCAGCCTCCAGCCGGCGGGAGCGTTCCTGCAAGGCCCGTTCGTCCATCACTCCGGCCCTGCCCTTGGCCGTCATCCTCCGGTCGGCGCTGCCGCCACGGCGGCTCCGCTTGGCCTGCGCCCTACGTTCAGCGCGGTTGGTCATATCCCACTGCCTCCATCCCTTCGATCGGCACCATACCTTTTCATATTAGCGTGGGCGATTGTCGGCCGCAGGCAGGGCCATGGCGCGCTCATCGGCTCGGATGGGGGCGGGCAATTCAGTGGCGCCAGTCAGATACCGGTCCACGGCCGCCGCGCAGGAACGGCCCTCGGCCAGGGCCCAGACCACCAGGGACTGGCCGCGTCCGGCATCACCGCACACGAAGATGCCGTCACGTTCGGTGGCGTAGTCCGCATTCCGTGCCACGTTGCCGCGCGGGTCCAGCCCTAGGCCGGTCTGTCCGGTCAGGGTGGCCGTCTCGGGATGGGCAAAGCCAATGCTGATCAGCACCAGGTCGGCAGGCAGGACCCGCTCGGTGTCGGGATGGGGGATGATTCGGTCCTGGTCGTCACGGCTGACATCCACCACGCGAACGCCGCGCACCCGTCCCTCATGGTCCCGGTCAAAACCTGTCGGGGCGCTGGTCTGGTCCAGGCTGATCCGGTCATCGGAACCGTCGCCCAGGTATTCCAGGCTGTCCACCGCGTACTCGTAGTGGCCGCCCTCCTCCATGGAAGAGGTGGGATTGTAGAGCCGGGCGTAGGTTGGCCAAGGCCGGTCATCAGGCCTGGATGAGGGCTCTTTGGGTCGGATCTGGAGGACGGTGACCGACTTGGCGCCCTCTCGCAGGGCCGTGCCCAGGCAGTCCGAACCTGTGTCGCCGCCGCCGATGATGATGACGTCCTTGCCGGCGGCATCGATGTTGTTGATGGGCTCGCGGCCCATGAGTTTGCGGGTGGGGTCGGGCAGGAAGTCCATGGCGTAGTGGATGCCCTTCAGCTCCCTGCCGGGAAGGTCCACCCGCCGGGGTTCGGTGGAACCGATGGCCACCACCAGGGCGTCATAGCGGGCCCGCAGCTGGTCCCAGCCCAGGTCCCGGCCCACCTCGACGCCGGTGCGGAATCGGGTCCCCTCGGCCTCCATCTGCTCCAGCCGACGGTCCAGCAGGGATTTCTCCAGCTTGAAGGCTGGGATGCCGTAGCGCAGGAGTCCGCCAATGGCATCGGCGCGCTCATAGACCACCACCGTGTGCCCGGCCCGGGTCAGCTGCTGGGCGCAGGCCAGCCCTGCAGGACCCGACCCGACCACGGCCACGGTCATGTCAGTCAGCCGCTGGGGCGGCCTGGGCTTGACCAGGCCCAGGGACCAGGCCTGGTCGATGATGGTCTGCTCGTCCAGCTTGATGGTGGTGGCCGGCTGGTGGATGGAGAGCACGCAGGAGGACTCGCAGGGAGCCGGACAGATCCGTCCGGTGAACTCCGGGAAGTTGTTGGTCAGGCTCAGCCGTTCGTAGGCCTCCTCCCAACGGCCCCGTGACAGCAGGTCGTTGAACTCGGGGATCAGGTTGCCCAGGGGGCAGCCGGTCATGCAGAAGGGGGTGCCGCAGTTCATGCAGCGGGCGGCCTGCTCGGCGGTCCAGGGACCAGGGCCAGTGGTCTGGTGCACGTCCCGCCAGTCCTTCAGGCGTTCGGATACCGGGCGCTCGGCCAGCTCGTGCCGGGTGCGTACCTTGAGGAATCCCTTGGGGTCGACCATATCAGTGCGCTCCTTCCATGACCTGGTCGTAGGTGGCGTCCCAGACGCCGGGCTCGTTGAAGTCCACCTGCTCGCGTTCGGCCTCTTCCATGGCCTTCTTCATGGCCAGATAACGACGGGGAACCAGATGGGTGAACCGGGCCAGCGCGCTCGGCCAGTCCTCCAGCAGCCCGGCCGCAGCCTTTGACCCGGTCAGCCGGACATGCTCCGCTATCAGCTCCTTGAGCATGGCCGCCTGGTCCTGGTCGGGCTCCAAGGCCAGCAGGGAGCCGTCATTCCAGGCTTGCGGATTCAGCCGGGAGGTGTCCATGTCCAGCAGGTAGGCATCCCCTCCCGAGAAGCCGGCGCCGAAGTTGCGCCCTGTGGGACCCAGAACCACCACCAGGCCGCCTGTCATGTACTCGCAACCGTGGTCGCCCAGGCCCTCGACCACGAAACGGCCGCCCCCGTTGCGTACGGCGAAGCGCTCCCCGGCCCGGCCGGCCACGAACATGTCGCCCGAGGTGGCGCCAAATCCAGCCACGTTGCCGCAGATGACGGTCTGGTGCGGATCGAACCTGACGCCTTGGGCAGCCTGGAGGATCAGACGGCCGCCGGACAGGCCCTTGCCTGCATAGTCGTTGGCCTCGCCGATCACCCGGATGGTCTCGCCCCTGGGGATGAATGCACCCAGGGATTGACCGGCAGACCCGGTCAGCGTGATGTCCACGGTGTCCACAGGCAGGCCGGCGGCTCCGTATTGGCGGGTGATCCTGTAGCCCAGCATGGTGCCCACGCTCCGGTTGACGTTGCGCACGGTTGACTTGATGGCCACCGGCCGGCCCTCGTCCAGGGCGTCGACGGCCTGATTGATCAGGTCCGCATCCAGGGACTTGTCCAGTTCGTGATCCTGGGCCTGCGTGTGGTGCAGCACCGTGCCCGGGGTGGGGCCAGGCTTGCGCAGGATGGCATCCAGGTCGATGCCCTGGCTCTTCCAGGTGCGCACGGAGGGGTCCCGGCGCAGGCACTCCACGTGGCCGACCGCCTCCTCCAGGCTGGCGAATCCCAGGGAGGCCAGGATCTCCCGCACCTGACGGGCCATGAACATGAAGAAGTTGACCAGGTCCTCGGGCCGACCGGTGAAGCGCGAGCGCAGCTCCGGATCCTGGGTGGCTATGCCCTGGGGGCAGGTGTTCTTGTGGCAGGCCCGCATCATGACGCAGCCCTCCACCTGCAGCGCCGTGGTGGCGAAGCCGAACTCCTCGGCCCCCAACAGGGCGGCTACGACCACGTCGCGGCCGGTCTTGAGCTCCCCGTCGCACTGGACCACGATCCGCGAGCGCAGGTCGTTCATGACCAGGGTCTGCTGGGTCTCGGCCAGGCCCAGCTCCCAGGGGGTGCCCGCGTGCTTGATGGCGTTGAGCGGCGCCGCCCCCGTGCCGCCGTCCTGGCCCGAGATGAGGACCACATCGGCATGACACTTGGCCACGCCCGCGGCCACGGTTCCCACCCCGTGCTCGGAGACCAGCTTGACGTGGATGCGGGCTCGGGGGTTGGCCATCTTCAGGTCGTGGATGAGCTGTTTCAGGTCCTCGATGGAGTAGATGTCGTGGTGGGGCGGAGGCGAGATGAGCTCGACCCCGGGTGTGGAACGCCTGACCTGGGCGATCCAGGGCGGGACCTTGGCGCCGGGAAGGTGGCCGCCCTCCCCCGGCTTGGCTCCCTGGGCCAGCTTGATCTGCAGGTCGGTGGCCGAGACCAGGTAGTCGCTGGTCACCCCGAACCGGGCCGAGGCCACCTGCTTGATGCGGCTGGTCCTGGCAGGGTCTGCAATCCGGTCCGGGGATTCGCCGCCCTCGCCGGAGTTGGACCGGGCACCCAGCCGATTCATGGCCAGGGCCATGGTCTCATGGGCCTCCTGGGAGATGGATCCGTAGCTCATAGCACCAGTGGAGAAGCGGGTGACAATGGACTCGGCGGGCTCCACCTGGTCCAGCGGTATGGGCGCCCTGTCGGAGTGCAGCTCCATGAGGCCGCGCAGGGTCATGCCCTGCTTGGCCGCCGCGTTCACATGGTCGGTGTAGGCCCGGAACAGCCCGTAGTCCCCTCGCTTGGTGGACTGCTGGAGCAGGAAGATGGACTCAGGATCGTTCAGGTGGTCCTCGCCGGTGCGCCGCCAGTGGTAGTTGCCGCCTGTCTCCAGGTCATGCCCGGATCCGGCGGTCCACTCGATGGGGTAGGCCACCCGATGGCGCTGGGCCACCTCGGCGGCGATCTCATCAAGCCCTATGCCGCCCACCAGGGAGGTGGTGCCGGTGAACCAGCGGTCGATGACCTCCCGGCTCAGGCCGACGGCCTCGAAGAGCTGTGAGCCGCGGTAGGACATGATGGTGCTCACGCCCATCTTGCTCATGATTTTCAGGACCCCGGTGCTCAGGGCCCGGACCAGGTTGGCAGAGGCCTTTCGTGCATCCACGTGCAGGTCCCCGTTGTTGGCCAGGCTTTCCACAGACTCCAGGGCCAGGTAGGGGTTGACGCAGGCAGCGCCGTAGGCGATCAGCAGGGCCACATGGTGGACCTCGCGCACGTCGCCGGCCTCCACTGCCAGGGAGACCTGGTTGCGGGTGTGCCGACGGAGCAGGTGGTGCTGGACGGCCCCGGTCAGCAGCAGGGAGGGTATGGGCCCCCAGATGTGGTTGGAGTCCCGGTCGGACAGGACAAGCACATTGCAGCCCTCCTCGATGGCCCGATCCACCTCCCCTTCGATGGCCTCCAGACGCTCCTCAAGGGCCTTGCCGCCTCCGGCAACCTGGTAGAGGCCGCGGATCAGACAGGGGCGGAAGCGCCCTTCCAGGACCGGCGCCCGGTCCAGGCGCTTGATCTGGGCCATCTGGACGGAGTCCACCACTGGCAGGTCGATGTGGATCTTCCAGGCGTGCTCGGGGGTGTCCTCCAAAAGGTTGGGCTCGGGGCCGATGGCCGAGGCGATGCTGGTGACCAGCTCCTCGCGTTCCCAGTCCAGGGGCGGGTTGGTGACCTGGGCGAACTTCTGGGTGAAGTAGTCGAAGAGCATGCGCGAGCGGCGCGAGAGCACGGCGATGGGCGCGTCATTGCCCATGGAGCCGATGGGCTCGCTGCCGGTTTCAGCCATGGGCCCCAGCAGCATGGTCAGGTCCTCCCGGGTGTAGCCGAAGGCCTGCTGCCGCCGGTGGACCGAGACGCGCGAGTAGTTGACATGCTCGCGCTCGGGCAGGTCATCCAGGCGGACGGTTCGTTCGGCAATCCACTTCCTGTAGGGGTGCAGACCCGCCAGTTGGTGCTTGATCTCGCTGTCGGGCACTATCCGGCCCTCTTCGGTGTCAGCCAGGAACATGCGTCCCGGCTCCAGCCTGCCCTTGGCGACGATGGACTCCTGGGGCGTATCCTCAAGGACGCCGGCCTCCGAGGCCAGGACCAGGTGACCGTCATCGGTCAGCTGCCAGCGGCCCGGGCGCAGACCATTGCGGTCCAGCTGGGCGCCTACCAGGGTCCCGTCGGCGAAGACGATGGCCGCCGGGCCGTCCCAGGGCTCGATCAGGGCGTCGTTGTACTGGTAGAAGGCCTTCAGGTCGGGATCCATGTCCGGATCCTGCTGCCAGGCCGGAGGCATCATCATGGAGACGGCGTGGGGCAGGGACCGCCCGGCCAGGTGGAGCAGCTCCAGGGTCTCGTCGAAGGTGCCCGAGTCCGAGGCTCCGGGGGTGTTGACCGGCAGCAGCGGGGCCATGTCGCCCAGCAGCTCCGAACTCAGCTTTCCCTCGCGGGCCGACATCCAGTTGCGGTTGCCCTGGATGGTGTTGATCTCCCCGTTGTGGGCGATCATCCTGAAGGGCTGGGCCAGCGGCCAGGAGGGGAAGGTGTTGGTGGAGAAGCGGGAGTGGACGATGGCCAGGCGGGCCTTCAAGACCGGGTCACCCAGATCGGGGAAGAAGCCCTGCAGCTGCTTGGTGGTCAGCATGCCCTTGTAGGTGATGGTCCGGCAGGACAGGGAGGCGAAGTAGACGCCCAGCTCGTGCTCGGCCCGCTTGCGGACCCGGTAGCCCAGCCGCTCCAGATCCAGTCCTCCGCGGCTATCCGGCCCGGCGTCGCACATGATGGGCATGAGGAAGCGAGGCATGGAGGCCAGAGCCTGCAGACCCAGTCCGTCAGGATCGGTGGGCACTGACCGCCAGGCCAGGACGCGCAGCCCCTCCTGGCCAGCGATCGATGCTATGGCCTCCTCCTGGCTGGCAGCCTGAGCCGGGTCCCTGTCCAGGAAGGCCATGCCCGCCAGATAGTGGCCGGCTTCGGGCAGATCCCTGCAGACCCGGGTGCGCATGAACTCGTCAGGCATGGAGAGCATGATGCCGGCCCCGTCGCCGGTGTTGGGCTCGGCTCCCACGGCCCCTCGGTGGTCCAGGTTGACCAGGACGCGGATGCCCTGTTCGACGATCAGTCTTTCATCCCGTCGGTTGAGGGTGGCCACCATGCCGAAACCGCAGGCATCGTGTTCCGTATCAGGGTCATAGAGCCCTTGCGGGCCGTGAACGTGCAGATCGAGAGGGGCCGTGAATGACACCGCAATCACCTCATTCGTGGACGGGGGCGGGGCCGGCATGCTCCACCCTTGAGGAGCCTTGTCAATGGTGAATCAACAGAATAATGCATCCACAGGTGACATCCGTGTAACGTTCCGCAGTGTCTAACGAATTCCTACCGCCTCCAGGACCTGGTCGATGACCAGATCGTTGAGCAGGCGGCCCCGGCGGGTCACCTGGATTCTGTCGCGCACTGGCAGCAAAAGGCCCTGATCGACCAGATCCTTAAGGATCTTCGGGTCGGCCGGACGACCCGCCTGCCTGGTCAGCCGATCCAGCCCCAGGCCTTCCGGCAGGCGCAGGGCCAGCATGACCGTCTCCTCCAGGTCCTGCCTGAAGCCCAGAAGCTCGGCATCCTGCCAGGGCACATGTCCGGCGTCCATGGCGGCGGCCCAGTCCCTGGGGTGGGCGATGTCCCAGGAGCGAATGGCCCTGGCACGCCGCTCCCCCAGGCCGGGCTCCGGCGATAGCCACCAGCGTGCCCCGGGATCGGCCTCTTGCGCTGCTGCTGTTCCTGTGGCCCTGAACCCGGGCGAGACGGACGGCATAGGCTCCTGTTCCCGAGCTTCATCCACCGGCGCCATGCCTGTGTCCTGGCCTTCCAGAGCACGATAGTGGGAGTGGGCGCCGGGGCCGATGCCGGCCCAGTCCACGTTGTGCCAGTAGCCCAGGTTGTGGCGGCTCTCCTGGCCGGGGCGGGCCCAGTTGGAGATCTCATACCAGTAGAGGCCTGCCTGGGAGAGCATGTCGTCAGCCATCTCGTACTTGGCCGCCTCGTCGTCATCATCGGGTGCAGGCAGCTGGCCCCGGCGCACGGCTCGGCCCATCTTGGTGGTGGGCTCCAGGGTCAGGGCGTAGGCGGAGACATGGTCCACGCCCAGGTCCAGGGCCGCCTGCAGGCTGGTCCGCCAATCCTCAAGCCGCTCCCCCGGCGTCCCGTAGATCAGGTCCACGCTGGCCCTGAGTCCCAAGTCCTTGGCGGCGGCCACATCTGTGGTCACATTGGCCGGGGTATGGGTGCGGTCCAGGGTGGCCAGGACGCTGGGCACCGCTGACTGCATGCCGAAGGAGACCCGATTGATGCCGCCCCGAAGCAGCTGCTCCAGATAGGCCCGATCAACGGTGTCGGGGTTGGCCTCGGTGGTGATCTCAGCCCCGGGGGAGAGCCCCCAAAGGTCGGCCACGGCCTCGACCATGCGCACCAGATCCTGGGCCGGCAGAATGGTGGGCGTGCCTCCGCCGAAGAAGATGGTGGACACGGGCGGCTCTATCAGGCCTCGGGAGGTCTGCCAGTCGCGGACCATGCGCATCTCCTGGATGGCCAGGTCGGCATAGTGCTCCCGGCTGGCGCCCCCGCCCAGGTCGCGGGCCGTGTAGGTGTTGAAGTCGCAGTAGCCGCAGCGGCGCATGCAGAAGGGCACATGGATGTAGACCTGGTAGGATCCCACCCGTTCAGCCCTCCTTCCTGGCGGCGGCCCGGATCTTGTCCTTGGTGTCCCGGTCCTGGGCCTGGCCGGTGCTCAGGGCGGCGATGAAGGCCTCCTGGGGCACCTCGACATGTCCCAGCATCTTCATGCGCTTCTTGCCGGCCTTCTGCTTCTCCAGCAGCTTGCGCTTGCGGGTGATGTCCCCGCCGTAGCACTTGGCCAGCACGTCCTTGCGCAGGGCGCTGATGGTCTCCCGGGCGATGATGCGCGACCCTATGGCCGCCTGGATGGGGATTTCGAACTGCTGGCGCGGAATCAGCTTGCGCAGCTTCTTGGTCATCATCACCCCGTAGGCGTAGGCCTTGTCCTTGTGGACGATGGCCGAGAAGGCGTCGATCTTCTCCCCCTGGATGAGGATGTCCACCTTGACCAGGTCGGCGGACTGGGTGCCGTCGGGCTGGTAGTCCAGGCTGGCGTAGCCCTTGGTCCGGCTCTTCAGCTGGTCGAAGAAGTCGAAGACGATCTCGGCCAGGGGCATCCTGTAGTGCATCTCGACGCGCTCGGGGCTCAGATACTCCATGGTCCCCATCTGCCCGCGATGGTCCTGGCAGAGCTCCATGACCGGCCCGATGAACTCCTTGGGGGTGATGATATCGGCGCTGACCACGGGTTCCAGAATCCGGCGAACCTTGCCGTCGGGGAACTCGCTGGGGTTGGTCACCGTGTGCTCGCTGCCGTCCTCCATGGTCACCTGATAGGTGACGTTGGGGGCCGTGGCGATCAGATCCATGCCGAACTCCCTGCTCAGGCGCTCGGTGACGATCTCCATGTGCAGCAGCCCCAGGAAGCCGCAGCGGAAGCCGAAGCCCAGGGCCACCGAGGTCTCCGGCTCATAGACCAGGGCGGCATCGTTGAGCTTGAGCTTGTCCAGGGCGTCGCGCAGTTCGGGGAACTGGGCGTTGTCGATGGGGAAAAGCCCGGAATAGACCATGGGCTGGGGATCCTGATAGCCGGGCAGGGGCTCCTTGGCCGGGTTGGCCTCGGTGGTGACCGTGTCGCCCACCTTGGACTGGCTGACGTCCTTGACGCCGGTGATCACGTAGCCGACTTCCCCGGCACCCAGGGCCTTGGTGGGGGTCATGTCGGGGCTGATCACCCCCAGCTCGATGGGGTCGTGCACGGTCGCCCGGCCCATCATGCGGATCTTCTGGCGCTCCTTGAGCTCGCCGTCCACCATCCGGATGTAGGTGACGATTCCCCGGTAGGAGTCGTAGACCGAGTCGAAGATCAGAGCCCGGGCCGGGGCCTTGGGATCCCCCTTGGGGGCCGGCACCTGGTCCACGATGCGGTCCACCAGCTCACGGATCCCCTGGCCGGTCTTGCCCGACACCCGGAGCACCTCGTCCGTGGAGCAGCCGATCAGGTTGGCGATCTCCTCGGCGTGCTTGTCCGGCTCGGCCGAAGGCAGGTCGATCTTGTTGAGGACGGGGATGATGGTCAGGTCATCCTCCAAGGCCATATAGAGGTTGGAGAGGGTCTGCGCCTCGATGCCCTGGGTGGCGTCCACCAGCAGAACCGCGCCCTCGCAGGCCTCCAGGGCACGGGATACCTCGTAGGTGAAGTCCACGTGGCCCGGGGTGTCGATCATGCCCAGGGTGTATTCGACGCCGTCCTTGACCCAGGGCAGGCGAACGGCCTGGGACTTGATGGTGATGCCGCGCTCCTGCTCGATGTCCATCCTGTCCAGGAACCGGTCGTGCATCTCGCGCTTGGGCACAATCCCGCTCAGCTGCAGGATCCGGTCAGCCACCGTGGATTTGCCGTGATCGATGTGGGCGATGATGCAGAAGTTGCGGATCAGCGATTGGTCGGTGAATCCTGGTTGGTTCTTGGCTTCCTGCACCGGTCTGCTCTCCTCACGTACGTCTGGTCTAACGATTCTAGACGATGCCCTGGGCCGAAGCGCCCGCCTCTGGCGGATTCTTCTCCCGGTCGGGTGCTACTATGGTGGGTTGTCTGTACAGATACATTCATCGTTTGGAGCAACATTGGCAAACATCAAGTCGCAGAAGAAGCGGGTCATCACCAACGAAAAGGCGCACCTGCGCAACAAGGAGGTCAAGAGCGCGATCAAGACCTCAGTGCGTTCCGTGCGCAAGGCCGTGGATGCCGGTGACAAGGAGGCCGCTCAGGCTGCCTTCCAGGTGGCCGCCCGCCGTCTGGACAAGGCCGCCGGCAAGGGTGTGATTCACCGCAACCAGGCCGCCAACCGCAAGTCCGGTCTGGCCAGCGCCGTCAACGCCCTCTGAACCGGGTGCCCAGAAGGGGGGGGGGGGGGGGGGGGGGGGGGGGGGGGGGGGGGGGGGGGGGGGGGGGGGG
>NZ_JASTZZ010000002.1:0-342817 GCF_032193675.1 Bifidobacterium kimbladii | reverse complement strand
CACGGCAATGGTACTGCACCCGGAAGAGTGTGGGAGAGTAGCACACCGCCGCCACTAAACGTGATTAAGGGAGGCATCTCCAGGACAATATCCTTGGAGATGCCTCCCTTTTTCATATCCGCAACAGACTTGGGCTTAAAGATTCATGCCTTCTCGCACAGCCACATTCCAAGTAACTGAACACAGTTAAGCGGAATATGAAAAAGTTGCTTCGTACTCATGCTGACTTGTATTTGAGCGGCCTGCGATTTGATATTCGAAATCACTGATCCGGAAGCTCTGGCTTGTTTTGCCGCCTGTTGTTTCTGATCCAGGACATCTAGAATGGAAAGCAGCCGAATCGGGCGCACAAAAACACATATGCGGAGAAAGCGGATAAACATGGGCAAAAGAATCATTCTTGTAGGAGCCACAGGCAGAGTAGGTGCATTGACCTGCGCTGATCTGGTAAAAGCCGGTCATGAAGTGGTTGCCTGCGCACGAGAGGCCTCGAAGATTCCCGCCAGCCAGCAGGTAGAACCAATCACGCTGGATTTGCATGACCCGCTTTCCCAAGTAACCGACGCATTCCGCAAGTCGCATGCGGATGCTGTCGTCTTCACTGCAGGATCGCGTGGCAAGGACATCAACCAGATTGACGCCCTGGGAGCCATGAAGACCATAGAGGCCGCTAAAGCGGTCGGCATCACGAGGTATGTCATGCTGGGAGCCATGTATGCAGCCGATTGGCTGCGCTGGGAGCAGCCCCAGGTCAAACCTGCTATCGATGCCCTCGCTGACTATTACGTGACCAAGAACATGGCCGACCAATACCTGATCGGTTCCGGGCTGGACTACACCATTATCGAGCCAGGCAGCCTGACCGAGCAGGAAGGCACAGGAACCATCCAGGTCGAGCCAGACGGGCCCGGTCCCATACCGATCGCCGATGTGGCACAATGCCTGGCCGACTGCGTCGACCTGGAGCAGACCATAGGCAGGATCTACAACATCATCGGCGGCAGCACGCCCATCAGCAAGGCCCTGACTGCAAACCAGTAATAGAACCGCCAATTCCTCAAGAGCAATGTCCGCCTACAGACTATGGCGTGTCTGCAGAGCAACAGGAATGGTACCTTGGTTGCATTGCTTGTTGCCTTTATGCTGTTGATCGCGCGCTGGCGCATTGCGTCCCAGTGACCTTTATGAAGGTGGGGTTGGCGTGGGGACTGGGCGCAACCGAAGGAGGTCGTCAATGAACATCACCAATTTCCGGGATCTGGGTGGCATGCGGACCATCCATGGCCGCCGGGTCCGCCAGCACAAGTTCATCCGATCAGGAGAGCTGGTGGGTCTGGACGAAGATACGAAGAGGGAGCTGGTCGACCGCTACCAGGTGACGCAGGTTGTGGATTTCCGACGGCCCTTTGAGAGACAGGAAAGTCCGGACGACAGGATCGATGGCGTGACCTTTACCAACATCGATCTGTTGGAGCAAAGCGGCACCGGCGGCGCCAGCTTGGACGATTTCGCCTCGCTGGGTTTGGCGGAGCAGGTCAACGGCCACATGTTGAATGTCTATCATGACCTGGTCATGAATCCTGCGGCCCAGCAGGGGTATGGGAAGTTCCTGCGCATCGTCGTGGACAACACACAGGGGGCTACGCTCTTCCACTGCTTTGCCGGCAAGGACAGGACCGGGTTCGCCGCGGCCCTGGTGCTCTGGCTGCTGGAGGTGGACGACGACCAGATATTCGCGGACTATCTGAAGACCAACCAAGAGAGGGTCGCGGCCAACAATCAGCTGCTGGACCAATTCCGCGCCAAGGGCTTCGACCAGGATTCGTTGGACGCGCTAGAGATTGCGCTCTGCGTCAAGAAAGAATACCTGGCTCATGCCCAACAGACCATGATCGAGGCCTATGGGGACGTCTTTACCTATGCGCGGCAGGCCCTAGGGTTCGGGCCAGACCAGGTAGAGGCCCTGCGTCGCAACCTGCTTGAGTAACCGCATAAGGCTGGAAGGCGGCTGGAACGGGTAGACTCGAGCCTAGACGTTAATTGCGAGGAGGACATTGTGCGATACATGAACTTAGGACAGTCCGGATTCCGGGCCTCCCGTGTGGCCCTGGGGGTCATGCGGATCGATCAAAAGAGCCGCGAGGAAGCGCGGACCATTGTGGAGACGGCCATGAATGCGGGCGTTGACTTCTTCGACACTGCAGACTGCTACCATGCCGGGGCCAGCAGCCGGGCTCTGGGGCAGGCTCTGAAGGATCTGAGCGTAGACCGGGACAGCGTGGGCATCCAGACCAAGTTCGGCATCTTCCGCAACCCGGACAGCGACCAGATCACCCGCTACGACTTCTCCAAGGATCACCTGCTGAAGGCCCTGGATGAGGAGCTGGTCAACCTGCAGACCGACCATGTCGACTTCGTGCTGCTGCATCGTCCCGACACCCTGGTCGACTTGGGCGATCTGGCCGAGGCCTTCAATGAACTGCAGACCAGTGGAAAGGTTCGGCACTTCGGCGTCAGCAACGTCAACCCCATGCAGGTGGAGCTGCTGCAGAGCGCGGTAAGCCAGCGGCTGGAGGTCAACCAGCTGCAGTTCGGCCTGGGGCACACCGGCATGGTCGACCAGGAGATCCACGTCAATATGGGCGACGATCCCAGCCTGGATCATGATGGCGGTCTTCTGGCCTATTCGCGGCTGAAGTCCATGACCATTCAGGCTTGGAGCCCCTTCCAGACAGGATACTTCGACGGGGTCTTCCTGGACAATCCCCGCTATCCCGAACTCAACGCCGAGCTGGACAAACTGGCCAAGCAGCATGGGGTAGCCAAAAGCGCTATTGCTGTGGCCTGGATTCTGCGGCATCCCGCGGGCATACAGGTGCTTCTGGGATCTATGAACCCCGAGCGCATCACGCAGATGGCCGCCGGCGCGGATGTGGATCTGACCGCTCAGGAATGGTACGACCTCTACCTGAGCGCCGGTCACGACCTGCCCTGATCTGTGCTCTAGGGTCGCTCACGTCCACCCGGCTTTAATTGCTTCGGGTTATGAACGATTGCGCCCTGCCAGTCTGATCTTGCATCATCGGCTTGCGTCATCTGACAGGGCTTGTCTGGCCAGGCGTTGGGCGCTATGAGTGTATAAGTGCGCAGAAGGAAAGTCAGATCGGTTTCGAGGTAGTCGTACGCTGTCATGCATTATTTCACCCCACGACGTTGCGCTGCTACGTCCAAGATCATGTATCACGATCGGGCCAAGGCCCAGCAGGCCGCCGACCGCAGCATGGTCGAACGCAACGTTCTTCTGTGGGTCTACCGTTGCGACTACTGCGGAAGCTGGCATCTGACCAGTCATGAGCCGGGCTCCTACCAGCGCACGAGGATGGGCTCGCGAACTTTGAAACCGCATAGCCGCAAACGTGGGTACAAGCCTCGTCGCAGGTGAGGCAGTCATTGCCGAGTTGATGCTGATTGACTCTGCCGGCCCCTAACAGCAAGATCGGATTCCGCTGATCTCGCTGTTAGGGGCCGATTGGGCTTTGTCTGTTCACTTAAGGCCGGTGAACTAGGCTGGTGAACATATCAGGTGAGCCCTGCAGTTGTCTGGCCAGCAGGGATTTCGTTGCCCTAGCAGGCTGGGTCGAAGCCCTGTCGGCGGATCGAATCCAGCATGGGTTCATGGCCGGAGGCGGGATTGCGAACCTTGTCAGCCATCATGGCGCTGAACGAGCGGTGGGGGTCGTCCAGGTGCCGGATGTCGCGATAATAGCGGGTGACCGTCTGATCGAAGTCAGCCAAGGCATCCTTCATGCCTGCATCATCGTCGGCCCGCTGATAGGTGTTGGTAAAGATTTGCGCCTGACGAGGCATCCTGGGCTTGGGATCCGGATCCTGGGCCGGATGGCCGATGGCAAGACCCAGCACCGGATAGACCAGTTTGGGCAGCTTCAGCAGATCAATCAATCTGTTCGTGTCATTGATGACGCTGCCCAGAATGACGCCGCCCAGGCCCAGCGCGTTGGCGGCGGTCTCCATGGCGTGCAGGGCCAGGACCGCATCGTTCTGTGACTGCAGGAAGACATAACCAGTGTTGAGCAGGGTGGTGTCCGGATCCAGATCATCGGCGAATCGCCGGACCAGATCGGCATTGCGGCGCTGGTCGGCCAGGAAGATGTAGAGCAACGGGGCTTCGGCTACATAGCGCTGATGAGCCATATCGGCGATAGCCAGCGCCTCATCATGATCCGTGATCCTGACGGCCGACCATTCATGGAAATATCGGCTGGTCGCTGCATGCTGGGCCGCCTGCTCCAGCAGGGCGATGGTCTGGTCGTCAACCGGTTCGTCGGTGAATCCGCGGATGGAGCGTCGCTCAAGCAAGGTCCGTATGGTGGGATTGTCGGCCGGATTCGAGGCCGGGGTTTTCTGTGAATTTGATAAGGTCATTTTGACATTCTGGCCGTCAACGCCTGCCAATGCAAGACCTTGTCGTCAAAATCACGCAATCAGCGTTATCAGGACCAGCCTGGTTATCAGTCAGCGTCCTGTGCTTTCAGCTCTGATGGCGGCGATCGATCAGAGCCTGGGAACCACGCTCGAACAGGCCTGAGACCAGAGCGGTGACGGCGGCCGACAGAACGCCAAAGAGGAGGCCGGCGGTAGCGCTCTCCTGATCCTCTTCAGGGCTGTCCGCGCCTCCGTTGCGCTTGCGGACCAGTCCGCCCCAGAAGGCTTGGAAGAGCTTGCCAGCCAGCAGTGCGGCGATGCTGGGAAGCGCAAACTTGACCAGCTTGTCTGTCAGCGATTCCGGGTCCGATTCAATCGAGTTGCGCATGTCATTCACCTTGCCATCCACCTGATGAAGCATGCCGACCACTTGGTCGGCCATCCCGCCAGGTTCCCGTCCTGAGTCCGTCATGGGTCCATTATCCCACACGCCTGGGGGTCTGGGGCGTGACCGGACCGTGGGTTAAACTGCTATCCATGGACATTGCGAAGAATACGTCGGGCAATGATGCCTCGACCGAGAGCGAAGGCTACGCTGTGCTGCTGCGGCATGGTCAGACAGTTTGGAGCGAAACCGGACAATATACGGGGCGCACTGATATCCCCCTGACTGACCAAGGGCGCGAACAGGCCAAAGAGGCGGGTCAAAGGCTGGCTAAGGCCTTCCCCAATGGGTTTGACCCTGACTGCATTTTTTCCAGCCCCCTGCAACGAGCCAGACAGACAGCCGAGCTGGCCGGTTTCTCTGATCCGGCGCCGATGGATGAGATCTTGGAGTGGGATTACGGTCCGGCCGAGGGGCACCGTCCTCAGGATGTGGTGGCCAGCCTTGGCCGTGAGTGGAAACTGTGGATCGACGGTCCGCATGCTTTGGGCATCGATGAGCTGAGTGGCGACCGGGTGGTCGATCTGCCTTCAGGCAGTCCCGTTTCCGTACATGTGACTCAGGGCGAAAGTCTGGATCAGGTAGCTGCCCGTGCGCGTGGGATCGTCGAATGGCTCGAGCCCCTGGTGTGTTCGGGGCGGCATGTGCTCCTGGTGGCGCACGCCCACATCCTGCGCATCCTGACGACGCAGTGGCTTGACTTGGATCCCCATAAGGCCCAGCTGTTCCGGATGAATACGGCGCATTACGGTGTTCTTGGCATCTACCAGGGCAAGCGTGTGCTCAGGCAGTGGAACGTGTGATTGAGCTGAATATCAGTTTGTCTTAGTGGGTTTGACGATTTCGATTGAGTCTGAACGGGATACCGTAAGCCTGGTCGAGCAGTAATCCATGGTGCGTTATGGTTGTCGTCCAGATGTGAGGCTTTCGGCCTCATGCCTTGGACGGGATGTACTGCTGCGTAGAATTAGCCTCGCAGGTACTGTTTCGCAAGGGTTAGTTATTTTCTTGCCCGCAATAAGGTCTAAAGCTTTCTTGGCGGCAATCTCTCCAAGTCGTATGGGATCCTGATGGATTGTAGTCAATCCGACTTCATGAGCGTACAGGCTGTCATCGAAACCTGTCACCGAGACTGTGACAGGTACCTCAATGCCGCTCTTCTGCAATTCAAACATTAAGGGCACGGCTATACCATCCTCTTGGCAAGCTATAGCAGTGGGAAGGGATGAAAGGCTGAATATTTGCGTTAAAGCATCATCTATCTGGTCATGGCTGTCTGCAACCTTGATAATGGTGGGTTCCACTCCATTGGCTCGGCAGGTATCGAGAAAGGCATTAACGCGCTTTTGCGCACTGAAATGAAGTACTGAAGCATACATCTCCGTAATGATGAAGACAATATTTCGGTGCCCCAATGACAGGAGATGACGTGCCAGCAGCATGCCTCCCTGCACGTCATCAATATTGACTGCTGCGTCGAACAGCTCCGATAATGATGAATTGATGCCGACAAGAGGAACATCTACTGAATGAAGTCGTTCAACTTCGTCCTTGTCAATGTCAAACGAGGTTACGATGACTGCATCAGCGTTGCGCCTGATAGGGAGATCACGGAAGAAGTTTTGTCGTTCTTGAAGGGTCAGAATTCGACGTATAGCAATGTCATAGCCAGCCGGGTTAAAGATTGTGTTCAGCCCTTCCAAGATTGAAGAATTGAACCAGGACTGGATAGGGCTGTTAATCAGTAATGCGATACGTAGCGACTGTCCTGATTTCAGTACAGTAGCTGATCTCATGATGGAGAAGTTCAGTCGGCGCGCTGCCTCAAGTACCCGTGCCCTTGTCTTGTCGGATACCAATGAAGGGTTGTTGAAAGCTCGTGAGACTGTGGAAACCGATACATGTGCCGAGGCAGCAACATCCTGAATTGTCGCATTCACAAGGTTGCCGCCTTTCAGTTGTTCCCAGCGCTCGCAGGCCGAGCTCTCCTTCTAATGCGGGGATCGGTCGTAAATGTTCACTCTAATAATATCCATGCAGTGGCATCTCGAGGAAGAAGGTTGTCTACGATTTCTAATGAAGCAAGAACTATGCTACCGGCAGGTAAAGGAATGGGGCGTTCGCCGAAATTGGTGATGACTGCTAGTTTGCCATTTCCGCTGCTGCATGATCGGGTGTATGCAATCACTTTCGGATCGTCATAGTCCGTCAGCCAGGTCAGAGATGTATTAGGCATCTCTGTCAACAATCGTGCACGTTTAGCTATGGCCTGTCTGTAGAGACTCAACATGGATGATGGATCTGACTCTTCGCGATTAACGCAGAACCTTGCGAACCACATGGGTTGGGGCAGGTGAGGCTTTACGAATTGCCCGGATTTGCATGTGGAGAATCCGAAGGTTCCGTTCTGCCCGAATTTCTGATTCCATGATGCTGGCTCGGGGGAGTCATGGTCATCCCAAGGCAAGGGGACACGGCAGCCGTCACGTCCCTTTTCTTTTAAAGGTCCTTTCGAACGTACGGCTGTCGGATCCTCTAAGCGCTCCCACGGAATGTCTGCCACCTCAAAGAGACCTAATTCCTCCCCTTGATAAATGTATACAGACCCGGGCAAGCCCATTTCAAGTAGGATAGCGGCCCTTGCCCTCTGTGTACCTAGCACGCGGTTTTCTTCATAGGACTCGCCGTTTCGTAGCACCCAGTCCTTAGCTAATTGATGCTGTGTTCGGGAGTGGATCTGCGGCAACGCATAACGGCTGGCATGTCGAACCAGATCGTGGTTGCTCATTACCCATGTAGCCGTTGAGCGGGAGCGTTCGGCTGTTTGGAGACCATCCTCAATCGCATTCCGAATTTCTGAGGAATCCCAATTGGCCTTGGCAAATTCGAAATTGAATACCTGTCCTAATTCATTCTTGGAGGCGTAACGGTATTGGTGATCCGGCTCGACCCAAGCTTCTCCAACCGCAAACCGGGCCGGTGTATATTCATCAAATACTTTTCTCCACTCGCGGTAGATGTCATGAACCTCCGGACGATCCCAGAGAGGATTACTCCCATCTGGATTATCTTTGTTTTGCAGGGTCCATTGGTTTAGCTCTTCCAGAGGCCGGTTTAATACGTCTTTGGCCAGGCCATGTGCGACATCGATGCGGAACCCATCGGTTCCATGATCGGACCAGAAGCGAAGCGTGCGCTTGAAGTCTTCGCGCACATCCGCATTCTTCCAGTTTAAGTCGGGTTGTTCGGAAGCAAATATGTGCAGATACCATTGGCCGTCTTCAACTTGTTTCCATGCGGAGCCACCGAATTCTGATATCCAGTCAGTGGGAGGAATGGAACCATCAGGACCTCTGCCGTCACGGAATATATACCGGTTACGGGCCTCAGACCCTTTTGGTGAGGCAAGAGCCTCCTGAAACCAAGGGTGATGATCCGATGTATGGTTGGGCACAATGTCAACAATGACTTTGATCCCATGTGAGTGAGCTGTTGCTGTCATGGTATCGAAGTCCGCCATAGTTCCTAGACGCGGGTCGACATTGCGGTAGTCAATGACATCATAGCCACCGTCGACCAGTTCAGAAGGATAGAAGGGTGAAAGCCAGATGGCATCGACTCCTAGGTAATCCAGATAGCTTATTTTACTCGTAATTCCAGCGATGTCGCCAATCCCGTCTTTGTTCGAGTCTTTGAAGCTACGTGGATAAATTTGATAGACGACCGCTTGTTTCCACCAGTCGTCCCGTTTCTGCATCTGCTGCATAATGCTCCTCCTGTGACATTGTGCTGCGGCAACAGGTAAGTGGCCCCACCGATATGCCTGGTTGCTCATGCCGGCTGCACTGCCAACCTGTACGATTATTGGATGGATGTCCCTATCGGATCGATCGAAAAGACATACCGATCCGTATTGCTTTTATTCGCCGCCTATGGCCTCCTCTTTCAGCAAGTGGTATACAGATAACCTATACTATAGAGATGACAACGATTGCAATTGAGAGTTGCAATAACTCATTACGCCATGCAATTATTATAAGGCATCTGATCAGCTATGAAGACTCATTACCGAAACTATAGAACAATAAGGGGTCTTGAATATAAAAATAACCTCGACTGACTGCCATTAAAGGCAATAAAATAGAGAAGTATTGGAACTCATGCATACGTTGTTTCTGTTTTTGATAGAAGCAAATAGCTGCAATATCAGCTAAATAAGATGTCCTTTTGATTTTGAAGTGTTGATTATTTTCCTCATATTTGACAACGGTTGCAGTAGGTGTCATACTGCAAGTGTCCATGAGAATTCGCAAAGGAGCGTGAGCAATATGCGCAGCGGTATCGTGAAAAGTATGACCGTCATGACCACGGTAGCCATGCTGGCTGTGGGTTTGGCAGGTTGTGGCGGCGGTTCGTCCGCTTCCAGTTCCGACAAGGGAAGGGTTTATTTCCTTAATCACAAATCCGAAGTTGCCGATCAGTACCATCAGCTGGCAAAGGATTTCACGAAGAAGACAGGCATTAAGGTTGATATCGTCACAGCTGCGACCAACACACTAGATCAGACTACACAGTCGGAATTGGCCAAGAAGGATGCGCCGACCATTTTGAGTATCGGCATGGATAACTTCCCGAAATTTAAGAAGTATCTGCTGCCTATTCAGGATACTGATGTTTACAAGCTCCTGGATAAGAATGGCAAGGAGTATTCCATGAAGGACGGCAACGATTCCTTTACCTTCCCCTTCGCAGCTGAATATTATGGCATCATCTACAATAAGAAAATCATCAACGAATATGGGACTAAACCCTATGCAGTAGTTAAAAGCGTCGACGAAATCAAGGATTACGCGACATTAAAGAAAGTGATCACTTCAATTCAGGAGCACAAAGACGATCTGGGCCTGCAAGGTGCAGTGACTACGCCGTCTGTGGACGCTTCCGATGAGCACAGGTTCGTATCCCATATGTCACGAATACCGCTTTTCTACGAATATCAGGACTCCAATACCACCTTCAAGCCTGAATTGAAGGGCACTTATTTGAAGAACTACAAGGATCTTTTTGACCTCGAAGTTGCCAGCAGCCCGTCGAATCCAAAGACTGCCAGCAATAAGACCTATGACGACTGTGTTGCTGAATTCTCTCAGGGACAGGTGGCTTTCTTCCCTGAAGGGGTCTGGGCTTATCCTTTGATCCGCAATAACAAGGTGGCGGATGAGGATATGGGTATGCTTCCTTATTGGATGGGCATTCCCGGTGAAGAAAAAATGGGACCTGCATCTGTATATGATGCTTCATGGGCTATTAACAAAAAAACCAGCAAGGCCAATCAGGAAGCATCGCTGAAGTTCATCAAGTGGATGGTCACTTCCGAAGAAGGCAAGGAAACTCTTTCGCATAAGATGAGTTTCTCCGTACCTTTCTCGGCATTCAACGACAAGTACCAGCCCAACAATGTCTTGACTTTGTCCGCACGAGCCTATGAGAAGCAAGGTAAGCCGCTGGTCCGTAGTTTCAACCTCCCCAGCACACAGTGGGGCGACAACCTGGCCAACGCCCTTTTGGAGTATACCCAAGGTACCAAGGACTGGGACAATGTCGAGCACAGCTATATTGATGGTTGGCAGAAGGATTGGAAGCAGGTCAAACAAACAACCGGCGCCTTGCCCACTGCCACTAAACTTCACTAATCGATCGCAGACGAAAGCGGTCGTCTGAATAACAGCATCGCGCGACGGGGACAGACCCTTGATGCGTGCAAAACGCATGAATCTGCCCCCAGCTTCGTCGTCAGTGATGTCTTAAAAGCTGCTCCAAGCAAAGTTGGCGACCGCTCCATGTTAGAAAGTCAGCAACATAATGATATCGATGATAGGCAAATCCATACGTAAATGGTGGATGTTGTTCTCCTTACCGACCTTGGTAGCTTTTATGGTGGGGTTTGTAGTGCCTTTCATTCTCGGCATTTACTTAAGCTTCACAAACTTCACTACTATTACCGATGCCGAATGGATTGGTGTTGGTAATTATTCAGGTGTCTTTAGTGACCCGGAATTCATACATTCCTTAGTGCTTACAGTTCTATTTACAGTCATAACTACCGTAATCATAAATGTTGTCGGGTTCATGATCGCCTATATGCTGACCAAGAAAATCAGTGGATCGACATTGTTCCGTAGCATCTTCTTTATGCCTAACCTGATTGGTGGCATCATTCTAGGATACATCTGGCAGTTGCTGCTCAATGGTGTGCTGTCGTTCTGGAACCGGTCTATCACCTTTTCGGCGACATACGGATTCTGGGGCCTGGTGATACTTACCTGCTGGCAACAAATTGGCTACATGATGATTATCTATATCGCCGGGTTGCAGGCTTTGCCAGGGGATGTCATCGAAGCCGCGCAGGTGGATGGTGCTAGCCAAGGTCAGACATTGCGACGCGTAATTCTGCCCCTGATGATGCCCAGCATCACGGTGTGCACATTCTTGACCATAACCAACGGATTCAAGACATTCGATCAGAACCTCGCATTGACCAACGGTGCTCCATCCAATAATTCCGAGCTGATCACGCTCAATATCTATCGAACCTTCTACGGAACCGCTGGCATGGAGGGGGTCGGGCAGGCCAAGGCTGTCATCTTCTTCGTTATTGTCGCGATAGTGGCGATTGCTCAGAATCGCCTCTCTGCAAGGAAAGAGGTGGCATTGTGAGCAAAAGCACCTTGCGTCACGGCCGTTTGTGGACCGTGTTCTTTTCGCTGGTCTCATTGCTGTGGATTTATCCGTTGATCCTAGTGGTCATCAACTCCTTTAAGAAAAAGGCATATATTTCCACAGAAACTTTCAGCTTGCCCAATGCAGAAAGTTATGCAGGACTGGAAAACTATCGACGCGGCATTGAGCGTACGAATCTTTTGGTCAGCTTCGGGTGGACCATTATCCTGACCGTAGGAAGCGTTTTGTTGGTCCTGCTATGCACATCTATGTGCGCCTGGTGGATAGTTCGCGTTAACAACAAATTCGCAAAGCTCATCTATGTGTTGTTCCTTTTCAACATGATTGTACCTTTTCAGATGATCATGTTTCCACTGTCCAAAATTACGGACATGCTCGGATTGAACACGCCCTGGGGCTTGTGGGTAATCTATCTGGGCTTCGGTGCCGGTCTCGCAGTCTTCATATTTACAGGGGCTGTGAAATCGCTGCCAATGGAAGTCGAGGAATCAGCCATGATTGATGGGGCATCGGTTCCACAGACTTTCTTCAGAATCATCCTGCCCATGATGAAGCCGACGGTCATGAGCGTGGCCATTCTTGAAACCATGTGGATCTGGAATGACTTCTTGCTGCCATATCTGACATTGGATATCAGAAAATACAAAACAATATCGATAGCAGTGCAATATCTAAAAGGCGGCTATGGCGCAGTCGATCTGGGCGCCATGATGGGCTGCCTGGTCTTGGCCATCATACCGGTCGTCGTATTTTATGTGCTCTGCCAGCGATACATCGTTGAGGGTATCACTACTGGAGCTGTAAAGGGGTGAGCTGTGGGTGAAGTAACCAGTAGGAAATCGAGCGGAATAAGAGGCTTCCAACCAATAATGTGCCAGTCGGTCTCTATGGGCTATGATGCCAAAGGCGGTGCTCGTAACCGGTCTTCATTGTATGCTGCGGCAGGATTGGAATGGCCGAACGACTATATTCCAGAGGATGAGATACCTCGATATAATGATTACCCATTTTGTGTAGATGTTTCTAATAATCGACTTCTGGCTTCGCTAGATCGTTCGGCATTCGTTCGTCGTGCAGTAGTCGGTGTGGGGTCTCAGGATGCGCGGGGTTCTGATGCCCCAGGCGTATACACAAAAAAACAATTGGCTTACTTTGATGGTCATTGCGGATTGCGCATGTCGATTGACAGCAGACCTTTTCAACAGCCGTCGCTGAGCTTCGAAAAAGGCATCGTTCCTGTTTTTTGCTTCTGCCGGCGCGACGTCGAAGTGATGCTGCGGGTATTCGTGCCAGCTGTCTATGAGACAAAGGCGAGTGCTGTTTTCCTGCTGGCTGAGGTGAGAAATCAGAGTGATTCGTCCCATACGCTGAATATTGAGTTGGATTGCGAAGAATCAGGTCAATCAAAGTGGCCGGATTTGGCAACGGACGTAACGCTGATTGCTGACGGTAATACCGATAACCATGGCAGCTGCCAGGTGAGCATGGATGCCGGACAGATGATACAGATCGGTTGCATCTGTAGATTCGCCGTCGACGTGCTTCCATCGCCTCGAGTGGTAACTCTTGAGGAAATGGATTGCGCACTTGAGAAAGTCTTAGAGTCCGTGGGCTCACAAGGAGTGTTAGAAGTACCAGAAGAGCCTTGGGTTGGTGAGGAGCTGACTCGAGCGGCTGAACTTGCTAGGCAGAGTGTCCTTCAACTTGCTGACGGTGAGGTCATCGGCTCTTTCTGGGGGTCTAATGTCAACCCGAAACCTGACGTGTGGATGAGGGATTTTTCCTACACGGCTATTGGCTTAGTTGATACGAATCCACAGTTGGCATATAGGTGCGCTAGATATCTTTGCGCTGCCAGTGCTCCTGGCGAACCGTGGGGTACCTCTGAAGAAGGCCAAGCAGGTGAATCGTCGTATCGGCACTCTTTGGGTAACGCCTGCATGGGCGCAGTTGTCCTCTCGATGATTTTTCGACGTTATGGCTACGACTCAGTGGATCAGCCTGATTCGGTGATTGTCGATTATCTTCATCAGCTTGCAAGGTGCATGATCGCCGACCGGCCTGATCGAGGATCATTGTATGCCACGCGTTTCATTTCCGATGGCTTGTCACGCGGGGACTTTCATACTGGTTCCAATATGCTTGCATGGAGAGCTGCAGATGCCTTAATTGAAGATTTCCATGCTCTGTTTGATAACAGCACGATCGAGACGCTGTCGTCGATTCGTTCACAACTCGTGGAGACCATTGAAACGCTGTGCGTGGGGTCCTTCGGTCAGGGTGAGCAGTTCGTGGAAGGTGCATATGCCGATGGCACTCTAGTGCCAATTCATGATGCTGAGGAAAGTGATTTGGCGCTTGCAAGCGTTTATGGTTTTACCAAACGTGATGATCGCCGCATCATCAACCATATGTATTGGGCTCATAGCACAGCTAATCCATATTATGCCCGGATCTCCCGCGGCATTGATTTCTGGGATTTCGACGGAAGCAATGGCGTTTCATATCCTGGGCACCTGTGTTTGCTGAAGCGGACAAGGAATCGTGAGGATCTTCGGCAGGCTTTTGCAGCAATACGTAGGACAACCGATTTAGATGGGTCGTTTTGGTGGTGGCCGTTTAAACATGACGAGACGGATGCGAATCGAGTAAAACGAGGTCTGGGAAAGTGCGGCTGGTGCGGTGGTGAATTCGTGAGTCTCATACTCCATGACATTCTCGGAATACAAACCGATGCGAAAACCAGCTCTGTAAGCTTTGCACCGTATCTGCCTTGGCGCAAGGCTAGCCTCACCGGTTTCGCTTTTCTGGATGGCACAGTGGATTTTGTGGTGGACGACAAAAAGCTTAGCCTAGTAAACAACACAGGTCGCGATATCCATGCTCGTCTACAACTTTGCATGCCCGCAAATTCCATGCTTGAAGATGTCAAAATCAATGGTTCGAGCAGGAGGATGGAAGCTCAGCTGGTCAGGCTGTTCGACAGTTCTTCAGTAGTTTTGAAAGAGATAGTGGGCCCACGGAAGCGGATTGATATGACTATCGCGATTTCCTAAGCGATCAATAGCCGACATACAAGTTTGGACGAATCAGAAAGCGAATGGTGCGATTGATGGTGCAAGCATACGAGAATGACCTGCTTTATCGCCTGCTGAGGCCCAGGCATGGTGTGACTAGGTGCATAAATGGGGAAAATCCTCAGGGGGGCAAAGGGGAAGCTGGAAATTCAAGCAGTCCTTTAGGGTTTACCAGAAAAGGGCATCCCAGTCTGCCAGTTCTGCGCCGCGGCGAAACAGTCACTATTGCAGACATTCAGGAGCCGGGGATCATCAAGCATATGTGGTTCACTGTCACGGATGCCACTTCGCCACAGGGTTTGTATGTTCTTCGGAATCTGTTAATTAAAATCTATTGGGATGGTGAAGAGAGACCGTCGGTCGTCTCTCCTTTGGGTGATTTCTTCTGCTGCGGACATGGACGGAGTGCTCTGGTGGATTCCTTACCTATCTGCGTTAACCCAACGAGAGGATTTAATTGCTACTTCCCCATGCCGTTCAGCTCGGCTAGAATCGTGCTGGTTAACAACCACGACGAGGATGTGCAATCAGTCTTTTATCAGATCGATTATGAACTTAATGATGCACTGCCTGACGAGCTGATGAGGTTCCACGCTCAGTGGCGGCGGGAACCTGTCACTACTAGACAACAGGATTACACCCTGCTTGACGGTGTAGCGGGTGACGGAATATATGTGGGTACCTATTTGGCCCTTACTGCTTTGCAATCACGATGGTGGGGCGAAGGTGAGTTTAAATTCTTCATCGATGGAGATAACCAATTTCCTACCTGGTGCAGTACTGGTGCTGAGGATTATTTCGGTGGTGCTTGGAGTTTTCGATCGGAAACAAATAAAGATGCCATGCATGAACAGACCTATAATAGGGCCTTCATGGGCTACCCATTCTATTCGCGGACATCTGGGGGTGAAGCCAGTGATTATTGGGATGACTCAGGTCCTGTAGTTCGGGGAATGTATCGATGGCACCTAATGGACCCAATTATCTTCCATCAGGATTTGCGGGTCACATGGCAGCAGATAGGAGGCCGCGAGAGCGGAATGTTCGAGCGGGAGGATGATGTGGCCACTGTGGCTTATTGGTATCAAACAGAACCGCATCTGCCTTTCCCGACTGTTGTCGAAAAGCCTGATCCAAATCTGCTGATGCCTAGGTGACGTCGAAAAGAACATCATGCATTTTCTGTCGCCAGAGTCTGCCTTTATGCGTGGACTATCTACGGTTATTGATGCAGTATGGATAACCATCTTGATGATTGTGGCATCGTTGCCCGCAATTACTGCAGGCTCTGCTTTGGTCGCTGCGAATTATGCGGCCAGGAGATCTTTGGCGGGCATCGGACATGTGACACGAGATTTTTTCGCTGCCTTTAAAAGCAATTTTATGCAAGCAACCATCCTGTGGCTGATTCTTGGTATTCCTGGTGCTGCTTTGATAGTCCTCTGGATTGTTGTGCGTTCATGGGCGTTGCTGGCTCCACAGCTTATTGCTACCTGTTTTTGGATAATCAGTTTTGAGTGGGTTTGGTGGTTACAGGCGCGATTTGCCAACTCTCTTGTGGGAACATTGAAGAATTCATTGATTTTCGGGCTGACTAAATGGCCATATACCGTAGTGATCGTAATGCTTGACTGCCTCATTTTCGTACTTCTATTCGCCTCGATGGCTGTTATGCCACGCGGTCTTTTTTTGCTTGCTCTGGTGGCGCCTGGAGGCTTGGTCATGGTTAAGAGCGCAATTTTAAATTATGCAATGCGTTCCTACGTCGCATAAGAAAGTGACCATCTGAAACTGATGCAGGAATCGTTTACTTGGTCGGGAATAATATTTGCCAGAAGAAGTTGAGTGATGTAGGCTCAAGTTTCGGAGTGGTCATGATAGCTGCTTGCCCGGGCCGACGGGAGCCGGCCATCGGGACCACGAACGAAGCGCGAGCGGAGAACGTGAACGATGAGGTGCAGGGTCAGGCCCTACGCCCCGATTTCATCAGGAGGTAATGAGTATGGCACGTGCAGTTGGCATTGATCTGGGAACCACCAATTCCTGCATTGCAACCCTGGAGGGCGGCGAGCCCACCGTAATCGTCAACGCTGAGGGCGCGCGGACCACGCCATCGGTGGTGGCGTTCAGCAAGTCCGGCGAGATTCTGGTCGGCGAAGTGGCCAAGCGCCAGGCGGTCACCAACGTGGACCGGACCATCAGCTCGGTCAAGCGTCACATGGGCACCGACTGGTCCGTCGAGATCGACGGCAAGAAGTGGACCCCGCAGGAGATTTCGGCCCAGATCCTCATGAAGCTCAAGAGGGATGCCGAGTCCTACCTGGGCGAACCCGTCACCGACGCGGTCATCACCTGCCCTGCCTACTTCAACGACGCTCAGCGCCAGGCCACCAAGGATGCCGGCAAGATCGCCGGCCTGAACGTCCTGCGCATCATCAACGAGCCCACCGCCGCGGCCCTGGCCTACGGCCTGGAGAAGGGCAAGGAGGATGAGCGCATCCTGGTCTTCGATCTGGGCGGCGGCACCTTCGACGTCTCCCTGCTGGAGATCGGCAAGGACGACGACGGCTTCTCCACCATCCAGGTCCAGGCCACCAACGGCGACAACAAGCTGGGCGGCGATGACTGGGATCAGAAGATCATCGACTGGCTGGTCAGCGAGGTCAAGAACAAGTACAACGTGGATCTGTCCAAGGACAAGATCGCCCTGCAGCGGCTCAAGGAAGCTGCTGAGCAGGCCAAGAAGGAGCTGAGCTCCTCCTCCTCCACCAGCATCTCCATGCAGTACCTGGCCATGACCCCCGACGGGACTCCAGTCCACCTGGACGAGACCCTGACCCGGGCGCACTTCGAAGAGATGACCTCTGACCTGCTGGGCCGCTGCCGCACGCCTTTCAACAACGTGCTGCACGATGCCGGCATTTCGGTTCAGGACATCGATCACGTGGTGCTGGTCGGCGGCTCCACCCGTATGCCCGCCGTCAAGGACCTGGTCAAGGAACTGACCGGCGGCAAGGAAGCCAACCAGACCGTCAACCCTGATGAGGTCGTGGCTGTCGGCGCTGCCGTGCAGTCCGGCGTCATCAAGGGCGACCGCAAGGACGTGCTGCTGATCGACGTGACCCCGCTCTCCCTGGGCATCGAGACCAAGGGCGGCATCATGACCAAGCTGATCGACCGCAACACCGCCATCCCGACCAAGCGCTCCGAGGTGTTCTCGACCGCTGAGGACAACCAGCCCTCCGTGCTGATCCAGGTCTACCAGGGCGAGCGTGAATTCGCCCGTGACAACAAGCCCCTGGGCACCTTCGAGCTGACGGGCATCGCTCCGGCTCCGCGCGGCGTTCCTCAGATCGAGGTCACCTTCGACATCGACGCCAACGGCATCGTGCACGTCTCCGCCAAGGACAAGGGCACCGGCAAGGAGCAGTCCATGACCATCACCGGCGGTTCCGCCCTGCCCAAGGACGAGATCGACCGCATGGTCAAGGAGGCCGAGGCTCACGAGGCCGAGGACAAGCAGCGTCGTGAGGACGCAGACACCCGCAATGCCGCCGAGTCCGCCGCCTACCAGACCGAGAAGCTGGTCAACGACAACAAGGACAAGATCTCCGACGAGGTGGCCAAGGAGGTCACCGACAAGGTCAACGCTCTGAAAGAGGCTCTGAAGGGCGAGGACATGGACAAGATCAAGAACGCCCAGAGCGAGCTGATGACCTCTGCCCAGAAGATCGGCCAGGCCCTCTACGCCCAGCAGGGCTCCGCTGACGGTGCAGGCGCCCAGGGCGCTGCAGGTGCCTCCGGTGCCGCCTCGGGTGCAGGCTCCTCTTCGTCCGCCGATGACGACGTGGTGGATGCCGAGGTCGTGGACGACGACGACAAGAAGAAGGACGGCGAGTGACATGTCGGCCTTCGACAAGGATGATGCCGGGCCGCTGAAGGGCGACCCGGCCGCCGCCGGCGAACCGGACGGGAACGAGGCCAAGGCCTCCGACGCCGCTTCGACGCCTGATCAGGAAGCGGCTCGCGGCCGTCATGCCGGCAAGAGCGCTGCAGACGAGAGCCAGGCGGCTAGCCAGTCCTCGTCGGATTCCTCCGTCAAGGACGCGTCGTCAGCGGATGCTCAGGCTGATGACAAGACTGATGCTGACTCGGCCAAGGAGGAGAGCGCCGACAAGGGATCAGATGGGCTGACTCCTCTGGGCCAGGCCAAGAAGGAGGCCGCCGATTACCTGGAGGCCCTCCAGCGCGAGCGGGCCGAGTTCGTCAACTTCCGCAACCGTGCCAAGAAGGAGCAGGACATCTTCCGCCAGCATGGCATCGTGGATGTGCTGACCGCGCTTCTTCCGGCCCTTGATGACATTGACCGGATCAAGGAGCACGGGCAGATGGACGACTCCTTCCAGGCCGTGGCCAAGAAGATCGACAAGACCTTCGAGAAATTCGGCGTCGAGAAGTTCGGTGAGAAAGGCGAGGACTTCGACCCCACCAAGCATGAGGCCATCCTGCACAAGCCGGATCCCAAGGCCGAGAAAGAGACCGTTGACACGGTCGTTGAGGCAGGCTATCGGATCGGTGACCGGGTGATTCGTGCTGCCAGGGTAGTGGTGACTTCGCCCGGGCAGTAGCAGGGACGGTGATTGCGGACCTTCCGCAGGCTGAATAGACGCCTTCGCACGCGGCGGCTGGTGGGTTATGGCCCTGCCCGCCGCCGCACGCGAAAGGGCGGATTCCAATTCGATACATTCGTAGCTTATGAGGAAAGGAGACATGGATGGCTGAGAATGAATGGCTGAGCAAGGACTATTACAAGGTCCTTGGTGTCTCCAAGGACGCCAGCGAAGCGGAGATCACCAAGGCCTACCGCAAGCTTGCCCGCAAATACCATCCCGATCTCAATAAGACCAAGGAGGCTGAGGAGAAGTTCAAGGATATCTCCGAGGCCTACGACGTGCTCAGCAACAAGGAGCAACGTCAGAAGTACGACGCCATCCGCCAGTTCGGCATGGGGGGAGCCCGGTTCGCCGGGGGTTCCGGCCAGGGCGGTTTCAACACCGATGCCTTCTCGGACATCTTCGGCTCCATGTTCGGTGGGGCTGGAGCGCCTGGAGGCACCCGTATCCGTTTCGGCGATGGTTCGGGGCAGCCGGACTTCGCTGACATCTTCTCCTCCTTCGGCGGGGGTGCCGGCGGTGGCGGCCGGACCGCCTACCAGGAGAGTAGGCCCAGGCCAGTCAAGGGCGAGGATCGCAATTCGCGCATCGGCCTGTCCTTCCGTCAGGCGGTCAAGGGGGCTACTGTCTCCCTAAGCGTGGGCGGCAAGCGCTTCAAGACGCATATCCCTGCTGGGGTTCGCAATGGCCAGCGGATCAGGTTGGCTGGCAAGGGTAGGCCCGGCAGGGACGGGGGCGCCAATGGCGACCTTTACCTGCAGATCAGCGTCCAGCCCAGCCAGCGGTTCACCATGAAGGACAGGGATCTGGTCATGACCCTGCCGGTGACGGTATCCGAGGCTGCCCTGGGGGCCAAGGTCCAGGCCCGGGACATCGACGACCAGGTCGTCACCTTCAAGATCCCGGCCGGCTCCTCCAGCGGCGACGAGATCCGCATCGCCGGCAAGGGGGTACAAGACCGGCGCGGCAAGGGCGACCTGGTGGGGCGGCTTGAGATCCGCATGCCAGGCCGGCTGGGCATGGCCCAGAAGAAGGCCATGCGTGACTTTGCCAAGTCCAGCGGTGATTTCGACGAGCGGATCGCCGGCGAGCGCATGAAGATATGACGATCCCGATGCAGGATCAGGTTGGAACGAACAGCGGAAAGGAGTGATGATCATGGTCAGGGTGGATCCCGAGACCAGGCGGATCTATCTGGCCTGCGCTCGCGGTCTGGTGGCCGGGCGCATCAGTCTGGATGCTGCCGATGATGCCGGCTTGGACATCGAGCTGCCGGTCTTCAGCGTCGGCCAGGTCGGGCAGTTGGCCAACATCCATCCGCAGACCCTGCGCCAATACGACCGGCTGGGTCTGATCGTGCCGGAACGGACCGAGGGGGGTGCACGCCGATACTCCCTGCGGGATCTGGACCGGCTGGGTCAGGCTCAGCATCTGAGCCAGGACGAGTCCATCAACCTGGCCGGGGTGACCAGGATCCTGGCCCTAGCCGAGGAGAATCGTCAGCTGAGGCGCCAGCTGCGCCGCTCCCACCAGTCACAGGGATCCAGCATGTTCGCCGCCGCTGCCGACGGCCGGGTCGTCGAAGTCAGGCGGTCCAGCAGGGCCCGGCTCTGGCGGCAGGACACGACGCATGACGAGGCCGATCCGACTGAGTCCAAATCGCTGATCGTCTGGAGCGTACGCTCCTGAAGCAGGTGAGGGGCCTGTGCTATGGTGTACGGGTCGGCCGCTAGCCCAAGAGCTGCGGCTGATCGTCGCCTGAATGCTTTGAGTACGGGGAAACCGCTTGCGCGAAATTCGTCATTCTCTGCTTTGCACGCGGCCTGCGAACTGTCGACCGACAGTACCGTTTTCTTCCCTGTTGTGAAAGGTCATTGTGACTGCTTCATCCATGCCCGATTCCAATTCGTCCAATTCCGACAATTCTGCTGTAGAACCTATGGCTTTTGACCAGCTGGGGGTGCCTGAACCCTTGGTCCGCGTCCTGCGCAAGGACGGCAAGACCAGCGCTTTCCCCATCCAACGGGATACCCTGCCTGATGCCCTGGCCGGCCGTGACATCCTGGGCCGGGGGCGGACTGGTTCCGGCAAGACCCTGGCTTTCAGCATCCCCCTGGTGGCTCGACTGGCTGCCGATGAGGAAGGACGGGTTCGCCACGGCCGAGGGGGTGCCGCCGGATCAGGCAGCCTGCCCCGCCCGCGCGGCCTTGTTCTGGCTCCCACCCGCGAGCTGGCCAATCAGATCGACGAGGTTCTCAACCCCCTGGCCCAGGCCTACGGCATGCGAACTTGCACCGTCTACGGCGGCGTTGGCCAGGGCCGTCAGGTCGATGCCCTTCGGCGCGGGGCCAAGATTGTGGTGGCCTGCCCTGGTCGCTTGGAGGATCTGCTCCGTCAGCACAAACTCAGCCTGGAGGACGTGGAGATCGCCGTGCTGGACGAGGCCGACGAGATGGCTGACATGGGCTTCCTGCCTGCCGTGGAGCGGATCCTGGCCCAGGTTCGCCCGGGCGGTCAGCGGATGCTTTTCTCGGCCACCCTTGACCACGGTGTGGATGCCGTGGTCAAGCGTTTCCTCAAGGACCCCAAGATTCACGAGGTGGACTCGGCAACACAGCATGTGGATCTGATGACCCACCACATCTTCCGCACCACCCAGGCCGCCAAGCATGATCTCGTGCGCAAGCTGGCTTCAGGCACCGGACGTCGTATTCTCTTCACCCGGACCAAGTTCCAGGCCAAGAAGCTGGCCAAGAACCTGATTGACAACGGCATACCGGCCGCACAGCTGCATGGCAACCTCTCTCAGAACCAGCGCGATCGCAACCTAGGGGCTTTCTCACGGGGCGAGGTGAAGGTCCTGGTGGCTACCGACGTGGCCGCCCGCGGCGTGGACATCAGTGACGTAGACCTTGTGGTTCAGGTGGATCCGCCGGCCGATTCCAAGTCCTTCCTGCATCGGTCAGGGCGTACGGCCCGGGCCGGCCGTTCCGGCGACGTGGTCACCTTGGTCCTGCCCGACCAGTGGCGCGACACCAGGCGGATGCTGCGCATGGCCCATATCGATGCCAAGCCGGTTCAGGTGACCGCTGACTCGCCCGAGGTCACCGAACTCGTAGGGCCCGTAGCCAAGCAGGTGCACGGCTGGTCCTTGCAGGCCGAGCAGCCGCAGGCCTCGGGCGGCCGGTCTGCCCGTGGAGGCCGTAGCGGCCGAAGCGGACATCGGGATCGTTCCCGGTCCGACAGGCATTTCGATCGCGGCGGCCAGGCTAGGGCTGCAGGCCGGGACCGGGATCGTCGGCCTTACCGTTCCCGGCGGTCTGGTGACCGACCGGCATTCGATCGTGAGGATGGCCCCTTGGACGGCAGGACCAGAGGCCATCGTCATTCCGGCAGCAGCGAGCGGACCCATGGTCACGACCATGGCCGTGGCAGCGGCCGTGCCGGCTCTCGTTTTGATGCAGACCGTCGTGGGTTCCGCCGTGGTCATCGCCGCCATCGTCGTGACGATAACCCCTTCCGCTCCGCCTCCAGGCGTTGATTCATCGATGGGCGCGTTTGCATAATGCGCCCATCGTGGTTATTGATGCCGATGGTGATTGAATTAACGTTGGCCTAGCTATAGGAAGCGCAATGACATCTCGGTAACTCAGTTGCGTGGCAACCCATCACAGTGATAAAAGATCGTTATATAAGGTATTTATCGAATTGCCGGTTTAGGGTCATGATTGCTGCAGACATAGCTGCAAGAGGGTATGGATGTCGGTGGGATGGGACCCGGCTGTTCAGACCGAGCTGACAGCTAATTGCCCCCCCCCCCCCGCTCCTGTTGATGCACAATTAGGGCTGCTATTCTGATGGAGTGGTCTTAGTCAGCGAATGGACGCCAAACGAATGTTGAGGATGGCACAGGTCTAAGGTCAAGTCCATCGCAGTTACCGCTTAGTTACAAGCAGTTTGAGCTCGGCCACGTACTTCTGGCTATATGGTAGGTCTTTGCGGACGGCAATTGTTTGCGCAGAAGGCAAGAATATCATCAGGCACGCATTGATTAAGGACGATTAAGCAATTGTCCTTTTTTAGACATGCTGTCAATCAGCCATGGAATGTTATTCGTCATCCCGTATAAGCCGATACTGACCAATAATACAGCCCGTCTTTGAAGCTAGGATTCTAGATTGCATTCCTAATCATTTCGTTGAAATGCAGAGGGTCGGAGCTGTCTTCCCGACTGTGTGGAGGATCATTTGTGATTTTGTCGGCGTCCTTGCTTATGAGTCCGAAGTCGCTGAGCTGATTAGGTTAATTTTTGTTCGGCAACAAGACGTTTTCTTTTGTTTCCATTCCCACCATGTTCAGAATGTGGCGAACTTTGAAAAGTGTGACTATGACCACCCCCGACTTCTTGGCTGGCATCACATATAGTTTCTTGGCTGTTCGACACCGGTTGGTCAAAGGCTGCAACAGTTTGTCACAGCATCAGTTCTAAGTTCAAGACTGACGTTTCAATATGCTCTAATGCTGGGTATAGGATTCATCTCACTGGTAATAACGAGATTGAGCAAACATGCCCATTTGTATCGTTACTTCGATTTTCATGTGAAAAGTCAGAATTGGTTCATAATAGTGCGGTCAAGGTGAGCAAAGTTTGCGTAACCTACAGGTTTCAAGCCATGGATAGAATAATTGTTAATTCTAACGCTTGTAAGGTATAAGCCGTTTTAGTCAGCGGGTCATGTCGCCTGGCGCATTCGTATCCGCATACAGGTCAAATCCAGAATTTGGCACTTGGGTATGCAGAAGTGAATACTAAAGCGACTTGTGCTAGGTGTGCTGACATTCTTAGTCTGGGGGAATGGCAATAATAAGCCATCTACATGTGGTATATATATCTCGGTTTTATATAGAATAGAGCAACATGTTAAACTATAAAAATTGGGTTCAATGACTTTCAATCGACTACGCACTACTTGATTAAATGAATAAATGGTTAAAGCCTAGATTAGGCGTTCCATCTGTATTTAATCGCATTTGTTCCTTATGTGCTATGAGAGCTGCTTTTAATATCTTTCGAGAAATCGAATATACCTAGTACGCAGGCCAAGATTGCAGTTTTAAGGTGAATAGATATTCTTAATAGTTTATGCATAAGGACAGGGGGGGGTAAAGTAGTAACGTTATCGAGGACAACGACGTGTAAAGAAGAAGTTGGACAGTGTTTTAGCGATGCCTGATGATTTCAGTAGGGAATTGCTTGGTTCTGGATAGGCTTTCCAGTGGCTTCATCAGCCTACTCCCTTACCATAATTTAGGTGTGAACTAGACATGCTGTTCGTGATCTGACATGAGATTAGTAATTGCAAAAAAGACCATTATTCGGATAGTATATACTTGTAGTTAAAGTAAAATAAGTTAAATTTACAAATTGTTTCTGAATAGGTTCGGAATTCGTTTTTGCGCCAAAGCGTGACGGAAGTATAATGCTACTGATTTGTAGTATTGCCATGTTGATTTTATCGATGAAGGGGTGGAATCATGTATATATCCTGGCTTAGCTTGACGAATTTTCTTTGCCATCAAAACTTAGAGTTGAGATTATCTCAAGGAATCAATTTTTTTGTTGGGAATAATAACTCTGGTAAAACCAGCATATTGCGTGCTATATCATTTTTGCGATCGGGGTTGGGAAGAGGACAGAATCCGTCTGATGTTATCTTTCGAAGCAACGAACCTTGTTCTGATGCGGAATGTTATGTAACGGCTATTATCACTTTTTCCTCAAGTGAGGTGACAGTAAATGATGATGAGAATCAGGACTTATCAAGTAAAACCATTTTGAAAGATCATAAGTTTGATAGGCTTGGGAAATATTTATTTGAGAAAAGTTTGCCTGATGTGGAAGAGCCGATCTATGAACTGAAAATTAAAAGACTGGCATCCGATTCCAAAAAGATATTTATATGCAAACCTAAATCAGAAGATGAACAGGCAGAATCAGAAGACGAACAGACATGGGAAAATCCTACAGGTATACCAGCTCTCGTCCAACGATTACTCGATCCGGTTTTCGTCTGGGCGGAGGATACCCCAGAAACTGTAGCTGACTTCTCTCCCAATAAGGCATTAGGCAAATTGATCGGCCAGCAATTAGAGAGTCTCAAAAAGGGTAACCTGTGGCAAGAATTTCAAGTAGCTCATAAAAACCTGTTCATTGAAAATGATGATGGACATCATGATGAAAAGAATTTTGCTGATTTGGTTGAAGATACTTTGTCTGCTTTGAAAGACAAACTTGATGAGCAATATGGTGGAAATAATAGCGTTCGTTTCCAATTTGATCCGCCGTCGGTTGAGAGTTTTACTAAACAAGGAACGGTAATCCTAAGAGAAGAAAACGGTATTGAAACAGGGCTTGAGGAAAAAGGTACAGGAATGCAGCGGGCATTTGCGCTTGCTGTAATTGAGTTATTGGCAGATCAGACAAATGGCACGGAAAAAAATGAATTATTTTGCCTGGATGAGCCCACCACATACCTTCACCCAAGAGCACAGATTAAACTAGCCAAGGCTTTAGAACAATTGAGCACCGAAGGGAACCAGCTGCTGATAACAACACATTCTCCCTACATGATTAGAGATATTGAAGAAAGTCATGATGCACTTTTTATGTTAAGAGCTGATGACGGTGTTACCACAGTGAATATGCCCGGAAAGAAGGCCGATAGACCCAGATCTTTATCAGAGATTACCTATTTCGCTTTTGATATACCAACAGTTGAATACCACATTGAGCTTTTTGGGGATATTTATGAAATTCTCAATCATAGAAAGGCTGTCTGTAGAAAAAAGCAGACTTCAGAACCTAAGGATATGACTATTCAGGCTTGTGGCAACGAAATGAAGGAGATAGCAAAACAGCAATCGATTCAAACCGAATATATAGTTCGATACGATGATAGAATAAAACATCATTGTAAAGTGACAGAATTCTTGCCTTTAGGTATACGTAATATGATTGACCATCCACATAGAGACGATGATCCTGATAAAGACAACAAGTTTACAGATGAACAGTTAAAAAGCTCAATTGAGATAATGATAAAGATATTGAAGTATCTACAGCAAAACCCCTTAAAAGCTTAATTCTATAGATGAAAATTACCGGGCATTAAAAGAAACGGATCGTCGCTTTAAAAGATAGTGAGTATAATTTTGATTTAGATCTGTTCTGATGGGTATAGATGTATTATTCGGCCCACCGGTATGTTAACTAGAAAAAGTAGAGTGAAAAATTGTCGGAAATTACCTTTTGAAAGTTGGATGGATACTAATGGATTTTGAGTTCCACCAACATGAGGTTAAAATTGTTGCAATCGGGCACTTTGCTTCGAAAGCTAACGGCTAAGATGTGATAAGATCTATCAATCTAATATAGCTCGCTATAATCGATTATCACTCTCGTAGTGCGTACATTAATCTCTATACATTTTAGACAAATAGATTGCAGAATGTGATCAACAGCCAAATTAATTAACCGACAAACATCGATGATTCGGTTATAGTCACGTGAATGTACGTCATTGTGATAATAAGTGGATACACAACTTGGAAAATATCTCGCATTATTGAGTATGGAATTGCTAGGTGTCGAAGAATGTGGCTAATCAGCTATATGTATTTGGACTTTTGGAGTTAAACACAGCCTAGATTAATTTGTCTATCTTAGAAGAAGCTCATCTAACAACCAGAGGTATCGAGAAAGTAGGGACGGGTTTCAACAATGTTTTGCTATTAACCTTCGGGAAAGGTGTTTGCTCACTCTAATGGTGTGTCGTAGTAAAGGGAACCACTGCTTCGATTGAGAAAATCTATTATTTAATGTTTGTATACAGAGTGGTGTGGATAAGGTTCTTATTGCTGAGTGATGAACAAGGGTTGGCGCACAGCATCAGTTGGATCTGTGTTGGCGGAACGAGTAGGGAAACGTAACAAAATATACAATTGAAATTAACGAGGTATTGCATTCAAAACTTATTATATTTAGTTTCTTAAAAAAGAGCTGCAATACTATGGATATTTTGTAAATAAAAAGAGTCAAGTCATAATGGTGGATTGGGCTCAAGCTCATAGGATTTAAACTGCAGTAATTTATGGTTCAAATGACAATCGTGATGAGAACTACTATGGCTCATCTTTGTTCTCGAGAGAGTCAAAGCCATGGCTTTTGTATGGTTGCAGGCTAAAGAACGGGGATTTGGTTGAGACGACGTATGGGATTTTGCATCTTTATCTAGGACTCAGTATATTCCTAAAGATTGATAGATTAGTGTTGATTGAAATCATTGTCCAGTCATGTATAGATTTAGAGTCTGCCATGGTTGGATCCGAGATTCTTTCTGAGAGTTGCCGTTTAATCGTTTCGCACGTGTGAAATCTATATGATGTGGAAATGGTTGTCAATTGAGGCAGACCTATTTCAGATCATTGCCTTGTTGAACTGACTCTTCCTCCTCCACCCCAGATTGCAAAATCAGTACCAACTTGTACAGAGCTTCAAACAGAGAAAGCGAGATGGAATTCTTAGGATATATGGGCTTAGGATGCCGCCATCTGTTTGTTGATAGCAACATATAAATAAAATTGAAAAATGTAAGTCTATGAGAAGACTCACTGACACTGTGGAGCTGAGGGTAGTCGAAACCCCGACCTCTTCGATGCGAACGAAGCGCTCTACCAACTGAGCTACAGCCCCATTCGTTGCCCGACCGTAGCCGAACAACAGAAGCTTACTTTAGCGCGTGCCCTGGCCAAACGCAAAATATCTCAGATCAGCCATCAGTCCGCCTTGGCGCTGGTTTCCTCGGTGGTCGCCTTCTTGCGGCCGAATTTAGCCTTGAGCAGGCCGATGACCGTGGGCAGGACCGAAATGACCAGGATCAGGATGATGACCAGCTCGAAATGCTGTTGGACTGCGGGGATGCCCCCGAAGAAGTAGCCCAGAAGGGTGAAGAGGGTGGACCATATCAGACCGCCCAGGATGCTGAAGGGGGTGAAGCGCCGCCAGCGCATTCCGGAGATGCCCGATATGAACGGCATGAATGTCCTGATGAAGGGGAGAAAACGTCCCAGGACTACGGCTAGTGGGCCCCACTTGTCGATCAGCCCTTCGGTCTTGGCGATTCGTTCGGGGGTCAGTGACTTCACGCGCCCCGAACGGACGATGGCCCGGCCGAAGAAGTGTCCGATGAAGTAGTTGCTCTGGTCGCCCAGGATTGGGGCCAACCAAACGACGGGAAGGAGCACGTCCAGAGCCATGCCGCTGGATGGGTCATGGGCGAAGACGCCGGCGGCGAAGAGCAGGGAGTCGCCCGGCAGGAAGGGCATGAAGACCACGCCTGTCTCGATGAAGATGATCAGGAAGATGAACCCGTAGGTCGGCACCAGCCCCATGGCGATCCAGCTCGCGATGGCGCTGCGCGGATCCTTGAGCAGGTGTATCAGCCAGTTGACGAACCCCATGAATCGCGTTCCATTCCGTCGATGTGTGCTTTTCCAGAACCGAGACACACTTTAACAAGCTGGCCTTGGCACCCGGTACTCCCCGGTCTGATTCCTTGCGAGGACAACACAACCCATCGTTGCCGGACTTATCGGCTGTCGGCCACGGTCCTGTCGTCGGTCCTCCTGTGCGAAGATAGGCAGGAAGGGTCACACAATCGAGGAGTGGACATATGGTCAATGACGAACGGCTCGCCTTCCCTGAGGACTTCACCTGGGGCACGGCGACAGCATCCTTCCAGGTGGAGGGTGCGGCGCATGAGGACGGCAGGGGAGACTCCATCTGGGACGTCTACTGCAGGCAGCCAGGAAGGATAGCGGATGGATCCAATGGCGATGTCGCCTGTGATCAGTACCACCGCTACCCGGAGGACATTGCTCTGATGAAGCAGATGGGGGTGGGGGCCTACCGGCTGTCTGTAGCTTGGCCTCGCATTGTGCCCCAGGCAGGCGGCGCCATCAACCAGGCTGGCTTGGACCACTACCGGCGGGTGCTGGACATGCTGCTGGAAAACGGCATCAAGCCTGTAGTCACCCTCTACCACTGGGATCTGCCTCAGTACCTGCAGGAGGCTGGAGGCTGGGCCAACCGCGACACCGCCCAACGATATGCCGACTATGCAGCCGTCCTGGCCAAGGCTCTGGGCGATCGGGTGCAGACTTGGACAACCCTGAACGAACCTTGGTGCTCGGCCTATCTGGGCTATGGCGATGGCGGCCATGCTCCAGGCATCCGCGACTACGGGCAGGCTCTGGCAGCGGTCCATCATCTGAATCTTGCTCACGGTCTGGGAGCCCAGGCCATCCGTGCCGAGCTGGGTGACAGGGCGCGCATATCGGTGACCCTGAACCTGCAGGTCAACCGGGCCGATAGCGACGATCCGGCGGATCTGGCGGCCAAGACCCGGGCAGACCTGTTCGCCAACGAGGTATGGCTGGGCCCCATGCTGGCCGGAACCTATGACCAACGCATCCATGATGCCGCTGAGGGTATCACTGACTGGAGCTTCGTTCGTGACGGTGATCTGGAACAGATCCATCAGCCCTTGGACGTGCTGGGCATCAACTACTACTCAACCAACCACGTGCGGGGTCGAAGCGGCGCTGGTTCCGAGCGCAACCCCATGCCCGCCCAGGAGATGGTCGAGACTCTGCCTCCTCAGGGGCCGTTGACCGCCATGGGCTGGAACCAGGAGCCTCAGGGGCTGACCGATCTGCTCATGGAGGTCTCCGGCCGTTTCCCCAAGCTGGATCTTATGATCACCGAGAACGGATCTGCCTGGGAGGACCAGGTCAGCATGGATCCATCCTTCCCCGGCGGCAAAGGGGTGCACGATCCCCAGCGGGTGGCCTATCTGGAGGAGCACCTGCGTGCCGTGGCCCGGGCCATCCATGAAGGAGCCCGGATGACCGGTTACTTCGCTTGGTCCCTGCTGGATAACTTTGAGTGGGCTTTGGGCTACACCAAGCGCTTTGGGCTGATCAGGGTCGACTATGACACCCAGGAGAGGATCTGGAAGGATTCCGGTCTGCGGTACGCGCAGATCATCCATGATCGTGCAGTCTGAGCACGACGGCACACAAACGTTGCTGCAAGGCGGTCGGGCATCCCTGTCCGGCCGCCTCCTTTGTCCTAGATCCAGCTGGACAGCCACATGTGCATGCGCCAGAAGTCATAGGGGATGGGCATGGCGGTCCACAGCGGATAGAAGAAGACCGAGGTCAGGCCTAGCAGGGTCAGGCCCATGATCATGGTCTGCCGGTAGAGGATGCTGTCCGAATTCTGCCGTAGCCAGTTGACCACATAGCAGATTGCCAGGATCATCCAGGGCAGGATGACGATGGAATAGAAGGTGAAGGTGGTCCGGTTCATGTATTGGATCCAGGGCAGCCAGCCGGCCAGCATGCCTGCCAAGACCCCCCAGATCCGCCAATCTCCGTGCTTGGCCACGACGGCGATGACGATGGCCAGAACCATGCAGATGCTGCCCAACCACCAGGTCAGGGGATTGCCCAAGGATGTGACGGCGGCCACGCAGGGGGAGTCCTTGGCCAGTCCGCACAAGCCGGGGAAGCCTGTGATCTTCTGCCAGTAGAAGCTGGTGGGTCTGATCTGCAAGGGCCACGTCAGGGGGTTGGCCATGTACGGGTGTCGGGTATGCAGGGTGGTGTGGAAGTGCCACATCTGCCGGTGGTATTCAGCCAGGGACCGCAACCCCTCCGGCAGCCAGGTCAGACCCTGGCCAGGGTGCTGGGCCGCCCAGCTGTGCATGAAGGAATCCCCGTGCAGGAACCATCCCGTCCAGGAGGCCAGATAGGTGCCCGCCCAGACGGGGATCATAAGCAGGGCCGCCGGCAGCCCGTCCCTGAACACGGCGCTCTGCAGCCAGGATCCGTATCCTGCCTGATGGCGTTCCCAGCCATCCCAGAGCACTGAGATCAGGGCGAAGACGGCGAAGAAGTAGGCGCCTGACCACTTGGTGCCGGTGGCCAGGCCCAGGAGCAGGGCGGCTCCTGTCCGCCACCAGGACCAGGCGATGAAGGGGCCGGTAGTGGCCACGGGCAGTTCGACACGGCTTTGCCGTCCTTGCTGTCCCTGTGACTGGATGACCTTCACCCGGTAGTGCAGGCGGAAATCAGCCTGATCCTTGGCCCAGGATTGTCGCAGCCTGGTTCGAGCCCAGTCCCGGTGGCCCATCAGGCACAGCCAGGCTCCCAGGACGAAGATCATGACGAAGTTGTCCAGCAGGCCGGTTCGGCTCATAACGATGCCCAGACCATCGATAGCCATGAGGAAGCCAGCTGTCAGGGCGATGGGCAGATTATGGAAGAGGCGCAGGGCTACTCGGCAGAGCAGCAGGATGGCGATGGTGCCCGCCAGGGCAGTGGCCGCTCGCCAGGCGAAGGGATTCCCGGCTCCGCCGAACAGTTTGAGACCCAAGGCGATGCACCACTTGCCCACCGGCGGGTGAACCACGTATTCGGCCTGGGACAGCCAGTCGCTTGTATGCCCCTGGGCAAAGATCTGGTCGATGGGAAGGTCAAGGGGGCCGGCTTTTTTGGGCCAGTTGCGCGGCTCGCCGGTCATCAGCATGGTCCAGGCGTCTTTGACGTAATAGGTCTCGTCGAAGACGATGGCCCGAGGGCTGCCCAGCCGTACAAACCGCAGAAGCCCGCCCAGAAGCGCCATGAGTATGCAGGCCAGCCAGCTGCTCTGCCGGCGGGAGAACCGGGGTATCGAGATCCCTCGTTTAGTATGGTGACCCTTGGGCCTGCTGAAGATGGACAGCATGGCAGGGCGACCGGACCGGTGGGCGGCGTGCCTGCCGTGTCTGGAGGAGCGATGCTGCGAAGAAAGCCCTGCCAAAGATGTCATCACCCCTAGATTAGGCCATACTGAAGGCATGAGCAGCATGAACGGCCGGAGCGATGGACATATACAGGTTGGAGAAAGCCATGCAGGGTCGGTTTCACCCAGTGTTTCACGTGGAACAGTGGTGCTGGCGGCCACGCCTATAGGCAATGTCGCCGATGCCTCGACACGCTTGGTGGAGCTCCTGCAGTCGGCGGACCTGGTGGCAGCAGAGGACACGCGGCGGCTCTATGATCTGGCCAATCGTTTGGGGGTGCGCGTAGGCGGCAGGGTGGTGGCCTATCACGATCATAACGAGCGGCGGATGGCCGATCCCATCCTGGATCAGGTTTGTGACGGAGCCTGCGCGCTGGTGGTCTCAGATGCAGGCATGCCCACCATCAATGATCCGGGCATGGCCATCGTCAGGCGGGCCATTGAGCGAGGCATACCGGTCACCTGTGCCCCTGGCCCCAGCGCCGTGCTGGATGCCCTGGCCCTCTCTGGTCTGCCGACCGACCGCTTCTGTTATGAGGGGTTTCTTCCCCGTCGGCACCAGGAGCGGTTGCGGCATCTGCGCACCCTGCGTAGCGAGGAGCGGACCATGGTCTTCTACGAGACGCCCCACCGCATTGATCAGGCTATGCAGGACCTTCAGGAGGTCTTCGGCCCCGACCGGCTCATGGCCCTCTGCCGGGAGCTGACCAAGGAACATGAACAGATCCGGCGGGGCACAGTCGGCGAAATTGTGCGTTCCCTCCAGGAGGATCCTCCCCGGGGAGAGATGGTCCTGGTCGTGGCTGGTGCATCCGCCTTGGAGGCAAGGCGCAACGATCCTGAGGCCATGGATGATCGGCGGCTGGCGGTTCTAGCGCGCGATCTGGCTCGAACCGAGGGCCTGCGGCTCAAGGAGGCCATCGCGCGGGTAGCTGCCGAGCACCCCCTGGCTGATGGCAGCCTGCCTAATCGCAAGCGGATTTATGCCCTGGCCGTTCAAGAGGATAAAGAGGACTGATTCCCCTTTCCCTCATCCAGCAGCACCTCCAGCGCTCTGCGCACACCGGGCCCGCCCAGCTGGGAGATGGTCTCCAGCAGGGCTGGCGAAGCAGCGGGATTGGCCACCAGCCACCGGCGCAGCTCAGGCTCTTCTCGGGCGATGGCCCAGAGGATGCTCGGGTCGGTCGCGGGGTCTGTGGCCATCAGCGCTGTGGGCACCAGGGGAGGCTCCGGTGGCGGGGCACGCATCTGGGCCATCGGGTGGATGCCATCAGGTTCGTCTTGGCTCAAATCGTCATCTGCTGGGGAGTGCGACCGGCTGCTGATGGCAGTCATGAGCCGGGCCATGCGTTCAGTGGCGGACAACCCACGATGGCTCCGGGCCCTGCCTCGGTGCCGATGATGGCCGTGCGTACCTCGGGCATACCTCACTGTCAGACTCATAGGATCGCCTTGAGTCTTCTTATGGTCTCCAGCCCTTGAGCGTGGCCAGGCCAGCGGGGGTTGGAGGACAGAAGCGCCTCGCAGGATCCGCAGCTGACCTGATATCGCTCCATGAGCTCATGCAAGACCGCCATGGTCTCTTCTCCGTTGCACTGGCCAGAGGGGTCGCAGGCCAGGTCGCAGGCCGTCCAGAGCGGCGAAGTCACCCAAAGTTTCCCAAGCTTCATCAGATAGCGGGCATCCAGCTGTCGCTGGTGGGGGTGCAGGGGCCTGCCGTGAACGGGCGTGCGGAAGTGGGAGTTGGAGATAATGTCCAGCGTGTCGGGGAAACGGCCGTTGATCCATATCCAGAGCGCCAGTCCGCCACATGCTGCTGCGCCGTAAGGGACCATGGGCATGACGATGGAGGCGCGACCGTAGAGTCCCTCAGCCTGTTCGTTCAGATAGCAGCAGGATCTGTCCAGACAGGTCACGATCCCCTCATTCACCAACAGGCTGAGGCTGAGCGGGCCGGGCAGATCTCCGGTTTGGATCAGACTGGGCAGCGGCTTGGGATCGGGGGTCAGGGCCCCAAAATCGGTCGTAGGAGGACGGCCGCGGGTGCGCATCGGCGCTGCCCCGGCTGGTGGTCCGGGCCACTGTTGAGCGGTGTCGGCGTGCGGTGTTCGGCCTGGCGGCTTTGTTCTAGCTCTGAGGGTGCGACTGGCGCCATGGGCAGTGGTAGGCGTCCACGTCACTCCCCCGAGGACGTGTTCTCGATTCATGGTTCGACTGTAAATGGCTGGTTCCGAGTTTGCCTGAAGGAGGGCCAAATTTGTGTACTTGTGGATAATCTGCTTGCTCGGCGGCAGTCCTGTGGACGAGCAGGGGGATTGTAGGCCTGAGCCGATAATCTTGCTGGTATGAGTCATATCCTTGTTTCCGTCGCCTGGCCCTACGCGAATGGGCCCCGTCATATCGGCCACGTCGCTGGGTTCGGCGTCCCCTCGGACGTCTATGCACGCTACGAACGCATGAAGGGCAATGATGTCCTTATGGTTTCGGGGACTGACGAGCACGGCACTCCCATCCTGGTGGAGGCTGACGCCGAGGGTGTGGGTCCCCAGGAGATCGCCGACCGCTACAACCGGGTCATCGTCAAGGATTTGTGCGATCTGGGGCTCAGCTATGACCTTTTCACCAGGACCACGACCGGCAATCACGAGAAGGTGGTGCAGGAGCTCTTCCGCCAGTGCAGGGCCAATGGCTACATCTATGAAGGCCAGCAGAAGGTGGCCATCTCGCCTTCCACTGGCCGGACCCTGCCGGACCGCTATATCGAGGGGACCTGCCCCATCTGCGGTGCTGACGGCGCTCGCGGCGACCAATGCGACAACTGCGGCAACGAGCTGGATCCGGACGAGCTGATCAACCCCGTATCCAAGATCAACGGGGAGACCCCCCGGTTCGAGGAGTCCAAGCACTTCTTCTTGGACCTGCCCGCCCTGGCCGAGGCCAACCTGGCCTGGTTGAAGACCCGCAAGGGCTGGCGCAGCAACGTGCTCAACTTCTCCCTGGGGTTGTTCAAGGAGGTCAAGCCGCGAGCCATCACCCGCGACATCGACTGGGGAATTCCCGTGCCTGTGGACGGCTGGGTCGACGACCCCAACAAGAAGCTCTATGTCTGGTTCGACGCCGTCATCGGCTACCTGTCGGCGTCCATCGAGTGGGCCCGCCGTCAGGGCGACCCCGAGGCCTGGCGCAAGTGGTGGAATGACCCCAAGGCCCTGGGCTACTACTTCATGGGCAAGGACAACATCACCTTCCACTCGCAGATCTGGCCCTCGGAGATTCTGGCCTACAACGGCCAGGGGTCCAAGGGCGGACAGCCGGGATCCTACGGCGAGCTCAACCTGCCCGAGCAGGTGGTGGCCAGCGAGTTCATGACCATGGAGGGCAAGAAGTTCAGCTCCTCGCGGGGCATCGTCATCTACGTCAAGGACATCCTGGCACGCTACCCGGTCGATGCAGTCCGCTACTACATTTCCATCGCTGGTCCGGAGACCTCGGACTCGGACTTCACCTGGGCGGAGTTCGTCCGGCACAACAACGAGGAGCTGGCCGCCTCCTGGGGCAACCTGGTCAACCGCGTGGCCAACCTGCTCAACAAAGACTTCGGCAGCATCCCCCGCATCGAGGAGGACTGGCTGACCGAGGAGGATACTGCCCTGCTGGCCCGCAGCCTGCAGGCCTTCGATACCGTGGGCTCCCTGATCGAGCACCATCGCCAGAAGGCCGCCCTGGTCGAGGCCATGGCTCTGGTGGGCGATATCAACAAGTACATCTCCGCCCAGGAGCCCTGGAAGATCAAGGATGACCAGAACCGACTGGCTGCTGTCCTGCACACCGCAGCGCAGGCCGTGCTGGACGCCAACACCATGCTGGCCCCCTTCCTGCCGCATGCTTCTCAGCGGGTCTGGGAGACCATGGGCGGCAAGGGCACCTTCTCGCCCCTGCCTCGTGTCGAGGAGGTTGACGACCTGGATCGGTCCGGCTTCCACTATCCCATCATCACCGGCGACTACCGGCTGGGGGAGACGGTCCACCCTTGGGCGCGTGAGCCCCTCAGGGACGGCACGCCAATCGAACGGCCCACACCTATCTTTCCGCGCATTCCCAAGGAGGCCGTGCAGGAGGAGCTGGATCGTTTCCAGGAGCAACTGGACCGCCGCAAGGCCAAAGAGCGCGCCCGATTCGAGGCGGAGCAGGCCAAGCTGGGCGACCAGGGCAAGTGACGGTCGACGCGCCCGGGACGGCATTCGTGATTCACAGAGAACTTTGAGGTTTTCGGGCACTTCCTCCAAGGTAGCGCTGGTTATATTTGTTCTGTCGGTTGAAGTACTGGCCGATGGGGGTCGTGCGGCCCCGATAACTGAACCCCTTCTTCTCTCTCTCTCTTCTCGCCCGGCGGCTCTTCGAACCGCCGGGTTCTTTCGTCATGGAAGACCCATAGGATGAGTAACCATGAAGATTGCCCAATTCGCCTGTGTGCTCTTCGATCTGGACGGGGTGCTGGTGCCCACGACCATCCTGCACAAGGCCGCCTGGAAGGCGTTGTTCGATCAGGTCCTGCCCGGGAACGTCCCGGCCTACACGGAGCAGGACTACTACGCCTATGTGGATGGCCGGCCCCGCTATGACGGCGTCGACGCCCTGCTGCGCAGCAGGGGCATTGAGCTGGACTGGGGCAACCCGGATGACGATCCGCAGCTGGACACCGTCTGCGGATACGGCAATCGCAAGAACATGACCTTTGAGCGGATGCTGAAGCAGAAGGGCATCGATCCCTACCCGGACACCGTGGATCTGCTCAGGCACCTGCGCGCCGACAAGAAGCGTCTGGCTGTGGTGTCCAGTTCCCGCAACACGGCCGAAGTCCTCCAAGCTGCTGGAATCGCTGGATACTTTGACACCGTGGTGGACGGCAACCTCAAGGACGAGATGGGCCTTCAGGGCAAGCCGGCCCCGGACACCTACGCCTATGCGGCCAAAGTGCTGGGCCTGCGCAATGAGGATGCCGTTGTGGTCGAGGATGCCCTCTCTGGCGTGGCCGCCGGTCACGCGGGCAGGTTTGGCCTGGTCGTGGGCGTGAACAGGGGTGCCGGCCGCGAGCAGCTGCTCAAGGCGGGCGCGGACCTGGTGGTGGACCAGCTGATCGAGCTGATCGACGACGATGCCAGCGAACGTGCACAGGCGGAGGACCCCAGTCTGGATGAGGATCGCTTCCCTGTAGAAGAGTGGGGGTTCAGCGAGAACGGTCGGCCCGATGCGGTCAGCGCCACAGTCTTCTCGGTCACCAACGGCTCCGTCGGCGTCAGGGGCGAAGGCGGCGGGGAACGCTGCCTGGGCAACGGTACCTTCCTGAGCGGCTTCCATGACACCTTCCGTATAGCCCACCCCGAAAGCGCCTACGGATACGCCCAAGTGGGTCAGCTGATCCAAGGAGTGCCCGATGCTTCGGACTTCACCCTCAAGGTGGAAGGGCTGCCCCTGGGCAGGCCGGAGAAGACCACGCAGCGTTTGGACTTCCGAACCGGAATCGCAACCACCACCAATCTGTACGATCTGGGCCACGGCATTCACCTGAAGACCGTGCTCACCCGCATGGTCTGTCTGTATGACCGCAGCCTGAGCGTCTGCACGCTGACCGTCGAGTCGCCCGACCGGGACATGGCTGTGGTCGTCGAGGGTCCGGTCAACGCCGACAACCCCCGCCATGTCAACTCCAGCGACCCCCGCAAGTCGACCTTTGTGGACGGCTGTGGAATCCATGAGGTGCTGGACAATGCGGTCTACGGTGAGCTGAGTGCGGATTGCAGGGTCTTCCGCTGCAATAATTCACGGCTCAGCCTGGCCTTGGGCGTCAGGCAGTTCAGGGACGGCCGGCCTGTCGAGGGCTCCGGTTGGCGCATGGACGTGCCCAAGGGCGGTTCCACCCGTCTGGTCCGTTACGCCGTCTATCGCAGCCACCCCATTCTTCCGGCTGGCACCAGCGGCAATGGTCTGGTCGTGCAGACCCGGGGCGAGGGGACCAGGAATCTGGTCGAGGACTGCCGCGATCGGCTGGAGGAGGTCAGCACCCTCTCTCTTGATCAGCTGGAGCGGCGTCAGCGGGAATGGCTGGATCGGTTCTGGGAGCGTCAGGATATCCGCATCCAGGCCGACGATGGCGGTCGTACCCAGCAGATGGTGCGTTGGGAACTCTTCCAGCTGGCCCAGTCCACGGCCCAGATCGAGAACGGTGTGGGCGCCAAGGGTCTGAGCGGGTCCGGCTACAGCGGCCACTACTTCTGGGACACCGAGATCTACATTCTCCCCTTCCTGATCTATTCAGCGCCTGCCCGGGCAAGAGCCGTACTCCACTACCGCTACCTGATGCTGCCTGCCGCCAGGCGCAGGGCCTGCGCACTCAACCTGAACGGTGCCCTCTTCCCCTGGAGGACCATCGACGGTGAGGAGGCCTCCGCCTACTTCCCTACAGGTACGGCCCAGTACCACATCGATGCCGATATTGCCTACGCGGTGGCCCAGTATGTGCAGGTCACCGGCGATGAAGACTTCCTGCAGGCTGAGGGCATCGACATCCTGGTGGAGACGGCCCGTCTCTGGATGAGCCTGGGGCGCTACAAGGAGGACGGCCGCTTCCACATTCACTGCGTGACCGGCCCCGACGAGTACACGGTCCTGGTTGACGACAACCTCTACACCAACCAGATGGCCCGATTCAACCTCCTGGCCGCTTACAAGGCCTACCAGCACCTACGGGAGAAGCACCCAGATCTGATCGGCGGCATACGCGAGAGGCTGCACTTCAACGACGAGGAGGCCGACAAATGGTCCAGCGCGGCAGAGGCCATGTTCGTCCCCTTCGACGATCAGGAGGGGGTTCATGCCCAGGATGCCCAGTTCATGCAGCGGCCACGCTGGCACTTCGACAGGTTCACTGCCAGGCCCCTGCTGCTGCACTACCATCCCTTGGTTATCTACCGTCACAAGGTGCTTAAGCAGACCGACGTGGTCATGGCCCTCTACCTGCTCAGCTCCTGGTTCACTCCAGAGCAGAAGCGGGCTGACTTCGACTATTACGATCCGCTGACCACCGGGGATTCGACCCTGTCGGCAGCCTCCCAGTCCATCCTCGCCGCTGAGGTGGGGCATGACCAGCTGGCCATGCAGTACTTCCGCCGGTCCCTGTTTACGGACGTGGACGATCTGCATGCCAACACGACCGACGGCATCCACCTGGCTGCCTGCGGAGGCGTCTGGTCCAGCCTGGTCTGCGGCTTCGGCGGCCTTCGGGATACCGGCGGGACCGGGCTGAGCATTGACCCCCGCCTGCCTTCGTCCTGGCTCTCGATGACCTACGAGCTGGAGGTGCGGGGCACCAGGTTCCAGGTTGCTGTAACGACAGACGGTGTCGATCTGAAGCGCGTGTCAGGACCCGAGCTGGATCTTCTGGTCCAAGGGCATCCACGCCATATATGATCTCCGGATTCTGGGCCTAGACACACCCGGGATCCGGAGTTGCACCTGATGCAGACCCCAATGGATTAAGTGGATGCCGGACTGATCGAGGATAACTGGGACTTGACGCTAGGGACTTGAGTGGGTCTGTAGCTTCGGGAACAGTCTCATGAAGAAACTACAAGTGGACATGTCCTGATTTGGCTCACTTCTAGCCCAGGTCTGGGTTTTACTGGCCGCGTTCCCTGTTGCGGTACAGGTGGAGGCATTTATTGGAGCACTTACGCACGATTATGGGATTTTATTCGTGTGAGGCTTCGTCATGGTTGCCTGCATGCTGCCGCCGCTCAGCGGGTCAGGGTCCGTTTCAGAATTCGGTATTCGCTCTCGGTGATGGGCATGATGGAGCCGTGGCGCTTGGTCAGCCGGCCGAAGTTCATGTCGCTGACCAAGGCCCAGTCCTGCCGCTCTCTGGAAGACAGATCAGCGGAGCGGAAGGGCAGATAGCCCCGGCCTTCCGCGAACTGGTCGCAGATCAAGCCGAAAGGCATGGTTCGGCCGTCGGGTCCTGCGGCGTCGGCATCGTTGTAGAGGAAGAGCTCGGGGCCCTCCAGATAGCGTGAGGAGTAGCGCCCCTGGCCGAAGATGTCGGTCAGGTTGGACAGGTATGACCAGGCCTGGTCGTCGTCGGTACGCACCAGCTCGTGGGTGGCCGCATAGGGGTTGCGGGTGCGTTCCAGGGTGATCTGGTCATCCTTGGAGGCCCGGTACCACCAGCCGTCAGGCGCCTTGAGCATGGTCGTGTCGATGATGCCGTTGCTGCGGTCGATCCACTTGACCGGGCGGGAGAAGGAAACCAGATCAGTGCTGGTGGCGTAGTACATGTTGATGCCGTCACCCAGCTCGTTGGCCAGGTCGGCTGCGGCCGGGTCCTCGGCGCTGTCGGCGGCAGCTGTGGCCCAGAAGACTATCCACTGCCCTCTGTCGGCATCCCAGCAGGCCTCCGGTGCCCAGGCCATGCCCGCCTTGGGAATGGCCGAGGCCACGTCCACCAGGCGGGGTCTGCCCCAGTGGGCCAGGTCCGGCGAATCCCAGATGACCAGCCCGGTGGATCCATCCACCGTGGACCGGCCCTCCTGCCAGCCGCCCCTGTGGTAGACGGACAGGTCGGTGGCGATGATGTGGAAGAGGCCGTCAGGGCCTCGAACAATATAGGGATCGCGTACGCCGCCCTCGCCTTCGCTCCAGGTCAGAACAGGGTCTCCCTGGGCGCGCAGGTCATGCCAGTGCAGGCCGTCCCGGCTGAGGGCGAAGTAGAGCTGCTCATCCGTCTCAGCCTGTTCATGGCCGGTGAAGTGGACGAAGAGGTAGGCGCTGGTCGCCTCGAACGAGGGCTGCCAATCCATAGACATAATCCACCTTTTCTGCCTTCGGCAACGGTACCGCGGCGGCGGGGGACTGGCAGACGGACGACGGCTGCTTCTTCGTTCTTCCTATCCGGCTGGTCCTGGGCCGTCAGAGGTGATTCTAGCTGCAGTCCTTCCTTTTGGCGGAGTCGGCCACCTGGGCGGGTCGCGGATTCGGCCGCACGAGACCTTAGACTGTGGACCATGAGCAAGCATCATCGCAACCGCAGCTGGGCTCCCGATCCCGAGCCACTGCCCGAAGGCATCGGAGTCATCGACGATCACACCCACATGGCCTCCGTGGTCCCCTTCGCCCAGGAGATGGACCGGCAGGCCAGGGAGCGCGGGCAGGATCCGGTCCCCGTCCGCACAGTCGACCAGCAGCTGGAAAGGGCCCGTGCTGTGGGGGTGGTCGGGGCCATCGACGTGGGTTGCGAGCTGCCCAACCTGCAGACGGCTGTGGATCTGGCGCTGGCCCATCCCGGGGTGGTTCACGCGGCCTTGGCCATCCATCCCAATGAGGCCGTCCTGCACGGCCATCGAGGGGTGCCGGGACCGGATGGACTGCCGCTGCAATATCAGCCCTGGCATGAGGTTTCTTTCGAGCAGGCGCTTGAGGAGGTCGCCCGTCTGGCTCGCGCATATCCCGACCAGGTGGTGGCCATCGGAGAGACGGGCATGGACCTCTTCCGAACCGGCCAAGGGGCCGAAGAGATCCAGCGGCAGGCCTTCCGCGATCACATCGCCCTGGCCAAGGAGCTGGACCTGCCCATGCAGATCCACGACCGCGACGCCCATGGGCAGGTTATTGAGACCCTGCTGGAGGACGGCGCCCCCGAGCGCACGATCTTCCATTCCTATTCGGGGGATGCGCAGATGGCCCAGGTGGCCGCCGAGCACGGCTGGTATCTGAGTTTTTCGGGGACGGTCTCCTACAAGGGCAACGAGGGAATCCGCCAGGGCCTGTCCGTGGTCGGCATGGACCACATCATGGTGGAGACCGATGCGCCCTACCTGAGTCCCATGCCCTACCGGGGACGCACCAACTCCCCCTACATGATTCCCTACACCCTGCGCGCTATGGCTGATGCCCTGGATCGCCCCCTGGCCCAAGTGGCCGAAGCGACAGCAGCCACCACGCGCCGGGTTTATGGCCTGTGAAGGATGTTCGACGCATAGTGCCAGGGCGGGATTAAGCTAATGGTGTGTCGCGGTCTGAATCGCCCCTGCCGAGTGTGGGGGGAGAGTGCTACGGTTGTCGTCGCACGTGTGCGCAAACAGCAACATACGGCACCCGGAAGTAGATGAGTGAAGGCTTTGGCCGATGGAGGGCTCTATGGCGGATGAGCGGCATGAGTTGGCGGCTCAGGATGATGGCAGGGGCGCTGACGAACCACCCCGGTTATCCGGTGAAAAAAGGGCGAAGCCGACGACGGCCCGTCGCAAGGGTCAGCCGACGAAAGAATCGATACTTCCTCAGGAGAGCTTCACCAAGGCTCCCAAGATCTCGGCCAAGTCCCGCACCCGGGAGGAGGAGAACGAGCTCAAGCGGGTCCGGCGCGAGGCCCAGCGGGCGGCCCAGCGTCGCCGCACCCCGCCAAAGGGTCCTCTGGGCCGCTGGTGGCGGCGGGTGCAGTCTTCGCCAGACAGGATCAGCCTGGGCATGTGCATTGTGGCCCTGGGCGTGGTCTACGGCGACATCGGCACCTCACCCTTGTATACCATGCAGGCCTTCGTGGCAGGGCAGGGCGGCATGGCCCGTGTGGACAGGGCGGCCGTGCTGGGTATGCTCTCGCTGGTCTTCTGGTCCATCACGCTGATCACCACGGTCAAGTACGTGCTGGTGGCCATGCGCATCGACAACAAGGGCGAGGGCGGCATCTTCGCCCTGTACACCCTGGTCCGGCACTACGGCAAATGGCTGGCCATCCCGGCCATGGTCGGCGGCGCGGCTTTCCTGGCTGATTCGGTGCTGACTCCTGCGGTCTCCATATCCTCGGCAGTCGAAGGACTCAAGACCATCCCCGTCCTGACTCCGATCTTCCGTGAAAACGGAAACCTGACCATGGTCATCACCTTCGTGATCATCCTGATCCTGTTTGCGGTCCAGTCGCGCGGAACCGAGCGGATCGGCAAGGTCTTCGGCAGCGTGGTCATGGTCTGGTTCGCCTTCTTGGCCCTGATCGGCATCTACTGCATCGGCAACGACTGGTCCATCTTCGAGGCACTGAACCCGGTCTACGGGATCCGCTTCCTCTTCAGCCCGCAGAACCCGGTAGGCCTGACCATCATGGGCACGGTCTTCCTGTCGACCACAGGAGCCGAGGCCCTTTACTCCGACATGGGCCATGTGGGCCGTGGCAACATCTACGCCACCTGGCCCTTCATCAACATCGCTCTGGTCTTCAACTACTTCGGCCAGGGGGCCTGGATCCTGCGCAATCGCGACAATAAGGCCCTGCAGGGTGTGGACGGGCTCAACCCCTTCTTCCAGATGATGCCTACCACCGTGCGGTACGTGGCGGTCCTCCTGTCGGTGACGGCCGGCGTCATCGCCTCGCAAGCCCTGATCACGGGAGCCTTCACCATGGTCTCGGAGGCCACCGGCCTCAACTGGATGCCTCACCTTCAGGTGCGTTACCCGGCGCGCACCCGCGGCCAGCTCTACATTCCCACCATCAACTGGGTGCTGTGCGTAGCTACGCTGACGGTGCTGGCCATCTTCAAGGATTCCGAGCACATCTCGGCCGCTTACGGACTGGCCCTGACCGTGACCATGATCACCACGACCGTCCTGCTGGCCGACTACATCTGGCACGACGGCAAGCGCGTGTTCTCTCTGCTCTTCGCCTTGGTCTTCCTGGCCATCCAGATCCTCTTCTTCATGGCCTCCATGGCCAAGTTCATGCACGGCGGCTGGTTCACCATGCTGCTGACCGCGGCCATCCTCTACATCATGTACACCTGGGATGTGGGCACCAAGGTGGAGCGCTCGCAACGCCGGCATATGACAGCCAAGGAGTGTCTGCCCGCCCTGGAGATGCTCCACAACGACTTCCGCGTCCCCTACTATGCGGACAACCTGGTCTATCTGACCTCGGATGCGGAGATGCGGCGGTTGGACACCGACATCTTCTTCTCCATCTTCGCCAACCGGCCCAAGCGGGCCCGGGCCTGGTGGGCGGTCTCGGTCCAGACTACGGATGCCCCCTACACCCGGAAGTATTCGGTGGAGAACTTCGGCACCAACTACCTCTTCCGCGTGCGCATGAGATTGGGCTTCAAGGTGGATCAGAATGTGGCCACCTACCTGCACCAGATCATGCACGAGCTGATCGACAGCGGCGAGCTGCCCAAGCAGCCCTCCATCTACCCCAAGGTGGACGAGGACCCGCAGATCGGCACCGTCACCTATGTGCTGGTCCACAAGGCCCTGATGCCCGAGTCCAAGATCGACTCCCGCGGCGCCTTCTCGCTGAAGGTCAAGTACGCCATCCGCAAGGTGGCTGGCTCGCCGATCAAGTGGTTCGGCCTGGCTCCCTACAACCCCATCGTGGAAGTGCAGCCCCTGTTCGTCTCCACCAGGGCGGTTCCCAAGCTGACGCGCGTGGTCCTGCCCTCCCGCAAGATCAAGGGCGGCAAGCACCACAAGGGCTGAATGAGTGGAATCTCACCCTGGGGAGCTTGGCCCAAATCGAGTCCGGGCCATAGAATTGACGGCATGGAACCTGGTGCCCGGCCTTTCCGGGCTACCGTCGAAAGGTGATGTGATGACACAAGCTCAAGCCAATATCGGAGTCGTGGGTCTGGCCGCCATGGGTGCCAGCCTGTCCAGGAACCTGGCACGGCACGGCAATACCGTAGCGGTCTACAACCGCCACTATTCGCGCACCGAGACCCTGATCAACGATCATGGCCAGGAGGGCCGGTTCGTTCCGGCCAAGACCCTGCAGGAGTTCGTGGCCTCGCTGACCAAGCCCCGCACGGCCATCATCATGGTCAAGGCCGGGGATCCCACCGACCAGATGATCAATGACCTGGCCGACCTGATGGAGCCTGGTGACATTATCGTCGATGCCGGCAATGCCTACTTCAAGGACACCATCCGCCGGGAGAAGGCCATCAGGGCCCGTGGGCTGCACTTCGTGGGCTGCGGCGTCTCCGGTGGCGAGCAGGGCGCCCTCCTGGGGCCCTCCATGATGCCCGGCGGGACCGATGAGTCCTGGAAGACCCTGGGGCCCATCCTGGAGTCCATCGCGGCCAAGGTCGATGGCGAGCCCTGCGTCACCCATATCGGCACCGACGGTGCGGGCCACTTCGTCAAGATGGTCCACAACGGCATCGAGTACGCCGACATGCAGGTGATCGCCGAGTCCTATGACCTGATGCGCCGGGGCCTGGGCATGGAGCCTGAGGCCATCGCCCAGGTCTTCGAAGAGTGGAACCAGGGGGATCTGAACTCCTATCTGGTGCAGATCACCGCTGAGGTGCTCCATCACACCGATGCCGCCACAGGCAAGCCCTTCATCGACATCGTCACCGACCAGGCCGGCATGAAGGGCACCGGCACCTGGACCGTGCAGACCGCGCTGGATCTTGCCGTGCCCGTGACCGGCATCGGCGAGGCCGTCTTCGCCAGGGGACTGTCCTCCTCGCCCGAGCTGCGCAGCCAGGCGGCCCAAGAGGGTCTGAAGGGGCCGCAGCCCAAGGCCGTCATGGCCGACCTTGCCACCGACCCTGAGGCTCGCAAGTCCTTCATCGAGGACATCCGCCAGGCGCTCTATGCCTCCAAGATCGTGGCCTATGCCCAGGGGTTCAACGAGATGCAGGAGGGCGCCCAGGTCTACGGCTGGAAGCTGGACATGGGTGCCATCGCCCGCATCTGGCGCGGCGGCTGCATCATCCGGGCCAAGTTCCTGAACCGGATCTCCGATGCCTACGCCTCTGGCCGTGAGCCGGGCTCCCTGCTCTTCGATCCCTTCTTCAAGCAGGCGGTCGAGCAGGCCCAGGATTCCTGGCGGCGTGTGGTGGCCCGCGCCACCCAGGCCGGCATCCCCATTCCCGTCTTCGCCAGCTCCCTGTCCTATTACGACGGGCTGCGTTCCGATAGGCTTCCCGCCGCCCTGATTCAGGGCCAGCGTGACCTCTTCGGCGCCCACACCTATGGGCGCGTGGATCAGCCAGGCGCCTTCCACACCCTCTGGGCCGAGGACAAGTCCGAGATCAAGCAGAACTGAGCTTCTCGCCAGAATCGCAAGGGTCCGCACAGCCGTTAAATCGGCAGCGCGGACCCTTTTGTCAACCTGTCAACGGATCTTGGCTGTGGATTCCCGGACCACCAGCCGGCAGGCTGCAGTCGTCCGAGTGGGAGGACGATTATCGTCGTCGCCCTGCAGACGGGCCAGAAGGGCATCCACCGCCTTGCGGGCCAGATCCTCCTTGTCGGTGCTGATGGTGGTCAGCGAAGGTATGTAGGACTCTCCCTCCTGGATGCCGTCGAATCCCACGACGGCCAGGTCTCGGGGGACCTCTACGCCGCATTCGTGCAGTCCTCGAATCAGACCTAAGGCCAGAGAGTCGGTCATGCAGAAGATGCCGTCAAAGGGCAGGCCGGACGTGTCCGCCAGATGATGGCCCAGATCGCGGGCCATCTCCCCGTCCCAGCGGTCCAGGGGCAGGAAGTCTTTGGGGCGGGCTTTCATCCCGGCGTCCTTCAGAGCCTTCAGGCAGCCGGCTACCCTGCGGCCGCGGACCGAATGTCGTTGGACCGGATCAGCGCTGTCCGTCATGTCGGAACCCACTACGCCTATTCGTCGGCATCCGCAGTCCAGCAGGTGCCGCACGGCCATGGCGGCTCCCTCGAATCCGGCCGTCATGACCGAATCGAAGACCGGCTCGGCCGAGGGGTCGTCCAGCAGGACCAGAGGCTTGCCGTCGGCCAGCTCCTGCATCTCCTCGTTGGTGATGCTGCCTGGGCTGAAGATGGTGCCGTCGCAGAGCTGGCTGGTCACATGCCGGAGTATGGAGACCTCGTCTTGCTTGGAGTTGGAGGTCTGCTGGATGATGGCCTGCATGCCGTGGGCGTTGATCTGCCGGGAGATGGCCGCACTCATCTGCGCAGGATAGGGCTTGTCCAGCTCGAAGATGGCCACGCCGATGATGCCGCTCTTGCCTGAGCGCAGGCTTCTGGCTGACAGGTTGGCCGAGTAGCGGAGCTTGCGCGCGGCGAGCAGGACCCTGCGCCTGGTGTCATCCGCTATGCGTGTATCGCCTCGAAGGGCATAGGAGGCAGTGGCCCGAGAGACTTGCGCCTCCTTGGCCACATCGCTCATCGTCACCATCTCGCACCTTTCCCGGGGTTCAGCAATCATCATAGGCACGCAAGGGCCATATCAGAATATGATTGACACGATTCAACCAACGTGCTATACCATATGGTGACAGCAGTTGAATCGTGTCAATTCCCGGGCCTCGACGTTGAACAGCCCGGACGGATGTTCAGAGGATTGATTGCAAGGAGGAGTCATGAAGCTGAAGCGAGCATGGAAGGGCATAGCTGCGGCGCTGGGGGTCGGCATGATGGTGTCGGCCATGGGTGCTTGCGGGGCTGGTGGCGCTGATGGGTCCAAGACCACGCTGACCTTCCTGTCATGGAACAACGAACAGGTGATGAGGCCATACATCGACCAATTCGAGCAGGAGAACCCGGGGATCAAGGTGGACTTCAGCTACTCGCCGCCGACCCCCGAGTACATCCAGACCCTGCAGACCCGGCTGGTCGGCAATCAGGCCCCGGATGTGTTCATCATCACCTCCGAGAACAAGGCTGACCTGATTAAGAACGGCTACGTGCGCGACCTGACCAACGAGCCCTTCATGCGCAACATCTCTCAGGCCAACAAGGACTTCGTCAGCCATCAGGGCAAGGTCTACGGCATGTCCGTGTCTTCTTGGGCCTCGGGCATCGTCTACAACAAGGACCTGCTGGCCAAGGCGGGCGCCAAGGAGGTCCCGCAGACCTGGGACGGGTTCCTGCAGCTGTGCAAGAAGCTCAAGGCAGCTGGGGTTACGCCCTTCCTGGAGACCATCGCCGATGGCCCCAGCAGGATCCCTGATGCCTTCATGGGTTCGCAGTTCGACAGGGACAAGGTCGACGTGACCAGCCTGATCGACCGCCGGCCGCAAAAGCCTGGCAGCGACCAGCGTGAGGCGGCTGCGGCCTGGATGAAGCTCTACGACCAGGGCCTGGTCACCCGTGACACGGTCGGCATCAGCGGCGACGACATGAAGACCCAGTTCATCAACGGCCAGGTGGCCATGATCTGCACCGGCCCCTGGGACCTGCCATCCATCGGCCAGGCCGGGCTCAAGTATGGCATGGCCCCCATGCCGCTCATGGAGAAGGGCATGGTCAACTACGCCCAGGGATCGCCGTCGCCCGCCTACGCCATCTACTCCCACCTCAAGGGCGACAAGCTCAAGGCTGCCCAGAAGTTCCTGACCTTCATGGATGGCCACTGGGCCCTGCAGCGTTCGGCCGACAACGGGGATGCCATCACCGTCCAGGGGTTCAAGGCCAAGGTCAAGCCCGAGTACGAGCAGGTCTACCGGACCAACGTGCAGCCGGGCCACTACTTCCTGCTCATGAACTTCTATGCCAAGCCGGATGTGTTGACCACCGTCCGCCAGTCCGAGACCCAGCAGCTGGTCCAGGGATCCATCAGTCTGGATCAGTGGGCCAAGGCCATCGACGACAAGATGGCCTCGGTCAAGTAGGAAGGGCTGGATCATGGCTTCACAATCTGCCTCGGAGCGTACCAACGCCCATCGGCGGCGCATGCTCGGCCTGCGGCAGGATCTGACCTCCTTCTGGTTCCTCTTGCCTATCCTGGCTGTTTTCGTGGTCCTCTTCGCGGTGCCGCTGGTGCAGACCATCATCTACTCGGTGACCGACTTCAACGGCTACAGCCTGAACATGCACTATGTGGGCTGGAAGAACTACCACAGCGTGTTCACCGATTCGTCGACCATGCAGGGCCTGGTATTCACCATCCTGTACGCCGTGGCTCAGACGGTCCTGGTGACCATCTTCGCCATCCCCCTGGCTGTCACCCTGAACCGGAAGTTCTGGGGCCGCAACTTCGCCCGTTCCCTGTTCTTCTTCTTCAGCGTGCCATCGCTAGCCATCATGGGCATGGTCTGGAAGTACATCTTCTCACCCATGAAGTCAGGCGTCTTCAACACCATTCTGGGCGTCTTCGGTCTGGGTCCGGTGCCCTGGCTGTCCAACTCGACCCTGGCCCGTTGCTGCGTCATCTTCATCGCGGTCTGGGCTCAGATCGGCTGGCATGCCACACTCTACCTGGCCTTCCTGCAGTCCATTCCCGGTGACCTCTATGAGCAGGCCACGGTGGATGGGGCCACCAGCCGCCAGCAGTTCGTCCACATCACCCTGCCCCAGCTGATCCCGGGCATCGTCACCTCCAGCTTCCTGCTCATGTCGGGAGGCCTCAAGGTCTACGACCTGCCCTACACCATGACCAAGGGCGGCCCCGGGTACTCCACCTATACGGTGACCCAGTCCATCATTCAGCAGGGCATCGGCCAGTCCCAGTATGGGCTGGGCTCGGCCCTGGCGGTCCTGTTCACCCTGGCCACGGCCCTCGTGGTCTTCGCTCAGATGGGCGCCGCCAGCCTGATTTCCAGGAGGTTCCAATGAGCAGCAGCAAGAGCTCGACCCTGACCCTGAGCCAGCGGGAACGGCGGCGTTCGGCGGTCAGGAGCGTGGTGGTGCTGATCATCGCCCTGATCTGCGCTGTGCCCCTCTGGTACATCCTGATCAACACCTTCAAGACCGTCCCCGACATGGCCACCAATCCCCTGGGCCTGCCCAAGCAATGGACGCTGCGCAACTACACGCGGGCCTTCGCTACGGTGCCCATCGTCCGCAGCCTGGTCAACACCCTGATCGTCACCTTCTTCGGCGTCCTCTTCCAGGTGCTGATCGGAGCCCTGGCTGCCTACGGGATGATCCTGCGCAAGTCGATCTTCACCTCGGTCATCGGGGTGATCCTCATGATCGCCTTCGTCATTCCCACCCAGTCCACCCTGATTCCCCTCTACCGGATGGAGTCCAGTGTGGGGCTGGTCAATACGCTCCTGGGCCTGATCATCATGTACCTGGGCGGTGCGGTCTTCTGCTACTTCCTGATCGTGGGCTACATGCAGTCCCTGCCTTTCGAGGTCATCGAGGCTGCCAGGATCGACGGGGCCGGCCCCCTAAGGATCTTCTGGAGCATCGTGCTGCCCCTGATCAGGCCCATCCTGACCACGGTGGTGGTCTTCCAGACCATGTCGACTTGGAATGACTTCATGACGGCCAACGTCTTCATCAGCAGCTCCAACCTGCGCACCATCGTCCTGCAGGTCTACAACGCAGTCGGCCAGTTCACCACTGATTGGCCCAGCTTCATGACCATCACGGTCCTGGCCCTGATCCCGGTCTTCGTCTTCTTCATCTTCTGCCAGAAGTGGATCGTCTCCGGGCTGGTTGCCGGGGCAGTCAAGGGGTAAGGCGGCCGGTTGCAAGGTCGTAGCCAATGGCGGCGGTCGGAGGTTCCGGCCGCCGCACTCGTAAGGAATCGGAGTCACAGTCCATGGAGGAATTCGCAAGCGCACATCAAGGGTCGAGGGGGATGGGATTGGCGAGCAGCCCCTTGCATCGCTACTGTGCGGACCCGGATCTGGTCATGATCGGGGATCGCTGGTACCTGTACTGCACCGAGGACGGTCTGCCTGATTGGTCCTCGCGTGCCTTCTACGTCTATGAATCCGGGGACCTTTGCCATTGGACCCGCAGAAAAATTCTGGACCTGGATCAGGTCGCCTGGTGGCATGGGGGACAGGGTGCCTGGGCACCCTGCCTGCTGGTGCGCCAGGGACGCTGCATCCTGTATTTTGTGGCCGACGGGCAGATTGGCCAGGCTGTCGCTCCTGGGCCAACTGGGCCCTTCCGGGCGGCCCAGGAGCCTTTCATCGCTCGGGGGGACTATGACTGCCTGCCCATCGATCCCTCGGTCTTCGTGGATGACGACGATGTGCCCTATCTGCTCTGGGGCAATGGTCGTGCCTACATGGGGCGGCTGAGCCCGGACGGCCTGCGTCTGGAAGAGGGTTCGGTGCGCTCCGCTGTGCCCGACAATTTCCGCGAAGCCATCACTGTTTGCCGACGGGGAGACACCTACTATGCCTCCTGGTCGGAGAACGATACCAGGGATCCGAGCTACCGGATCCGCTGGTCCAGCGCGCCATCGCTGGACGGGCCCTGGACCGCGCCCCAGGTCCTGATCAAGGCTGATCATGCCAAGGGGATCCTGGCTACGGGACACCACTGCATCACCCGTGTGCCGGACCGGGACGACTGGATCGTGGCCTACCACAGGTTCGCCAGGGGCGGGCAGGGTGACGGCTGCCATCGCGAAATCGTCTTCGCTCCCTTGGATTTCGCCGATGACGGCGCCATGGTCCAGGTCAGTCCGCAGGTGGGATCCTACTGGTACCCGGCCCGGAACGCGGTCACTCCCTGACGATGGGGTGGCCGCCGAAGGCGCTGCGCAGGGCGGAGACCACCTTCATGGTCATGGGGTCCTCGATCTTGGAGGACTGGCGGGCATAGAGGGCCGAAGTGATGGCCGGTGTGGGCACCCCCAGCTCCAGGGCGTCCGCGATCATCCACTTGGTCTCGCCGGTCTCATCGGCCTTGCCGGCGATCCCGCTCAGGTGGGGGTCCTCTTTCAGCGCCTGGGCCAGCAGGTCCAGCAGCCAGGACTGGATGACCGAGCCCTTGCGCCAGGATTCGATTACTTCGCCCGGCTCCTTGATCAGGTCGGAGGCCTCCAGGACCGCATACCCCTCGGCCAGAGCCTGCATCATCCCGTACTCGATGCCATTGTGAACCATCTTGGCATAGTGACCCGCGCCGGTTCCTCCCGCGTGGACCAGACCGTAGTCACCCTCGGGCTTCAGGGTGTCCAGAATGGGCTGTATCCGGGCCACGTCCTGGTCCGAGCCGCCGACCATCAGGGCGTAGCCCTTCTCCTTGCCCCAGATGCCATTGGAGGTGCCCACATCCACCAGGCCTATGCCCTTGGCGGCCAGAGCGTGGGCGTGTTCCTGGTCCTGGGTGAAGCGGGTGTTGCCGCCATCCACGACCAAGTCGCCGCGCTCCATCAGATCGCCCAGCTGATCGAGCGTGGACTCGATGGGCTTGCCGGCCGGGACCATGACCCAGATCACTCGGGGGGCCTCGAGGGCCTGGACCAGGGCTTGCAGGCTGTCCACATCCCTGCCCGAGTCCGGCGCGATGTCGTAGCCGACCACCTGGTGGCCGCCGGTGCGCAGACGGTCCGCCATGTTCTTGCCCATGCGTCCCAGGCCGATCATGCCAATCTTCATAGTGTCAGTTCCTCTCCCTTGACTGCAACAGTGTGAAGTTGACCGCGATGGTTGGTGGTCGGCCGCGGTCGGGCCGAATCGTCGGTGCTACTGGCGGGCTGCCTGCCGGGCGCGCTCGGCCTGAACCTGAGCGGTGTGCGCCTTGACGTCGCACTGCAGGCCCAGGGTGTCGATGACCTCTTCGGCCTCGATCTCGGGCGACATGCGCAGACCCACATCGATGGTCAGGTGGATCTCGTCCGGTCCCAGGGGCTCCAGATCGTCGAACTGGGAGCGGAGCATCTGCGGCTTCATGAAATGGCCCTTCCGCTTGGAGAGCCGCTCCATGATGGAGTCGTAGTCCCCGCTCAGGTGAACGAAGACCACCCCAGGCATCCGCAACCGGTCACGATAGATCCGCTTCAGGGCCGAGCAGGTGACGGTCCCAGGCACCCCACGGCGCATGTGATCCTCGATCCAATCATGGATGCTGTCCAGCCAGGGCCAACGGTCCTCGTCGTTCAGGGGAATGCCGCGGGCCATCTTGTCGATGTTGGCCTGGGGGTGGAAGTCGTCGGCCTCGGCCATGTCCCAGCCCAGCTTGTTGCCCAGGTGCTCGTTCATGGTGGTCTTGCCGCAGCCGGCGACCCCCATGATGACCAGAACGGGGGTGCGGCCTCGGAAGTAGTTCGGGGGAACCGTGTTGTCCACTGCCGAGGGGACCTGGGGCTCCGGGTGATCCTCTGCGCTCAGCGCGTCGGAATTCTTTGATGATGTGTCGACCATGTGTAACCTTTCTGAAAAGTGATCCGGCAATGATGTTCAGGCGGTGATGGGCACAAAGATGCTGGCGATCATGACCAGGACCAGTACCACTACCGACAGCAGACATTCCAGAACCGACCAGGTCTTCAGGGTCTCGCCAACGCTCAGGCCGAAGTACTCCTTGATCAGCCAGAAGCCTGCGTCGTTGAGGTGGGAGAGGAAGATGGAGCCGGCGCCGATGGCGATGACCAGGAGCGTAGTGGCCGTGGAGCCGGCATGCATCATGGTCATGGCGTTGCTGAGGATGCCGGCCGTGGTCAGGATGGAGACGGTGGCCGAGCCTGTGGCGATGCGCACGAAGACGGCGATGACCCAGCCCAGCAGGAAGATGGAGATGTTGGAGTGCTCGACAAAGGTGCCGATGATCTTGCCGATGCCGGTGGAGACCAGTACGCCCTTGAAGCCGCCGCCTGCGCCCACGATCAGCAGGATGCCTGCCACAGCGGGCAGCGAGGCTCCCAGGGAGTCATTGACGGTCTTCCAGGAGATGCCCGAGGCGGCCTTGAGGACCAGCATGGAGACAATCAGTGCTATGGCCAGGGCCATGACCGGGTTGCCGATGAAGTTGATGGTCTGGGCCAGGCCGTCCGTGCGATCCTTGAAGCCGGGAATGGCGATCTCGAAGATGGAGGTCAGCAGCATGAGGACTGCCGGCAGCAGGATGCAGCAGACCGAGATGGCGAAGGAGGGCAGTCGGGTCTCCTCCTTGCCGGCCTGCTCGCTCTTGGCCACGAAGTCGGCTGGTGCCTGGATGGGCACCCAGCGGGAGGCCAGCCGGGAGAAGCCCGGGCCCACGACGACCAGGGTGATCAGGGCGAAGGGGATGCCGAACATCATGGTCAGACCCACATTGCCGGTCTGCTTGAACTGGCTCAAAGCGGCCAAGGGACCGGGGTGAGGAGGCACGCAGGCGTGCATGATGGACAGGCCTGCCAGAGTGGGGATGGCCACCCGCATCAGCGGAAGCTTGGTACGGCGGGCCACCAGAATGATGACCGGAACCAGAATGACCAGGCCAACCTCGAAGAACATGGGCAGGCCGATCAGGGCGCCGATCAGGGCCATGATCCAAGGGATGGTGGCGGGCTTGGACTTGGCGACCAGGGTGTTGACCACCTGGTCGGTGGCTCCGGTGTCCATGAGGACCTTGCCGATCATGGCTCCCAGGCCGATCAGAATGCCCACGGAGCCCATGGTGGAGCCGAACTCGCCGGTGAAGCTGGTCAGGGTGGCCACGGGACCATAGCCGGAACCGATGCCGACCACCAGGGCGGCACCCAGCAGGGAGACAAAGGGATGAAGCTTAACGACGGTGACCAGGAAAATGAGCACCGCCAGGCTGAGCACCAGACTGATGCCCAATTGGGTGGTGTTCAGGGAAACGGCCTGACTCGCCGCCAGGGTCAGGTACCCGCCGGCTGTCGGCTGCGACGCTAAAAGCATGGCTGCCTCTTCTCTGAGGATGCGAACCGTTCGGCCTGAGCAGCTTTCCGGCCCTTATTTTTGCATTACGTAATATCGACAGCGTGATATTACGTATGCCTTAACAGACCATATCATACACGCACCTGGGACGGTTTGGAAGTTGAGATGCCAAGAGTTGGATTCAATTTCGGCTGGCTCGCTCATCCTTCTGAACCGTTTGAAAATGAGCCCGGTTGCTAGAGTGGCGTTTGTGGAAAGATCAAGGACACCTGATGACGGAACGGCTGCAGAAGGCACCCTGCATGACCGGCTCCTGGACCAGTGGGGGGCGGCCATCGTCGATGGCGCCATCGCTCCGGGCGACCGATTGCCTGCCCCTAATCTGGATAGCCAGAGGCCTTCGCGCACGGTGACCAGGGAGGTCACCAGGGTTCTTGAAGCCATGGGTCTGGTCACCGTCAAACGCAAGGTCGGTGCCACGGTCAACCCCCGTCGGCTCTGGAATATCTATGATCCGCGGGTGATCGAGTGGAGGCTGCGCGGACCTGGCCGGGGGCGGACCCTGCATGAGCTGTCCGAGCTCAGGGCATGCGTGGAGCCCATGGCTGCCCAGCTGGCGGCCAGCCACGCTGATCAGGATCACTGGGCGAAGCTGACGCGGGCCGCCATTGACATGGTGGCCAACGCTGACCGGGCCGACGGGCCGGACTATCTTCGGGCTGACGAAACCTTCCATCGAACCCTGCTTGAGGCATCGGGCAACGCTATGTTCGCGGCCCTGGGCGATGTGATTGCTTCAGTGCTGTCTGGGCGGACCCGGCATGAGCTTATGCCCAGGAAGGCTGATGAGAAGGCGCTGCGGCTGCACGGGGACGTGGCTGCGCTGATACGGCGGGGCGATGCAGAGGGTGCCCGCCACGCCATGGATTGGATCGTCGACGAATCCGATCGGGCTATCGAACAAATGACTAGAAAAGACTCCGAAAGCTCCGTCCCTGCTGCGGATGAGGAGTCTTCGGAGTCCTGAAATCTGGAGAGGCTCTTGTTGCTGAAGGCTCAGCGCAGTTTCGAGGCGGCATCAGCGTCCAGGAGCCAGAGGGTCTCCAGGGTGCCCCTGGCATACGAGGAGGGGACATGGGGGTCGTCTGTGGTTCCCAGGGCTGCAGCCACGGCCGAAGCCTTTTCAGCGGTTGAGGTGAAGAGCCAGACCTTGGGGGTCCGGCGGATGAATGGCGTGGTCATGGTGACCCTGAGCGGCGGCAGCTTGGGGGAGTTGCTGACGCCCGTCACCAGCAAATCATCATCCTGTAGCTTGACCTCGGAGCGGTCGGGGAAGAGGGAGGCATAGTGGCCGTCGGGGCCCACGCCGAAGACGGCTAGATCCATGTGTCCATCAGGGCCGAGCTGGTCGATGATCTCCTGCTGATAGGTGGCTGCCGCCTGGGTCAGAGCCCGTTCGTTCTCCTCCTGGTCGGCGGCTTCAACTTGAGCTGGGCTGCGGGTGTCCACGGGCATGGGATGCACGTTGGCCTGGGGCAGCAGCCCCTGGTCGATCAGCGAGCCATACCAGGCCCGCCGTGCCTGTTCGTCGTTGCGGTCCGGGTCTTCCAGTCCCACGAACCGCTCATCACTCCACCAGAGGTGGACCCGGCTCCAGTCCACGCTCTGGCTCAGGGGATCAGCGCCCATCAGGGCATAGACATCCGCCGCGTCCCGGCCGCCGGTCAGCGCCAGGTCGGCCCGATCCTGACGGGCCAGGAGGTCACCCAGCTCCAGCAGGATCCGGGCTGCGGTGGCTTGATTGAGCAGCTTGGTTGTGGCATAAGTCACGACACGACGATCGGTCATCTGATCCTCCTTGCATGCAGGTGAAGCTGGCCTCAGCCTACACCCAGACGTTTGCATATGAATTGAGTCACTGCAGAGGTCTACTGGTGGTCAACCATTCCCCAGCCGGTGTGGATGACATCCTGATAGACCTCGTCAGGATCCAACCGACCCAGTTCCTCGCTCATGCAGTCCACGGCAGAGCGCAGGGGCATGGAGATGGTCTGCGAGGCCTGACCGGGCTGGTTGATCCGGGCCTGGTCGTCATGGTGGCGCTCCATGCTCATGACCCCGTCCGGACGTTCGAAATAGACGCCGGTGACCGCCTGAGCCTGCGGGTCGCGTTCGACTGTGACCGGCACCTTTAGCTTCAGGGCCAGCCAGGAGGCCAGCAGCTCCAACGGCAGGTAGTGGGCTTGGCCGGTTACCCTGACCGAACGGATGGGCAGGTGGGGCGGCTGTTGCACCATGGAGGTCAGCAGCGCTCGCCAGATGGTGATCCTGGTCCAGGACAGGTCCACGTCCTCAGCGTGCGAATGGGCCAGCAGTCCGGCGAAGGTGGCCTGGCGATCGTCGGCCTCCATGGCATCGGTGATTCTGCTGGCGGCCATGGTCCCGATGGGATCCTGCGAGGGATCCAGGGGCGGATTGGTGGGCCACCAGACTACCAGAGGCGCATCCGGCACCAGGAGGGGAATGACCAGAGCGTCGGAATGGTCCAGCAGGGCTGCCACTGGTCGCAGGACCACCACTTCGCCGGCACCAGCATCCGAGCCGAAGCGTATTTCGGCATCCAGCGTGCGATCCCCGTTGTGGTCGGTGTTCTTGTAGGAGACGCAGTCATCAGAGGTCTGTGCTGCAGCAATCCTCTGGTCCGCATCCTGCCCGGCCTGATGGTCTTCGGCATCGGTCACTATGGCGATGACCCGGCAGGGATGTTCGCGGCTTGCGGCGTTTATGGTCTCCAGGGCTGTCTCCAGATGGGCCTGCTCGGTGATGATGACCAGGGTCAGCACCCGTCCCTGGGCGGCCTCCCCGCGTTCAACGTGGAGTTCGTCGATCTCCCGGGCGATGGCGGAGGTAGTGGTGTTGTTCAGTCTGACGATCATGGCATCCTCCAGTGGTATCCGTCGCGGGCCAGCATCAGATCAGCCTCCCGCGGACCCCAGGTGCCGGCGCGGTAGGGCTGGGGCTGGCCCTGTCCGGCCCAGAACTCCTCGATGGGGTCCAGGATCTTCCAGGAGAGATTGACCTCCTCGGTGGTGGGGAAGAGGGGCGGGTCTCCCAGGAGCACGTCCAGGATCAGCCGCTCGTAGGCCTCGGGGGAGGCCTCGGTGAAGGAACGCCCGTAGGAGAAGTCCATGTTGACGTCGCGCACCTCCATGGCCGAGCCAGGGGTCTTGGCCCCGAAACGCATGGTCACGCCCTCGTCGGGCTGTACGCGGATGACTACGGCGTTGGCGCCCAGTTCCCGGGTGGCTGTGGCCTCGAAGGGCAGGTGGGGGGCACGCTTGAAGACGATGGCGATCTCGCTGACCCGCTTGCCCAGGCGCTTGCCCGTGCGCAGGTAGAAGGGGACGCCGGCCCAGCGGCGGGTGTCCACATCCAGCCTGATGGCCGCATAGGTTTCAGTGGTGGAGGAGGGGTCGATCCCGTCCTCATCCAGGTAGCCGACCACGTGCTGGGACCCCTGCCAGCCGGCCGTGTACTGGCCTCGAGCAGTGTGGGCAGCCAGGTCCTTGGGAAGACGGACAGCAGAAAGGATCTTGGTCTTCTCAGCCGTCAGATCCGACGCCGAGAAGGAGACCGGCTCCTCCATGGCCGTCAGGGCCATCAGCTGCAGGAGGTGGTTCTGGATGACGTCCCGGGCTGCTCCGATTCCGTCGTAGTAGCCGGCCCTGCCGCCGATGCCCATGTCCTCGGCCATGGTGATCTGCACGTGTGAGACGTAGTTGGAGTTCCAGACCGGCTCGAACATCATGTTGGCGAAGCGCAGGGCCAGGATGTTCTGCACGGTCTCCTTGCCCAGGTAGTGGTCGATGCGGAAGACCGAATCCGGCTCAAAGACCTCGGAGACCACCCGGTCAAGCTCCTTGGCCGAGGCCAGGTCGTGGCCGAAGGGCTTCTCGATGATGACGCGGCGCCAGGCCCCTTCCTTGGAGTGGGAAAGCCCCGACTCGGCCAGCTGGCGGGCCACCTGGGGGAAGGCCTTGGGCGGCACCGACATGTAGAAGGCATGGTTGCCGCGTGTGCCCCGGACCCGATCCAGCTCCGAAACGGTGGCCGACAGGCGGCGGAAGGCCTCGGCATCGTCGAAGCTGCCCTTGACGAAGCGCATGCCCTGGCTCAGATGTCGCCAGGTGGATTCGTTGAAGGGGGTGCGGCAGTGGGCGCGGACGTTCTCCTCCGCAAAGGCGACGAACTGCTGGTCGCTCCAGTCGCGCCGTCCGAAGCCGATCAGCCCGAAGCTGGCTGGAAGCAGCCCCCGGTTGGCCAGGTCATAAACAGCCGGCAAGAGCTTTTTCTTGGCCAGATCTCCGGTGACGCCGAAAATGACCAATGAGCTGGGGCCCGCGATGCGCGGCATGCGCAGATCGCGCGGGTCCAGCAGGGGGTTGTGCCAGGGCGCCTGTCGGCCGCCGTCCTCGTCTGGAGGAGCGGGCTGGTCGGCGGAGCGCACAAGTGGTGAAGTGTCCATAGTGCTCCTCGTGAAATACTGTGGCTCCTAGTGTACTGTCGGCGGCAGAAGGGCAGGGCCGATTATCCGCTGAAGTGTGCATAAGCGTCGCAAAGGTCACATTTGCGGCAGGAATCCCTAGAATGGTCGGTATGATTCCCAATGTTCCCATGGCCGAGGCCCTGCACCGTCAGTATGCGCCCTCCCAAGCCGCCTATGAACTGATACACACCCACTGCCAGATCATTGCCGCCCTCGCGGTGCGTATGGCCGACCAGGTCAACGAACGCCTGCTGCGTGATGATGATCCTGACGGGGTTCTGCCCGAGCGGCCTCTGGACCGTGACCTGGTCCGCACGGGCGCCTTGCTGCACGACATCGGTACCTACCGGATCCTCAAGGACGATGGTTCCCAGGGCCGCCCCCTGACCTTCCAGGGCGAGCGGTACATCGAACATGGGCTGGAGGGTTACCACTTGCTGCTGGACGCTGGGGTGGACGAGTCGGTGGCCCAGTTCGCCCGCAACCATACCGGGGTGGGGCTGACCCGCCGCCAGGTTGAGGAGGAGCATCTGAACCTGCCGCCTGACGACTACCTGCCGGTCAACCCTGAGCAGGAGGTGGTCATGTATGCGGACAAGTTCCACAGCAAGCACCAGCCGCCCATCTTCGTCTCCGAGCCCACTGCCGCCAAGCGCACAGCCAAGTATGGTCCTGACAACCTGGCCCGCTGGAGGCAGCTGGTGGCCCGGTATGGGGTGCCGGATCTGCAGCCCCTGGCCAAGCACTACGGCATGACCATCGTCTGATCCGGCCGGCCCGGCCCCCAGGAGCTGCGGAAGCGGCCGCCGAATTCGCGCAGCATCCACGGGTCTGGTTGATAGGGATCGACTGGATCGGTCCGGCAGGTCGCTACGGCTTTCAAGAACGAGACCATGCCCTGCGGCCCGTAAGCGTAAGGGGCCGCGCACCAGACCGGGTTTCCCTCCAGGACGAGAGGCCGATCCGATCCACGGAGGAAGGCCAGATCCACGCTGATCGGAGCAGGAGATCGACCTTTGGCTGCCTGGAGGGCGCAGTTCTCGGCGATCGTTCGATGCCTGGGATCGAAGATGGCGCCGTCGAAGACCGTGGTAATGGCTCGAGAGCCCTCGTCCTCATGCAGGCAGTATCCGCTGGAGGCCGCGATTCGATCCCTGTCGAGGATGACCCGCCACTCCTCATGGATATTGGGCAGGTGGGTCTGGATTCGAATCAGCGATTGCGCAGGGGCTGTCCGCAGATCGCTCTGCAGGCCTTCAAGGGTCCGTCGGGCCGCAGGCAGGCCCGATACCCGGCCGGCGGCCAGCTGCGACCAGGGACGTTGTCCCAACCCCGATGGCAGCCGACGCCAGGTCAGGATGGTTTCTGCCGTCACAGTCAGAATCCTGCGTTCGGTCAGGGACTGGTCCAGTTCATCCAGCCACAAAGTCGGTGGGGCTGACAGGGCCCATGAGGGACGGCCTTGGGATGCCAGCCAGGCGTTCTGAGCGATCAGCAGCCCTGGGGTAATCCATATGGCTTCCTTGACGCCGACCTCCCGAACGGGTCCGAATCCATGGTGATGGTGCAGGATGACCCTCCCTTGCCGGCGTGGGTCATTGTTGCATGAACCGATTTGTTCGGTCATGACCCGGGGTATCCACTCCTCATGGGTGATGACCGAACAAATCAGTGCAGTGCTGTCCGTCCCCGGCCGGGAAGGCTGGGGCTCAATCGACGATGAATCGGTCGTCGTAAGTGCCCTCGTCCACGGTGTCAGAACCGCTGGAGGTCAGGATGATCACTGCGCAGTCATGACGGCGGGAGACCCGCTTCAGGGTGGCCAGCAGGGTGTCCCAGTCGCTCGGCTCCAGCCCCTCGGTGGGTTCGTCGGCGATGAGCGCGTCGCACTCGCAGCACAGGGCACGGGCCACGGAGGCCAAGCGGAAGTCCAAGTGGCCCAGATCAGCCGTCAGCTTGTCCTGCAGGCGCTCCGGGAAGCCCACCTCGTCCAGCAGCTGACGGGCCAGATTGTCCTTGGGGCCCAGGAAGGTGCGTCCGCTGGCCTCCATGGTGTAGACAAGATTCTGTACGGCGGTCAGATCGCGCCTCAGGGCATCGGTGCCGAAGATGGCTCCGATCTGATGGCCGCGATAGTCGGAAGCCAGCAATTGGCGCAGGTCCGTGCCCCGGAAGAGCACGCTGCCCTGGGTAGGAGCGCGCAGACCGGTCATCAGGGCCATCAGAGCGGCCCGTCCGGAAGGCGTAGTGGTCTCCACCGAATAGATGCGGCGGCGCTGGAATTCCAGATCGACATCGTCCAGGATCTGTTCGGGGCGACCCTGGACCTTGCGCGTGTAATCCACATGCTTCAGGGAGAGCACCGGGTAGCCGCCAGGAACCAGAATCCGCTGTTCATCGGTCTCCAGCAGCGGGTCCTCCTCCCGATCGCCGTCGGGATCTTCGGCATTTTCCTGCTCGATGACCACCTTGAAGGCAGCCATCGACACGTCCTCTTCAGAGGAATCATCCTCCTCGGACTTTTCGCCCGTCTGAGTGGCTGCTTCTTCCCCGGATTCGGGCAGCGGTTCGGTGCTGGTGTTCTCGTCGGCTTTTTGCTCGGCATCAGCCCTTGCTTGAGCGGCTTGCTTCTGATCGGCGGCCTTGGTCTCGGCCTTTTCCTGGGAGTTTTCGTCCGGCTGCTGGTCCGATGTCTTTTTGCTCATGCCTCGTCCTCCAGGTCGTTGGTGTATAGCTGGGCGGTTCTGAAGGCCGCTACCCTGGCGGCTGCTGCCAGAGCGAGGATCAGGCAGACGGCCAGGCCAATCAGGATCATCTTCCAGATAAGACCAGCATGCGGCATGCTGGCCAGGCTCCCCAGCCGGAAGAGCGACCGGCCCAGGGGCCGACTGATCGCGGTGCCCAGAGCCAGGCCCAGCACCAGTCCGGGCAGGGTGAGCAAGAGGGTCTCCAGGGCGAACTGCCAACCCAGTCGAGCCTTGTGGACCCCGATGGTGATGGCCATGCCGATTTCGTTGGCACGGCCGCGCAGCATGAGAAACAGGCAGCCCAGCAGAACCAGCCCGCCCAGCAGGCAGACCAGGATAATGGCGGTTTGCGCCTGGTCGGCGGCCCGGTGAACAGGCTCCATCCGCCGTTGGTAGTCATTCAGGCTGGGGGAGTCGATGTCATATTGCGAGGCCTTGAGTCCGTCCTTGCGCAGCTCCTTGATGAACTTTTGGTAGGTGCTTGGCGAATCCAGGACGAAGGCCACGAGCAGTTCATGGCCGGGGTCTCCAGGCTTGCTGGCTGCATCTAGCCCCAGCATGGCAAAAGTGGGATAGGCCGTGTAAATGGCCCGGTTGGCTGTCTGATCGGCAGCCTTGCGGTAGTGGTAGGTGCCGGAGATGGTCAGCTTGACCTGCTGATCCTGCTGGCGGGGATCCTTGATGGTCAGGGTGTCACCCACCTTGAGCTTGTTGGCCTGCGCCATTTGCTTGGAGATCAGCACGGTCTGGGTGCCGGAGGCATTCTGGGAGGCGTAGTCCAGCCCCTTGCCCTGATCCACCGCGAAGGGGCCGTGAGGCAGGGTGGGTTCGGCCTCCTTGTCGGAGACGCCCACCAGGGAGTAGGTGCCTGATTGGGGCAGTCCCTCCGGGCTGATGTCGGCGGTCTCATGGAAGTAGGCCTTGTACTGCATGCCATCCATCTGCAGGCGCTGGGCGTACTTGGAATACTCGTTCCAGCCCAGGGGAGAGGCCTTGGTTCCCTTGCGCGGGCTGATGACGGCATCCACCTGTTGGGATTCGTAGTCTGTGGTGCGTGCCTTGGTGTCAGCCTGGAGCACGGTAGCCGCCGTCGTGGCCAGCGCCGCCACGACCAGGCAGGCCAGGACCATGGCCAGGCTCCGCGCCGCATGCCGCCTGATGGTGAACCAGGCGTTCTTGAGAACGAACATGACACCCTTCCTGATAGCGTTCCAGGGATGACCGGGCGGCCCACGATGGCGGGCCTTAAGTCCGGTCGCCGTCCTCCAGTCTAGCCAGGGACGCTCCCAAGCTAGCGGTGCGAACTTGGAGCTTGCTGAATGTCCCGTTCGGCCTCTGGCTGCTCGGCGTGGGAGAAGTTGCGCACCTTCAGGGAGACGGCCAGAGCGGCCAGGATCAGCACCAGGGTGAAGATCAATCCGTAGTGGGTGCCCCTGGTGAAGGCCTGGGCTTTGTCAACTCCGGCTGCCTGCCCCTCGCCCATAGCCAGCAGGGAGGTGGTGACGGCCGTGGCCACGGCTCCCACAATCTGCTGCATGGTGTTGATGATGGTGCTTCCGTCGCCGGACTGTGGGCCGCTCAGAGAGTTGAGCGCGTAGGTCTGGGCCGGTGACATGGCCAGTGGGCAGCCGATCATCAAAATGATGTGGGCCGCCACCACCAGGGCCACAGGGGTGTGCGGGCCGGTGAACAGGAGGATGACCGTGCCGAGCAGGGCGACAAGGAAGCCGCAGCGGACGGGCATACGAGCCCCGAAGCCGTCGTAGAGCCGGCCGGCGAAGGCCGAGACCAGGGCGTTGATGGCCCCGCCGGGCAGCATGAGGATGCCGGTCATGGCCACGGGCAGGAGCAGCCCACGCTGCAGGAACTGGGGCAGCAGATACATGGAGGAGAGGATGACTGCGAAGTCCAGCATGACCAGGGTGGCGCCGTAGCGGAAGGCCGGGATGGAGAAGATGCGCAGGTTGAGCACCGGGTGTTCCAAGCCCAGCTGGCGACGAATATAGAGGACCAGGGCTGCTAGGGCCACGACCAGGATGATCAGGGTGACGGGGGAGAGCCATCCGTACCGGCTGGCCAGGCTGACACCTGCTACCAGTCCGCCGAAGCCGACAATGGATTCCAGAATGGAGGCCAGGTCGGGCCGCTGGTGGGTGATGGTCCCCACATTCTTCAGGAAGCAGACGGCGAAGACCAGAGCCACAACCAGGAAGGGGGTGAAGAACCAGAAGATCCAGTGCCAGGTCAGCTTGCCCAGGATGATCCCGGTCAGGGTCGGGCCGATGGCGGGAGCGAACATGATGACCAGGGCGCACATGCCCATGACCGTGCCCAGACGGGCTGGCGGGAAGATCAGCATGGCCACGGTGAACATGAGCGGCAGGATCAGGCCGGTGCCGATGCCCTGGATCAGCCGTCCCGTCAGAAGGACGGGGAAGGTGGGGGCCATGGCCGAGACCACCGATCCTGCCAGGAAGGCGACCAGGCCGAAGATCACGGTCTGCCTGGTGGTGAACCACTTGGAGATCAGGCTGGAGAAGGGCAGGACGATGCCGATGACCAGCATGTACCCCGTGACCAGCCATTGCACGGTGGCAGCGGGGATCTGGAAGCTCTCCATCAGGTTGGGCAGGGCGATATTGAGCGAGGTCTCGCTCAGCATGCCCACGAAAGCCCCGATCATCAGCGCGGCGATGGCCGGCCAGGGATGGGGGACGGCCGGTCGTGACCGGTGAACAGAGGCAGAGGTGGACGTGTTTTGCACGATGATGATCTCCTTCTTCAGACAAACAGCACGCCATCTTAGGGAGGCGGTCATTTTTTCGTAAGTCGGCATGTCTACTCGCTTCGCCGAAGGCGTGCCGCATTGGAACGGAAAAGGTTATGCTCGGGAATGGTCGTCAGAGACCATAAGGAGGGTGCGTGTGGATTGGCATGCAGCGGTCTACGGGTCAAGAGCCGTTGGTTCAGGAGGCCATGGCTTCTACGATCCGGGCGACGATGAGGAGGGGCGGACCTTCGGCGATCCAGACACCATCTCTGACGCCGCTTTGCGCCGATTGGGCGGCAAGGCCTACTTCCGCGCCCATCAACTGCTGGATGACCGCCGCTTTACAGACCTGCGCCTGCGGCACCTGGGGGCTCTGACCGTTCTCAAGGGGCGTGTGCCCGCCACCTATCAGCCGGATGGCGACTGCATGGTCCAGGTTCGGCTGGACGAGCAGGCCCATCGGGTCATCGACTCCTCCTGCACCTGCCGGGCCTTTGGGCGCCAGGGTCCTGCCTGCAAGCATGTCGTCGCCCTGATCATGGCCTACAACGAGTCCAGCCAGGCCTTTGCAGGATCGGGTGACTGGGACGGCGACCATGGTCGTTCCAGTTCCGCCCGGTCGACCTCGGGACCCCTGGCAGCCTACATGCACCGGCAGGAGGTTCGGCGGCGGCAGGCCTTTCGTGACCGCCAGCTGAGCCTGCTCAAGCAGGAGAGCGGACCGGTTGGCGGCCGTCACCTGCCCATCGGTTCGGTCGGGCTTATCCCCGATCTGACCAGTGAGCGCGGCGGCTGGCTGGTCCGTCTGCACATCACCCTGTCCTCCCACGGGGTCGCCTACCTGGTCAAGGACCTTCCGGCCCTGCTGCGTGCCGTGGACCATGGCGAATTCATGTCTTACGGGCGGCGGCTGGCCTTCATTCATTCTCGTGACACCTTTGATGAACGGGCCCAGGCTCTGCTGACCATTCTGGAAAGGGCCGGTGCCATCCGCCGCAGCCTGGCCGAACAGGAGGGGGGCATGCGCCGCCGCCTTGCACGCGCAGGATTGGCGGGGATCCGGCTCAGCGACGACGAAGTGGCGCAGATTCTCGACCTGTTCGTAGACTCCGGGCTCACCCTGGACTACACGCCTCCCGAGGACTCCTTCCTGCAGACCATGCCTGCCCCCGTCCTCGACGGAGATCCGGACCCTGGCATCGCGGTCAGCAAGGAGGCGGATGGCTACCGGATCACCCATGCCCTGGCCGTGGAGCGCTTCATCGTCGGTCAGGCCTCCTCCTTCGTTATCGTGCGCCCTTCGCAACCCGGCTTAGGGCTGGATCCGGGGCCGGTCATCCACCGCTGCAGCGCGCGTTTCATGCGTCATCGGGATCTGCTGGAGACCCTCTGCCGTCCTGGCGAGGATCGGGATCTGCATCTGGATGCCGACGACCTGGATCTGTTCGCCCGGACCGTCCTGCCTGACCTGGATCAGGGCGCCCAGGAAGGATCCGGGCTCTCTGCCAGTCTGCCCGAGGAGCTGGATGCCCGGCGGCGGCCGCCCTGCAGGATCGAGCTTTACCTGGACAGGGATCGGCAGGGGGTCAGCTGTGACCTCAAGGCCCGCTACGGGGACCGTCTTCTGTCCGTCGGCGCTGATCCTGCCTCGGAGGATGAACCCGGCAGAGATCGGGAGAGCGAGTCTTTGGCCCGGCAGACGGTTCGCCGCTATTTCCCCTTGATGGAGGAGGGGCTGGCCCGTATCCCCGAGGAGAACGAGGAGGCCATCCACACCCTGTTGACCCGGGGCCTGCCTGTGCTCAAGGGTCTGGGACAGGTCTTCTCCACCCCGGCCTTCGACGGGCTGAGCGTCGTCTCTCATCCGCAGATCCGCGTGGGTGTGCGGGTGCGCTCCGGTCTGGTCGAGATCTCGCCCATTGCCGATGAGGTACGGCCCGAGGAGGCTGCTGCCATTCTGGCCGACCATCGCCGTCGTCGCCGCTTCCATCGGCTGCGCAACGGAGCTTTCGTCGAATTGGATGATCTGAATACCGAGGCTGTGGACACCCTGGCCCAAGATCTGGGCATCGACCCTGCTGATCTGGCCAAGGGGCCGGTCCATGTGCCTGAATTCCAGCTCGGCTACCTGGATGCCCTGGTGCCCGAGCAGGATCGCGATCCCAGCTTTCGCGACTACCTGAAGGAGCGCAAGCCCGACCCGCAGGGGGTCAGGGTCCCCGATGGGCTGCGCGGACAGCTCAGGCCCTACCAGGTCGAGGGGCTGCGTTGGCTATGCACCCTGAGCGACCGCGGATTCGGCGGCATCCTGGCCGACGAGATGGGTCTGGGCAAGACCATACAGATGCTGGCCTACCTGCTCTCCCGTCGGGATCAGGCCAGGGGTCGGGGTCCCTCGTTGATCGTCTGTCCGGCCTCCTTGGTCTACAACTGGCAGGCCGAGTGCCGCCGTTTTACGCCGGATCTGCGGGTGGGGGTCCTGGCCGGAGGGCGCGGTCAGCGTCAGGCGCTGCTGGATCAGGCCAGGTCCTACGATCTGCTGATCACTTCATATGATCTGCTCAGGCGGGACCTGGACCGGTATCGGAGTCTGCCCTGGTATGCCCTGGTTCTGGATGAGGCCCAGTACATCAAGAACCATGCCACCAAGGCCGCGCGGGCCGTACGAGCTCTGGACAGCCTGCACCGGTTCGCTCTGACCGGCACGCCCATCGAGAACCGGCTGTCCGAGCTTTGGAGCATCTTCGACTTCCTGATGCCCGGGATGCTGGGTCCCTACTCCCGGTTCCGGGACCGCTTCGAGATGCCCATACTCAGCGGCGACCAGGATGCCCAGTCCCGGCTCCAGGCCCTGGTGGGGCCTTTCATTCTGCGCCGGCTCAAGTCACAGGTGCTGACGGATCTGCCCGAGAAGATCGAAAACGTGATCAGCGTGCCTCTGCAGGGTCGTCAGCGCAAGCTCTACGCGGCCCTGGAGCAGGAGCTGAGGGCTACGCTCAACAAGGAAAGGGACCAGGAGTACGAGGTCGGCAAGATTCAGGTCCTGGCCCAGCTGACCAGGCTGCGGGAGGTCTGCTGCGATCCGCGTCTGGTCTATCAGGATCAGAGCCGGGGCCGGCGCGGCGATTCGGCCAAGCTGGATGCCATCGAGGATCTGGTGGCCTCCTGCCAGGATGCCGGGCGCAAGATGCTGATCTTCTCCCAGTTCACCTCCTACCTGGACCTGATAGCCCAGCGGCTCCGTCGGCTGGACGTGTCCTATGATCTGATCACCGGCGCCACCTCCAAGAAGCGGCGGCTGGAGCTGGTGGAACAGTTCAATAGGGATGCCACGCCGGTTTTCCTGATCTCCCTGAAGGCCGGCAACACCGGGCTCAACCTGACCGGGGCCTGTGTGGTGGTTCATGCGGACCCCTGGTGGAACGCCGCAGCCCAGGAGCAGGCCAACGACCGCGCCCACCGGATCGGCCAGACCCAGGACGTCAACGTCTACCAGATCGTAGCCAAGGACACCATCGAGGAGCGCATCCTCAACCTGCAGCACAGCAAGAGCGACCTGGCATCGCGCTTTGTCGATTCGGCTGCCTCCACCGGTGCTGCCAGCGTGGCCAGGCTGAGCAGAAAGGACCTCCTGGCCCTTCTGAGCTGATCCCGAACAGAAGCTGATCTATTGGTCAGTGGTCATGAATGCAGCATCACCGATGGGCGAGGCCCTTGTGTCATGGGTTCGGTTATTCTTGATGTATTAGTCAAATCGAAAGACTATATGTGTGAGCAGATTGATCGTTGCTCTACCGGTGGATTTGTCGGTTTGGCAGCAGTCGACTATTCGGGTTATGGGAGTCTGGTCACCTTCAGCTCCTTTGATGGCAGGAAGCTTGGAGAGCAATCATGATCAGCGGCGTGCAGATGTTCTGCTCAGAGTTTATGGGCACGGCCCTTATGATGGCCATTGCGGTCATGGTCGCAGCCAGCAGGTCGCTCCCCAGGACAGGGGCCTATCGAGCCGACTGGATCAACGCTTCGGTGGGCTGGGGTCTTGCTGTATATATAGGCGTATATGCGGGGTGGAGAACGGGCGGCCATCTCAATCCGGCCGTGACCCTGGCCAGGGTGGTCGGTCACTGGATTGATCCGCAGGCGACCTTGAACGGTCTGGCCATGGGCAAGGGCGGCATTCCGGTCACCTTGGCCAATGTGGCCATCTTTATTTCCGCCCAGTTCCTAGGGGCCTTCTTTGGTTCCTGCCTGGGCTACCTGGGCACTCGCAAGCATTTCGAACTTCCCACCGATTCAGATACCAAACTCATGGTTTTCTGCACCAAGCCGGCCATACGTTCGAATTTCTGGAATTTGATGTCGGAGGCCATCGGCACGGCCATCCTGGTTACCTGGGTGTTCCTTAATGGGGGGACGCCTACCCAGGTCGGGCCCCTGGGCGTGGCTCTGGTCATCACGGTTCTGGTCATGGCCCTGGGCGGGGTTTCCGGTGCGGCCATGAATCCTGCACGTGACTTTTCCGCTCGATTGGCTTACTGCCTGCTGCCCATGTCCGGCAAGAAGGATGCGGACTGGAGCTACGCCTGGATACCCTTTGCCGGGCCGATCATCGGAGCCTGCATCGGTGTGCTAGCTCCTGCTTGGATGGGGCTGCTGCCTTGATTGTCGGCATGAAAAAGCCCTCGGCTCTGTCAGGGGGTTATTACGACAGGACCGGGGGTCGAGTTGGTTAAGGTAGCTCAGGCTCAGTAGCTGGCTGAGGTGGGCTCCTGGAAGCGGACTGTCAGCCCGCGGCCGTGGTGAAGGAACATCTCTGCACCGTGGCGGTCGACGTCGCGATGAGTGAAGAGCATGCGGATGGCGAAGGCCGTCTGGACATCATCAGGCAGGTCCAGGAAGGCCTTGTGGGCATCCCATCCATCGGCTGCGACAGCCTTGTTGGGCACGTAGGCGTATCCATAGCCGTCTTCGTCCACGTAGCCCAGGAACGGCAGATCCCATGCCTGGTGGTAGCTCAACTGATCCTTGTAATCCTCGACCTTCTTGAGGGCCTCGTCGCTGATGCCGTACTTGCGTGCGACCTCGTTGGCTTTGGCGGTTTTCGCGTCGGCATCTTTTTCGAACATGGAAGTATCAACAACAATGACTGTATCGTCTGCCATGACTGACCTTTCTGTGTGACGGCCTGCACGTGTGACAATCGACATCATGACCGTGCAGGGCCATGACCGTTCAGGTGACCGTCCATCGTCGACGGTGACCTCTGGATGCAAGATTCCTTCCACTTGCAAGAATAGCAAATTTCGCCTGCAGATAGGGGCAGGGAACCGTGAGGTTCGCCATAGGTGGCTGTCACTAGTGAGAAAGAGATCCAGCCGTGTTCTCCTCATGCAGGAAACTATCAGCCCATGTCGGCCTCTCGATCTCTGCGATGCCGAAGCAGGCGCATCAGTGTCAGGCCGAGGACGGCAGTGCCGACAGTCAGTACTACAGGCATGACTATGTCTGAGCCTGAGGCGACTAGGGCTTGAGAATCTGCAGATGGCTTTGCTTGGTCATCAGAAGATTGGTTTCCTGGCACCGGTTTTTGGCTGTTGGAACTGGTTTGATCTGGTTTGTTGGATGCATGATTGGACTCGCTCGGTTTGCTCGGTTCTACCGGTGGATTCGGCTTGTCATGTCCTCCGGAGTTGTCAGGGTTGTCTGGCTTGGCCGGCTTGGCCTGGTAGGTGTTGGTGAAGGTGGTGTCCTTGCTGGTGATGGTGGCTTGGAGCTGGCCGTTGAGGTCGTCGGTGACGTGGACGTCGACCGTGGCCGCGTGCCGGTCGTAGGTGATGCCGGGCAGGCTGCCCTGGTCCTCGCGGATGGTGTAGTGGTAGTCGCCGGGCTGGTCCAGGGTCAGGTCGTTGAAGGCGATCCTGCCCTGGGCGTCGTTGGATGCCGAGCCCGCTTCATGGCCGGTCTCCCCGTCGTACAGGTGGAAGGTGAACTCGTTGGATTTCAGGTCCCGGCCCTGCAGGTGCTTGGTGGCGGTGATGACGGGCTTGGCCGGCTTGGCCTGGTAATGGTTGGTGAAGCTGGGGTTGTTGCCGTCGATGGTGGCTTGGAGCTGGCCTTGCTGGTCGTCGGTGACGTGGACGGTGATCCGGTGCGTCTTCTGGTCGTAGGTGATGCCGGGCAGGCTGCCCTGGGCCTCGCTCACGGAGTACGTGTAGTCGCCGGCCTCGGTCAGGGTCTGGTCGGGGAAAGCGACGGCCCCGTCGGCCTTGTTGGATGCCTGGGCCGGCTTCCCGCCCTTGGTGTTCTGCAGGAGGAAGTCGAACTCCCCGGCTTTCAGGCCCCGGCCTTCCAGGTGCTTGGAGGCGGTGAGCCTGACCGTGGCCGGCTTGGCCTGGTAGGTGTTGGTGAAGGTGGCCGTGTCTATCTTCTTGCCCTTGCTGTCAGTCCACTGCGCCTTGGCGGTACGGTGTAACTGAGCTGCATCGGTTGTCAAAGTGATGGTCAGGATTGCAGTGCTCTGATCATACGTCAGGCCAGGAATGGAGCCGGTTTCCTGGTGTATACGATACTCGTAGCTGCCATCGTCGGGCAGAGCAGACACGTTGACGGGCACCTGAATATTTTGGTTGTCGGCGTCTATGGTGATTTGGCTGGGCAACGCTGCGGACGGTGCGTTATCCAGGGGCTCGACAGCCAGTGTGAAGGAGTCTGAGTTGAGCCAGTTCCTGCCTTGGATCTGTACTTTGACTCCTGCAGACACTTCATTGGTGTCCATTGGTCCTGTCAGGCCACAGTTGTTGAAATCCAGGGATTGGCTGGCCGCGTCCACCATATCCTCGGCCTTCTGGAACTTAATATCCTTGATGACGGCGCCTTTCAAGGTTCCGTCCTCCAGTATGTCGCTGGCTGAGGAGTTTTCGCTCGGGCTGGCTCCGCTGGCCTTTTGGATTGTCGTAGACAGGTGGGTCCAGTTCGTACTCGGAGCGGGGTCGAACCGCAGGTGGAATTGCCCTGCCGGTATATTGGTCAGTTCGTACTTGCCCTGGGAATCAGATTTTGTGCTCAGATCATCATATGGGGTGACGACCGACTTGGCGGGCTTGTCGTCAGAATCGTTGAGCAGGGTCACTTTGATATCTTTAAGCAGAATATCTTCCGAAGAGCGGGTGCCGTCCCCATTGACGTCGTACCATACGATGCCACTGATGGAACGTTGAACAACCATGGCCTGGGCAGGCATTTGGTTCAGTGCATTGCCCCAGCGATTCCGATAGAGGTCGCCGGAGGAGTTGTTTCCGGGGTTTATATGGAAAGTAATGTCATAGCGGAATTGGTTGGGCTGCCCATCGATGATGAAGGCCCAGGCCACCACGTTTGCAGGCATTTTCACTTCGCCACTTGTTGTGTCCAAGTCAGCCTCGTCCCAAGAGAGGTATTCCTGGAATTGTATGGAACTCGTGTCATTCACTCGCCATCGAGAATCTGTGGTGTAGCGGATGGTGATTCGGCTCAGACTAGCCCCCGCCGAAGCTTTTATGTTCATATCGGCAAAAGTGGGTTCCCCGTGGAAGTCGGGTTTGCCGCTTGTCTGTTTGTACGGCATGATGTCGATGGCATAGTGATGCTGCTTGCCACTGCCTGAGGTGCTGCTCAGCATGTTGGTGAAGCCAATTGGTGTACCAGCTTCATTAGTGTCCTGTACGGCCGAGGTGGAAAGGCTGGTTGTGTTGGTCCGCCAAGCGTGGATGGTGAAGGAATCGGCAGTCTTCAAGTATGTGTTGGGCTGGGACATATTCTGTTTTGACTGAACTGTGGCAGAGGTCGTCAGGTCTTCGTTGGAGCCGATGTCTTTGTTAGGGTCAGTCAGGTCACCCAGGGAGGTGGAGAAGTGGATGACGCGGTTGTTGCCGTCCACAGGGATGTCGGTCAGTGTCCAGGACAGAGTGGTGATTCCGGTTCCGGGGTCCGTGCTCACTGATGGCTCACAGGCGGTTCCGCCCTCTATGTGGCCCATTTCAGGCGTGGCTTCCGTATATGTGCCACCCAATCGGGCGCTGCCGGGGATGTAGTGGAGCTTTGCCGGAAGTTTGTCGGTGATGTAGAGTTCGGTTTTGGCGCCCTTGTTGGCTTGGGAAGCTGATGTGCCGGTGTTGATGGTTAGTCGCCAGTCAACGAACCGTTGATCGCTGTCTATGTCAAAGTATTCTTTGGGTTTGGAATTGGTGTTTGTTTGTGCTACGGCGTTGGAGATGGTGTTGGTTTCGCCGGCTACATAGAGGCTGTCCCCGTGTTCATTGCCGCCGGTGTCTCCGCCCAGGTAACCGTTTATTTGGTCATAGTTGGCCTTGGTATAGCCTCCGACTGACGTGGCTAAGACGGGAGATTTGATTTTGGCCAGATCGTAGGGGTTCTGTTTCTTGGCCCACTCCTCCCATTCCTGATCGCTGGAGTTCTCGGGGCTTAGCCCGGCCATAGCTGCTAATTGGCTGCGGGTGAAAGTGCGTGAAACTGATGTCAGTTGGGCTACCGAACTTACTTTGGCATCGGGGAGGACGTTGATCACAAATCCGCCGAAGCCGAATCGGGAATTCTCTTCGGCAAACCTGGAGGGCGCGGCGGTGCGCCCGCCCAGCAGCATGCCTACAACCGTGCCATGCTTCTTTGCATCCTCCTGCGTGCTATAAAAGTTCAGATCCTCTATGTCGGCATTGGCTTGCTCAGTGTCGTTTTTCCAGTCTTTCCCGTCGGGTTTGGTGGCGTACATGACCAGATCCAGCAACGGGTTTTTATCGCTCGTTGGATCATTGTATTTGCCGTTCTGCCAGATGCCGTTGCCCCAGGGAAGACCCAGACCGTCGGAGTTTGGCAGTCCAACTACCTTTGGGTCGATCTTGACCAAGGACATTCCCAGCAGAGGCAGATCAGCCTTGCTGGTTTTGAAGTTGAAACCGGCCGTTACCCGCACTTTGGTCCCTGCGACTGCTGAGTCGGTCCCCCGTAGATTGTCAGGAGCAGTCCACCACCCGCAGTCCACGCCGTCATCAAAATAGTTAGGAGCCGTCATGCAACTGTACTGAATGATGTTGCTGATGCCTGCCTTTATTGTGTTGGAGCCTAGCGTGAAGATGACGTTGTGCCACATGTCATCGGACTGGTCGGGTTGGTTTGACGTGTCCGTGGGGCCAGAGGCATGGGGTAAAGACTGGTTTGATAGCGATTTCGCACTCAGGTTGCCGTCGTCGACCTTGCTCTGCAAGCTGAGACCGGTCTGTCCATAGTAGTTGGCCACGTCCTTGCCGTCGACAGTGGAGGGGTTGAAGACATATAGGTAACCAGTGGAGATTTCGGCCACTTCTTGTCGCGTGCAGTCAGTCGAGGCCAGGGCAGGCGTGCACTTGGCGTCTGGTGCATAGGTGTGTCCCAGGTAGGGGAAGGGGTCGTTGGTTTTATAGTCCTTCAAAGTCAGGTCCAGCCTGAGGCCCTGGCTGTTGCGCTGTTCAGCCACGGTGTATTGACCATTGCCTTGGACTTGGTCCTTTCCAGCCGTGCCACCCGTGGATCGGGCATAGCCATAGTTGCTGAGAGTGGGTCTCCAGCCCTGATCGCCGGTGTTGCGTCCGCTGTTGTTGAAGTCGCCGTCGATGGTGCCGATGTCCCAGAAGTAGGGTTGCAGATCCGCTATCTTCGGGTAGGCATCTCCGCCAGCGGTCTGCCACAAATTGCTCAGTGACAGGGAAAAGGTAATGGGGCCAGTGGGAACCTCCAGACCCTTGAGGCCCTTGGTTCGATCGGGCCAACGCATGTCAACGGCCCAGTTGAACTTGCTGATTATCCCCTTGCGCTTACCCAGCTCATGGTTGGGATAATTGCTGGCGGCTGGGGTGTTGAAGTCGAATGTTTGGTTGCCGGAGCCTTCATTGGTTCCGCCAGTGATTCGCAGGTTCAGATTAAGCTTGGCCGACACGGTGACCTGATCGGATGTGGCTGAAGCAGGATCGGTCTTGGTGGTGGTATTCGGAGCGCCCCAGGCTTGGACCTCGGGGGCGAATTTGCTGCCATTGGGCATGCTTCGGACCCGAAGGACCAGAGTGACGCTGGAGGATCCCGGAATAACGGTAGGCAAATTCTGTGGGGCGGTGAGTAGCCTGTAAACGGTAAGCACCTGTGTCGGATGACCGTCGATAGTCTCTGTAGTTTGCTTTGGCTGGTATTCCGGCGTAGTGTCCACCCAGCCCATGGAATTCACATCAAAGGTGACCTGGTCCTCAGGCTGGCTCAGTCTGAATTGGAAGCCTATTCGGCCTCGGCGATAGCTGGTTGTCTCGCTGCGGGTATTTACGGCAAAAGAGTAGGTGTAGGACACCTTATCGAAAGTGCGCACTATGTCATTGTCTGCATCGTGGTCGTCGCCGGGGTTGTTATCGTTGTCGAAAGGAGCCGTGCCAGTGGAGCGGGATGCTTGGGACAGTGTGGTGACCACGGCGTCGTCGGTGTCCAGCATGTCCTTGATTGCCGATTTGGCGGTTGGCCCTGTGCTGGGTTGTATGGGCGCGGCCTGGCTCGAGGAGGTTGACTCCGACTTCTGAGCGGTTTGGGCTGCCTCGGACGCGGCGGTGTTTAACTGTGGAGTCGAGGTTTGGGCCGACGTGGACGATGCCTGGTTTGTGTCAGTCGCTTGCTGTGCATGTGCCGTTGGAGATGTCGACGTGGAGCCCGTGGTCTGGGCATCCGCTGTTTGCCCGCCATCAGCCAAGGCCATGGTGGGTATCAACATGGCCATAGCCATCAGGCCGGCCAGGACTTTTCCGCTCAAATTACCCTTTGCCACGTTTCTCCTTTTGAGCGCCGACGACCGCCTGGGGCGTCGGGCCGGGCATCCCTTTCAGGTCATCCGGTCGACTGTCTACGATGGTTATTGAGTCATCCGATAATAATGCTATAGAGCAGTATACAAAATCACTGGCTATGATCCCGCTATTGATATGCGACTCCGAAGAAAAGAGTCAATTATGGACAGAACAAGGAGACCCGCATGAGTGAACGGGATCATCGTGAGCCTTCGGCGGTCGGTCCTCCAGGTCACGGAATGTGCGAGCGGTCGGCCGTTTACGGGTTTTTCATCATCATGGGCATCGGTACTTCGGCCTGGATTTCTCGACTGCCAACAGTCAAAGCCACTCTCGGTCTGCAGCCTTCGGGCCTGGCTCTGATGACCATCCTGGGCGGATGCGGCGCTCTGATCGGCATGCTGGTCTCGGGAGTGCTGACCGATCGGCTGGGTGTGCGCCGGGCCATGCTGCTGGCAGCTTCCACCTGGTGCCTGGGGATGGTGATCGCGGCTTTGGCCGTCACTCTGCGTTCGGTGCCAGGGGTGGTTTTGGGCCTGCTCTTCAATTCGGCGGGGATCAGCCTTTGGGGAACGGTCAACACTGTTGAGGCCGGCGCGGTGGAGCGCTTCTCCTCTCGGTCCATAATGCCGCGCTTCCATGCCTCATATAGCCTGGGCATGTTTCTTGCTCTGGGACTGGGCTCGCTCCTATCTCACCTGGGTGTAGCCATAGGTGCGCACCTGGCGGTCAATGCGCTGGTCAGCCTGGCTCTGGTGGTCGCCTGCGTCCTGCTCTGCCCGGCTCAGCCTCTAGGGGATTACAAGGGCGGCGCTGACGACCAACGTTCGGATCAGCAGGCGGGTTCAGGGCAATCGTCCGCCTTCGGCAAGCAGTTGGCGGCCTGGGGCGATGCCTTGGTTCTCATTCTTGCTTTGATCAACGTGGCCCTGGAGGCCAGCGAGGGTGCCGTCAACGACTGGAGCGGGATCGGCCTGGTCGATGCCTTCGGCGTCCCCGAGTCTCAAGCCGGTCTTGCTCCCACGATTTTCGCTGCAGCCATGATCGTTTCAAGGCTGTTGGGGACACATCTGATCGAGCGGTTGGGGAACATGCGCTCGCTGGTCCTGACCCTCCTGGTCTCGGCTCTGGGCATCCTGGTCTATGCTCTTTCGCCCTCTTTTGTGTTGAGCCTTGTGGGCACTGGAATTTGGGGTGTCGGAGCAGCTCTGGGCGTACCTATCGTCACCACGCTGGCAACCAAGGATCCGGCCGTGGCAGCCCAGCGCGCTTCGGTCATCTCCACCGCCTACTACGGGGTCTCCTGGATCATTCCCCCGGCCATCGGGTTTTTGGCCGACCATACCGGTGTCAGGCCGGCGCTGCTGCCCTTGGCGCTCTTGCTGGCGGCGGTCACCCTCCTGGTGCCCCCGGTGTCCAGGATCACTCGGGAATGATGCCCTTCGGTTGGCAAAACTCCGCCAACCGGTTGTCGGGCGAATACAAGAGATGGAGACCGGCAGCACGGTCTTTGGGCAGATACTCTGATTCAAACAGCCGTTCCCAAATATTGCCGTACACGTCAGTGAATTTTATGGCCACAGCAGCCAGTCGGCACCGGCCCTGAGGATCGCCTTTGTCTAAAAAGCGGGGGGATTCGAAGATGTCCTTAGGGCAGATGGTAGGCAGGCTCCAGACAAATCGTTTGTCAGGATCCATAGATATACCCAGTCAGCCGTTGGCAGTGTGCGCCAGGCGTGATGATGGCCGAATCCAGGCACCCGGTAATAGTCGGCTTTGTTGTGCTGGAGGTTGATGTTTGTAAACGGAAATGCTTCAATTGATTCCGATGACCAAGATTGAGGCCCGGCGAATGATGCCTTCGCTGTGGTTGATGATGATTGGGTATTCATCGGCCACACGCTCCTGAATCTCGTTCCGAGCAGTCTTGTACCCCCCCAAACATCTACTCGTGAAGCTTGTTTGAGCAGGATCTGGTAGAAGTCATAGCTGCACCGTTTATTGTTCTTTGCGAAGGCCATATTCATCTGTCGGACGGAGTACACGATGGTCACAAGAATGGCCTCGACTGTGGCTAAGGACCTGATGGAATTAATAATGTATTTTTACACTTTAGTATGTCCTCAGCTAACAATTTGTGGTGACCTCTTACAAGGGGCTATCGTCAGTATTGGAAAGCTTCATAGCCCTCCTTTAGCTCTTTCTTGGTCATAGACGGATAACGGTCAAAAAGAAACCTGTCCATTTGCTTGATCATTTTCTTAGCAGCACGTTTGTTCATGAATACCGCGTTACGACATGCTATCTGCCAAGGAAGCTTGGGTTCCACCCCATCGATGAGCCACTGAATAAGGTTCGGACGTATGAAGTTCACATAACCACCGACACCTGGTAGACAACCTAATTCGTATCCTCTGCCATAGGTCTCAGAAGCAATAAGCAGATGAAGTATCCCGTGCTCGATGAGATTGCAGTATACGAGCCGGTTTTTGCGCTGGTAATCAAAGGGAATGTCCATATACCTGATAAATTCCGGCGAGGCCATCATAATCATCTTGTCTTCGTCGATGTGATGACAATACAGACCCTCAGAAGTGCGGGAAATTTTTCTCTTGGTAGGTGCTTTAATTTCCCCGGCTTTGAATCGTGCATAAGACTTCTCAGAAAAGTAATCGTCTACCGCCCCTCCGTATTTGTTCAAAAAAACATTCACGGCCTCTTGATAGGTACCCTGTAAAAGTTCAAGTCCGTACACTCAGATCCTCCTAGTTATATAGCTTGAGACTGATTCATAGATACAACGCCCAACGCCACTGTCGTGCATCTTAAAGCTATCTCATCGAGGATAAGACATGCTACTTGGCTAAAAGTGGAGCAGCTGATTTTGCATTTTGGAAAATTGTCATCAGTAAACTTGCTGGGGATATTTTAGCCGACGATACTATGCCACAGCGATGTACTCGATACCGACCGATGCTCTGGTTGTTCCTCAGATCGCACCTCGATGAGTTTTATCGTGGTATGCTCGTCGGCTATCTACGACTGAAATGATGCGATGATCTGATCCTGCAGGTGAGTACAGTCACGCAGACGTTCCAATTCCAATCAGTCATCTTGGGTCAATCGCATCATGCATTGGCAAGTTATCGGCGTAGGTGTTCGCTGCGGCTGGTCTCCCGCGCCGACATCATCGAAAAATAAGGGAATATTTGGCTCATCTAAATCTAACGTGAGGGCATAAGGCGTGTATGCATGTTCCAGGTCGCGCTCGACTCTAGAATATTCGATCGGTTTATAAGCCCGAAACGATCAGTGCTACCAAACTCATTCAATATTTCAAGCCTGTCAGTCATCACCCAAAGGATCTGCCAGTATCTCAATAATAATACTTTGGGACATCTATATGTCTCACTCAGCGTCGAAAAATTAGTATCTTGGGAGATGATGGGATTCAAAGATTCCGGACGGGTGCAAAGCAGCATAGAAAACACAAGGAGAAAGCACAGTGCCAAACGTGCCAGTAATATATGCCTGTTTCACTCTGTAGGAATCCGTATCAGAAAGACCATCACCAAGCAAGTTGTTCAAAGGTACCTTCCCATTTACGGGGCTATTTTATCTATGAGATTGATAACGTCGATGATGTGCATGGGCATTACCCTAAATATCTGCAAAATAGCCCTGAGCATGTCGAACACTTTTGTTATAAGCGAACCCCCTCTGTCTAGAGGGCGACCGTCAGAGAAGAAGATGGATGCCCTTCCCTGCCAGATTCTCCAGGCACTCCTGCAGATAGGCTGCATCGTGCTCGGGATAGATGGGATCCGTCAACGGCACTGCAGTTAAATCCTTGTATGGCGGGCAATGCCTGCCGCGGTAGAGCGGGTCATACCAGGCGGGATCAGGATGGTAGCCGCGCTCGCGCATCGTTGCCATGACTAATAGATGAAATTGAAAGAGCTTGTATGGAGAGTGGAGAAAGACATAGTCAACGGTGGCATGCCGTCGACCCCAGCCCAGTCCACGCAGGGCAGTGATCTCCCGATGCTGACCCAGCAGCTGCTGTCTGGGAAGCAGCCGGATCAAATCCTGATGCCATAGTCGCATGACGCCCCCTCGTCGGGGACACAAGTGAACCCCTCCTCCAGCCTAGACGCTTGCCATGCTGTGGGGCGGACTGGCAGAAGGAGGGGTTGTGGCAATTCCTTACTGGAACTCCTTACTGGGCGATGAATCCGCCGTCCACAACGAATTCGGCACCCAGCGCGAACTTGGATTCGTCGCTGGCCAGGTAGACGCAGATCTCGCCGATGTCCTGGGGCTCGCCGATATGGCCCAGGGGCGTCAGCTTGCTCATCCTGTCCTCAAGGCTCTGGCTGATCAGAGGAGTCTTGATGAATCCGGGATGGACCGAGTTAACGCGAACGCCGTAGTTGTTGTTGGCGGAATCCAGAGCGGCGGACTTGGTCAGCAGCCTGGTACCGCCCTTGCTGGCGTTGTAGGCTCCGGCCCGGCTCAGGCCCACGAAGCCCTCGATGGAGGAGATGTTGATAATGGATCCGCCGCGGCCTTTCATGACCCGCATGCCATGCTTGGTGCCCAGGAAGGTTCCGTTCAGGTTGATAGCGATGATCTTCTTCCAGTCATCGTAGCTTTCCTCGTCCATGGTGACGCCCTTGTCGCCGATGCCGGCGTTGTTGACCACGGTGGTGAGCTGGCCCAGCTCCTTTTCAACGGTGTCGATGGTGGAGACCCACTGGTCCTCGTCCGTCACGTCCAGGGTGTGGAAGACGACCTGCCCGGGATGCTCCTGCATGAAGCTGCGGGAGGCATCGCTCTCCTTGATGTCGGTAAGGGCCACCTTGGCCCCCTCGCGGACGAAGCATTCGGCGATGCCCACGCCCATGCCGCCGGTTCCTCCGGTAATGATGGCTACCTTACCTTGTAGTCGATCAGTCATATCCACTCCTTTATAGAGATGTGCTGTCGTATTTCATCGTATGCTATGGCATGCCCACGCTGGTGACTGAACGTATGGATGACCCTCGTCCCACTGACGCTCCTAGGTTATCCATCAGGCGCCAACAGTTCTGCAGAGGCCACACTATTTTCCTCACTGAAGCAGTGTGCCTCTTCTGCTGACTGGGCTGCGCTTAGATATCGAGCAGATGGCGATAGAGTTGATGATCCACAGGTCGGTCAAGACTGAGGTCGGTGATGGTGACAGGCACCCGGCCCTTGCCGTCTGGCCCTGGCCGCGGCACGAGTTCTATATCGGTGACATGGACCAGGTAGTAGTAGCTACTTCTGCCGCCTCCTGTCGGCGCGTGACGAAAAATGGAATGTTGCGGAGGCTACTAGTTGCAGGGTTCGATCAACTGGTTTGAGTAGCCGACTTGCGCGCACCCTTCAAAGGAATAATGCCCAGGAACAAGGCCGCAACCATAATCAGGATGCTCAGGCCGAACATAATGATGTAGCCGTGGCGCTGGTCAGCGATGGCGCCCCAGAAGAGAGCGGCGAAGGCCGAGGCCAGGGAGCCCACCATCTGAATACGTGCATAGATGTTGGTGTAGTCACGCGAGCCGAAAACCGCTGTAACCAGAATGGGCGTCTGCACCGTAGTGCAGGCGTAGACCAGGCCGAAGGCAAAGGCTCCTAGCAGCAGTAACGCAGGCAATCCGGGGAAAGCGACCATGAGGCAGACACCGAGGATGCCGCCGCCGATGCCCAGGCAGAGCCCGCCCACGATGCTGCCGTCGTTGACCATGCCCAGTATGACCTTGCCGATAGCTTGGCCGGCCATACAGGAGGAGGCAATTAGTCCCGTGTAGGCCGCCATGGATGGCAGGGATGCCGCATAGGAGGGCAGGAACTGATAGATGGTCTGATTCATGGTGATCAGACCGCAGAAGAGCGCCAGTGCCCAGAAAGCAGGGGAGCGCAAGGCCTGGGAAGCAGTCATGCCCACGGTCGACGCGGCAGGCTCTGGACTCTTTTTATCTTTGTCCCCGGCGTCTGCGCTATTGTTGGCCGCTTCAACTTCCGTGGACTGCTGGTCGGCGGCGCCGTAGGGATGCAGATCCATCTGCTCGGGCGTGCCGCGAATGATGAAGATGGTGAAGGGCAGGGTAACCACCAGAATGAGAATAGCGAAGACCAGGTATCCCCGCCGCCATCCGTCAGGGGCGGATCTGATGATCATGGTGCCTATCTGATTGAAGATCGCTCCGCCTATGCCGGTGAAGGCCATGCATAGGCCGATAAAGAACCCGACCCGTTTGCGGAACCAGGCGTTGATGAGCGTGGGCACTGACAGATAGAGGATGGCCGGCATGCCGATTCCCAGAACTACTCCGCATAGATAGAACTGCCACATGGCGGATGATCGGGACATACCAAGGCAACCGAGTCCGGCAAGGATGGCGCTTGCCGTCAGGACGATGCGCAGATCGTAGCGGTGCATCAGCCATCCGGCCACTGGCAGGAAGATGACCATGGTGATGCTGAATATACTGAAATACCCAGTGAATGCGGCCTTGGGAACATGGAAGTAGTTGCTGACAGGAGTGAAGAAGATGCCTGCGCAACTGCATACCAGCGATACGGGGATGGCCGTGAAGACGATGCCCGACAGCACGATCAGGTACGGATAAACAGCCTGTTTTCGGGATGAAGACTGTATCGGTGTGGTCGACATAGCTGCGACCTTTCTCTCGCCGAATCGGGACAAACTAACTGCTGTTTGAATGTTATGATCCCATTGATTCGCGGTTTGTCTGCTCTGAATGTCCACTACAGGGAATTTAAGAACTAATTGTAGTTCAATATTTGACCCTCACCTATCGTTACAATGCAGACTATGAGGTTTTTTGTCGTCGCTGTTGTTGTCTCCTACAACCGCTCCAAACTCCTTCAGGAGTGTCTGGATGGCATAAGTGGCCAGTCCCGCAAGCCAGATCGAGTCCTTGTCGTAGATAACGCAAGTGTGGATGGATCGGTGGATGTGGTCTTGTCGCACCCCCTGAAGCCTGACTTGATCCGTTTGCATCACAATATGGGCGGTGCAGGAGGATTCGTGGCTGGCATGGCAGCGGCCTTGGCGAAGATTCCTCCTCAGTGTGAAGCCTACCTGTGGCTGATGGATGACGATGTGGTGCCCCAGCTCAATGCCCTATCCGCTTTGCTGGATGCTGCCTCCGAGGCTCGAGCCGATAATGGCTCCTGGCCCGCCGTTTTGGGTTCTGAGGCTGTGTGGGTTGACGGCAGGGTGCATGGGATGAACAAGCCCCGTCGGCGTCTGCCGATCAGAAGAGGCAGACCGCAGTTGCAGGCCAGCGCCCATGCCTATCAGGTCCGCTCCTTGTCTTTTGTCTCCTGCTTGGTGAACGTCAAGGCCGTCCGAGCTACAAGAACCCTGCCACGTGCCGCCTTCTTCCTTTGGAATGACGACTTTGAATACACTTCCAGACTGCTGAAAACAGGCATAGGCTATTACGTTCCTGCCAGTCGGGTATGGCATAAAACCAAGGTTTTTGGCTCCAGCGATGCCGACCCGGGTTCTCGTTTCTTTTACGAGGTGCGTAACAAGATATGGATGTTCCGATTCAGCAGGGGCAATTTCACAACGATTGAATTTCTGGCGTTGCTACTCGCTACCGGCAGACGGTGGCTTCTTACCCTTGTCAGGGCGCATGATCGGCAACTGATCTTGCATTGCTTGTCTCGAGGATTAAAAGTCGGGTTGACTACACGCCCTAGCAGCAACCATGATCTGTTTGCCCAGGAACCCGAGGCTCAGGCACTGATCGACCGTGCCGATTAGGGACGGCAGGCGGTAATCCGGTAGAGCTTCGCCCGACCCTGGCTGTCGACCAATTGAAGGGCTTGCGGAACGGGTTGGAGGCCATTGAAGATCTGATGCTGGGGGTCGTTGGCAACGTATGGTCCACCCATATCCGCATACCAGTCAATGTGATGATCGGTCAGGATCCTGCATACCTGTGGGTCGGAGCCTATGTGCTCAAAGTTTGTGGCCAGGTAGGCATGATCCTGATCCCAGTTCATATTGAGATGAGCGTAGAAAGGTGTGGCGCCACCAACAGCCAGCATGTATCCGCTGCCGTTCCATGGATCGGACAGGACTTGCTCGCTGACCGATACATGGCGGCCCATTCTCTTCATCAGCAGGAATTCGTCAGTTGACAGCATCGGGGCATCGGCGTTGTTGGCTGCGAAGGCATATGTTGAGCCTAAAGTCTTCACCATGGAGTCCGACTGCGGATTCACGGCGCAAATCAGTACGGCTAGCGTGGCTGTCAACATCATAATTGGCATTGATATCATCTTCTCAGCCTGCGGCGTAAGCCTTTTTAAGGCCTCGATGCCATGCTCCAATGCCATACCCATGACGGGTATGGCTACTACAGGCCAAGCACAAAACAGGCGGCGTTGATCTTTGTACCACAAGGCTGTAAGGATCTTGGCCCAATCGGCATGGGTGCCCGCACAGGCGACGAAGACCAGACCCAGCAGCAGGAAGGAGGATACTAGGAGCATGTCCTTTCTGCTGTGGTGCAGACAGAGGACAATAAGAGCCAGGATCAGGGCCAGAGCCAGGGGCCAGTAGATCGGCAGCCGACGGTTGCCTGAATCGATGGGCTGACCCAGCAAAAAGCGCATCATGGCTGATGGCAGGTCTTCCGTAGGTTGTGCCGGTCCGCCGTTGAGATGATCTGATATTTTTCGTGCAGGACCACGCAGGTACAGATTGTGGAAGATCTTGAGGCCTATAGCCATCAGGACTAAGAAGCCTGCAGTCAATACACCGGCGGCTAGGTGGAAACGATGCTTATTGGTTTGGGCCAGTTGCCTTCCTGCCATGACCAGCCAAGACAAAACCACTGGCAGTACAAGAAGAGCACCGGTCATCATGACCCTGAAATGGCAGAAGGAGACGGCGACGACGCTGAGAAGAATCCAAGCAAAGCCGACTATGGATCGGCGACTTTCCCGCCACTCGTGTGTACACCAAGCCCAGGTAAGCGCAACGAAGACTGGCAGTATGACCTGACCAGCGAACATGGAATATAAGGTGCCCCAATCCAGCAAGAGGAAGGGGAAACCGGCGCAGCATGAGGCGAGTACCGGTGCGAGGAGATCGCTCCAGGTATGTCTGCCCAGCAGGGTTCTGGTCAGGAAAAGCATGGAGACCGGCCATATCAGAGCAGCAAAGACCAGCCAGGTGCAGGTGACAGCGCTGACTGCCGTCGCTGGGTTGTAGGCCAGCGCTCCCAGGGCAGCGAACTGCTGAAATGCGATTGGGTATATTTCCCTGATGGGCGGAAGAGCATGCAGGGATGAAGCCTGGCCGGTGAGCATAATTCGTGCCACTACGTTGTAGTGGAAGACCGAGTCGTAATTTTGAGTTACCTGGTCAGGCGAAGGCGCAGCGTGCATCAGTCTGATGCTGATGTTGCAAGCAGCCAGTGCTGTGCCGATGATTGCCGGAAGGAAGTGCCTCAATCGAGGTTTGGGTTTTCCGACATTAGTAGTCAGCGCCAAGGATTTTCGGTCGACTCCATCTGCATTACGAAAATGATTGAAAAGTTGACGCGTCAGAAGAATGATGACAATGAGTATCACTGCTGAAAGTCCGTAGGAGCACCAGTTCCAGGATATGCCGAGCGGCTGGAAGAGCACGCCATCAATGCCGGCCAGTGCGATGGAGGTCACAGGGCCAAGCGCCGCTAAGAAGATGGGTTTGCGGCTACCCAGTGCTGCCACCAACAGGCAGCCGGGCAGATACAGGGCTGCGATGATGAACAGTAGCAGTGGCCAGGATTGTTGCCAAATCATCAGGGTTGATTGCATGATTCACTTCTTTCGGCTGTCATTCACCGACTTCCCATGGAACCTGTTGAGCAGGGTGGTCATGATGGCATATAGACAGCTGCGTACTTGGTCGGGCAACAGACGGTAGCAGGCGCGGATGAGGATGTTTCTGACGAATTGTATGGGGCTGATGAAGCCATCATGCAGAAATTCGTTTTGCAAGCGCAGCTCGTCACGAAACATGCGCATGCCGCCTCTGCGGTGATACATAGACCTATCGGATCGATAGAGGACCAGAGGTTCCTCGATGTTGCCGATATGCTCGCCGACCACCAGCATGGTTTCCCAAAGACGGTAATCTTCAAAGCGCCCGGTGTTCTCCGGGTAACCGCCCACCTTGCATACGCTGGTCTTGCGAAAGGCCACACTGGGGTGGTGCAGCGGGGAATGCAGAGTGGCGTATGTCCGAAGTTCGGATCCTCCGCTTGGCAGATAGCGGATCCGGCCGGGAGTATATTCGTCATCCGAAAACTCTTGGATGGCGCTGCCCAGGGCATCTAAACCCGATGCGGCCAGCAGGGGGATGAGAATGCTGAATCTCGATGGGCGGGAGATGTCGTCGCTATCCGCCCTGGCCACTAGTTCGTGCTTGCAGGACTTCAACCCGAGATTCAGCGCGTGGGCGAGTCCTCTGTTGATCGGCAGACGCACGATCGTAAACTCGGGCATTTCCTCGGCCCTGTCGACCTGGAGCAACTGTCTCTTCAGCTCAGCCGGATACTGATCAACCAGTTGGTCCAGTTCTTTACCTAATGGACCGTCGCACACAATGACAACCTGATTGGGCATGAGGGTTTGTTCAATGGTGTCGGATTTCAATGCACGGGCAACGAAGGAGGGTGTGTCCCCGGCATAGACCGCCATCAGGAGGGAAAACGGAGTGCGACTCTGGTTCCTTGTGCTCATGGCAGTGCAGCCGCCTTTCTTCGTGGATTACTGCGTCGATTCTACATGTGACTGGCCAGCGCAGTCCTGACTGACCTGCCCTTCTCAAAAGGTTCAGCCCTGTCACACATTTGGTCATGGTTGTCGATGCGGACCTGGTCGTAGTCAAGACTTGCACTTCCAGCGACTCGAGGTTGTACCATCAGGCCGATTGAAGATCAAGGAAAGGTGGGACTGCTATGACAGTTGCAGATAAGACAGTGTTGATTACCGGAGCTTCGTCCGGTATCGGGGAGGCAACAGCGAGGCTGTTGGCACAGCGAGGTGCCAAGGTGGTGCTGGGCGCTCGCCGCAAGGATCGGCTGGATACAATCGTGAACGACATCGTTCAGGGTGGTGGCCAGGCGGCCTCTATGGCTCTGGATGTGACCGATCGGCAGGCCAATGAGGATTTTGTGGCTTTTGCCAAGAAGCAGTTTGGCGGAGTGGACGTGGTATTCCTCAACGCTGGACTCATGCCTAACTCGCCCTTGTCGGCCCTGCATGTGGACGAGTGGGACCGCACCATTGACGTCAACCTGAAAGGCGCATTGTATGGCATTGCTGCGGCCCTGCCGGAGTTCACTGGGCAGCGCCACGGGCAGTTCATCGCCACCTCTTCAGTTGCTGGGCTCAAAGCCTATACTGGCGGAGCGGTCTACGGGGCAACCAAGTGGGGCCTGCGTGATCTGATGGAGGTGCTCAGGATGGAGTCCGCCCAGGAGGGGACACATATCCGCACCTCTACCATTTACCCGGCGGCCATTAAGACTGAACTGCTGGGCACTATCACGGACAAGCAGACGCTGGCTGATATGAACAAGACCTACGACAGCTACCAGATTGATCCCGAACGGGTGGCCCAAGTGGTGGCCTTTGCCATTGATCAGCCTGAGGATACCAATGTATCGGAGTTCACCGTAGGCCCCACCATCCAGCCCTGGTGAATTCCTCTGCCTCTGCCTTCAGTTGCCGCTGGAGGAAAGCAGACGAATGCCGGCTTGGGCCATGGCCTTTCGAGCCTCAACGCCCTGATCCTCGCTGACCGGGACAGTCAGATCCTCGAAGACCGTGACCTGGTAGCCCAGCTTCGCGGCATCCAGGGCCGTTTCCTTGACGCAGTGGGATTCGGCGATGCCGACTACATCCACTTGGTTGACCCCAGCATGTGCCAGGGCGTCGGTCAAGGTGATGCCTGATGACTTGGCCGAGGCGAACTCTTCCCTGCTCTGGATCCGATCGGTGTTGTCTTCGATGCCTTCGAACCCGGAGTAGGCGGCTGAATACTGACCCTTTTTGAAGTGATGGGCGATGCCCAGCTGCCGAATCCTAGGATGCAGCTCCGCCCCGGGTGAGCCGGCTACCCCATGTTTGGGCCAGGTGTCCACGAAATCCGGGTGATCGGACCAGTGAGATCCAGGCTCGATGTGCCAATCCTGGGTGGTGGCCATGTAAGCGTAGTCCCCGGCATGGCTGTGGACGTAGTCGGCGATTTTGCCGGCTGTGGCGTTGCCGCCCTCGACTCCCAGCTCACCTCCTTCACAGAAGGTCGGCTGAACATCCACGACGATCAAAGCCTTGGACATGGTGATCACTCCCTTGGTCGATGCTGACGGTAGGCAGAGGGAATACCGGATGGAGCTCCTCGATCATTTCCTCGTGCGTATCAGTCTAATTCTCGCAGATGCGTCGGTCCTCCAGCTTGAATGCATGTGGACAAATATGGCGGCGAATCAGCATTTTGTGCACGAGATGATAAGGAGGTAGCAAGGGTGATCATACGTGGTTGCGTGAGGCGGATCCATACGGACTTTTTGGGTGTTTGCTTGGTAGCCTAAGTGCCAGGATTGTACGGAGTTATAGCTGATGCTTTTGGGGCCACCTCTTCCGTACGATGACGGAGCGGGCATCGTTCCAAGGGAGGAGATGCGGGTATGAGGACCAATGAGTTTGGTCAACCTATTGGGGATGCGATTTCGTTTGCCGGGGCCATGATGCCGGAGCCTGTCAACTTGACTGGCAGGACCGTTCTGGTAGTGCCCTTGGACGAAAACCAAGGTGATGCCTTCTATGAGCGGATTTTCAGTCCGGAATGCGACGAATCCATCATGACCTATAGCACCCACGATCTCTACCCCGATAGACCAGCATTCGACTCAGGCTTTGCATCCATGATTGCAAGCCGGGATCCTCTCTTCTTTGCCATTCTGCGTAAGCCCTCCACATCCGATCTTGGTATTGGACGGCTTGCGGGCGGGGAGGATACGGATTTACGGGAGCTGGTGAAGCTTGATCATTCGTCGGATCTGTTGGGCATGTATGCCTTGATGCGGATTCGGGCGGATATGGGAAGCGTCGAGATGGGCCATGTCATCTATACCAGGGAGTTGCAGAGAAGCAGACAGGCAACTGAAGCCCAGTATCTGATGGCTCGGCATGTCTTCGAGGACTTGGGCTATCGCCGATACGAGTGGAAGTGCGACAGCCTCAACGCGCCCTCCCGGGCGGCTGCGCTGAGGCTGGGATTCAAGGCTGAAGGCCGTTTCAGAAACGACATGGTCTACAAGGGCCGAACTCGGGATACGGATTGGTTTTCCATAACTGAGAGTGAATGGCCGGCCGTAAAAGAGCGGTTGGAGACCTGGCTGGATGATGACAATTTCGATCAGGATGGCAGGCAGAAGCGCCGCCTGCAGGACTGCTGAACTCTTGTTGATCTGAATGCAGCTGCTTATGGTTGCACTGCTGCATCCTTGATAAAGCCGAAATAGGCATTCATGGCTCGGGCTGTGGGAGTGTCATTGCGGCGCATCAGTGCAAGAGGAGCCCCTTCAAACAGCACCTTGCCGCCCGCGCTCCCGGCTCCTGGGCCCATGTCGATCACCCAGTCAGCCTGACCTATGAAGCGAAGGTTGTGTTCTATGGCGATGATAGTGAGTCCTTTGCTTGCGATGAGTTTGCGCAAGAGCGCAATCTGCTGCAGGATATTGGATTCGTGCAGGCCACTGGTGGGCTCATCCAAAATCAAGGTCTCACGAATTCCGTCTTTGAGCAGCTTGGCCAGTTTGAGGCGTTGCAACTCACCGCCTGAGAGCGTATCGAGAGCTTGCCCAATGGATAGGTAAGTCAGCCCGACGTCCTCCAGTGCCTTCATGGCTGGCCCCAGCACTTCACGATATTGGTGCATAGCTTCGCTGGCAGTCAGTTTCAGCGCCTGAGCAATGCTGAAACCGCGATATCTGGCAGACAGAGCCTGCGTTGAATACCTGGTTCCATGGCAGCTTTCGCAGACAGTGCTGGTATCACCCATGTAAGCAATATCCAGGGTGACGACTCCCTTGCCCTTGCAAACCGGACAGGCTCCAGCAGCGTTGAATGAAAAGAGCGAAAGGGATTCGCCTGTGGCCTTGGCGAAGGTCTTACGCAGCGGGTCGAAGACACCCAAGTAGGTCAACAGGTTGGAGCGTCCACTGGCCTTGATCGGCTTCTGATCCAGGAGTATGGCATCGTGCTGAGCCATGAAGCCTTCCCTGATCAGCGTGCTCTTACCTGAGCCGGCCACTCCGGTCACCACAGTCAGCATATGCCTGGGTATTTTGGCGCGGGCTTCTCTGACGTTATGGGCAGTGACCTTGTCTATTGCATAGAATCCTTGTGCAGGCGCTGCCGGTTCGTTTACTATGCCTGGATCTGACAGGGCTCTGCCCGTGGCTGTGCCGCTTTCCAACAGAGACTGGTGGTCTCCCTCGAAGATGATCTGTCCGCCTTCCGTGCCTGCTCCTGGCACCATGTCGACGATATGGCCAGCGATGGCGATGAGCTCGGGGTCATGGTCCACGATCACCACCGTATTGCCCTTGTTCCGCAAGCCCTTGAAGATTTTCTTGATCCCAGTCAGGTCATGGGGATGCAAGCCAACGCTCGGTTCGTCAAAGATGTAGAGAACATCATTCAAAGGGCTGTTCAGGCAGTTGGCGATTTTCAGACGCTGTCCCTCTCCTCCGGAAAGCGTAGAGGTGCCACGCCCCAAACTCAAGTAGCCCAGACCAACCGTTATCAGGTTGACTATCTTGCGCTTCAGGTCCTGCAGAATGGTGTCAGCCTGATCGTCATGAATTTTTCCCAGACAGTCCTGCAGGTCAGCCACGCTCATGGCAGAACAGTCAGCTATGTTCAGTCCGCCGATCTTGGCTGAGCGGACCTTGGCGTTGACCCTGGCCCCTTGGCAGTCAGGACACTGGGCGATTCGTGTAACCTGCTCGAGCTCATGCTGGTATTTGTCGGCGTTTTGGTTGATAAAGGTCTTGGTGATTCGGGGCACCAATCCCTCAAACATGGCCGTCTTGTGCCAGTTGGGACTAGGGTGTGCCGGTTTTTGCTTTTTGCCATAGAGCAGAAAGCTAAGGTCGCCGCTGGTCCACTCCCATAGGGGCAGGTTGTTGTCAAAATAGCCTGAATCTGTATACCTGGTCAGTCTCCAGCCGCCCGGCTGGAAGGTGGAAAAGTTGATGGCGCCCTGATTCAGTGAGAGATCCACGTTGAGCAGGCGATCAAGCACTAGGCTGCGTATAGTTCCCAGGCCCTGGCAGGTCGGGCACATTCCCGCAGGATTGTTGAAGGAGTATGTCATGGAGTACCCGATGAATGGCTGGGCCATGCGGGAGAATAGCAGGCGCAGGGCAGTGTAGATATCAGTGTAGGTGCCTACGGTTGAGCGAGCATTGCCCGAGAGCTGCTTTTGGGTTGCGACAATGGAGAAGGGCAGGTTGTCGATTCGGGCGACTTCCGCAGGCTCATACTTGGGCAGGAGCTGCTGAATGTAGGAGCTGTAGCTGCGATTGATCATGCGCTGTGATTCGGCTGCCAGCGTGGAAAACACAAGAGACGACTTTCCTGAACCCGACAGGCCGGTGACCACGGTGATGGCCCTCTTGGGTATGGCCAGCGAGACTTGCTTGAGGTTGTGCGTGGAGGCCTGATCAATAAGAATGCACTCGGTCCTCATCGGGCGACTCGCTCCTGGCGTAGCTTGTTGATAAGCCTGTTGGCAAGAGTAGCGAACTCTTCCTGTTCGTCTTTGGACCAGACCTGTCGGGCATCTTCCTCAAGGGTTTTATGCTGTTGATCGATGATGTCAAGCATGTCCCGGCCATCCTGGGTCAGATTGGTCTCCAGCTCTCGCCGGTCGTGGGCGTCAGGCACCTGCCTGATGTATCCGAGATCGCGCAGCGTGCTGAGGTTCTTGGAGACCTTGGATCGTCTCATGCCGAGCCGTTGGCCAATCTGTGAGGGCATGAACGCTCCCGTGCGCAGAACGGTGAGAATGTCGAACTGCTGCCAGGTGATATTTCCCGGGTTGACCCTGTTGCGCTCTGCTACGAATTCGCACTGCAGATACATGAGAGCATCGTAGAGGGAGGACGGATTATTTGATTTCATTATAGAAACTATATCATATCGGAAACTATCTATTGCCCGGATAGCTTGCCTTTCTCTGAATTTGTTCTTGTCTGACTGTATCGACTGATGAAGCCACGTCTCAGGAGGTTCAATATTGGCCTTGTGTTGTTGAAAGAGCTTCTTGCATGAGAGTAGGCGTGTGTCTGCCTGGTGGATCTCTTGATGCGGTTTAGCAATTTTCTCTGTTGGTCGCTCCAAGGTAAAGGAGGTCTATTGGACTAAAGGCTCGTGATTTGTTGACAGCGGCGGTGGGATGGAGTGTCAACTTATCATCCTATCAGTATTGCTTAGCCAATCGGCTATGCAGAACGACGATACTGAGGCCTAAATGCTAGGTAAACCAGCATGCCCACCGGTCGGAGAGGCTGAGCCAAGGCTCTTCTTTTGCTCGAGCCTCCAGTATTAAGAACGTTGATGAATAGGTTCTTGTATTTCCTCGATTTGACAGCTAGGCTTTCTTTGTCAAGAATGTAGCATGCTACATTTTGGAGAGGTGGTATCTTTTGGAGCTCTCGGAGAAGCGGCCGGAGGGACTGGTCAAAATAGCCAACACCCTGCTGGAGAAGCATATGAACGAGTGTGTGCGGAGCATCTTTCCCAATCTGACTGGTCCTCAGTTTGTCATGGTCTATTACCTGTATGAGCAGGAGGGCCTGGAGGTGACGCAGAAGACGGTTGCCGACAGGTTCCGTTTGAGTCATCCTACGGTTCGGGGGGTTGTCAAACGGCTGGTCAAGGCAGGATGGTTGACGGCAAAGCCGCAGGCTGATGACCGACGTCAAATGGTTCTTGAGCTCACCGGGCAGGCGCGCAAGGAGCTGAACGCCCACCAGGTGGAGATCCGGCATGCATTGGAGGCCACGGGCAAACTTGCCCTGTCTGGGCTCGATGAGCAGGAGAGCAGACGGCTGGTCGGCTACCTGGAACGGATCATTAGAAACATGGAATCCTGATCTGCTTCTAGTTGGATCATGCAGGCTTCGGACTGAGTCGGTGAAAGACGGGGAGGATGCGGTATGAATAAGGATGGCGGCAGGGAGGAAGGCAGCCAGGGCGGGGCTGAGGGAAATCGCACTGCCATGATGGGCACGCTTTTAGCAGGGGCTTTCCTGGCCTTGATGGCGGAGACTTTCCTTAACAATGCTCTGCCCACCATCATGTCGGAGTTCCGTGTGCCCCAATCCACTGCTCAATGGCTGAGCACCTCCTATCTGCTGGTCGTGGGGCTGATGATACCTGTATCGGCTTGGGTGTTTTCCAACTTCCGGTCCAAGCACACCTTCATGGCCATGATGGCTATTTTTTTGACTGGCTCCCTGGTCTGTATCTTCTCCGAAGGGCATTTCCCGCTGCTGTTGGTGGGCAGAATCATCCAGGCTGTGGCCGCTGGATCGCTGATGCCTTTCATTCAGAATGTGGTACTGCTGCTTTTCCCGCCTGACAGGCGCGGTGTGGCCCTTGGCGTGGTGGGCCTGGTGGTGGCCTTGGGTCCTACGGTTGGCCCTACGCTCTCAGGGCTTGTTTTGGAGCACTGGTCCTGGAGGGCCTTGTTTGTGCTGCTTGCTGCCTTGAGCGCCGCGATCCTGGTGGCGTCGTTTTTCCTGGTCTACACGGTCAACCACCAGGTGAGAACCCGGCTGGACGTGTCTTCCGTGGTATATTCCTGCCTGGGTTTCGGGCTCATTCTGTACGCCCTGTCCGCCATAGGGGACGCGGGTGGTGCGTCAGTGCTTGACTTGGGATTGCTGCTTGCTGGCGTGCTGGTAGTAATCCTGTTCTGCCGGCGCCAGCTGCGTCTGGAGTCGCCACTGGTGAATTTGCGTGTTTTCACGAACGCTACTTTCAACCTGACCAGTCTGCTCAGCACCTTGAGCAACATTGCCATGGTAGGGGTGGAGCTGGTGCTTCCCCTGTACCTCCAGAATACGCGCGGGTCAAGCGCGCTCACCTCTGGTCTGGTCATGCTGCCGGGAGCCATTGTCATGGGCATATTCAACCCTCTCTCTGGTCTGATCTATCAAAGAATCGGAGCGAGGAAGATTTCCCTTTTGGGGTACACGGTGCTGCTGGCCGGAACCTTGCCGATGATATGGTTTGGCACCACTACCAGTCTTATTGTGATCGCTTCCTCTTATGCTCTGCGCCTGGCAGGAGTGGCACTGGTCATGATGACCACTTTCACCGAGGGCATCAACGCACTGCCCGCAGAACTCACAGCCCACGGCAACGCTGCTGCTTCGACTGTCCGCCAGGTGGGAGGCTCGCTGGGTACAGCTGCAGCCATGATGATCGTCACCATCGGCGCTCAGCACGGCAGTCTCAGCGGAGCCACTCCAGCCCAAGCTCTCGACCAGGGCTACCAGTGGGCCTTCATCTTCCTTATGCTCGTAGCCCTAATCGGCCTGTGTGCCTCACTTTTCCTTAAGCGGCATAAAACTGAGAATGAGTAAGAAAGATATCTTTTCGCTTTCAAAGCAGGGGCCATTGCTGACAGCGATTGGCTCATAATGCCAACGAGCAGGGATACATACATCGGTCATAATTTGATACTTAAAACTCTTGGAAACGCCAACTGCATAATTGCCTAATGCGAACAGGATTCTGGATCGGCGAAGAGAACCTTTGTTGCCGGAGAATACAAGAATTAAGAGATTCATTGCAGATCCCCAGACACGTATACATAAGAGACGACGAAAATAAGGGAATTAACTTATCCATCGTCTTTTGTAGCATTTGGCAGCCCTTTTCGGACCCAGACTGCTTCTCGGGCACAGACCAGCAACATCCTGAATAACTCAAGCCCGAAGAGATACCAGAATCCGTCAAGCAGGGAAATGCTGAGGACGTAGAAAACGACTATTGTGCAGGGCAAGGCCAGGAATTCGACAAGGAAGAGAAAAGCGTTATCCAATACGGGGCGAAGGAAGCCCTCGGTAATCGAATCAGTTATGCTCTTGCAGGCGATATATCCCAAAAAGGGCAGAACGATTACATGCACCTGCGACCACACCCTTGTGCTGATGCCTGGTTGCATCAAAGGTATGACGCTTATATAGATGTACGAAATGCAAACTGATAAGACGCCGATCACCACATTTGCAGATCGCATAACTTGCAGTCTACTGTGGACGTACTCAGGGCTTAGCCCAGAAGAGGCACCTATCAGCCGGGCCACCAGAACTGCCAGTGATTTTGTATATGCCTCAGTGGGAATAAGGATGATGTACACGGCATTGTTCAATAACGCATATGCAGTATACGCGGCAATATCGAGTCTGCCGAAGCTCGAAGAGATGATGATGGTGGATATGTTCCACAGCAATACTGAAAGGCCAAGCGGCACGCACTGCTTCGTATAGGATTGCCACGAGTATTCATAGGCATGTCCCCTGGCGGAGGCCAATCCACGCATCTTACGAAAGAGCGTGAAAAGCAACATCACGACTCTTGCCACTTTTGATAGCAGCATTCCCGAGATGATGGCAAAAATGCCGAGATGCATATAGAAAAGGAAGAAGACCGAAGCTGACAGTTTAATCGCGAATTCGCAGATGTAGATAGATAATACTTTCCTCTGCTCTCTCATATTCTGAAGGGCATATTCTGCGACCGTGCCCAAGGTGCTTAAGGCAAATGCGACAGTGGCCCACCTGACATAGATGGTCATCATGTCTGCGGCATCCGGATTATGAATCATTGCAAAAGAAACGGTTTGTGATGTTATGAAGAGTCCCGAACCCACGATCAAAACAAGAGCACCGGTAAAGGCGAAACATCTCGATATAGCAGTGCGTATCTCTGATCTTCGGCCTGCTCCTTCAAGTCTGCCGACTATAGTCCCGCAGACGTAGGCTGGACATGTTATCAGGGCTTCATACAACCAGATGACTTGAGAGCCTGCCGAGACTGCTGACACCTCGTGCTCGCCGACAAAGCCGAGCAGGAAGGAGTCGCAATAGAACATGACGTTAAAAAGAATGCTCTGAAATAATAGGGGGACTCCAATGGCCGCATTGCGTAGGCATGTTTTGATGGTGTCGCTCATGCGTCAAGTCCCCGCTCTGCCCCGGTCTCGAACCTCACGGGGAAGCGACAGGTGGTTCGCTTGAGTAAGCCCACCTGTTGCAAAGATGCACGGGTGCCAACTTGTAACTGGTGACGGGCCTGAGTGTATCCTCGCCTGCATTTGCAGTAAGTCTTCAAAGATATGGCCCTGAACTTTCTTTGTCTCGCCCATGCTCGCAGCGTCTGGTCGCCTCCGGACATCACTGTCTTGCGAGGCACTTAGGTGATGAGGCCTCTTCTGGCAACAAGACCGCCTAGCTTACTATATTAAACGAACGGATAAGATCAAACAAAGTGGAAGATCAAGAGGATCGACAGCGCAAAGAATGGCAATGTCGATATTGTGCGTACAAAAAGAGTCCTGGGCCACTGTCCAAGACTCCTCTGGCGGAGGATACGAGATTCGAACTCGTGAGGGCGTGAACCCAACACGCTTTCCAAGCGTGCGCCATAGACCACTAGGCGAATCCTCCAAGGCTGCAATGAACGGGGTCGTAGCCTACGTGACCCTTATCAAGGCAACTAGGAAATAGTAACACAGGGCGGGGATTGCAGGCCAGTTCAGACGTGTCGCCGGCAGTTCCCGCCCTGTTGCTGTATTACTTGATCTGATCCATGGAAAGGCCAAGAGCCTCAGCCACGCGCTGGCCGTAATCCGGGTCGGCCTGGTAGAACTGCCTGGTCTCGAGAACCTGGATCTCCTGGTCATCGACAGAGCCCAGAGTGTTCTTGATGGTCTGGATCAGGCGGTCCTTCTCTTCCGGGCTCATCAGCCTGTAGAGACGGCCGGCTGCAGAGTAATAGTCCTTGTCGTAGGGACGGGAGTACTCGGTTTGCCCTTGGACAGCATCGCCATGCATCCGGGCATCGTTGTCCTCTACGGGGCCGCCCTTGCTGTTGGGCTCGTAGTTGACCGATCCATCCTGGCCTTGGGACATGAACCCATCGCGCTCGTAGTTGTGGACCTCGTTGACCGGGCGGTTGATGGGCAGCTGTTCGTAGTTGGCACCCAGACGGTAACGCTCGGCGTCCTTGTATCCGAATAGCCGGCCCTGCAGGAGCTTGTCGGGCGACGGCTCGATGCCGGGGACGAAGTTGGCGGGGGAGAAGGCCGCCTCTTCTACATCATCGAAATAGTTGGTCGGGTTGGTGTCCAGCACGAACTCGCCTATCTCAATGCGCGGATAGTCCTTCTTGGAGACCACCTTGGTCACGTCGAAGATATCGTCCTTGTAGTCCAGGCCCTCCTGGTAGGGCAGGATCTGCACGCAGACCTTCCACTTGGGGTAGTCGCCCCGGTCGATGGCATCGTAAAGATCGTGCAGGAGGAAGTCCGTGTCCTCGGAGGCAACCTTGGCGGCGGTCTCATCGGTCATGTTCTTCACGCCCTGCTCGCTCAGGAAGTGGTACTTGACCCAGAACTGCTCGCCCTTCGCATTGACCCACTTGAAGGTGTGGCTTCCATAGCCGTTCATGTTCCGGTAGCTGGCAGGGTTGCCCCTGTCGCCCATCAGATAGGTGACCTGGTGGACAGACTCGGGGGAGTGCGACCAGAAGTCCCACTGCATCTCCTGGCTGCGCAGGTGGGTGGCCGGGTCGCGCTTCTGCGAGTGGATGAAGTCGGGGAACTTCAGGGGGTCGTTGACGAAGAATATGGGCGTGTTGTTGCCCACCACGTCGTAGTTGCCCTCCTGCGTGTAGAAGCGCAGGGCGAAACCGCGCACGTCACGCAGGGTGTCGGGATAGCCGGATTCGCCGGCCACCTGGGAGAAGCGCAGCAGAATGGGCGTGGTCTTGCCGGCTCCGTTGAATACGTCGGCCTTGGTGTAGGCGCTCATGTCCTTGGTCAAGGTGAAGGTTCCCTTGGCCCCAGCCCCCTTGGCGTGGACTACGCGCTCTGGTATGCGCTCGCGGTTGAAGTGGGCCAGCTTTTCGAGGAGCTGGTAGTCCTGCATGAGGATGGGCCCGCGGGTGCCCGCCGTCTGGCTATGGTTGTTGTCTGCCCAGGGCTGCCCTTCGTTGGTAGTAAGTTTGTCGTTCATGTCTGCTCGATTCCTCTGACCTCTATGAGTTTTGCGATTGACAGTCCCAAGCTGGCCAGGTCTGCGACCCAGCTCCTGGTTGACCACTCGATCGCTGATGACAGGACTCTTGATAAAATCCTGCTATTCTCCACCGTATCTGACTGGGGATGGAGTTGGTGGATATGCGCGCTGAGCGAGAGTCAGATATGTCACTAATCGAGCAAGATGCTCATGACGACAAAGAGTGATGTGTCTGGTGCGGGCGGAATTGCAAGAGAGCCGCCGACGATGCCTCATTCAATCGGCAAACGGCGACGGCTCTCATCAGAGCACTGGTGCTCAGAGCATCTGTATCAATTCGCCCACATCCTGGATGACCAGCTGGAGGTTGAGCCCGGTCAGGACAGCCACGACAATCCAGGCCAGGAAGGCCATCCATCGAGGGTTGGCATACTTGCCCATGATCTTCTTGGAGGAGGTGAACCAGACCAAGGGGATCATGGATATGGGCAGGGCCACGCACAGGAAGACCTGGGAGTAGACCAGCAGATTATCCAGGGCGGACTCCTTGCCGCCGAAGGCGATGGTGCAGATCAGCACGGGGATGATGGAGATCACACGGGTGACCAGCCTGCGCAGCCAGAGAGGAATCCTCATGCGGATGAAGCCCTCCATGACGATCTGTCCGGTCAGAGTGCCGGTGATGGTCGAGTTCTGACCGGAGGCCAGCAGGGCCACAGCGAAGAGGGTGGAGAGCAGACCGGAGGCGACCGGCCCGGCGATGGTCTTGTCGCCCAGTGCGTTGTACAGGGCGGTGAAGGTATCCAGCCCCTCGCCGTGTCCGAAGAACATGGCTGCACCCAGCACCAGCAGCAGGCAGTTGACCACGAAGGCGGCGGACAGCTGGATGTTGGAGTCCCAGGTGGCGAAACGGACCGCGTTGGCAACCTGACGGTCGTCGCTCCGGTCGAAGTCGCGGGTCTGGACGATGGATGAGTGCAGGTAGAGGTTGTGAGGCATGACCGTGGCGCCCACGATGCCCAGAGCCATGGTCAACTGGCCGTTGCCCAGGATGGCCTTGTCGGGGATGAACCCACGGAAGACCGCGGGCATGTCAGGCTTGGCCAGGAAGACCTCGTAGAGGAAGACCACCATGATGACCATGATCAGCGTAGCCACGATGGCCTCAATGCGCCGGAAGCCGATCTTGGTCAGCAGCAGGAGGATGAGCACATCCAGCACGGTCAGCGTCACGCCCAGGATCAGCGGAATGCCGAAGAGCAGTTTCAGGGCGATGGCTCCGCCGATCACCTCGGCGATGTCGGTGGCCATCACAGCCAGCTCCGTGCAGATCCAAAGGACGAAGCTGAGCCGGCGACTGGTGTGCTGGCGGGTGGCCTGGGCCAGGTCCAGACCAGTCACGATTCCCAGCTTGGCCGACATGTACTGCAGCATCATGGCGATCAGGCTGGAGATGAGGATGACGCTCATGAGCAGGTAGCCATACTGGGCGCCGCCGCCGATGGAGGTGATCCAGTTGCCTGGATCCATGTAGCCGACTGCCACCAGAGCGCCCGGGCCGGAGAAGGCTGCCAGATTCTTCCAGAAGGAGGAGGTTGAGTTGGGCACGGAGATTGTGGCGTTGATCTCTTCCAGGGAGCGCCCGTTGGCCGTCTCGATAATGGGATGGGATTGGTGCTGCCGACTGGACGGCGGAGTCCTGACTTCGGATCCGGCTGGGCTGGCGGACCCTGAGGCGGGTCGGGTCTGAGTGTTCGGCATGTCACCTTCCTTGATTCTGGACCATGGCGGTCGCGCGGCTGTCTATAGACTTCGACCCTTCGAAGTCTAATGGCGCTTGATGAAGAATACCAGAGGTGATCTGTGACAATCTCAAAATATGCCTGCAGGGTTTGCTCGCGGGTCGCGCCATGGATCTGTGCTATAGACTGTGGAACATGGGAATTGCCGAACTGTCTTCCAGCGCCCAGGATTATCTCAAGGTCATCTGGGACCTTCAGGAATGGGACAAGGGCCCTGTCCAGCCCACTGCGGTGGCCGAAAGGACGGGCATGAAACAGTCGACGGTCTCGGGTGCGCTGGGGCGTCTGGTCGATGCCGGTCTGGTCACTCACAGGCCTTACGGCAAGGTGGAGCTGACTGAGACCGGTCGTCGCTATGCGGTCATTATGGTTCGACGCCACAGGCTGCTGGAGACCTTCCTGGTGCAGGTCCTCGGTTACGGATGGGATGAGGTGCATGAGGAGGCGGACAGCCTTGAGCACGCCGTCTCTGACAAGATGGTGGACCGCATCGACGAATATCTGGGACACCCCACTGCGGATCCACACGGTGATCTTATACCTTCGGCAGAGGGGGATCTCCCCCTTTTGCCTACAACCACAAGGCCTCTTTCAGAAGTAGCTGCTGGTTTGACTGTACGTGTGCAACGAGTCAGCGATGAGGATCCACGAATGCTGCGCACACTCAGCAATTACCATATAGGACCTGGTTGTCTGGTGCAGGTGAAAAGTCGGCAGGCTGGTGATGAACTAGCCGTAAGTCTGTCGGATACGCAATCCAGATCCGGCTCTGCCCCGGGCGATCTTCTTGTGCTGTCCCAAGAACAGGCAGCATTGATTCAGGTCAGCCCTATCTGATTAAAAACCATTAGGCGATTTGTCGTATTGACCAGTGTCACTGCTCGTTGTGGCTAGCCTTGCGCTTTTGCTGATGACGGTGAAGATATGCGAATAAGTTTGAAGTATGAATATAGGCTCTTCTGTCGTTTTTTGCTAAAATGTCGAGGATAATGCCGGCGATGATGGATAACAAACCGACCAGGATTAACAGCACTGATCCTATGAGGGTAGGAATACGCGGAACCGATCCTGTGTGCCAGAATTCAAGCATAACCGACAAGAGAAAACCGAAACCGACCAAGTCTATCAGCAAACCGCAGCCTCCAAAGAAGGGAAGAGGCTTGTACTCCCTGATCATTCTGAAAATGGTGGAAAGTACGCGGACCCCATCGCCTACAGTGTTGAGTTTGCTGTGGGAGCCTTTAGGACGGTCACGGTACTGAACGGGCATTTCATACAGCCGTAGATTCCTATCTAGACTGTGTATGGTCATTTCCGTTTCCACTTCGAATCCATGAGACAGAATCGGGTAGCACTTAACATAGGTGAACGAAAAAGCTCGGTATCCCGTCATAATATCCTTGACGCGCGCATGGAATATGCCGTTGATTGCCGAACGGACTAATCTGTTGCCGACGTTGTGGAAGGGTCTTTTGTTCTCCTGGAAGTAGGTTGAGCTCAACCTGTCGCCTATCACCATGTCATAGCCCTCGAGGATTTTATCGACCATGGCGGGAGCACTTTCTGCAGGATAGGTGTCGTCGCCATCGGCCATGACATACACGTCGGCATCGATATCTTCAAACATGGCCCGTATGACATTGCCTTTACCTTGGCGCGGTTCCGGTCGGACTACTGCGCCCTTGGATTGCGCTATGGAAGCTGTCTTGTCTGTAGAGTTGTTGTCATAGACGTAAATGGTCGCCGTTGGAAGTGCTTTGTGGAAGTCGTCGACGACTTTTCCTATTGTCTGTTCCTCGTTGTAGCAGGGTAAGAGAACGGCAATGGTGACTTCTTCCAAGGCAGGCTTCATGATTAATACTATACATATAGGGATTCTCAGATTGAGGTGGATATGGGATTATGAAATTTGTGGGCAATAGCAGAGGTACGCTCAATCCGCGTACCGCGCTCAGGTTAGCATAGACCACATGCAGCAGCTATTTGAAACTGGATCTGATGCCTGGAAGCAACTTGATGGCTTGAGCAAACGGCAACGTCGATTGGTTATTTCAGCAGTCAACTATCATTCGTTGATGCAGCCTGGTCGAGAACTGCTCTATAAGATCTATATGGGTGAAGACTGGCAGTATCCCCGCTTGACTGACGCGTCGACTTTGAGCGGTTCTCTAACTAAAGGAGCCGGACTTAAACCTGTAGTCGAATTCAAAGCCAGGTCAACATCTAAGCCTAAGACAGCCTTTGCTCCTCACTATTTTGACCAGCACCACCAATTGGTTGACTGGAATGAACGGTACGTGTTGCTTACCCCGGACGATGCTACTGATATGACAGTCAAGGCCCGGAATCTATCCTCTCGGCTGCCTATGCGCAACCAGATCTACAACTACTGCGAGCTGCATTTTCCTCTTCTATTTGATCAAGTTCGCGAATTGCTCCGGCGTAGTCGTGAGAAAGCTGGATACCAGGCTATTGAGATTTATCGTCCCGATTCAACCAGCGACCTGTTCGCTCATGGGGCTGTGCATCATCCCGGCAGTCCCATCGAACCTGGACAACCGGACTCTTCGGATCCGAAAGCTGTCATTATTGCTATGCATTGGCTGCAGCCTGGGGGAGCCGAGCGTTGGGCCATGGAAACAGTAGCTCTGGCTCGTAAAGCGGGACTATTGCCTATCGTCATCACCAACAATGACAGTCATCAGCCATGGATTGTCGACGAGGATTTGGATGATGCCCTCGTCATCAATCTGACTTTTCCTGCGCAGGAAGGCATCGGCGACGTGCCGCTGCTCAGGGCTCTGTTTGAGCAGTACAATATCCGGGGCGTTATGATTCATCACAATCAGTGGATGTATGACCGGCTCTGGTGGATCAAGCGGTACTATCCGCATACGTTCATTGTCGATTCCTTACATATTCTTGAATACCACGACCGGGGTGGCTATCCCAACCAGAGCGTGAGCCGCGACCCTTATATTGATCTGCACCATGTTATTTCGCCTCAACTGCAGGATTGGTTGGTAAATCATCATGGCATAGCGGCGAAAAAGGTGGTCATGGCGCCCTTGGTTGGTCTGACTGCCGATCAGATGCATCCAAGGTACAAGGACCGCGTGCAACAGGGCGTCTTCCATGTCGCTTTTGTGGGAAGAATGACCAGGCAGAAGCGCCCGGAGGCATTTATCAATGTCGCTAAGGAAATGGAACGTCGTTTCCCAGGTCGTTTTCGGTTCATCATGCATGGTAGCGGCGATATGGACTTGGAGGTACGTAAACTCCTGGAGAAATATGGCCTGAGCCATGTAGTGGAACGTCGTGATGTCTCTCAGCCGGTTTCGGCGACATATGATTGGGCAGATGCTTTGGTGATCACCTCAATCAATGAGGGTATTACTCTTACAACCATTGAGGCAATCAGTCGGGGCATGCCGGTGTTGAGCGCTGATGTCGGTTCTCAATCGACGCTGGTTCCTGTCCAGGGGCTGTTGCCTCGGCAATCACTGGGGCTGGTCCGTCAATCGGTCCGTTCCTTGCTGAGAATGGATGATCATGAGCAGGATCGCAGACGGTTGTGGACGGTGGAGCTGGAACGTCTTCAGGAGTTTTCAAGGAAGGAGTCGGCTGACTCCTTCTTCACCCGGATGTTGGGAGAATGGGCGCAGTGATGAATGTTGTAGATAACCGGAAGAATGTGGCCGCTGTCGTCGTCACTTTCAACCGTCTGGAAAAGCTGAAGAAGGTTCTGGCCTCTCTGGAGTCCCAGACCTTTCTGCCCAGGTTCCTGATTATCGTCGACAATGCTTCGACGGATGGGACTGCGGATTACCTGCATGAATATCAGGACGCGTTCCCCTTGGAAGGGAAGGTGGAGCTTCGCATTGTCACTTTGCCCAAGAACGTCGGCGGGGCAGGCGGCTTCTCTGCTGGCATGCGCGAGGGCTACCGGATGGGTCTCGACTACGTGTGGATCTTCGATGATGACGGATATCCTGAGCCGGATGCCTTGGAGAAGTTGCTCGGAGGCTATGAACAAGCCACCAAGGCTTTAAGCCCGGATATTCCCTTTGCCTGCTCCCTGATCAAATACATCGACGGAACCATTTCAGAAATGAACAATCCTGTGCCTACCTGGGACTGGGGTCGGTTGCGTGCCATGGGGCTCAGGGATCTGGTGCTGATCAATCAGGCGTCCTTCGTGTCCGTGCTCATCCCACGTTGGGTCATGGAAGCCTACGGTCTGCCATACAAGGAGTACTTCATCTGGTTTGACGATGCCGAGTACACTCTGCGTATCACCAGAGACTGCCCTGGTGTTCAGGTTCTCGATAGCGTAGTGGTGCACGATATGGGTGAGAACAAGGGGGTCAATTTCTCTATGATCAACGAGAAGAACGCCTGGAAGTTCGCCTATGGTATCCGCAATCAAGGGTCCTACAGACTGCATCACAAGAGCCTGGTCCATTATCTGCTCTTTTGCGCCCAGGTTTGGTATTCCATGCGGTCCGGGGGAGTGGATAAGAAACTGCGCCGTCAGATGTACTGCAAGATGATTGAAGCTATAAGGTTCAACCCATCAATTGATTATCCGCAGTTGTAAGTAATTCGGAGAGACTAATGACCAGCAAAGCAAACAGGCCATGCGTGCAGAAGTTGCGCTGTCTTTTATCTGTGGCCGTAGGGATCCTTTGTGCCCAGTCTTTGGCGTTTAGGAACGTGGATTCGGCGGCGTTCGATAGCTTTGCCAATTTAACAGCCAAAGGTTTGGATTCAATTGCACAGTTTGGCCCAGCTGGTTCTATCGCCCTTGCTGCATGTCTCGGTGCCTTATTTTATCGGATTTATCCAAACTTTAAACGTGTAGGAAAGAGAAACCAGCTGATTTCTGTGATTCTTTCTTTCTTCTTGGCTCTTTCAATTGTTGTGCCGCGTCTGATGAAACTGCCTAATGTATCTTTCAACAGTTTTCCGAATTATGTGGGTGGTGTGCCAAAGTGGCACAAGCCGATCTTTTGGATGGTCGCCAGTATCCAATTGTTGACAATTGGCTTTACTCTTGCTGTTATTATTTGTTGGCTAATGCGTAAAGCAGCTGACTTAGTTGAGTGTAGAAACACAGGCGAAGTTTCAACCGCTATCCCTCCTACCAACCTCAGTATCTGGGAAAGGGGAGTTCGTTTCTTTGACGGCAAACCTATGCACATGACCGTGGCTACCTTGGCTATGGTTCTTTGCTGGTTACCCATGCTCGTAATTCAGGGTCCGGCGATTATAGGTGTGGATTCCATGGTGCAGCTAGTTCAGTTTCGCACCGGGCATGTTTGGGATCCCATGACGATGGCTGAACTACCGGGATATGTGGGACAGGATCATCACCCTTTTTTTGATACTTATCTATATGGATTATTTGATGAACTTGGGCTATGGCTTGGTCAAGAAGTTCTGGGTTTTCGTATTCTTATAGTGTTGCAAAGTATAGTAGCGGCCCTTGCGATAGTTGTATCGCTGATATGGATTAAAAAACGAACGAATCTTCCAGATTCCTGCATTTGTGCCTGTTGGTGTCTGGCAGCAATATTGCCAGCCTTTCCTATGTATATGAGTATTGTGCTCAAGGATTCAACCTGGGTTTCCATCTTTCTCCTATGGATGGTGGCTTTCTTTGAAGTGATTTATCGGTGTAACAATAACCATGCTATTGGATGGAGGCTAGTGCTGTGCCTTGTTGTGCTCGGCTTATTCTCAGGTCTAACAAAAAAGCTGGGAATTTATGTTACTACAGTGTCACTTCTATTAGCGATTATTGTTATTAGGAAGCAGTTCGCCGCTTTCTTGATTTCTATGCTCGTGCCCGCTGCACTAGTGATTGGTTTTGTTCCCATGGTGGTGCTTCCCGCGTTGGATATAGCACCTGGAGGCCCCCAGGAGACCATCTCCGTCCCTATTCAACAGCTATCGAAAGTAGCGATACTTCATCAAGATGAGTTATCAAAATCCGATCGACAGGCGATTGACAGAGTCCTCGACATTGATCATTTAAAACCATATTGGCAAGCTGATTCGGCTGATTACGCCAAGCACTATGGATATAGGCTGAACGCTAGTTCGTCGGACAGGAAAAACTTTATTCTAACTTGGATACGTCTGTTTTTCCGCTACCCGAAAGATTATATTGCTGCAGTGCCTTATCTAATAAATCCATTTGTATATGGAGAGACCTATTACTATAGCGGACCCGTTCGCTGTGGTTGGTGGGAAGCAGGTGGGTCGCGGATTCTTACTGAGTATCCTGAATGCGGACTAAGTTATACACAAGGGAAGATTGCGATTCCGTTAACGAATGCATTGAATAAAACCCCGCCGTTTTCTTTTATAGGCAGCGAAGCTTTATACACTGTATGGCTACCTATGCTGGCATTAGGACTTACTATATCAATAAGGCGCTATAGGAACCTTTGTTATCTGATTCCTACTGTAGTATCCTGGTGTAGTTTATTTTTGTTACCAGCTCATCAGGTTAGGTACACACTTAGCTTTCTGTTCGTTTTCGCGCTAACGATTGCATTGCCGTTTGCCGAAGTACTCACCAAGGAACGCAATATCAGCAATTAAGATCAGCTTAAGAGATGCTCAATCAACCCTTATATATGGTCATTTGGTTCCCTTTGTTTTGTTAATGATGAATTTGCGAAGGGGATGGGTAAGCAATCTATCGATCAGCATAGCGATAATGTCAAGAACTATGAAGGTTAGCAAACCTGTAACTAGACACGTCAAAATAAAATCAGACTTGCTGGATATGTTTGGTAGGTATGCTGCAACAGCTCCCCAGACAAATCGGAAACCGAATGTGTTCTCGTGCAGGAGGTAGACACCGAAGGTCCCTGCTGATACCTGCAGTAGGAAAGTACTCCATACGTGTGGAAGGCGAAGCTGCGGAAGCCGACAAGTTGCCACAAAAAAACAAAAGGCGATGCAGATAGGCAGTATTTGCAGACCCTGATGGATTTGTCCAGTCCATGTCAGTCTTTGCGCCCAGCGGGATCCTGACAAAACAAAATGATTAAATCCCAGCATGAGTGCTGTACATAAGATTGTACAAATAGCCAGTGCACTATTTGATATGGCGCGCAATGAATCTCGGTAGGTCTGGATATAAGCGCCGATGGCATATCCCAGAACGGCATAGACTACATTGTTCCAGTAATTAACTCTACTGAAAAACAAGGGCCATGTACCAATGAACATGAGAAGTGCGATCAGCGCAAGAACCTGCTTCTGGGACATGTGAGCATATGTAGCATTGATAAATGGGCTAAGAAAAAGCATGAGAATATACGCATCTATGAACCAGTAGCTATTGTACAAAAATGGGCATAAGCTCCATAGAACTGTATCCAAGGACTGGGAACCAGACAGCAGCTCATTCGTGCCAAAGGGCAGAGTGAGAAATTGCTTGGCAACGAATGCAATTACTAGACATAAAACTGCGTAGAGAAACATCTGGAACCAGGTCGAGAAAATTCGCCTCCACGAAAAGTGTTTCTTAACGAGGAAGTATCCTGAGATCATAAAGAAGATTGAAACACCAACCTGGCCGTACTGTACGATAGTGAAACTGATCGCAGATTTCCAGCCTGGGTACATGGGCAATACAATGCGCGAGATCCCGTTAGTAAAATCAACGTGGATGATCATATGGCAATAGACAACCAGTAGCATTGCCAATATGCGTAGGAGTTCAATATTGAGGCTGCGAGCTGATCGGCTTGTTACCTTCTCCGGTTGAGACATCACTCTGATCTCCCATCGAGATGACATGAATACGTCACAGGATAATGCCTGGTGCCTACCTGAGGCAGTGGCTGTGAAGTATCAACAACCCGTTGTTATTTGTGAGAATGCAGAGATAGAAGGATATCTTTCACGGCTGTTTGGTAGTCTGTACGCTTGTGAGAAGCATCATAGATAGATTACGCCAGCGATACCACTATTCATTGGTTATCCTGCGTGAGCTTGTCAAGACCGATTTCAAGCTCAGGTATCAGGGATCCTTCCTTGGGGTTGCCTGGTCGGTTCTGCAGCCACTGATGCTCTTTGTGGTTATGTATCTGGTCTTCGCCAAATTCCTCAGGATGACCGATGGCACGCCGACCTATCCTGTCGTGCTGCTTCTGGGTATAAGCTCCTGGCAGTTCTTCAACGAGTCAACTTCCATAGGCCTGCGTTCCATTGTGGATCGTGGCGACCTCCTGCGTAAGGTGCATTTCCCCAATTACATCGTGGTTGTATCTGCTACCATGGGGGCGCTGATCAGCTACGGTATCAACCTGATCGTGGTTCTCATCTTTGCCATCTTCTGTCGGGTGCATTTCACTTGGAGGGTGCTGCTTCTGCCCGTCAGTGTATTCCAGCTGTATATTTTGGCCCTGGGATTCACGCTGATCATGTCTACTATGTATGTCTACTTCCGCGATGTGTCGCATATCTGGGACGTGCTGCAACAGGTAATCTTCTATTCCATCCCTGTCATCTATCCGCTGACGGCGGTGTCGGGAATCCACCATTGGTGGGGTCCTGTCGTAGCCAAGCTGCTTTTGCTCAACCCTATTGCGCAATCCATCCAGGATATCCGGCACTCATTCATCGCTCCGGAAACCACTCCTACTGTATGGAACCAGATCAGCAATCCCTTTGTGACCATGATCCCCATCCTGCTCACTGTGATCATGGTAGTCCTGGGTGTAAGCGTATTCCGCAAGTACAATCGCAAATTCGCCGAGGTGATGTGATGAGCAAGGCTGGGGAACCAATCCGTCAGAAAAAAGACGATCGGCCCGTGGTCCTGTCTGTGGAACATGTGGACAAGGTCTTTCGGTTGCCTACCGAACAAGCCACAGGACTCAAGCAGGCCTTTATCAACTGGACCCGAGGGATCAAGGGATACAAGGAGCAGCAGGTGCTGCAGGATGTGTCCTTCCAGGTGCATCGGGGTGACTTTTTTGGCATTGTCGGGCGCAATGGCAGTGGCAAGTCGACCCTGCTCAAGCTGATTTCGGGCATCTACTATCCTGAACGTGGTCGCATCTCCTATACGGGCAAGCTGGTGCCTTTTATCGAATTGGGCGTCGGCTTCAACCCGGAGCTGACAGGCCGCGAGAACGTCTATCTGAACGGAGCTCTGCTTGGATTTACTCGCAGCGAGGTTGATGCCATGTACGATGACATCGTGGACTTCGCTGAACTGGGCGAGTTCATGGATCAGAAGCTGAAGAATTATTCCAGCGGCATGCAAGTGCGCTTGGCGTTTTCCGTGGCCATCAAGGCCCAAGGTGACATACTGATCCTGGACGAGGTTCTGGCCGTCGGCGATGAGGCTTTCCAACGTAAATGCGATGATTACTTCACCGAGGTCAAAAAGGATCCCAATAAGACGGTCATCCTGGTCACTCATGACATGGGCGCTGTGAAGAAGTACTGCGACCGGGCGATCCTGATCAAGGACGGCCATGTGGTGATCAATGGCGACAAGGATGATGTCGCCAACCGCTACACCTTGGAGAATCTCAAGGCTCCTGACAAGCAATCCGATGGCAAGAAGCAAGGGGACGAATATCCAACCGGTCTCAGCGCTCAGGTGCCCCTCCTGCGCGCCTATCCGGTAACTTCCTCGGTCTGCAAGAGCTCGGATACCTTCCGCTTTGACGTGGAATACGACTGCGCTGAGTACGACAATCTCTACATGGCCATTGCCATGCACGACACCCGGCGTGGAGGCATAGCCTATGACACGGGTTCCGATGTCATTCGTCTAAAAGCCTGTGGGCATCAGGTGGTGCATTGTTCGGTTCCCCTGAACATTTTCAACAATGGTGAATTTCGTCTTGTCGTATCCCTGCGTGTGCGAGATGCCGAGCAAACGGACAAAAATGCCCCCACAAAAATGGTTGCCTTCACTAATGACGAGAACTCCTGTGTCTTTGCCATCAGAGACAAGCGAAACAGGGAATACGCATTATTGAGTGACCGTGGGCTGCAGATCAGTCTCTTGGGCGAGGAATCACTCTAACCTGTCAGTCCTTGTAGCCGTTTCGATAGAATTAGAGCATGAGTCATGAGAGCCAGGGAAAGAAGAGCATGGATTCCCCAGATGAGTCCACCGTTAGGGTCGTCGCCCTGGTATTGGCTGGCGGGGTTGGCGCCCGTATGCGTGGGCCGGTGCCCAAGCAGTTTTTGGTAGTTCGGAACAAGCCGGTACTGGTCTATACCTTGGAAGCTTTCCAACGAGCAGTGGCCGTCGAGGACATCATTGTCGTATCCCTGCCCGAGTGGACAGGAATCGTTGAACAATACGTCAAAGATTGCGGGCTGACCAAGGTCCGATCCGTCATACCTGGAGGTGTCAGCGGCTTCGAATCCATTCGCTGCGGCCTGCATTATCTGGAGGAGCAGTATTCGCCTGAGGACATCATTTTGATCCATGACGGAGTTCGCCCCTTGTTGACTGAAGAGGTGATCAACGCCAACATAGCCGGCGTGGAGAAATACGGCAATGCCATCACCGTAGTGCCGGCAACTGAGGCCTTGCTCCATACCGATGACGGCGAGTCAAGTAACAGAGTGGTTGAGCGCTCTCACATCATGCGAACCCAGACCCCGCAGAGCTTGCGTCTGCGCGATCTTTCACTAATCCATCGCCAGGCTGATGAGATGGGCATTCATGATTCAGTCGCTACCTGCACGTTGCTTATCGAAACTGGTCATGTGGTTCATGCGGTAGCTGGTGACAATTCCAACTTCAAGCTCACCAGTCCCGAGGATGTGGCGCTCTTCGAGGCCTATCTCGATGCGAAGGGAATGGCCTGATGACCGGAGGAGGAAGGGTAGATGCAGACATTCTGAAGCAGGATGTGAATGATCTGGCCGATGCCCATTCGGATCTGTGGCGGGAGCTGGACGGCTGCAGAATACTGATTACCGGCGGGACAGGGTTCGTAGGTGCCTTCATTCTGCATCTGATAGCTGCTTTGCGTCGTCGCCATGCCTTACATATTGATGCTCTTGCACTGGTCCGGAGTCGGAAACGTCTGCGAGATGTTTTGGGCGACGATTGGGAGGGCTCATGGCTGCATGTTGTGGAGCAGGATCTTCGGGTCCCTTTCTCTCTGAAAAACGAAGAGCCGGTGGAGTATTGCATCCATGCCGCCAGCAATGCCGACCCTGTGGCCTATCAATCCGATCCCTTGGGAACCATGATGACCAATGTGGTTGGGACTGACCAGATTCTGCAATATCTGGCAGGCCTGGATACTAAGCCCCGCCGAATGGTCTATCTGTCCAGCGTTGAAGCCTATGCGGGTCATAGCCAGGAGGGGACCCTCAAAGAGGAGGATACGGGCAACTTTGATCCGTCGGTGGTTCGCAACTGCTATCCAATCAGCAAGTTAGCCGCTGAAAACCTTTGCGCAGGGGCACGTCTACAGCTTGGTCTTCCTGTGACTGTGGCACGTATGGCCTATCTCTATGGCCCAGGTGATCGTCTCGACGATCCCAAGATCGTCACGCTTTTCCTGCGAATGCTTCAAGAGGGCAGAGACATCGAAATGCACAGTCCAGGTCTGCAGCGACGCAGCTACTGCTATATCAAAGATGCGGTCTATGGCATCATGCTGCTTCTATTGCGTGGACAGAACTCAACTTACAACATTGCCAATAGCGGGGAGAAAGTCACCATAGCCGGGGTGGCTCGGAAATTGACCCAGCTTTTTGGACGCCCGGGCGGTCTGGTGCGGTATGAACAGCCTAATCAAGATGAGCTTGCGCGCTTCTCCCCTCCGGAGGACAATATTCTTGATACTTCCAGAATACGGGCTCTGGGTTTTGAGGCGGAGGTCGGACTGGCGCAGGGACTGGAACGCACCGGTCAGTATTTTGGTATGCGGCCGTCTACATGGCAGACCGGCAATCTTGTAGGGAAAGGCATAGACAATGAATAGCCGTCTGATCGCCGGTATTAAAAGGCGCCTGCCCATCTCCTCCCGGTCTTTCCGGGACTTCCGGGCGCAGGATGACGCCAGATACGCTCGACTCCTTCACGTGATTGATGATCAGCGGAAGGCCCTGGATAAGGCTCAGGAGAGTCTTGATCGCTTGGAGAAGCAATGCCTTGCACTGAATGAGACCTTGGAATACGTCCATGATTCGAATAGCGTTATGTACTGGCAGCTGTTCCGAGGAGATCATGAGACGACTGAGCAGGCTCAACTCAGATTCTTTAGAGGATTGCCTAAGGCTAAAGGCGTTCATGCGCTCTTCCAGGATGCGGAGGCCAGACTGTTCGAACTTTTTGATCAGTTTTGCCGGGATCATGGGATCTCCTACTGGGGTACCGGCGGTACAGTGCTGGGTGCCTTCCGCCAGCAGGATTTCATCCCTTGGGATGACGATATAGACGTCTACATCACTCGCGAACAGTTAAGCAGGTTGGAAAAAGCCGTGCACGAGGATGGACGTTTCCGTGTCACGGTCGTCTGGGACTGGTATGTGCCTTGCAAGCAGATCAGATTCCGGTCAATAGATGAGGCCAACCCCTGTTTTGTTGATCTTTTCCCCATGGATTGGGTATCTGGCGATCCGGAAGATGCTTGGCAAATCTGCACGCAGGAACGTTTACAGTTTGTCCAGGAAATCCGCAAACAATACGCGAGCTCCTCTTGGAGTCGGGATATTTACATTTCCGGGGCAGATCCTCTGATACCCGCCCTGGAATCCGACCTGCAGGCACACCTGGCAGATCTGGCGACTCGCGTATCCATCCTGCCCACAGCTGATGGCGCTACAGGATTGATTAGGGGCATTGAAAACATCGACGAGGTGCGCCAATCCGGTCCCTACTTGACCGGTAATTGGACCGGTTCGACGACTTTGCCCTTCCGCGGGATCTCTGTTCCAGTGCCCAGGAATTATCGCGAGTACCTGGGTAAGGCCTATGGCGACTACATGGCTTTGCCGCGCGACATGCATTCCCATGAGCATGTCGCCGATGAGTACATTACCTCGCCGGAATCGGTACGAGCCATGCGCAGGATGCTTTCGGAGGATTGGGAACGGACTCCTGGCGATGAAGAACGGAAGTGAGACGTCTGGGCTTCGTTCGGGCAGCATGGAAGGCCATGAGTCGTCGGGGCCCTCATGCCTGATGGTGACGGGGGGTGCCGGGTTCATCGGCACGAATTTTGTGCGTTATGTGCTGGCCCACCATCCCGATACGCACATCGTGGTTTACGATCTGCTCACCTATGCAGCCAAGATCGATAACCTCCATGGCCTTATTCCCGATCGGATCGATATGGTCCATGCCGATATCTGCGACGCGGAATCTGTGGAACAGGCCATTCGCCGGTTTCATGTCGATGCCATCGTCCATTTTGCGGCTGAGTCGCACAACGACAACTCCATCCAGGATCCAGCGCCCTTCATCAGGACCAATCTCTATGGCACCTATGTTCTGCTGGAGGCGGCCCGTCGCCACGGCCTTCGCTTCCATCAGGTGTCCACTGATGAGGTTTTCGGCGATCTCGACTTCGATGATCCGCACCGTTTCACTGAAACCAGTCCCTACCGGCCCTCAAGTCCATATTCGGCGACCAAGGCTGGGGCGGACCATCTGGCGCGTGCCTGGTGGCGCACTTATGGGACCCGGGTGACCATCTCCAACTGCTCCAATAACTACGGCCCCTATCAGCACATCGAGAAATTCATTCCGCGGCAGATCACCAACATTCTGTCAGGAATTCGTCCGCGAATTTATGGACAGGGTCAAGCGATCCGAGACTGGATCCATGTGGAGGATGACTGCCGGGCCATTTGGAGTATCCTGGTTCATGGAGCGCCTGGATCAACCTACCTCATCGGCGCGGATGGCGAGTTGAGCAACATGGAAGTGCTCAGGATGATTCTGCATCTTATGGGCCGCGGCGTTGACGAGTTCGATTTGGTGGCAGACCGGCCTGGGGGAGACCGTAGATATGCCATTGATGCCGGAAAGATAAGGCGGGATCTCGGGTGGCAGCCTCTGCACCGAGACTTCGAGCAAGGTCTGGCAGAGACGATCGACTGGTATAGTCGTCACCGCAAGTGGTGGGCGGGTGACAAGCAGGCGGTCGAGGCTCGCTATCGGGAGCAGGGACACTGATATTTGTGTCTGTACCACCCCTGGATGTAAACTAGTCGGGTTACCGTCGTGGCCAGAGGATCGTTCAGCCACGATTGGTGTGCAATACACCCTCCTGTCACGGAAGGTCCGTGACCTGTAAGTCCAAAGGAGGTGGGTGATGTCTGCGCATAAGTATGAATTGATGTTCATTGCCGATCCGGCCATGGATGAGCGCTCGCTGAAGAAGCTGACCGACCAGTATCTCGAGGTGGTCACCAAGGAAGGCGGCTCTGTCGACAACATCGACGTCTGGGGCCGTCGCAAGCTGGCCTATGAGATCGACAAGCACAAGGAAGGCAACTACGTGGTGGTCGAATACACCTGTGAGCCTTCCGCCAGCGCTGAGCTCGATCGTGTGCTCAACCTGAACGAGTCCGTCATCCGCACCAAGATTCTTCGCAAGGATGACAAGTAAGCAAACAGCAAAAGGACATCGAAGCGTCGGCTGACCTCCAGTTCTCGCGTCGAAGGTCCAAGGGTGCGGGATTCGCCCCAGTAGGCCCATTCCCAAGTCCTCACTCCGAGGAAAGGTCGTGACATGGCGGGAGATACATACATCACCGTAGTGGGTAATCTCACTGCGGATCCGGAGGTGCGTACGACCTCCAACGGAGGCACGGTGGCCAACCTGACCATCGCGTCCACGCCCAGGCAGTTCAACAGGAACTCGGGGCAGTGGGAGGACGGCGACTCGCTCTTCATGCGTTGCTCGGCCTGGGATTCTACCTACAGTCCCATGGCCTCCAACATTCAGGCCAGCCTGACCAAGGGCATGAGGGTGATCGCCCAGGGTCGTCTGGTGCAGCGCTCCTATCAGGATCGTGAGGGCAACAACCGCACGGTTGTGGAGCTGCGTCTGGACGAGATCGGACCTGCACTGACACGGAACACCGCTCAGGTCACCAGGAACGCCAACACCGGTGGCGGAGGATCTCGCGGTGGTTTCGCTGGATCCAACAACGGCGGCTACCAGGGTGGGGCATCCTACCAGGGCGGCGCCGGCGCGGCATCGGCCCCTATGGGTCGTCAGCAGCCAGCGCAGAGCCAGCAGGCCCCGGCCCAGGATCCTTGGTCATCGACCGGATCCGGCGATTCCTTCGGATCCTTTGGGTCCACCGGCGAGTTCGGTGGTTCTGGAGACGATCCCGAGTTCTGAAGTTTCATAGCGTCATCATTCATTTAAGGAGTACCAATGTCACGTAAAAGGCCGCAACCGCCGGTCAAGCCCTTCAAGAAAAAGCCGAATCCTCTGAGGGCTGCCAAGATTCATACCATCGATTACAAGGACGTGGCTCTGCTGCGCAAGTTCATCTCTGACCGCGGCAAGATCCGTTCCCGCCGCATCACCGGTGTCACCGTCCAGGAGCAGCGCGAAATCTCCAAGGCTATCAAGAACGCCCGCGAGATGGCCCTGCTGCCCTACGCCACCAACGGTCGCTGAGGGAGGTCCGGATTATGGCAAAGGAAACCAAGGTAATTCTGACCGATACCGTGACCGATCTGGGTCATAAGGGCGACGTTGTCGGAGTCAAGCCCGGCTATGCGCGCAACTTTCTGATCCCCCAGGGACTGGCTTTCGCCTGGTCCAAGGGCGCCGCTGCGCAGATTGAATCCCTGCAGCGGGCACGTCGGGCCAAGTCCATGGCCACCCGTGAGGATGCCGTGGCAGCCAAGACCGCCATTGATGGCCAGACCGTCGAGATCGCAGCCAAGGTGTCTGATTCGGGCAAGCTTTTCGGCGGCATCTCCAACGATGCCATCGCCCAGGCCCTTCGCCCCCTAGCCGACGTGGATCCCCGCGCCATCTCCGTGGAGACCATCAAGACCACTGGCGAGTTCCCGGCCACCGTAGCTCTGCACCCCGAGATCTCGGCCGCTTTCACGGTCAAGGTCGTCGCAGAGTAGTAAATCTGACCTATCCCATAACGATCCTTTTTGAAATAGGGATCTGGGCTTAAGCAGGAGGCCTTCCCGCAGCAGGTATATGCGCGGGAAGGCCTCCTTATGCGTTACAGGGGATTACTCGCCTAGAAATTGCCGCCATTCCAGCCCCAGTCAGTGGTGGCCGTATAGCGGATGTAGGTGCGGTTCTTGGGGATGGACAGCTCAGATTCCAGCGTGTCCATGATGGTCTTGGTCAAGCTTTCCCAGGCGGACTTGGGTACGTCGCTGCCGAAGACGTTGACCTCGACATAGGCTGCAGGCTTGCTGTCGTCACCGCCGAAATAGATGGGCATGTCCGACTCGAAGGGGCACATGAGCCAGCCCTCGGACTTGCCGGGGACAGCGGTGATGGCCTTGCCGTAGGCGGTCTTGATCCGTTCGCGCTGTTCGGCGGTGATGGGCGTGCTTACATGGGTATGGATAACGGGCATGGTGCTTCCTTTCCGGTTCGTCCGGCGTGACCAATCAGGATGACTCGGTCCGCTTGGCGGATGGACGACTATTCCTGTCCCATAGTAGCCTTGACCGGACAGGCTGGCTCAGCGCCAGCCGAAGGGCCGATGACGCAGGGACCAGGCCCCCAGACGGTGGGCCACCGAACGCGGGTTGACCGGCTTGCCGGGGGCGGGAGCATCCAGCAGCCACTTGCGGATCAGGAAGTTCCAGATGGCCACCACCACGGTGGCTGTGATCTTGGCGATGTTGGCGTAGAGCAGGTAACGGGCGTGCATGGTGGTGATGGCGTCCGGCGGCAGCATGGCAGTGCCCATCCACAGGATCACCTCATTGATCCCCAGGCCGATCACCGAGGAGACCAGAAAGACCGCCATCTCCATCCACCGGGCCATGTCCTCCCTATGCTTGAAGACGTAACGCATGCTGGCCAGATAGTTGAAGACCAGGGAGATCAGGAAGGAGATGGCCCCAGCCAGGACATTGTTCAGATGCGGCCCCATGATCAGCAGGTTCATGATGCCGATGTCGATCAGGAAGGCGATGACGCCCACGATGCCGAACTTGAGCAGCTGTCCGATTAATCTACGCACGATAGCCCATTCAATCATTCCTGCTGTGCTCGCGGGGTAGCGGGAGCCGCTTGTGCGCAAAAGCCTTACGTTGCGCCCTCAGGCGGGCAGTTCGGTCAGAATGGGTTCCTCGGTGCTGTTGCGGATTTGACGGAACCCTACAAAGGCGATGGCCAGCGAGGTCAGAGCCAGAGCAGTGACCACCCCGAACCCGCCTTGGGATCCGTAACGGTCGATGAACTGCCCGGCCACAGCCGAACCCGCCGAGGACCCGATCGAATTCATGGCGCTCAGCCAAGCCATGCCTTCGGTGAAGCGGATGGGCGGCACCAGGTGGAGCATGAGCTGGTTGCCGTTGATCCAGGTGGGTGCCTGGCAGACGCCGATGATCAGGTAGATGATCATGATGGTCCACAGATTCCTGGCGAACATGAAGGTTCCGATGCCCAGGTTGACCACCAGCAGGCAGAAGTAGAAACGCTTCCAGAGGGGGATGGTCCAGTTCTTGGCCCCGTAAAGCAGGGCACCGACCAGGGAGCTGAAGGAGAAGCAGGCGAAGACGAATCCGGTCATCTGCTTCATCCCCTGTTCGGTGGCGAAGGCGATGATGGAGATGGATGCGGCGCTCTGGAAGGCTCCCAGGCCGAACCAGGTGGCGCAGACGGCGATCATGCCGGCGCTCCAGAAGGCGCCACTACGGCCGTTTCCGCCCTCCTGGTCCCGCAGGCGCGCCACTTGCTGAGCCTGGCGCTCCCGGTACTCCTTGCGGGTGATGCCCTGGGCGCGGGACATGTCCGTCTGCGAGGGCGGCTCAGTCTCTCGGCAGGATAGGAACATAAAGGCCCCGACCAGCACACAGATCCCGGTAAAGGAGAAGGCCAATACGCCTGAAATGACCGCCAGGATGGAGGCTAGAGGATTGCCGATCACCCACATGGCCTCGTCGAAGACCCCTGACAGGGACAGGGCCTGATTAGTGGCTCGGTGGTCGCCGCGCAGCAGATGCGTCCACCGACTACGGCTCATGGCTCCCCAGGGCGGAATGGCCGCCATGAAGGGGGTGACCAGGTAGAGCACCCAGGTGGGAGCGTGGGCGGTGATGGCTGTGATCAGGACCGTGGCGGCCACGATCCAGACCAGAACCGTGGGAATGGAGACCTGTCGCTGGCCGAACTTGTCGACCATCTTGCCCAGCATGGGGCTGACCAGGGCCAGTGCCACGGCCTGGATGGCGGTCAGGGCTCCGGCCAAGGAGTAGCTGCCGTAGTAGTGCTGCACCGAGATGGTGATGGTCATGCCCACCATGGGGAAGGGCATGGAGGCGATAACCGACCCCACTGCGAACCGTGCAGTGTGAGGCAGTCGCAGGAGCGCCGAGTATCCCCCGAAGACCCTGTGACCGGCTTCGACCAGAGCCGCTTTCAATTGCCGTGGCATGGGTTGTTCACCTCGCATTCCTTGAGTGTTTTTGCAGTCCCGAAGCATGTTTTCTCCAGAACCTTCCAGATGCATGAAAGGGATGTGGGGCTGCTGGGGGACTGCTACAGTGGTAACCATATCGGCGCCTGATGGGTGCCATTGAGATACTGATAATTCTACCCCCCGCCATGGTCTCTTATCGGGTCTGCCGGGGAGCTTGGGAGGTGGGTCGTGCCTGCGACGACCATTCATTTCGTCCGTCATGGCCAAGTTGATAATCCCGATCATATTCTCTATGAGCGATTGCCGGGATTCCATTTGTCCGCCAGAGGAAGGGCCATGGTCGAAGCGACGGCCCGCTTTATGGCCGAGGCTCCTGGCATGCGCGATCTGGAAGCCGTTTACTCATCTCCGCTGGACAGGACCAGGGAGACCACAGCCATCCTGCTTGAGCAGATCAACCCAGCTCGTGTCCAGCACGGTTTGGAACCATTGGAGCCTGTCTATGACCGTCGTCTGATCGAGGCCGGCAACGAATTCCGCGGCAAGCGTATCGGACGCGGGCAGGGGGCCCTCTGGCGGCCCTCCAACCTGCGGCTGATCCTGGACCTGCGCCGACCCAGCTGGGGGGAGTCCTATCGGCAGATCGCCCGGCGGGTGGGGGATTTCGTCCGGCAGGTGGTCCGTAGCCATCCTGATGCGCAGATCCTGGCTGTCTCGCATGAGTCGCCCATCTGGTCCTACCGTCATCTTTTGGAGACCGGTCACCCCGAGCACAATATGTTCCTTCGAGCCACCGCTCTGGCCTCGGTGACCTCCATCACCCTGGATTGTGAGACCGGCAAAGTGCTGGGAATCACCTACGCGGACCCGGCGGCAGGCGTGTGAAGACCGCTTGCACGGCCTAGGATGGCTGAGGATATTGTCGTGGATGACTGTCCGAGAACCCGATGAAGGAGCGTGATGATCATGGTGGATGTAGAGGGAAGCCTGGAGGCCATAGCCGGGCGGCCCGCCGTGGCCCAGGCGGCTGAACAGGGGGCCAGGCTGGTAGACCTTTGGCCCTTGACGAATGCCGAACATCTGGCCAACGACGCCAAGTATGCGGAGGACCTGCAGGTGCGCATCAGCATGGTGCTGGCGCAGTTGATGACGGGAGAGGATGTGACCATCCCCGACGCTGAATACGTCTATGAGGGCGCTGAGGACATTCCTGGTCGTCCCCAGGATCTGGTGGATGCCCTCATGGCGGCCAACGATGCCATCGAGGCTGCTGCACAGGCGCAGGAAGACCGGTCCAAGATGCTTGCGGATTTGGCTGAAACCTTGGGCAGCGGCTGGGACCAGGCTCGGCAGCAGGATGTAGCCGCCGGTGTGGCCAAGGCCGAGCAGTCCTTGAATGACCAGAGCGCATCCCCAAAATCTCTGCAGGACAAGGAGGGGGTGGCCCGGGCCCTGGCCACCAGCCTGGCGATTTGTCGTGATCTGCTCCGGCGTGCAGGCGCTGACCCCGATCACGCAGCGGCCGCTGCGCCAATACTGGTCTATGTCAATGAGCTCAACGAGCGGCTGGGCATTCCCCGGGCTTTCCTGTCCGGCGAGGATGTCGTCCAGGCGCTGGGATTATTGGATGATCCGGAGGCCTTCGCGGACCTGCTGGCTCCTCTGGCAGGTGCCGAGTGGGACCATCATCGTCAGGAGGTGCTCTGGGACCCCGAGGAGGCCAAGCGCAAGGCCAAGGAAGATGACGAGCGCAAGAGCCGCGAGGCCCTGCAGGCCAAGTTCGCCCATGTGCCCGAGGATCCCAACAAGCCTCCTGTGGAGCTCTGAGACCTTCTGTCCTTCGCCTTGCTATCGTCCAAGGCGAAGGGCTGGCTGGACTCAGCGATCGAAACGGGCTCCTCGTGGATCGCTGGGTCGGGCCAGCAGAACGATCCCGGCGACGGTTCCGGCGATTATGATCAATGCGCCCAAGCCAAGCAGGGAGAGCGAGGATCCCGGATGCCCGTCAATAATAGCCACGATGGCGAAGACCAGAGGGATGGCGCCCACCAGCTCGCTTGCAAAGGGCAGGAGTATCCAGTAGCCGGACATGTTGGTGTCGTGAAGCCGCCGTATGCCTACAGCCAGATTGGGTATGAAAAGTCCAAGGGTGACCAGGAGGGACAGAATCCGTCCCACAAAGATGGATCCTGAGGTGATGATCGAGATCGCAAGGTCGATGAGAAAGATCATCAGAACAACCCACCAGAATTCCCCGCGGGAGGCCCTCCCGGAGAAGACGGAATATTTGACGAAGAAACGCTTGCAAGCGTTTACGAAGTCAATGCCGTACCAGGGTGCGTTCAGTGGCGGCTCGCCGTTGAATCCGGCATCCGCATAGGGGTAGGCCGGATACTGCGGGATCTGGGGGCCCGGCTGGTAGCTGGCCTGCGGCCAACCCGCGGGCGATTGATAAGGGTTGCCCGGCGCATAGCCAGTCGGAGGGGTTGCGCCATTGGGCTGACCATTGGCCTGGCCGGGATTCGGGCCTTGACCATAGGGTGCCTGCTGCTGCCCGTAGTACTGCTGACCATAGGGCTCTTGCTGGTTGTAGCCTGGCTGTTGACCCTGCGGCTGTTGACCGTATGGCTGCCCTTGGTACGGCTGTTCCCGGCGGTAATCGTCGGCAGGTCTTTGGGCTCCGCTGATCGGATGGTACACGTCGCTCTGATCCGAAGCTGCCGGCGCATGGCCGGATTGTCCTGGCTGAGGTTGATTCAGGTAGGCTGCGGGCCCTGAGCCGGTTCCGTCTGCGTGGTCATTCTTGGGCCAGCCGTTGGCCGAACCTTGGTCATTGGGGGTCTGGTTCCCGTTGTTCGTATCATCTGGATGGCTCATGGATGTCGTCCCTCTCATCTTCTATTGATATTCCTGAATCTGACTTTTCCGTATGTTCCTATTATGGCAGGCCGGTTCTTCCGCTTGATAGCCATGAATAGTGCAGGGGATGGGGGACTCTTCACTCGTCGTCTGGATTGACCATGTGATCATCGCCTGCATCGCCCAGCAGGAGGCGCTCGATCAGGGTGATCAGGGCCAGCAGGAGGGCGGTCAGCAGGATGATGACCAAGGTGGCCGAAAAGATCAGCGGTGTTCTGAAGGAATTGAAGGCCGACTGCAGCCATATGCCCAGGCCGTTTCTGGCGCCCAGATACTCTGAGGTGGCCGCTGTGGCGAAGACATAGGCGGCGCTGATGCGCAGGCCGCCGAAGATCTGTCCTGCGGCCACCCGAAGCTTGACGTGCCAGAGGGTCCAGGTCCGAGTCGCCCCGCAGTTCAGGGCCACGTCCTGATAGAAGTGGGGCACGGACTTGAGGCCCCGGTAGGTCTGGACCACGATGGGGAAGAGGGCGAAGACAGCCACGATGACTACCTTGCCCAGTGGCTCGAATCCGAACCAGATCACGAACAGGGGGGCGATGGTGATCAGCGGGATCATCTGAGCGCCGGCGATCAGAGGGTAGAGGGCATCATGCAGGGTGCGCCAGCTGTAGAGTGCCAGACCGATCACTATCCCCAGGACCGAGGCCAGGAGGAAGCCCAGCAGACCCTCAAGGGCGGTGATGGCGGTGGCGGGCAGCAGATCCTCTCGGGACTGCACTGTGGCAACCAGGATTCGACTGGGTGCCGGCAGGGCCTGTTCGCTGACTCCGCCCAGGCGGGCTGCCAGCTCCCAGATGATCAAGAGCGCCAGCAGGGTGAGGGTCGGAGGCAGCGCCCGGGTTCTGCTCTGCTTGCGTACCTTCATCGACCGGCTGCCTCCCGAACGTAGCGATCGGTCCACAGGTCCGTGGCCTGAGGAGCCTTGTTGGGATCGCCCTTCTTAGCGTCCCGGTAAGTGCCAGCCTTGAACTGAAAGTCCAGATAGTCCTGGGCATCCTTGACATTGATCAGTCCGCTGATGCTCTTTTGATTTGGACTGTCAACCCAGTACCCCTCCTTGACGATGCTCTCCATGGAGCGCTTGGCCAGGGTCGGGTCGATGGCCGACCCCTTGGTCTCCTGGACCAGGATGTCCGCCGCCTGGTCGGGATGGCTCAGGGCGTAGTCGTATCCCTTCAGACAGGCCTTGACGAATGCCGTCAGGGCGCGACGGTGGCCGGCCTGCTGCAGCCAGGAATTCTTGGCCACGAAGCCCAGCTGGTCGGGGTTGCCGGGCACTCCCCAGTCGGCCTGGGTGAAGCAGTGCAGGGCCGGGCCCTTGAGCTCGCTCTCCACCCCCTCCCAGTTGGCGTAGAAACCCGCGAAGTCGCCCTTGCCGCTGGTCAGGGTGGCGAAGGTGTTGGTGCCGCTGGTCACCCGCTTGAAGTCGCCCTTGCCGCCTGCATAGCGGATCATCTGCTTGACCACGGCCGTCTGTTCGGCCGATCCGAAGCTGACGAAGGTCTTGCCGTCGAAGTCCTTGGGGGTCTGGATGTCGGTGCGCGAGGCCAGCGAGCACCAGCGCGCCACGGAATGCTGGCCTATGTTGAAGACCTGCCGAAGGTCGGCTCCCTGGGAGTTGAAGGTGGCCAGGTTGCTCAGCTTGGAGAAGCCTACGTCGGCGACCCCGTTCTGAACGGAGGTCTCGGCTCCTGCCTGGGCTGTGGGCAGGATGGTCAGCTTCAGGCCGGCCTTGTCGAAGTAGCCCAGATGCCGGGCGACATAGATGCCCACATGATTGGTGTTGGGCGTCCAATCCAGCATGAAGGACAGTTTGGAGCCGTCATCGGCCTTGTCGTCTGCCCCCTTGGCCCCGCAGGCTGCGCTCGTGGCTGCCATGCAGAGCGCAGCTGTTAGGGCGAGCGCCCGCACGATCAGGTTGTGGCCGGGAACTCTCCTGAAGCCACTGTTCCTCGACATGCTCATCACTGTCACCTTGCCTCTCCGGCACCCCTGGTGCCCATCCGCATCGGGGCCGCTACGGGAAGGTGAGGAGCCCGCGCGACGATCCGGTACGGTCTTGACCGATGGAATTCTGCGATGTGTGCCACGGCTGCTGCCACCAGCCGCGCGAACAAGACCACTCTAGTCCAAGCCTGCCGGTCCTGCCTCGCCGTGATGAAAGGTTGCATCGTATGCCTCTATACTGGAAACTCACGAGAGGTCCGTGCGGGCCGGCCGCTGTCGGTCTCGTCCGGAACAAGACAACCGATCTCGGTAGGGGTCGACGGAGGGTTCCCATGTCGGTGACCATCAGTGATGTGGCCAAGCAGGCGGGCATGTCCGTGTCCACGGTCTCCCAGGCGCTCAACGACAAGGGGCGCATTTCGCCGCCCACCAAGGACAGGGTCCGCAGGGCGGCCATGGAGCTGGGCTACATCCCCGACAGCCGGGCCCGCTCCATGCGTTCCTCGCGCTCGCATGCCGTTGGCCTGCTAGTTCCCGATATCCGCAATCCTTATTTCTCTGAGCTGGTCTACGCCGTCCAGGACCAGCTCTACTCGGCAGGCTACGCGCCCCTGATCGGCGTGTCCTCTTGCCAAGCCAGCAGGCAGGAGGACTATTACCGCATCCTTCTGTCTCGGCATATGGACGGTGTTTTGGTCGTGCCTGACGGGCCCACCTCACCCATGTTGCGCACCATGTTGGCAAGGGAATTCCCTGTGGTTTTCGTGGATCGTCCCGACCGGACCCTGCCCGGTGTCCCTTTGGTGGATTCCGATCCCGTGCCCGGCTTGGAGGCGGCCATGGACGCTCTGGCAGCCAGGGGATGCAGACGAGTGGCCTTTGTCCCGGGCCCGGAGAGCCGCTCCTATACTTTTCGCGAGCGTGAGCAGGCTTTTCTGGACTGCGTAGATGTCCGTCAGGGGCTGACAGGATTGGTGGTCCGCCAGGGGTTTGAGGATCGTCCCCGGGCGGCTGCGACCATGCGCGGCCTGCTTGGCCAAGGGGTTGACGCTGTCATCTTCGGATACTCGGCTGATGCCATCAAGGCCGTCGCCATGGAGTGGGACGGCGATCTGCGCTCGCGCGTGCCCATGGTCTCCTTCGACGACTTGGAGGTCTTTCAACTGATCAGCCCCCAGGTGTCGGTCATCTCCCAGCAGGTGGATCGCATGGGCCGTCAGGGCGTTGATATGCTCCTATCCATGATTGAGCCGGGGCGGCAGGCTCCGGAGGGCATGGGAGTGGATCGCCGTCTGCGCACCCAAACACTCTTCGTGCCAAGGGGTCTGTTGGCTTAGTAATCTCTTGCGTTCATACGTTCTCTTCTGGTCGTTTATAAAAACCTGACTGTTTGGATATTGCCGGACCGTGCCGTGTCGGGGGGGGGGTAGCTTTTTGCCCTGTGAACCAAAAGGGTTCACGACTCCACGGGATCGAGTGATTTGAAGCAGAGTCACTCTTACGCGGATGGGCGGTGTCGCCCGGGTGCGTTGAAGCACCATCAACCTTATAAGGAGATTTGCAATGAAGTGGCTCTTGGACTACTTGGGTATGTCTCGAAAACAGTTTGGTATTTTCATAGTCATTACCTTATCCACCTGTATCTATTGGTTTTCCAGCATCAAGAGTGTAATTTACGAACCCTTTCGCCAAGCTCTGGGGGTTTCTAATGCCCAGCTTGGATTTTTGCTGGGTCTCATAGGTTTCGTGCAGATATTCGGTTACGCCCTGCTGGGTTGGTTGCAGGATCTGCTGCCTATCCGCAAGCTCATCGCCGTGGATCTATGGGGTTATGGAATATTCGCCCTCATTCTCGGCCTAGTGCCCCATCTGCCATACTGGTTCCTGGTACTGGCTTTCGCGGCCTTCGGCTTTTTCGGCGATGCCATCTATTGGCCAACCATTCAGAAGTCGACTAAGAGTTTGGCCACGGAGCGGACGCAGGCTGCCGCTTTCAGTACTCAGGAATGTATCCGTTCCGCCATCGGACTGGTGCTTAATGCCTGCACCTTAGGATTGTTCACGCTCGGCGGTTCGCAGATCTTCGGTGCTCGCATCGCTATGTGCACCTATCCGGTTTGCATGATGCTCTTCTCTTTTGTCGTGCTTCGGTTTATCCCGAAGGACTTCCTGCATGAACAGGCTGGCACAGTCAAGGGCAGGGCCCATAAAAGCAACGGGGCTGCGATGGTCTTGCAGGCTATGAAACTGCCAATTGTGTGGACTACCGGCTTCGGTGCTGCTGCCACTTATTTGATCTACGTGGCTGCTAACACTTACTTCCTTCCTTTCGTCCAGGCTTCATTCAAACTATCTGATGCAGCTGCTGGTCTTTTCGGCATAGTCAATTCCGGACTTATGGGTCTGATTGCAGCGGCTTTGTCCGGTGTGCTAGCCACAAAGAGGTTTAAGACAACTCCCCAGTGGATGGCGCTGCTCTATGTCATTGTTTGCGTCATCAGCATATTGGTCATCTTTACGCCCCGGAGCTCGGGATGGATGATCCCCGTGGTTGTCCTCTGCTGCCTCGTGACTTTCATCTGTGTGGCTTTGCGCGCCGTTTACTATGCACCAATAGGTGAGTACGGGGTAGATTCAGAGATCTCGGCCACGGCCATGTCCATTGCATCCTTCATCGGGTATTGCCCGTCGTTCTTCGCTTACATGCTATTTGGAGCCATTATCGACAATTTCAACACCCAAAAGGCATACAACCTGATCTTTGGCATGCTGGCGATCTTCAGTATTTTGGGGATTCTGGTCTGCATGGTCGGCAACAGGGTCATACTTCGCAAACGCCATGCCGAGCCGCATGACGTCTCTGCCCAAGCATGAATATTTACATCCATCACAAAGGAGTATGAGCAATTATGAAATTTGAACATCTAGGGACAGCTGCAGCCGAAAGAATCCCTGGCATTTTCTGCATGTGTGATCTGTGTAAGCAGGCCAGACGCATTGGAGGCAAGGAAATTCGTACCCAGTCCCAGGCTTTGGTCGACGATGCACTCCTGCTTGATTTCCCTGGTGATACTTACTGTCATTATATTAATAATGAGAACTTTGATCTGCCGGCAATTACCCAACTCTTCATCACTCACTGGCACTCTGATCATTTTTACGGTGAAGATCTGGCTTATCGCATGGATTCATATGCTGATGACAATCCCACCCATATGGATGTCTATGGCTCTGAAACAGTCAAAGGCTTCTACGAGCGAGCTTTCTTCCTGGAAGAGCATTACGATTACGGCAAGTTGACATATCACGCTCTTCATCCTGGTGACAGTGTCACTGTGACGGCTGGGAATGGCAGGACATACACGGTATACGCTTTTGAAGCCAAGCATGGCCATCATTTCGGCGATTGTCTCTTCTATGGGCTGACAGACGGTCAAGTGGGGCTGCTGTATGCGCATGATACGGCCTACTTCTACGAATCAACCTGGAAGGATCTGGCCAAAGCTGGGCTAAAATATGACTACGTTTCCTTGGATTGCACTCATGGGTTGACTGATTTCAGTTCCGACGTCCACATGAACTTTTCTGACAATCTGCGAGTTAGGGATCGCATGGTGAAGATGGGACTGGCCGATTCGCACACTATGTTCGTGTGCAACCATTTCTCTCATCACGGCAATGCCAGTTATGAGCAAATGCAGGAGGCTGCTGTCAGAGAGGGGTTTGTCAGCTCGTACGACGGAATGGTGACGAACATCCAACCTCAAGCAGTGTAAGCGTTAGGTTTCGCAGGCGGCTCTGGCCATTTTGGACAGGGCCGCCTTTCTATGTCTGCACCCATGGAAGCTGGGGTGGAGACGATGGACGCCTTGTAGCGAGGTCTCGACAAAAGAAGTGCATACCGTGCGGAGTGTCGGGCAGCTGTGTCGTCTCTGTTGATGACCTCCTATGGCCTTTCGGCCATTTGCCGCCCTTGTCCAGACCCTGCTATTTGTGACACAGCTCACAAAACAGATAAATTACTAAATGTAGGTAACGAATCATTCTCGGACACTACATATGGTGGTCACGGCGTGATAGAGTGAGTCTTGTCAGCAAAGAATGACATCCATGTGATTCGCCGTTCCCAGCATGGAATTTGGGAACGCCAAAGCAACTGCACATGAGTAACCGTATGAATCGTATGAGGAGTGACGATGGATACTGAGGTCATGACCGATAGCGTGAAGGAGCGTGGCATTTCGGATCGCGATGCTGTCGATGGCATTCTGGTCGAGAAGCGCGACGGCCGGATCGTCGATTTTGATCCCGTCAACATTATGAATGCCATCGAAGCCGCCTTCAAGGATGTCAAGCACGAGGTCAGCCCTGAGGATCGCCAGCAGATTCGGGACATGGCCCTGACCGTCCAGTCTGAGATTACCGATCGCTACACCAATCCGGTCAAGATCGAGGACATCCAGACCCTGGTCGAGCATGCCCTGGTCAATGCCCATCTTTACGAGATCGCTCGCTCCTATACCTCCTACCGTCTCGACCGTGACATTCAGCGGGCCAAGGCCACTGATGTCAACGAGGCTGTCCACCGTCTGACCAGCAAGGACGAGACCCTGGTGCGCGAGAACGCCAACAAGGACGCCAACGTCTACGCCACTCAGCGCGACCTGCTGGCCGGAGCGGTCTCCAAGGCCTCGGCCTTCGCCATGCTGCCCAAGGATGTCTCCAACGCCCATATGAAGGGTGACATCCACTTCCATGACGCGGACTATTCGCCCTTTACGGCTGAGACCAACTGCTCCCTGCCTGACTTCGGCGATATGCTGGCCCACGGTTTCGAGCTGGGCAATGCCATGATGGACTCGCCCAAGTCCATCGGCACGGCTGCCACGCAGATCACCCAGATCATCAAGGACATCGCCGGCTCCCAGTACGGCGGCCAGACCGTCAACCGTTGCGATGAGATGCTGGACAAGTACGCGCGTCTGGACTACAAGAAGAACTATTCCATGGCTGAGGCCGTCCTGCCGGACGAGGAGCCCATCGATGTGGCCAAGGATGTCGTCCGCGGCCTCAAGGCTCGGGAGGCTGACTGGCTCCACCTGGACGATCGTGCTCCCATCGGCGAGGATGCCCCCTTCGATCTGGACGCTCCCCAGATTGTTCGGCTGCGTCAGGTCTATGCCAAGATCCTGACCCGCAAGAACATCTATGATGCCATGCAGACCATGGAGTACCAGATCAACTCCAACCGTGTCAGCAATGGCCAGACCCCCTTTGTTACCGTGGGCTTCGGCCTGGGCACCTCGTGGTTCGCCCGCGAGATTCAGCGCGCCATCTTCCTGATTCGCATCCGTGGTCTTGGCAAGGACCGCCACACGGCCATCTTCCCCAAGCTGGTCTTCACCATCAAGCATGGGCTGAACGCCGACGAGGGTGATCCCAACTATGACATGAAGCAGCTGGCCCTGGAGTGCTCCACCAAGCGTATGTACCCCGATGTGGTCTTCTACGAGAACCTGGTCAAGATCACCGGCTCCTTCAAGGCCCCCATGGGCTGCCGCTCCTTCCTGCAGGCCTGGACCAACCCGGAGACCGGGGAGGACGAAGAGGACGGCCGTATGAATCTGGGCGTCGTCACCGTCAACATCCCGCGTATCGCCCTGGAATCCCGTGGCGACAAGGATCGTTTCTGGAAGATCTTCGACCAGCGCATGGAGGTGGCCCATCACGCTCTGCAGTTCCGCATCATGCGCTGCAAGCAGGCCACGCCCATCAACGCCCCGACCCTCTACCAATACGGCGCCTTCGGCAGGCTGAAGCCGACTGACAGCGTGGACACCCTCTTCCGCAACAGCCGCTCCACTGTTTCCTTGGGCTACATTGGCCTTTATGAGGCCACCAGCGTTTTCTACGGCAAGGACTGGATGAAGGACCACTCCTGGGATCCGGAAGGCAAGGAATTCGCCCTGAGCATCGTGCGCCGGATGAATCAGCTCTGCAAGCAGTGGGAGAAGGCCGAGGGATACCACTACTCGGTCTACTCCACTCCGGCCGAGTCGCTGACCGACCGCTTCGCCAGGATGGACAAGGAGAAGTTCGGCGTAGTCGATGGCGTGACCGACCACGACTTCTACACCAACAGCTTCCACTACCCGGTCTGGCTGCGGCCCACGCCCATGGAGAAGCTCAGCTACGAGCGGGACTTCCCCTACCTGGCCTCGGGCGGGTTCATCAACTACTGCGAGTTCCCATCCATGCAGCAGAACCCCAAGGCCCTGGAAGCGGTCTGGGACTACGCCTACGACATCGGCATCGGTTACCTGGGCACCAACACGCCTATCGACCACTGCTTCGTCTGCGGCTACGAGGGCGACTTCGAGCCCACCGAGGAGGGCTTCAAGTGCCCCGAGTGCGGCAACGACGACCCTGACAAGTGCAACGTGACCAAGCGCACCTGCGGCTACCTGGGCAACCCCGTCCAGCGGCCCATGGTTCACGGCAGGCACGAGGAGATCGCCCACCGCGTCAAGCACATGGAGGGCGAGACCGGCCACGTGGTCCTCAAGGATGGATCCACCAAGGAGTGGTTCGACGACAAGGCCGAATAAGCTCTGACGAATAAGCTCTGACAAGACACAGTTGATGGCGGGCCAAGTAGTTTGCGGCCCGCCATTGTCATGAGGAGGACCAGATGACGGACAAACAGGCAGTCATGAGAAAGACGGGCGGCCACCGTGACTTCGCAGCTGATGAGCAGGGGCGCGGTCCGGGGGTTCCCTCTGCACTGACCAACAATCCCAAGGCCGGCCAGTGGGACGGTCGCCGGCTCAGTCGGGGAATCGTGGCGGACTACAAGCGTCTGGTCATGACCGACGGCGAGGGGATCCGCTGCTCCCTCTACGTCAGCGGATGCCCCTTCCGCTGCCAGGGGTGCTACAACGCCTCCATATGGGACTTCGGCGCCGGGCACCCCTATACCCAGCAGCTTGAAGACCGCATCATCAAGGATCTGTCGCTGTCCTATGTGCAGGGCATCACCTACCTGGGCGGGGAGCCCCTGCTCAACACCCCCATGCTGCTGGGCCTTTCGGAGCGGATTCGGCGCGAGTTCGGCCACGAGAAGGATATCTGGTGCTGGACCGGCTACACCTGGGAGGAGCTGAACCGGCCGGGGGAGACCCCGGACAAGGCCCAGCTGATCTCCTACCTTGACGTGCTGGTGGACGGACGCTACTTGGAGAATCGGAAGAACAGCCTGCTCCAGTTCCGAGGCTCGGACAACCAGCGGATCATCGACGTGCCACGGTCCTTGGAGCAGGGCCAGGTGGTCATCTGGCCCAAGCTGCACGACCAGACCAGGTTCATTCCCGAGACCTACAGCAAGGACCGTCAGCAGGAGCAGCAGCGGGGCTGATACCGGCTCCTGCTCTGAATTGGTCTACGTCGCCTTGCCGGGGCACAATGGGTGTCATGACTGATGAGCATGATCACGACGCTAAACCCGACCTGCCTAAGGATCTGAGGGTCCGTTTCTGCCCTTCGCCGACCGGCACTCCGCATGTGGGCATGGTCCGCACGGCCCTCTTCAACTGGGCCCAGGCCAGGCACTCGCATGGCACCTTCGTCTTCCGCATCGAGGACACCGATGCCCAGCGCGACAGCGAGGAGAGCTACCAGCAGATTCTGGAGGCCCTCAAGTGGCTGGGTCTGGACTGGGACGAGGGTGTGGAGGTTGGCGGACCGGATGGCCCCTACCGGCAGTCCGAGCGTGGCGACATATACCGCGATGTAGCCCGGCAGTTGCTGGATGCCGGCTACGCCTACGAGTCCTACTCCACCGCCGAGGAGATCAAGGAGCGCAACCTGGCCGCCGGCCGTCCTGCCGCTTTCGGCTACGACGGCTACGACCGCGATCTGAGCGAGGAGCAGCGTCAGGCCTTCCGCGATCAGGGCCGGCGACCAGCCCTGCGCATCTGCATGCCCGACGAGGACATTGCCTTTGACGACCTGATTCGCGGACACATCGAGTTCAAGGCCGGGTCCGTGCCCGACTATGTGATTGTGCGCCCCAACGGCGATCCCCTTTACACGCTGACCAACCCAGTGGATGATGCCCTGATGCACATCAACGTGGTCCTGCGCGGCGAGGATCTGCTCAGCTCCACCCCCCGGCAGATCGTCCTTTACCGCTATTTGATGAAGCTAGGCATCGCTCGGGCCATGCCCCTGTTCGGACACCTGCCCTACGTCATGGGCCAGGGCAAGAAGAAGCTGTCCAAGCGCGACCCCGAGTCCAACCTCTTCCTGCACCGGGAACACGGCTTCATTCCAGAGGGCCTGCTCAACTATCTGGCTCTACTGGGCTGGTCCATCGGCCCCGACCGGGATGTCTTCTCCATGGATGAGATGGTTGAGCACTTCGACATCCGCGACGTCAAGGCCAATCCAGCCCACTTCGACATCGATAAGGCCGTGGCCATCAACGCCGAGCACATCCGCATGCTGGAGCCGCAGGACTTCCTGGACCGGTCCCTGCCTTATCTCAAGCGCGACGGGCTGGTGAGTGCCGAGCGCTGGCAGGATCTGAGCGATCGTGAACAGCGAATTCTGACCGCGGCCGCTCCCTTGGTTCAGCCTCGAGTGCGTCTGCTGGGCGAGGTCTCCGGCATGGTAGGCAGTCTGCTCAGCCAGGAGGAGTACCTGGAACCCGAGCCGGATGCCCGAAAACAGCTCAAGGACTCCGCTGGACAGGTTCTGGACCTGGCCATTGCCGCCCTGCAGGATGTGCCAGACCAGGACTGGAAGACCGATCACCTGCACGACCTGCTCACTCAGGCGCTGGTGGATGAGGGCGGCTACAAGCCCCGTCTGGCCTTCGGCCCGGTCAGGGTGGCGGTCTCGGGAAGGCGGGTCTCACCGCCCCTGTTTGAGTCCTTGGAGATCCTGGGCAAGGGCACAACACTCCGAAGGATGGCCAACTTGCGCCAAAACCTCTGAGCGGGTATATTTCTTTTTTGTTGTGCTACTGACCTGCTGAACCGGGTTCGTACGCGGCGAAAAGTGAAGCCCCCGTCGTCTAGCGGTCTAGGACTACGCCCTCTCACGGCGCCAACACCGGTCCAAATCCGGTCGGGGGTACGACATGTGGCAATCGTCCAAGCGATTGTCGCACAGCCAATTGGGGTATGGTGTAATTGGCAACACAGGTGATTCTGGTTCATCCATTCTTGGTTCGAGTCCAGGTACCCCAGCGATAGAGACATGAAGTCCCAAGGAGCGGAATACCGACACGGTGTTCCGCTCTTCTTATTTACGCATTACCATGGATTCTAGGGATGCTTCTGGTTTGCAAGGCGGCGGTCGGAGGCGTCCACCAGAGTTGCCCACGGTGTGAGCAAGCAAACAAAAAGAGGAGGCCCGGCAGACTGCTATGTCAGAGTTTCCGATGATGGAATCTGATACTTTGAGCATAGAAGCTTGAGTGAGGAACCCAATCATCGGCTGATCGGGCTACATCACCCGGTATATGAATCATTGTACGATTTTTTCGATAAAGGTGTGTGATTATGACGACAATCATGGTGTTGGGAGCTGGATATGCGGGTCTTCGCGTGGTCAAGAAGCTGGCTCATGCAAAGACCGATGCCCATATAGTCCTGGTCAATCAGAACGAGTACCACTACGAGTCCACCCAGCTGCACCAGGTGGCGGCAGGAACCAAGGAGCCGGCGGATGTGGTCTTCGACCTACGCAAGTCCCTTCCTGATTCGGTGGAGCTGATTATTGACAAGGTGGTTGGCATCGATCAGGACAACCGCAAGGTCAGCCTGGAGCATCACGATCCTCTGTCCTATGATTACCTGGTCAACGCCCTGGGCTTCGAGTCCGAAACCTTCGGCATCAAGGGTGCCGAAGAGTACGGATGGCCGCTCGTTGACGTGGACACCGCCTTGGCGGCCCGCAAGAAGCTGGAACAGACGCTGGCCCGCTACCAGACCAGCCATGATCCGCTGGATCTGAGCATCGTGGTCTGCGGCGCTGGCTTCACCAGCATCGAGTACCTGGGCGAGTTGGTCTACCGTCTGCCTCAGCTCTCAAAGCGCCTGGGCTTCCCCATGGATCAGGTCAAGGTGGACTGCATAGAGGCTTCGCCCAAGATTCTGCCTATGTTCAGCAAGGACCTGGTCGACTGGGCTGTGGATTACCTGCGCAAGCGGGGAGTCAACTTCCACACCTCGACCCCCATTACCGAGGTCAGGCAGGATGCTGTGGTCTCCAATGACCAGGAGTTCAAGGCCCATACAATCATTTGGACAACGGGTGTGCGTGGTAGCCACGTTATTGCCGATTCCGGGTATAATCAGAAGCGTAACCGTGTAGTGGTCAGGGATGACCTGTCGGTGGAGCAGCATCCAGAGGAATTCCTGGTGGGTGATGTCAGCGCCGTTCCCGACCCCCAATCGGGTCGGCTCTATCCAACCACTGCACAGATTTCGATGGCCCAGGCTGATACCGCGGCCGCGAATGTCCTCGCCAGAATGCGGGGGCAGGAGCCCCAGCGGTTCACCTTCCGAAGCCTGGGGACCGTGTGCTCTCTCGGTCCTCACGATGGGGTTGCCGAAATCGACCGTATGGGCACGCTGAAGCTCAAGGGCAAGGTGGTCTCGGTCCTGAAGTGGATCGTGAACGAGCGGTCGGTCCTGGAATTGGCTGACGTGCGTACCATGTTGGAGAGCAACTGAACCAGCGTCTCAAGGGACGTAAAGGGCTAGACGACGAGGGAGAGGAGGACGAACATGATTCAGGTCATGTGGAAGCGGCGCATGTTCGTCCCGTCCCAGCCTCGGATTGGATCGTTCTGGGCGACGATGGCCATCGGCCCTGCGTCCATCGACATCATTGACTACCTCCTGCTCCTCCTCATTCTGGCGAAGACCGTGGCCGACTGTGGCCTCCGCCAGAATGTTGGAGGCCCCCGTGCCCGTGCGCGGATCGGCAGGAGCGAGAGGAGAGTGGCATTAGCATGAGTTTTCTACAAGGTTTGTGGTTCTTTGTCATCGGCCTGCTTTTTGCAGGATTCCTTCTGCTTGAAGGATTCGACTTTGGCGTTGGCATGGCTACCAGGTTCGTGGCCCGCGATGGTGATGAGCGCGCCACCTTCATGAGGGCTATTGGCCCCCACTGGGATGGCAACGAGGTCTGGCTGATCACCGCCGGCGGCGCTATGTTTGCTGCTTTCCCACTCTGGTACGCCTCCCTCTTCTCCGGGTATTACCTCCTGCTCTTCCTGGTGCTGGTCTCCCTGATCCTGCGCGGCGTCTCTTTCGAGTTCGCCTCCCATGCGCTGACCAGCCGTGAGCGTGGTGTCTGGCAGTGGGCTAACTTCATCGGCTCGCTCTTTGCGCCATTCTTCCTGGGCATGATGCTGACCAGCCTGATCCAGGGCATTCCCATGGATAAGAACGGCGATGCGTGGCCCGGATTCTTCGACGTGTTCAACTGGCTGTCTGTGGTCGGCGGCATCGCTGTCGTCTTCTTCAGCTTCGTTCATGGCCTGCACTTCCTGAGCCTGAAGATGGGGGTCATGGATTCCCGTCGGATGCTCAACGTCAGCCAGAAGGCTTACTGGATCGCCTATCCGGCTCTGGTCGTCTTCGTGCTCCTGGCCATCTTCAATACCGACTTCTACAAGGCGCGTCCCCTGTCCACCTGGCTGATCACCGTAATTATCCTGGCCTCGGTTATTGGAGGTCACGTTGCCGTTTTCAAGAAGCATGGCGGCTACGCTTTCACCTGCTCGGGCATCACCCTGATGGCCATCATCGCCTTTATCTTCAACGGGCTCTTCCCGCGGGTGATGATCGCTGATGATCCGGCCCACAGCCTGCTGATTCAGGATGCTTCGGCTTCGCCGCTGACCATGAAGATCATGACTGTGGTGCTTTGCATCTTCCTGCCCATCATGCTGGCCTACTTCATCTGGAGCTACTTCATCCAGCGCAAGCGACTGGACACCGATGGTGCCCATCTGGCCTCTCCTGTGGCCCCTTCGGCCACTGTGGCTGAGACCGTCTGAAAGTTAAAGGAGGCAGGGGGGCAGTGCTGGCAGGACCGGAGCGCATCCGGAGGATAATGCATTGATTGACAAAAATCTCTTCCGTTTCGACGGAGTCCGGTCCACATTGGGTCTGCTGGCCGCACTGTCCCTGGTCCAGGGAATAGGCGTGGTGGTTCAGGCCTATGGGTTGACCCTGGCTCTGGTACGTATTTGGCACCTTCAGAACCTCAAGGTGCTGGTGGTGCCGGTACTGATCTTTCTGGCCGCCTACACCTGTCGACAGCTCTGCGATGTGGCCAAGGATCGTTTTGCCACTGACCGTGCCGACGCCATCGTAGCCGAACTTCGGCCCCGTATTCAGGACAAGGTCTTCTCGCTGGGGCCGTCGGCTCTGGCCCGGCGTGGCACGGGCTCGGCCGTCACCATGCTGGTGGATGGGCTTGACCAGGTGCGTACCTACGTGCTGACGGTCCTGCCAAAGATGATGGATCTCATCTTCATCCCATTGATTGTCTTGGTTGTGGTCTGGACCCAGGATGCAGGTTCCGGGCTCATCCTCCTGCTCATGTTGCCCCTGCTTATCTTCTTCATGGTCATCCTGGGCCTGGCAGCCAGGGATCGTTCCAGTCGGCAGTACGCTCAGTTCCGCAAGCTCAACACCAGGTTCATGGATACGGTCCTGGGCCTGCCGACCCTGAAGATGCTGGGCATTGACAAGGAGTACGAGGACGAGATCTATTCGGTCTCGGACCGCTTCCGCAAGAGGACCATGAGCGTTATCAGGGTGGCCATGACCTCCACATTTGCTCTGGACTTCTTTGCCACCTTGGCCATCGCCATCATGGCCGTCTTCCTGGGCAACAATCTGATCAATGCCAAGGTGGAGCTCTTTCCAGCCCTCCTGGCCCTGATTCTGGCCCCTGAATACTTCATGCCCATCCGCCAGTTCGGAGACGACTTCCACGCCACGCTGAACGGCAAGAACGCCTTGGACGATATTGCGGATATGCTGGCGCAACCAGAGCCCAAGCGCTTGGAGGAACTGGACTGGTCCGGGTGGAAGGAGGACAGCCACCTGCGCCTGGAAGGAATAGACTTCGCCTATCCTGGCCCCAAGCCGGTAGAGAGCAACGCTTCAGCCGGGGCGCAGATGGATGCCATGGCCAAGTCCGAGAGCCAAAAGTCCGGCAAGAAGGGCAGCAAGCGCAAGTCTTCCAAGGCTCATGACGGTAATGGGGAAGCGGCCTCGGCTGAGGTCGGTTCCACGGCATCGCAGGGAACTGGAGACGAGGCAGCTGTGGATTCGCAGGAACAGCCTCTGGCACTGAGCGGCCTGGACTTCAACCTCAATGGTTTTTCCAAGGTGGCCATTGTCGGTCGTTCTGGAGCCGGCAAGTCCACGTTGATGGATCTGCTGGCCGGCTTTGACCAGCCCAAGGCAGGCACCATCGACCTGGATGGTCATCAGCTGGAGCATTGCAACGTGGCTGCCTGGCAGCGACACATCAGCTACATTCCGCAGAACCCCTTCATCTTCCACGGCACAGTGGCCGACAACATCCGCTTCTACAAGCAGGATGCAGACGATGCCGCCGTGGCCCGTGCAGCCGACCGAGCCGGATTGACTGACTGGCTGCAAACATTGTCTGACGGTCTGGATACCCGGATTGGAGAGGGCAACCGAGGCATCAGCGGCGGCCAGGCCCAGCGAATTGCCCTGGCCAGGGGGATCCTTGACCCCTCACGCGAGATTCTGTTCTTTGACGAGCCCACAGCCCACCTGGACATCGAGACCGAATACGACCTGAAGCAGACCCTGCTGCCCATCATGGACGGGCACCTGGTTGTCCTGGCCACCCACCGGCTGCACTGGCTGGCCAACATGGACTGGGTGATCATGCTGGAGCATGGACGAATTGTCGCCCAGGGCGATCCGCGCAAGCTGATTGGTCAAGGCGGACCCTTGGATGCGCTGATCGATGAGATGGGAGGGAACCAGATTGCCGACTACCAGCAGGACTGAAACCGCCGGAAGAAATGGCACAGGATCGTCGAAGACCTCCCGCCGCGGCCGCGGGCTGTCAGGCTACATGCATATCTGGCACCGGGACCATTGGTTCTGGCCCTACCTGCGTGAGAACAAGGGGCTGCTTGCCCTGATCTTCTTCCTGGGGACCATCACCTTCGTGTGCGCGGCTGGGCTGATGTTCACATCGGGATTCCTGATCAGCAGGTCGGCCCGCCATCCCTTCAACATCTTCGCCGTATACGTGCCGGTGGTCCTGACCAGGGCCTTCGGCATCGGACGACCCACATTCAAGTACATGGAGCGCATCAAGAGCCATGACTGGGTGCTCCGGGTGGTTTCCAAGCTGCGGGTTCAGCTCTACCGCACCCTCTCGCAGGATGCGGCCTTCCTGAACGAGCATGAGCGCACAGGCACGGTCCTGGGCATGCTCTCGGACGACCTGGACCATCTGGAGAACTTCTACCTGCGCACCATCTTCCCCACGGTCGTAGCCTACATGATGTGGGTGGTGGTGACCATCGCCGTAGGCGTCTTCTCCTGGCTGACCTCGCTCCTGCTCTTCCTGCTTTTCGCCCTGATCCTGATCCTGATCCCGCTGGTCTCGCTGGCTTATTCAGACGGGCGTTACGACATGGAGAAGGCACGGCGGCAGGATCAATACACTGCAGTGACCGAGAGCTACATGGGCCTGGGGGATTGGGTGATTACCCGCCGTCGGCGGCGCTTCGTGGACACGGCGTCCGGTGACTTCAACGACATCGCCACCGGCCGCAAAGAGCAGAAGCGGTTTGAACGCTGGCGCAACTGCGGCATCCAGATGATTTTCGCCCTCATGGTGGTGGCTCTGATTGTTGGAGCGGATCTGCGTATGACCAGCTCCACCTCCATTGCGGACTTCGCGGCAGCCGTGGTCCTGGCGGTTTTCCCTCTGGTCGACTGCTTCATCGTGGTCTCCCAGGCCGTGGCCGAGGTTCCCCTCTACACAGACTCGCTGGACCACCTGAATGATCTGACCGAGCGGGTCGAGTCCCGGCGAATTGAGCCGAGCGCCCAGACCAGGCTGGAGGGGCCGATCAAGTCAATCGTCTTCGACCATGTCAGCTTCTCCTATGGTCCTGATGACCCCCTGCTGCTGGACGACTTCAGCCTGCGAATCGAAGGTGGGCAGCGCGTGGCCCTGCTCGGTCCCAGCGGCGAGGGCAAGACGACGGTCCTTCAGCTGCTCCTGGGCGACCTGCGCCCCACCAGTGGCCGCATCCTGATCAATGGAATACCGGTCGATGCCTTGCAGAATCAGCGTCCTGAGCTCTTTGGCTACCTGAACCAGCAGGCCTTCCTCTTCAACACCACCATCGCCTCCAACGTGCGTCTGGGCGCTCCCCAGGCCGATGATGATCAGGTTCGCCAGGCTCTGAAGGCTGTACAGCTGGATCAGGTCGTAGATGACATGCCCCAGGGAATCGACACGCCGGTGGATGAGGCTGGCGGCCGTCTTTCAGGCGGGCAGCGCCAGCGTCTGGCCCTGGCCAGGATTGTGCTCAAGCGCACGCCGATCATTCTTCTGGACGAGCCAACCATCGGTCTGGATCCCATAACCGAGCGGCGGCTCATGGCCATGATCTTCAAGGTCAGCCAGGATCGCACCCTTCTTTGGGTGACCCACCACCTCCAGGGGCTGGAGGAGGCCGACCAGGTCATCTTTATGCAGGATGGTCATATAGCCATGCAGGGTCGACCTGTTGATTTGTACCATGAGAACGCCCGTTTCCGTGAACTTTATCGCATGGATGTCTCGGACGTGGACAATGGTGCCGGTCAAGGGATATACTTACAGAAGCAGTCAGATTCAGATGGACGGAACCCTGTTGAATGACCATCAGGCTGTTTCCCGAGCAATGAATTTTGCACGGTTGTCGGGTCGCCGATCTTGTCGGATGGCTTCCCGGCCGGTCACCGTGCGCCGTCGGTTCATGGACTGGACGGAAAGGAAACCGGAGCCCGTGGAAGCGACCAGGTCGCGAAGTCGGGGAGAGCTGAAAGGTTCTTGTGGGCACAAGCCTGGTCATATCTGAATCCGTCCGGATTCGACCCGTGTACCCGCGCCCGACGAACCCTGCAGAGATTGGGAGGAACGATGTTCACTGTATTGGGATTGTCTAGATTCCAGTTCGCCATGACGACGATATTCCACTTCTTCTATGTCCCTATGACCATCGGTCTGGCCCTGGCGGTCGCCATCATGGAGACTACCTATGTGGTGACCAAGAAGGATGTCTACAAGAAGATGACCATGTTCTGGTCCAAGATCTTCCTGCTCTCTTTCGCGGTCGGCGTGGTTACGGGCATCATCCAGGAGTTCCAGTTCGGCATGAACTGGTCAAACTACTCCAGGTTCATGGGTGACATCTTCGGCGCCCCCCTGGCCATCGAGGCCCTGCTGGCCTTCTTCCTGGAGTCCACTTTCATCGGCGTGTGGATGTTCACTTGGAATAGGTTCAAGCCGGCCGTGCATGTGATCTTCATCTGGCTGACCTTCCTGGGTTCCTCCATGTCGGCCATCTGGATTCTGGCTGCCAACAGCTTCATGCAACACCCGGTTGGTTTCGAGATCAACCAGGCCACCGGTCATGTGCGGTTGCGCAGCTTCGGTGATGTCATGTCCAATCCCCAGCTGTGGATCGAGTTCCCCCACGTCTTCTTCGCCGCCGTCTGCACAGGGGCCTTCGTAGTCATGGGCTGCAGCGCCTTCAGCCTGCTGAGAATGCACATGGGGAACAAGGATCAGGCCGTGGCTGCTGTCGAGGCCGACTCCGAGAAGCAGGCCAAGGTCAACCTGTTCACCAAGTCCATTCGTCTGGCCGCCCTGCTCGGTCTTATCGGTTCCATCTGCGTGATCACCTACGGTGATTTGCAGGGCAAGTACATCGTGACCGATCAGCCCATGAAGCTGGCCGCCACCGAGGGCATCTACGAGGACACCGGTGATCCCGCTCCCTGGAATGCCGTGGCTCTGATCAATGAGAAGGACCATAAGATTGAAGGGTCCGTCGAGATTCCCGGAGCCATGTCACAGCTGGCTTACGGCAAGAAGACAGGCGCCGTCAAGGGCATGAACACTGTAAACAAAGAGCTGCACGAGAAGTACGATGCCAAGTATGGCAAGGACATGAACTACTACGTGCCGGTCACCACCCTATTCTGGGTCTTCCGTCTGATGGTCGGAATCGGGTTTGCCTTTGCCCTGATATCAGCATTGGTGCTCTGGTTCACACGTAAGAAGAAGAACACCCTGTTCACCACACGCTGGAAGCTCTGGATCATGGGCATCTTCACCTTCGCCCCCTTCGCTGCGACGACCAGTGGCTGGCTGGTGACTGAGCTTGGACGCTATCCATGGCTGGTTTATGGTTATCAGACCATTGCCGATGGCGTTTCACCCACCAGTACGGTGCCGAACCTGCTCTTCACCTGCATTGTCTACTTCCTGCTCTTCCTGGTTCTGGGCGGAGTCATGGTCTTCTACACCAGGAGGACCCTGCACCAGGGACCCTTCTACAAGCCGGACGACGGCAATGGACCCCAGCCTGCCAAGGTGCACGGCGCACCAGCTCGGGTGGCCCTGGCCTAATGGTCGGCTGACCTTAAACACTCCCTTCCCCTTCGGCGAATCCCCCGCTTCGGATCGTATGGTCCGGAACGGGGGATTTGCTGTCATAGGGTGTTTGTCATCAGCGGCTGCCAGCTGTGGTGAGATTCAGAAAGAGAGCAATGCCAAGCATGAAGTGGCAGATATGACGGATGTTCGGCTCGCGGCTGATAGGAGGCTGGTCTCACTCGCTCTAGCTATGCTGCGCCGGTTCCGTCGCGCCGATTCGGTCAGACCTGGGCAGTCAACTTGCTTACAATCCGCTGCAGTAAGCTGCGTATGCCCTCAGACATGGGGGAATCCTCCAGGCTGTCTGAAGCCCGCCGCAGATAGTCTTTGGCGGTTTGACGGCTGCTTTCCATCAACTGGGGATGTGCTCTAAGGTAGTCGACTACCTGTTCGGGATCGTCCTGCTGGACCAGGGCTCTGAAGTTCTCATCCTTCTGGAACCCCAGCAGAACCGGCAGAGTGTAGATTCCGTCGCGGATATCCTCCAGCTTGGGCTTGCCGGTGTCACGATCCAGATCAAAATCGTTGATGTCGTCAATGATCTGGAAGGCCATGCCTAGATTGCCGCCGAAGTCTCTGGCGGTCTGCTCCAATGCCGGGTCAGTTGGCTGGCCATCGAGGCGGATCCCGGTCAGGCAGGCCAGTCGGAAGAGGGCTGCGGTCTTGCCGGAGATGGCTCTGTCGTAATCGTCAATGGTTATGTGGGTGTGGTGGCGGTCGGACTCCTGGTAGAGCTCTCCACCTACGATCTCGCAGACCGTGCCGGCCTGTTCGCGTATAAAGCCTGTGTCAGGGGCGATGGAGGCCATGATCTCCATGTAGCGGGAGAGGATCAGATCACCTAGATAGATAGCGGCCTTGTTGCCCCGGATGGTGTGGACCGTGGGCTTGTTGCGGCGGATGGGGGCGTTGTCCAGAACGTCGTCGTGGACCAAGGTAGCTAGATGAAGCATCTCGATGGCGGCGGCGCCGGTGATGACGGTATCGTCCAAGCGTCCTTCGATCTGTGCCCCGGCCCGCGCAAAGAGAACCACCATGGCGGCGCGAATCATCTTGCCGTGGTTATCCAGCAGTCGACGGTAATCCTCCTGATAGGGCGCTACATGAGTACGTTCCTGGTGCAGGCGGTCGACAACCCGCTCAAGATCCTTGCGCAACAGGAGCTCTTGTCCTTCTGCCATGGAGGTACGCTCCCTCTATCTCGTTAAGAACCGCAACGTATCCAATATACCAAGACCGGGGCCAGGCCTGAAGATTGTCGGCCCGGTCCTTGCCGTCATCGTAATCACTGTGGTCAAGCTAACATCAGGGTGCCGGCCTGCGGTGGTGACGTTGCGGCCTGAATCCGATTCGTAAGAGGACTGCATACATCGGCCTAGAGGCGAAGTCGGGTGAAGTAGGCTGGATGTATGAGTCAGCATTACCACGCGGATCAGGTCTCCCCACAAGGCGGCGGGGGAGAGCATGATCGACCGCTGTCCGTTTCGGCCCGGCTGGGGCGACTTCAGTTCCATTACTCAGGCAAGTTCAGACTCCTGCAGCTGGCCGACGTCCAGGAAGGCCCCAAGGTCTCTCCGGACACAATCAGGCTGATAGGCGCGGCTTGCGATGCGGCAAAGCCCGATCTGGTGGTCTTCTCAGGCAACCAGGTAGCCGGTTACGACACGGCCTACGAGCGCACCTTCCGCAAGAGGCGCTGGAGCACTCCCCTGGACGGCATCTATTCTGCTGGTCTGAGCATGGGCGGCGCCTTGGGGCTTGGGGGAGCCTCTCTGAAGCGCTCTGCCAAGTCCCAGGATGGCCAGGCTGCTGCGGATCGCCGGGAACCAGACCGCAGGGATGCCGAGCGTGTACGCCAGCAGAACATCAAGCACACTGAGGATCTGGTTCGCAGAACCGTTGGTCTGATCACCGGCCCGCTGGTTGAACGCGGGATTCCCTTCGTCGTCACCTATGGCAACCACGACTTCCAGTGTGGGCTGGACACCGACCAGATGGACGCCATCTATCGGGAGGTGCCTGGTTGCCTGAACCCGGAGGCCACGGTCGCCCATCCTGATCGAGTCCATGCGCTGATCGGGTCGGCCCTGCCCTCCCAGACGGCTTTCGTCTGCGCTCCGGGCACCTTCGCGCTGCCTGTGGCGGATTGCGACGGTCACGGGGTGGTCATGGGCCTGGTCCTGCTGGACTCTGGCGACTATGCCCGGGCAGGAGGCTATGGCTCACCGTCGGCGCAGGCCCTGGACTTTCTGGCGGCCGCTCCCGATCTTCTGGGTAACCGGTCCATAGTCTTCCAGCACATGCCCATTCCCCAGTTCTACGATCTGCTCAAGCCGGTGCCAGCCACCACAGCCTATGCGGTCCAGGGCTACAGAAGTTTCGACTCCCGTTGCTACATCCTGGACGAATCGCGCACCTGCCCCGGCTCCTACCTGGGCGAGGGGGTCTCCTGCCCGGATGAGGACAGCGGCGAGTATGACCTGCTGACCCGGAACCGGGGCTATTTCGCTCTCTTCGCCGGGCATGACCATCGCAATGGCTTTGTCGGCCGTAGCGGAGATCTGACGCTGGGGGCCACGCCCACATGCGGATTCGGCTCATACGGTCCGGTGCCCAGCAAGCGGGCTGCCCGGCTCTTCGAGTTCGACATCCGCCATCCCCATCATCCTCGCACTCAGCTCCTGGAGTTCGGGCAATTGGTGGGGCGGCCAGGATCCCACAAGGTCTACACCTTCGCCATGAGCCATGTGCCCACCTCCACCGGGGACGCGGTCAACCTCTTGCGTCGGCCCGGGTTCTTGGCGGGCGGCCTGACGGCTCTTGCCGGGCTGATCGCTTCCTGGGGATCCAGCAGGCGGCGGTCAGGACCAAGGCGTTAGGAATTCCCGCTCAGACCCTGCGACGGGCGGGAGATGAGGCTCGCAGCAGGGCTTCTGTCAGATATTTGCCGGCGGCCATGACCAGGGGGGCGTAGCGCCTTCCCGGCGTGGTGGACATGCGGTTGACCGGCCCGGAGATGGATATGGCGGCCATGACCTGCCCGGATCCGTTGCGGATGGGGGCCGAGATGGAACAGACGCCTTCTTCCCGCTCGTTGATGGATTCGGCCCAGCCGCGCTTGCGGACCGTGGCCAGGGTCGCTGCGTTGAACTTGGCGTGCCGCAGACCCTGATGGAGGCGCTCGGGTTCCTCCCAGGCCAGCAGAATCTGCGCTGCCGACCCGGCCTCCATGGACAGCAGGGCGCCTACGGGGATGGAGTCGCGCAGGCCCGATGCGCGTTCCACTGCGGCGATGCAGACACGGACTTCGCCTTGGCGGCGGAAAATCTGGGCTGACTCACCCGAACGGTTGAGCAGTGTATGCAGGATGGGTCCCGAGGCGGTCAGCAGTCGATCCTCGCCAGCGGCAGCGGCCAGCTCGGCGAAGCGGGAGCCCAGGACGAAGCGGCCGTGTGCATCCCGCAGCACGAAGCGGTGGCGCTCCAAGGCGATGGCCAGTCGGTGGGCTGTGGGTCGAGCCAACCCGGTGGCGTTGACCAGCTGGCCCAGGGTCATGGGCCCGGTCTCTAGGGTATCCAGAATTCGCACCGTCTTGTCCAAAACGCCGACGCCCGAATGAATCTCCTCCTGATGCATGTTCGGATCATTTGCGGAGGGATATCTGTCGTCATCGTTCATAGAAGGTGTGTCCATGGTTGAATTATGCCATCTCAGTATATGAAATGCAAAAGTTCATAACGGTTGGGCAGTTCCATACTCGGTGGTAGGAGGCCGGCGGGGTGCCGATGAGATTGGTGCCCCGGCCGGTCGCAGGTTTTCAGGAGGCGATATGGGACGCACAATGGCGGAAAAGGTCTGGGCCGATCATTTGGTCAGAAAGGGCCAGGGAGGCGAGCCCGATCTGATCTACATCGATCTGCAGCTTATGCACGAGGTGACCAGTCCACAGGCCTTCGAGGGGCTGCGCCTGGCAGGCCGGAAGATCCGTCACCTGGACCAGGTCATCGCCACCGAGGATCACAACACCCCCACCATCGACATCGATCGGCCCATCGCCGACAAGGTCTCGGCCCTGCAGATCTCCACCCTGGAGCGCAACTGCCGAGAGTTCGGTGTCCGTCTGCACCCATTGGGGGATGCAGACCAGGGCATCGTGCATGCTTTTGCGCCGGTCCTGGGATTGACCCAACCCGGCATGACCATCGTCTGCGGCGATTCGCACACCTCGACCCACGGGGCCTTCGGGGCCCTGGCTTTCGGCATCGGCACCTCCGAGGTGGAGCACGTTCTGGCCACCCAGACCCTGAGCCTGAAGCCTTTCAAGACTATGGCCATCACCGTCCGAGGACAGCTCAAGCCCGGGGTGTGCGCCAAGGACGTCATCCTGGCCGTCATCGCCAAGATCGGCACTGGCGGCGGCCAAGGGCACGTTCTGGAGTACCGGGGCGAGGCCATTCGGCGCATGTCCATGGACGCGCGCATGACCATCTGCAACATGTCCATCGAGGCCGGGGCGAGGGCCGGGATGATCGCGCCGGACGAGACTACCTTCGCCTACCTGGAGGGCCGGCCGCATGCCCCCAAGGGAGCCATGTGGGATCAGGCCCTGGACTACTGGCGAACCCTGCCCACCGATCCGGATGCAGTATTCGATAAGGAGGTCATCCTGGATGCCGATCAGCTGACCCCCTACGTGACCTGGGGCACCAACCCCGGACAGGGTCTGCCCATCGCCGCCGATGTGCCTGTGCCCGAAAAGATCGCCGACCCGGACAAGCGCCAGGCGGCCCAGGAGGCCATCGACTACATGGGGCTGAAGCCAGGGATGCCCATCCGGGATATTGCCGTGGACACCGTGTTCATTGGCTCCTGCACCAACGGGCGCATCGAGGATCTGCGCGCGGCTGCGGCCATCATGAAGGGGCATCACAAGGCCAAGAACCTGCATCGCGTCCTGGTGGTTCCGGCCTCTTCGCGAGTTCGCATTCAAGCCGAAAAGGAGGGGCTGGATCGCATTTTCGAGGACTTCGGAGCCGAATGGCGCAACGCCGGCTGCTCCATGTGCCTGGGCATGAACCCCGATCAGTTGGTGCCGGGGGAGCGCTCTATCTCTACATCCAACCGCAACTTCCAGGGTCGTCAGGGCAAGGGCGGCAGGACCCATCTGGCCTCGCCCGAGGTGGCCGCTGCGACGGCCATCAGGGGAACCATCTGCTCCCCGGCCGATCTGTAAGCCCATCAATCATTCGTCATCGTCATCGCCATCCAGCAGGCAGGAGGTCATCATGGAGCCACTTTCCGTTGTCACCGGGGTCGGGGTGCCCTTGCGCCGCTCCAACGTCGACACCGATCAGATCATCCCCGCCGTATTCCTGAAGCGGGTGCAGAAGACCGGCTTCGAGGACGCGCTCTTCTACGCCTGGCGAAGGGATCCGAATTTCGTGCTCAACCGGCCCGAATATTCAGGTGCCCGAGTTCTGGTGGCCGGGCCGGACTTCGGCATCGGCTCCTCGCGCGAGCATGCGGTCTGGGCTCTGCGGGACTACGGCTTCCGCGTGGTCATCGCCCCCCGCTTCGCCGATATCTTCTATGGGAACACCGCCAAGAACGGTGTTCTGGCCGCCATCATGCCCCAGGAATCAGTGGAGTTGCTCTGGAAGCTCCTGGAGGAGGACCCCGGCACCGAGATGACCGTGGATCTGGGCGCTCGCACGGTCACCTGCGCGGATGTGACTCTGCCCTTCCAGGTAGACGACTACGTGCGGTGGCGGCTCATGAACGGTTACGACGACATTGATCTGACCCTCCAGCACGAGGATGACATCCGTGCCTATGAGCACATGCGGGCCGAGCGATTCCCCTTCAAGCCGCGTACTCTGCCGGCCCAGCACATGCCCGAAGAGCCGGTCACTTCAGCCAGGGAGGGTCAAATTGACTGGCCTGGACCCCTGGCTGACCGCGGCATCATTTGACCGACGGGCCGTGAGCCCTCATATGAAAGCCGTTTGCTCCCTCTTCGCTTACCATGGAATGAGACAGCCATTGATCGCCTGTGACTAGTTGGCGAGTGAAGAGGAGCGGTTATCATGAGGCACAGCAGCGGCGATGTGCACGACTGGGGCGTTAGACGGGCAGTGAATACCCTAAGTGCTTTTGCCTTCATTTACGTGGCCATCGAGACCTTGGCAGGTCTTGTGGGGGGCAAGGTGGTTCTGCCTGCTCTCTTTCCGCACGCTTCCAAGGCGCAGATCAACGGCCCTCTGGGGGACTGGTCAGTGGCCACCTCCGTAGTGCTGGCCCTGCTGTTTGCCTTGATCAGCCAGTGGCCGGTCATCGTAGGCCGTGAACGACATGGCCAGGATCAGGTGCGGTGGGTCACTGCGCGCCGATTCAGCCTGTTGGCCTTGATCATTGCCTTAGCCTGCTTCTTCCTCAGTCAGCTCGTAGCCGGGGCGGCCAACTCCGGACTGAGCGCCGTTCTGTCCAGTACCGGGCTGCATCCGCCGTCCGCACCGGGTGATGGCGACATGGAAACGCCGATCATGCTCTTCTATGGCATTCTTTTGGGGCCCTTTGCCGAGGAGCTGGTCTTTCGCGGGGTCATCATGAACGGCCTGCGCCGCTTTGGCCGAGTCTTCGCCATTATTACTTCTTCCCTGCTTTTCGGTTTCATGCACGGCTCCTTGGTTCAGGGTCTGTTCGGTTTCATTTCCGGCCTGGTTCTGGGCTATCTGGCCATGGAGTACGGGTTGGTCTGGTCCCTGCTGGTGCACATGCTCAACAATGCTTTCTCTTCAGGTTTGTTGGCCAAGTACATGCCTCTGGCACCCGAGGTGGTCCGCATTGGCCTGGGCTTTCTCATGATCCTGGTACTGCTGGTTGGCGTCGTCGGGTTGCTGTTCAAGATCAGGACTCTCCGTGATTACTGCCGCAGCAATCGCGCTCCCAAGGGAATCTACGCTTCCTGGCGGGCGCCCTGGTTCCTGCTCTTCTGCCTGGCATGTCTGCTGATGGCCCTGAGCGAATTCGTACCAGGGCTGGCCTGACCAGACAGTCGGTGGCGCCGGGCCATTGTCGGGATTCTGTCGAAGAAGGGCGGGGTCGGGCTAGACTCGGACATGTAGTGTTGTGATATGAACGTGGGGAAAGGTTCGTGTCGCTGGACGCCCTTGACGGTCGTACGGTAGTGCATGAAGGGGAAGGATCATCGACGGATGAGGGATGATGAGGATCGCGACAGCGGCAGCGAGTCCGCCGATGCCCAAAGCGATCAGGGGCGCTGGAAGGTGTCGCGCTCCTCTCTCGCCCTCATGACTGCAAGCCACAGTGCCAGCAAGGACTACGCCCGTCATTGGGATTATGAGGAAGGATCCATCGACCTGCCGCCCTTGAGCCTGCCGGGGGAGGCCGTGGATGATGGCTTGGCCTACCCGGGACGGATAGCCCATAGAAAGACCGCGGTTCTGGGTGATGAAGGAGCTGGCGGCAAGGGTGCCAGGCCAGTCGGTGAACGACCTTCAGTGCTTCCAGGATCCTATGATTTTTTGGACTCGGTCACCATGGCCAGTCAACCGGGAGTTCCCGCATTTCCTCCTGAGGATCTGCCAGCTGACGGGCACGGCGGAAAGGAACCTCACAAGGAGTCGTCTCCGCGGCGTGTGGTGGTTCATCGAGAGCCGGAGGTTGCCAAAGCCGTGGAGACCTCGGGGCAGCCGGGGCAGCCTGCGGCCAAGGTCGTCTGGTCCTGGACCAAGCCCGAGACGAACAAGGGCCCGGTCTTCTCTTGGAATATGCACAAGCGCCGTAAGCCTTCCGCTGCCAAAACGCCATCCGTTCCCGCTTCTTCTGCAGTCGAACCAGCTGTGCCCAAGTCGGCTACCCCGGCCGGGGTGTCCACGGCCGGGACCCCCCCGGCCTCTGTTCATGCGTCAGCGGCCCCTGTGGTATTCGCCGACCGGCCAGTCGTAGTCCGTCGCTCGGATGCCGACTGGGATTCCCTGGTCACTGGTTCATCGGCTTCTGTGGAGAACGGTGCTGCTGTACAAGCCGCGTCCAGCGAAGCCGATCATCAGGGGCGTCGGGTCTGTTCGACTCCACGGGTAGTTGCCCAGCCTGCTGCAGTCGCCGGTGACGGTACCGGCGGTCGGGTCGTTTCGTCAAAGACTATTGACGGACAGGAGTCGGCTGTCGCACAGAGGGATCATGTCGGCCAGCCTATGCAGACCGGCCAGGCAGCAATTGCCGTTCAGCCTGCCCCATCCGAATCTTCAGAGGCTGTGAAGGCAGCTCCAGCGACGCAGTCGGTCGTCCAGTTCGCGTCTTCGTCGACATCCGTATCCGCCCCAGGCGCTTCTGTGGCTCTCGCCGCCAAGGCTGCCGAGGCTGCAGCAGCTGCTGTGGCCGCCAAGGCCAAGTCCTCAGAGACCGAGGAAGCCGCGACGAACGCAACCAAGCCGACCCGTTCTTCGCATGGTCTTCATTTCGGCCTTTCTGCCAGAGGCCGTGAAAGGAAGAGAGGAGTCCGTCGGTCGTCCAAGCGGCGGGCTGCTCGCAACCGTACCCGTCCTTCAGCCGAGTTGGCAGCCCCGCGGGTCGTTTCCAATGCTTCGGCAGGACCGGTCACAGGAACAAGCCGACCGGAGTCGGTCAACTCGCAGCCGATCGCTGTTCCAAGTGAACTTAATGCGGTCACGCCAGCTGCTGAAGTTGCGGCCCAGCCCACCACCGGCAAGTCCAACACCTACACAGCCAGTTCCGGGGTCCTCCACGCCGTCAACGGACAGGCCGCCTTCGCCTTCGTCTATCTGGCCATATCGGTTCTGGTGCTCATGGTCGGTTCGGGGATGATCCTGCCAGTCGTCATGGAACAGGTCAAGGACCCCAGATCCATCGCCTTCCTATCCGACGGGATTACCCTCCTGTCGGTCCTGTTGGCGCTGACCTATGCCTGCATTTCAGAGTGGAGCGTTATTCGAGGTGTGGATCAGCGGGGACAGGACGCCGTCCGCTGGCGAACGGATCGAAGAATGACCCTGGCGGCTCTGCTGGCCCTGGTAGCGATGCTCCTGCTGGGCCAAGGGATGGTTCATGAACTGAACAAGTTCTTCAATCACTTCGGTCTGCTTCTGCACATCCCCTCCCTGGCCTCGCACAGCCTGCTGGTCACCGGGGCTTCCTCGCCGATGATGGCCCTGTATGCCCTCCTGGCGGTCCCCCTGGCTGAGGAGCTGGTCTTCCGCGGCATCATCCTCAACGGGCTGCGTCGGTATGGACGGGTCTTTGCCATCCTGACCGCATCCCTGCTCTGCGCCCTGCTGCAGAGTGATCCGGTCTCCGGGCTTTGGATCTTCCTGCTGGGGCTGGCATTGGGATACTGCTCCCTGGAGTATGGTCTGATCTGGGCTGTCGGAGCCCGTGTGGTCGGTGATCTGCTCTTCAGCGGCCTGCCCAATCGATATCTGATGAGCGCTCCGAGAACTGCTCGTCTGTCGATTTTGGCAGTGGCGCTGGTCTTGGTTCTGGCTGGGCTGCTCATGTTCTTCCTGCACCGCACCAGTCTGTTGGACTACCGGCGGCGCTATCGAGCCCCTAAAGGCACATATGTTTCCTGGAGGCAGCCCTGGTTCCTGCTCTACTTGCTGCTCTGCCTGCTGCTGACGGTCTTCAAGTTCGTGCCCGGCCTGCTCTGAGGCATGACGCATTGGCGCTGCGGTGGTGGCGTAGACTTGGACAAGCTGGAGGTCAATGCCGGATGGCCGAACCTGCAGAGGATCATGAAAGGGCATGGTGACATGGGGCAGACAGCGGCGGCGCTCGACGCGTCAGGGACCGGGCAGGCTCAAAAGCCCAGACGAGGCGTGGCGGATCGTGCATGGATGAGTGCGGCCAGAGGTATGCTCAACCGTCAGGCCGCCCTGCTGCTGGTCTACCTGCTTATCATCAACAGCGTCGGCCTTCTGTTCGGTGTGCTGGCTCAAATGGAGTGGAATGCCGTGTTTGATCCAGTGCCTGCCCACTCGGGATTTATATATGTGATGAGCCATGCGGACAAGGAGTATGGGGGCATCATCAACCTGATCGCCGCCTGCACAGGCCTCTGCTTCCTGGTCTTCACACGACGTCGGCAGATCTGCGATTCCGGTCCTCTGGGCATCTTCCATACTGATCTGCACCCCATGACCTGGCAGGTACTGCTGGGATGCTTTGCGCTGACGTTGACCGGGCAGACCCTGGCCGACTGGTATCAGTCAGGCATGGACTGGACCACGGCGCGGCTGGGAGTGCAGCAGTCCTGGACCACGACCGAGCAGATCCAGCAGGCCTCGGGTACCATTCCCATGTTCATCTACGTCAGCCTGCTGGCCCCCGTCATCGAGGAGCTGGTCTTCAGAGGGGCCATCCTGCATGCGCTGAAGCCCTACGGCCACGTCTTCGCCATCGTCACCTCCGCCGTTATGTTCGGTTTCTTCCACGGCGACCTTGGCCAAGGGTTCTTCGCTTTCATCATGGGTCTGCTTCTGGGCTATCTGGCCTGCGAATACTCCATCTTCTGGTCCATAGCCCTGCACGTGTTCAACAACCTGGTCGTCAGCGACGGGCTGGAACTCCTCCTCGGGTTTATGAGCGACAACATGGCCTCCTACGTCAACGTGCTCATGATGTTGGCAGGCTTGCTGGCGGCCGTCCTGGTCCTCTACTTGGGCCGTCATCGGATTGTCGCTTTTCTGCGGGAAAATCGCACCTATACGAACGTCTACGGTGCCTGGGCCTGCCCATTCTTCATCATGCTGTTGCTGATCATGGGCTTCACGATGCTGACCCCCTTCGTTTCAGCTGGCGCCTGACCAGTATCTGACTGGGTGGACGCTCTATGCCCGAGGCGACAATTCACGGTGTCCCCACACCCCTTGTGGCAGACTTGCAGATAGGGCCGATGATGTGCCAAAGCCCGGCTCTGAGCAGATACGAGAAGGAAGCCGATATATGCCCAAGGTGAATACACAGAATGATGTGCTGCATGTGGTGGGCGGCAGACCCCTGCACGGGACCATCCAGGTCCGCGGGGCCAAGAACTTCGTCAGCAAGGCCATGGTGGCGGCCCTTCTGGCTCCTGGTGTTTCAGTGCTGAAGAACGTTCCCGAGATCCGAGATGTCCATGTGGTCTCGGACCTGCTGAGGCTGCACGGGGTCAAGGTGGATGTTCGTCCCCAGGAGGGTGTGGTCACCATCGATGCCAGTCATGTGGAGCTGGCCGACGTGGCTGATGTAGACACCCTGTCGGGCTCTTCCCGCATTCCCATCCTCTTCTCCGGACCGCTTCTGCACCGGATGGGGGAGGCGTTCATCCCCGTTCTGGGTGGATGCCGCATCGGCAGCCGGCCCATCGATTTCCATCTGGAGACCCTGCGCAAGCTGGGGGCTAATGTCGACAAGGAGCATGAGGCCGGCATACACATCACAGCGCCCGATGGTCTGCATGGGGCCAAGATTCACCTGCCCTACCCCTCGGTGGGCGCCACGGAGCAGACCCTGCTGGCAGCCGTCATGGCCGAGGGACGCACTGAGCTGTCAGGGGCGGCTACCGAGCCCGAAATCATGGACCTGGTGGCGGTCCTGCAGAAGATGGGCGCGCAGATCTCCGTGGATGTGGACCGGACCATCCGCATCGAGGGGGTGCCCTCCCTCAAGGGATTCACCCATACCTCCCTGCCCGACCGGATCGAAGCCGCCTCCTGGGCCTCCGCCGCCCTAGCCACCCATGGCGACATCATGGTCAAGGGCGCCCATCAGCCCGATATGATGACCTACCTGAATGTCTTCCGCAAGATCGGCGGCCAGTTCGACGTGCGCGACGACGGCATCCGCTTCTGGCACCCGGGCGGCGACCTGCGGCCCGTGGCCATTGAGACCGATGTGCATCCTGGGTTCATGACCGACTGGCAGCAGCCCCTGGTGGTCGCTCTGACCCAGGCCAAGGGTCTTTCCATCGTTCACGAGACCGTCTACGAGAACCGCTTCGGCTTTACCGAGCCCCTGATTCAGATGGGCGCCACCATCCAGCTCTACAAGGAGTGCCTGGGGTCCCTGCCCTGCCGCTTCCAGCAGCGCAACTTCAACCACTCGGCGGTCATCTTCGGTCCCACCCCCTTGACCGGCCAGGACATCGACGTGCCCGACCTGCGTGGCGGCTTCAGCCACCTGATCGCCGCACTGACGGCCTCCGGTCCCTCCACCGTCCACGGCATCTCCCTGATCGACCGCGGCTACGAGGACTTCCGCGACAAGCTGCTGGCCTTGGACGCGCAGATCGACTGATCCGGCAGGCATAGATGGCTTCCAAAGGCAAACCTTCCCCACGCTCTGCGGTGCCGGCCCTGTCCGACCAGCAGGTGGCCCTGTTGGCCCAGCGGCACAGGTTGGCGGATCCAACCCGCTACTATCCCACTGGACACCGCATACCGGCCCTGGACGAGATAGACGGTCAACACCCTGTGGGGACTACCCGTCTGTTGCGCGGAGTCTCCCAGGTGGTGCGAGACTCCTGCCGGGTCTATGCCTGGGGTCTGGAGCGGGTGCCTCAGAGCGGCCCATTTATCACCGCAGCCACCCATGTGACCCAGTTTGACGTGTTCATTCCCATGATGGCGCTCTTCCACCTGGGTCGTCGTCCCCGCTATATGGCCAAGGCCGAGATGGCCCATTGGCCCCTGATCGGCAGCTGGTTCCGCATGGTGGGCATGCAGCCGGTGGAGCGCAAGTCCGGCAAGGCCAGGTCGATTGAGGAGGAGTCGATCAGCATCATCACCTCGGGCAGGCCTTTGACCATCTGGCCTGAGGGAACGGTGTCCCGTGACCCTCTGAAGTGGCCCATGTCGCTCAAGCCCGGTGTCGGATTCATCGCCCTGGAGGCCTCGCGACAGCTGGGCCGCATGGTTCCCCTGTATCCCAGCATCACCTGGGGGGCGGCTTCGATCAATCACAAGTGGCCCTGGCCTCGAAAGAACGTGGTCATGTGCTATGACCGGCTCCTTGACTATGCCGACCTTCTGGAAGACGTGGATCAGTGGGGCGCGGAACCTCCCAAGCAGTCCGTGCATGCCCTCTGTGTCCGCCTGCGCAACCGGATGGAGGAGGTCATGGCCGAGATCCGTGGCGAAGAGCCCCCAGCGGCTGGATACTTCGATTACGTGACCATGACCCGTCGGCCTAGAAGCGAGCAATAAGGCCGGAACCCACATCCAATTCCCCTGTCTGGCGGTCGTGTCATAGGATGGTAGAGACAAGAATGAGGCTGCTGGTCGGCGTTCCCGTGCGCACGGCATTATGCAAAGGAGAATGATGACGAAGATCGCGGTATTGGGAGCAGGCGCATGGGGAACCGCTTTTGCCCAGGTATTGGCTGACGCAGGCAATCAGGTGGTCATGTGGGACATCGACCCGGATGTCGTGGACGAAATCGATAGCAGACATTCGAATGCCCGCCGCCTGCCGACCGTGAAGAGGCTGCCTGATGCCATCAGCGCTGAGGGTGACCGGGCTAAGGCTGTCTCGGGGGCAGAAATCGTGATCGTGGCCATAGCCGCGCAGCACGCCTGTGAGGCCTTGACGGAATTCAAGGGGTTGCTGGGTCATGATGCCATTGTGGTCTCCCTGATGAAGGGGATTGAACGGGGCACTGACCGGCGGATGGATCAGGTGGTCTGTCAGACACTGGATCTGGACCCGGTCAGGTTTGCGGCCGTCTCCGGCCCCAACCTGAGCAAGGAGGTGGCCGCACGTGAGCCCAGCGCCACCGTGGTCGCCAGCGCTGATGCCGATGCTGCCATGAGGGTGGCCTGTGCCTGTACGACCGACTATTTCAAGGCCTTCGTCTCTGACGATGTGATCGGCCTGGAGATGTGCGGGTCGCTGAAGAACGTCACTGCACTGGCCGTGGGGATGTCACGGGGGGCTGGGTTCGGGGAGAACACGGCCGCCATGATTCAGGCCAGGGGTCTGGCTGAACTTACGGCCCTGGGGGAGGCCTGCGGGGCCAAGTCCAAGACCTTCGCCGGTCTTGCCGGAGTCGGCGACCTGGTGGCCACCTGCGGTTCATCCTTGAGCAGGAACTACACCTTTGGCTTTAACCTGGGTCAGGGCAAAAGCATCGAAGAGGCTACCCGCGTCAGCAAGGGTGTCGCCGAGGGCGTGCCCACCACCGATGCTGTCGTCGCCCTGGGCAGGCGTTACCAGGTGGCGACCCCGCTGGCTACGGCCATGAGCCATGTGCTGAGTCAGGGTCTGAGCTGCCGGGGCATGATCGACGAGCTCTTCGGCGGGCAGATCACTGCAGAATGAGTCTGGTGGCCGTCAGAAAATTCTGATGGCTATAAGGGCGCGAAGGCTGTGAAGCCGGTGCTCTCAACCTTCTGCTCGATGATAAACGGTTTTCCAAATCAATCGCGTGTCTGACTTATCTGGTCCTTGCTTCTGCCCCGTTACGTCCGTTCGTGCCAAGCTTGTGGATGAGCGACCCTGACCAGGCCTTGCTGCCCGCCAAGGGGATATTCTGCTGTCTTGAGTGGTGTATCTGCCCGAGCAGATGCGTGAGGTTCGAATGCATGTCCAGGATGAGGAAAGCCGAGGGATGATGGTCAGGAAACGTGTTGTGGTGCTCTATGGCGGGCGTGCTGACGAACATTCCATATCCTGCGTGTCAGCGGCCGGCGTGCTCAATGCCATTGATACCGACCGATACGAGCCTATTCCCATTGGCATTACCAAGGACGGTCGATGGACCATCGGCGGCCAGGATCCCAGGCAGTGGGGTCTGGGCGATGCCAGTCTGCCAACCGTACAGATCACCGAAGGCAGCCGTCCGGTCATCCTCGACATGGCTCGCGGCAGGGATGGGTTTCTGATTGGTGACCATGCCGATCTGGTCTCTGGAGCCCAACCTTCCGGGACAGTCGGTTCCTTAGAGCCTTTGGGGCGTGTTGACGCGGTCTTTCCGGTGCTGCACGGCCCATACGGTGAGGACGGCACCCTGCAGGGCCTGCTTGAAATGATGGGCCTGCCCTACGTCGGATGCGGGGTCTTCGCCTCTGCTGCATGCATGGACAAGCACTATACCAAGATTCTGCTCAGCCAGGCCGGCATACCTGTGGCTCCTGGCATCACCATAGACTCCCGTGAACAGCGATCCGGAGCCGACCTGCTGGCCGCTGTGGAGAAGGCAGAGCTGCATTACCCGCTCTTCATCAAGCCCTCCCGCGCAGGATCCAGCTTTGGTGTGGTCAAGGTAGAAGAGCCTGAAGCCGAAGCACTGGCTGCTGCGGTCGCCGAGGCGGCAAAGCATGACTGGCGAGTCCTGATAGAGGAGGGCATTGAGGGGCGGGAGATCGAGTGCGCCGTGCTCGCCTCAAGCAAGGACAGAAAGCCCCGTACAGCCTGGCCTGGCGAGGTGGTGCTGGACAAGGCTGATCGGGACGAGGCCTTCTACGACTTCGACAGCAAGTATGTGGACTCCTCCGCCTCTCACGTGGAGGTCCCCGCAGACCTGCCAGAGGAGACTCTTCAGAAGGTTCGCGACCTGGCTGCCAAGGCCTTCAGAACCGTGGACGGCGCCGGTCTGAGCCGTGTCGACTGCTTTGTAACGCCCGAGGGCAGAGTCATTGTCAACGAGATCAACACCATGCCTGGTTTTACGCCTATCTCCATGTATGCCAAGGCCTGGGAGGCCACTGGGATCACCTACACCGAACTGATTACCGATCTGATTGAGGGTGTATCTGCCTGACGCGGAGTCGCCTGCGGAGTTTGAGGCGTCTCGTGAGAGGAAAGATGCCGTTTTGCATTTCTCCCGCAGGATGAGAGGATCATCTGGTTAATACTCAACGTCTTTTGTTTGGAGCTCGGCCTCCTGGACCAGGTAGTCCTGGCCGGCCAAAGCGCGGGTGGCGGCATCCTGCATATCGGCGGCGATGACGCCCTGCTTGGCGAACATGACCACCTGGCCCTTGATGCCATAAGGGGTGAAGCCCTGGAGCTGGACAATGGGCGGGTTGGCTGGCATGGCCATATTCCTGGTTGCCTGGGCCACCACCTGTGCAATGGAACGGGAGGACCTGGCTATATCGGCATCTCCCCGCAGGGTGAAGGGAACCGTGGTGGCGGCCTCGCCGGCCTCGGTGATCTTCTCAAGCGCCGTGGTGTTGAGGATGGAGTTGGGGATCAGCAGCTGGTTGCCGGTCCTGTCGATGACGATGGTATGGCGCCAGGTCACATCGCGGACCGTTCCGGTGGTGCCTTGAATGGTGATGATGTCGCCGGGTTGGACCACCTTGCTGACCATGAGCCCGAAGCCGCCGACGATGTTGGCGATTGTATCCTTCAATCCGAAAGAGAGCGCCAGACCGCTGACGCCTAGGGCGGCGACCACCGTGGATGGGTTGATTCCGAAGACTGGTTGCAGGATTGTGGCAGCAGCGAAGATCCAGATCAGGGCGCGGACGATGTTGACGAAGATGGAGGCACTGGGCAGGTTGGTCCGTTCCAGGGCACGTCGCATGGCCGCCGCTACGATCTTGGAGATCAATGCAGCGCAGACAGCCACGACAATCAGAAGGATGATCTTTCCGAAATTTTGGCGGAACCAGTAGATGACGGCATCGCTGAAGCTGGAAATGGCCTGTTCGGATCTTCCCATGGGATCCTTGTTCGTAGCGACGCTTGTGCTGGCAACATTGACGGTCGGATTCATGAGGCGCGATCCTCTGGCTCGTTTCCGGTGCTGACTGTTAGGGGCTTGTCCATCCACATATGCGGGCATCCCTCGTCCTGGTCGTGAATGCCCATGTCCCTATAGCCTAAAGACTTATAGAAGCCTGCTACCCGTTCCTGGGCGTGAAGTGTGAGCTGGTCGGCCCCGTGGCTCCGAGCGGTTTCCTCAGCCTTGGCTACCAAATTGGCGCCTAGATGCTGACCGCGGTAGGATTTCAGCACCGCCAATCGGCCAAGGGTCCATGTCTGGCCCTGGTCGGGGAAGACTCGGCATACTCCGACGGGTTCATCCCCTTCATAGGCCACGATATGGAGGCTGGCATCGTCGGTTCGATCGAATTCGTTGTGAAAGCCCTGCTCCTCTACGAATACGGCCTTACGGATGGCCTTGGCAACCTCGGGAATGGCCTCGCTCACCTCATACCGCATGCTTCCTCCTCGCCATGGTCCTCCGCTGTCTCCAATCTACCAAGCTTGACCCTCGGCATGAACGGATGTCCGAAACCGGACGACGAACGGTCCCTGCGACTGTCGGCTGTCTGACCCAGACGATTACATGGATGAGGACTCTGCAAGCAGTGTGAGCTTGCAGCAATGACACTGAAGTGACGCGGGAACGATGGGATGGCCATGGACGAGGACTCGAAACTGACAGGTGCGACTGCCGGAGCCGCTAAAGGGAATCGGCGCTCGCAGCGGGAGCGGATGCTTGCTGGCGAGCTCTATGATGCCTCGGATCCTGAATTGAGCCAGCTGCGGGTCAAAGCCCACGAACTTTGCCGTCTTTTCAACGCATCTTCTGAGCAGGAGCGGGACCTGCGCAGCCGGCTTCTGGATGATCTGGTGCCCGAACACGGTCAGGATGTCGACTGTATGGGGCCCATCTACTTCGACTACGGATGCTTCACCAAGCTTGGCTCGCGCATTTTCGCCAATTTCAACTTCACGGTTCTGGATACCTGCCCTGTACTGATCGGCGATGATGTGATGATCGGCCCCAATGTCACACTGGCCACCCCCTTGCATCCCCTACGGTGGCAGGAGCGAAATCTGAGGCGCCATGAGGATGGCTCCCTCTACGACTACGAGTTGGGCGCTCCAATAACCATCGGATCCAACTGCTGGCTGGCATCAAACGTGACTGTGGCCGGGGGAGTGACCATCGGCGATGGTGCGGTTATCGGGGCCGGATCCGTGGTCACCCATGACATCGCACCTGACTCCCTGGCCGTGGGTGTGCCCTGCCGGGTAATTCGTACCATCACCGAGGCTGATCGGATGGAACTGCCAGAGGAGGGCTGAAGGCCTCCTGGTTTGGCGCAGCATCCATGCTGGCCAGCTGCTGGGCTATGGTCTGTGGGTCTCCGCCCGGGCAAGCAGCCTGAATGCGCCCGTCCTGGAGGAAGATGACCCGGTGGGCGCGGGCGGCGACGTTGGGGTCGTGGGTCACCATGAGGATGGTCTGGCCGCTGCGGACGGCCAGGTCGAACAGGTCCATGACCTCCCGCGAGCTATGGGTGTCTAGGGCGCCGGTGGGCTCGTCGGCCATGATGATCTCCGGGCTGGCGGCCAGGGATCTGGCGATGGCCACGCGCTGCTGCTGGCCTCCGCTCATGTCAGCTGGATAGGTGTTGGCATATCCCTCTAAGCCGACGTTCGACAGGGCAGACAGGGCCGCTTGGGTGGAGATTTTCCTGCCGCCGAAGAGACTGGACAGCATGGTGTTCTGTAGACAGGTGAAGGCGTTGACCAGGTTGTAGTCCTGGAAGACGAAGCCGATATGGTCGCGCCGGAGTCGGGTCAGCTCTTTTTCTTTCATTCGCGTAAGGTTTTCCCCGGCGATGGCCACCCTGCCCTGCCTGACTTGGAGCAGTCCCGCGGCGCAATAGAGGAGGGTCGATTTGCCGGCGCCCGAAGGACCCATGATGGCCGTCCAGGTTCCCGCCTGACATTCCAGACTGATCTCGTCCAGCACCCGGGCGCCCTGCTTCTGCCGCGTTCCGTAGTCGTAGCAGATCTTGTCCAGAATGAGCGGTGGTGCGTAGGGATCTCTGGTTGCCCGATGCTGCATCCTTGCCTTCCTTTCGATCATTTCCTGCCCGGTCTCTACCTCTATAAGACCATGGCGTGAGCTCCTGTCAGGGTGTTTTTCAGGGTCGAATCAGGGACGATTCAGGGTTGGGATCCGCTGGATCCGCATTCCCTCCTGAAGGGTATGTATCGTGAACGTAGATGTGGTGTATTTCTTGCTGGAGAGGGGGCTGATGGGGATTCAGCGACCACCTGCTTCCTTGGAATTGCAAGGATGCAACCGTCGGTTGACAGCAAATATTGGTGTCTTTGTCGGGTGCAACCCAAAGCTGGTGGCGGTCGGAGCCCTGCACGTTTCATCATGGTCTCGTTGCTGGTTGAATCGGCAATCTGCCGATCTGGAGAAAGAACATTATGAGTTTCAGAACCAATGTGCAATATCTGCGTTCGCAGCGCAACATGACTCAGGAGCAGCTGGCCATGTTGGTGGGGGTATCCCGTCAGGCGGTGTCCAAGTGGGAGTCGGACAAGGCATACCCTGAGATGGACAAGCTCCTGGCCATCTGTGACCTCTTCGGCTGCACTCTTGATGACCTGGTTCTAGGCGATGTTCGGCATCCGGGTTCCGGGCAGCGTGCGTCCAAGCCTGACCATCAGGATGCCGCGCAGACGACTTCGACAACGCACACGAATATACCTGTTCAGTCTGCTGCGGAAGACGTGACCGGCTACGCCTCCTTCAGCAATGCCTACAGCCTGCGGATGGCTTTCGGCATCGCCCTTATCATGCTGGGACTGGCTTTCGGTGGTCTCTTCGCCGCAGTCAGCCAGCCGACCGACGCACAGAATGGTCTGGCCTTCCTTGCTCTGATGATCGGCATCGTCCTGGGCCTGGCCTGTCTGATACCGGCGGTTTCCGCCAGAAGGGATTTTCGCCGCCGGCATCCCTATGTAGCGGATTTCTACACCGATGAGGAGCGCTCGCGAGTTTACCGGCAGGCAACTTGGGAGCTGGTCTGCGGTCTGGCTGTCGTGCTCTTGGATGTGGGGATCAACTCTGCCGGATACCTGATCTGGGGCTGGTCCGATCAGGTCAGAGGGTTCGTCTTCTTCCTCCTTCTGGCTCTAGGGATCTTCCTGCTAGTCCATGCGGGAACGAGCCACAGAATGATGAACCTCCGGGCCTACAACAGGCAGATTGATTCCGTTGATGACGGTCGCTGGGACACCTATCGGTATGAGCACCGGATAAGCAATGCCATCAGCGGAGTCATCATGGGCATTTGCACGCTGGTGGCCCTGACTATGCTCTTCTCTGGCAATTACGACAACCTCTTCGGGTGGCGCATCCCATTCTGGGCCATTTGGATTATCGGCGGGGTGTTCTGTGGAGTGCTCCAGTCTCTGATCGGCATCTTCCGCAAGCCGCCTCGTGCCTGAGACAGCTGATTTGCCTTCTTTGAGGGGATGTAGTAGTCTAACAAAGTTGTGTGTTCATCCGCAGCCTTGCGTTGCGGGCAAGAACACCTGGGACGACTTGGAAAACAACGTAAAGGAAGTCATCATGGCAGCTCGTTGCGCGGTGTGCGGCAAGGGCCCGCAGACCGGTTACAGTGTTTCTCATTCGCATATCCGGAACAAGCGCATCTTCCGCCCCAACCTGCAGTCGGTGCACACCACCGTTGATGGCCAGAACGTGCGTCTGCGCGTCTGCGTCAAGTGCCTCAAGGCAGGCAAGGTGCAGCGCATCGCCGCCTGAGTGCGGTTTGTCGGTCGTATTGGGACCCCCGGGGGCAAAGCTCCGGGGGTTCTTGTCATCCTGAGGGATGATGGTCGGCGCATGCGGGAGGTGATCGGGTATGTCGGCAGTGGCTCGTGTTGGTCTGCACAGCACCGTGGCCTCGCTGGTGGCCAACAGGCGTAGGGTGAGTGCTCTCAAGGCTCTGGGCGTGGTCACAGTCGGGGATGCGCTGACCTACTATCCTTTCCGCATCACTGATCCCATGCAGGTCACCACTATTGCCGGCATCCGGCTGGGTGAGCCCTGCGCCTTCGCCGCCCGGGTGGATCAGGTGCGTCTGGTGCCGCTGAGTGGCCACCGGGGTTTTCGGCTGGACGTGATGGTGGACGATGCAGCCTTCGTCAGCAGCCAAGGCGGCACTCCGCTGGCGGTCAGACTGGTCTTCTTCTCCCATAAAAAGTCCTATATGGACTGGATGGTCCGTCGGCTGCAGGTAGGGGCGAATCTGGTCGTGGCCGGCGAGCCCGGTGTCTACATGGACCAGCTCCAGTTCACCCATCCGGAGACCCTGGTTGTTGCCGATGCCGATCGGGAAGTTTTGGCAGAGGCTTCCCGACCCGATGCAGCCAGCCTTGACGAGGCCTTGGAACGCGTCCGTCGACCGCGTCCGGTGTATCATGCAAGCTCCCGCATTTCCTCGGACCATATTCACGACGTCATTCTGGGTTTTCTACGTCTGCTGGCACAGGTCGATGATTCCTCTGAACCCATACCCCCAGCCGGCGCCGCCGAAGAGGAGCAGCCCAGTGCTGATGTCCACATCGATCCAGAAGCGCTGGGCCGTGCCATACCTGATGTGCTACCCGAGCAGGTCCGTGTCGACCAAGGGCTGTTGCATCGCGCCCGTGCCCTGCTGGGCATGCATGCGCCCGAAAGCCTTGAGGACTTCGCTGCGGCGCGCAAGACCCTGCGCTACGAGGAGGCCTTCGTCTCGCAGACGGCACTCCTGCAGACCCGTCGCCAGACCCAGCAGCAGCCCACTTATCCATGTGTGGATTCGGGCGCCGACCGTCCAGACACCCTGCCTGCCCGTTTCATTGACTCCCTGCCGTTCCAGCTAACCGATGGCCAGCGTCAGGTCATCAATGATGTCGATGTCGACATGGCCAAGGATCAGCCCATGCAGCGGCTTCTGCAGGGCGAGGTCGGTTCTGGCAAGACCGTAGTGGCCCTGGCAGCCATGCTCCAGGCGGTCCAGGCCGGTCATCAGGCCGTCCTGGTGGCTCCGACCCAGGTGTTGGCCGAGCAGCACTATGCCTCCATCGGCGGCATGCTCAAGGCCATGGGCACTGATGTGACCGCCACTGCCGTAGAAGGCCGCCATAAGCCTGTGGACAACGTCATCATGATCCGCATGACGGATCAGCTGGTTCTGCCTCTGGTGTTGCTGACCGGTGGTATGAGATTGGCTCAGCGCCGCTCTGCCCTGGCTGTCTCGGTCTCGGGCCGTCCCTGCATTGTCATCGCCACCCATGCGGCCTTCTCCAAGACCTTCCAGGCCCCCAATCTGGCTCTTACCGTCATCGACGAGCAGCATCGTTTCGGGGTCGAGCAGCGCGAGGAGCTACGCCGCAAATCCGAGCGCGTTCCCCACCTGCTGATCATGACAGCTACACCTATCCCGCGCACGGCCGCTATGACCTGGTTCGGCGACCTTGACATCTCCACCCTGACGGAGCTGCCCAGCAACCGGAAACCGGTCCGCACGCACGTCATCGCTGAATCGGATGGGGCGACCATGGGCGCCATGTTCCTGCATCTGCGTCGACGGATCGAGGCTGGAGAACGGGCCTATGTAATCTGCGCCCGCATCGACGAGGAGGACGACTTCTCGGCCGCCTCTGACCGACCTGGTCAATCTAGCGGATCCGATGCTCAACCTGAGCTGCTGGCTGAGGAGGGCCAAGGTGATGGTCAGCGTCCGCCTCTGCACTCAGTGGCCGAAATGAGCCAGCGCCTGGCCGCCCTGCCGCAGTTCCAGGGCATTGCCATGGCTACGCTGACCGGGCGAGACGACGATGCCACCAAGAATGCCGTCATGGCGGACTTCGCCTCGGGACGCACGCCCCTGCTGGTAGCCACCACTGTGGTGGAGGTGGGGGTGGATGTGCCCCAAGCCTCCTGCATTGTCATCTTCGATGCCGATCGGTTCGGACTCTCCCAGCTTCATCAGCTGCGCGGCAGGGTGGGACGCGGCGGCACTGATTCTTGGGCCTTCCTGATCTCGCGCGCCCCTGCGGATTCCCCAGCTGCCGAGCGGCTCGAGGTCATTCGCGACACTACTGACGGGGCCAAAATCGCCGAGGAGGACATTCGCATCAGGGGTGCCGGCGACGTGCTGGGCGATGCCCAGTCCGGCGGTCATTCCTCCCTGAAGCTTCTGCGGGTGGTCACCGATGCGCCCATGATCGCCCGTGCCCGCACCCAGGCAGGCCAACTCCTGGAATCCGACCCCACTCTGGTCGGGCAGCCCGAGCTGGCTGGCGCTGTCTTGGACTTTATGAGAGGCAACGAAGATTTCTTGGTCTCCAGCTGAAAGGACAACAGACCATATGCACATCATCGCCGGCCGCTTCAAGGGATTCCCCATTCCCACAGCCCTCAAGGGCACCCGGCCCACCACCGATCGCACCAAGGAGGCCATCTTTTCCCACTTGGAGTCCGAAGGTCTGCTGTCCGGTGCTCGGGTCCTGGACCTGTTCGCCGGTACCGGGGCTTTGGGATTCGAGGCCCTTTCCCGCGGTGCCCAGAGCCTGGTGGCTGTGGAGTCTTCTGGTCGTGTCGCCGGACTGCTGTCACGCTCAGCCGCTGGGCTGCGCCACCATCCGGCTTGGGATCCAGCCATGGATATTCGTGTCAGCAGAAATCGTGCCGAGCGCTTTGTTCGTCCTCTCTCTTCTGGCCATGAGGATGCCGGTCTGTCCGAGGCCTGTTTCGACCTGGTCTTTATGGACCCGCCTTATGACCTGTCGACTGAGGATTGCCAAAGTATTATGACCGGTCTGACTGGCCGAGGAATGGTGGACGATAGGGGCATGATCGTTCTGGAACGATCGACACGCACCCCGCCGCCCACAGCTCCTGAAGGATGGGCGATTGATCAGGCTCGCAGCTATGGGGAGACAGCAGTCTATTATCTGACGGCCCGCTGATTTAGCCCTGTAATTTAAAGGTTGATCAATTTAACGACAGATCAGTCTGATGGCTGGTCCAGAGGTCTCGGGTGGGTTTTCCGTGTGTCCCAGCCCAGATCCTCCAAGAGGCGGCGGTCATGCTTATCGAGAGTGGAGCAGTCCAATCGGGCGATCAGGTCGGGACGGATCCGACTGGTTCGCCTGATGGCCTCGTCGCGCCGGAATCTGTCCACCTTTCCGTGGTCGCCGCTGGTCAGTATCTCGGGAACGGCCATGCCACGCCAGGTGGTGGGACGTGTGTACTGGCGATATTCCAGCAGCGGCTCATCCCCGGTGTAGGACTCCTGCACGATGGATTCAGGATTGCCCATGAAGCCGGGCAGGAGCCGAGTGATGGCCTCCAACATGACCGAGACGGCCACCTCACCTCCATTGAGCACGTAATCGCCGATGGAGTACTCCCGGACATCGACCCCTTTGCTTCGGTAGTAATCGGGGATGCGTGCGTCGTAGCCCTCGTAGCGGCCGCAGCCGAATACCAGCCTCTTCGCCTGTGACAGCTCGGTCGCATCGGCCTGGGTGAACAGGGGAGCGGACGGGTTGGGGAAGATCAGGACTGGTTCGGCCACGCCGGCCTCGTGGCTGTCTGCTGATGAATCTGCTTCGGATGCTATGCCGTCGCTTGTGTCACTGGAACTCTTCATTGCTTCTTTGTGTTCTGTAACATCAGTGGTGCCGGCCGTCTGGTCCGCGGGCTGTTGTTCCTGACTCGATCCGTCTGGCATGTCCAGCAAGTCGTCCAGGCACTGGCCCCAGACTTCGGGTTTCATCACCATGCCTGCTCCGCCGCCCACCGGCGTATCGTCCACGGAGTGATGAACGTCATGGGTCCAATCGCGCAGATTGTGGGCGCGTATGGTCACCAGGCCTTTCTCCTGGGCCTTGCCTAGCAGGCTGAGCCCAGTTACGTCAAAATACTCGGGGAAGACGGAGACGATATCGATTTGCATGTCACCAACTTTACCTAAGCCTGTTCGGTGCGGAATCGGACACGGATCGGCACGTCTCGGAGTTCGCCTGACAATTCATTGCGATGGTGAATCTTGTTTCCAACGAGTTTGCCTGATAGGTGGTCCCTTTATAGCAGCTATTCGGAAACAGTTTGCTCAGTGGACTGTATCGTCGTCTTGTACTTGTCTGCATGAGGATTCGTAACAACGTCGACGGTGGAACATAGAGCTTATCTACTCCGATTCTGATTTGATAGATTAATTTTCGGGTAGTAAAATTCAACTCAGATAGAAGAATAAAACAATAGGCCAGATATTAAATAGAAATGTGCATTTTAAGGAGATTCTTTGGAAAAACTCGAGCTCATTCGTCAGAACCTTTTGCCAATCAATGATGCGCTTCCAACATTGTTGCCGCAGGCTAGGCTTCGCTCGCTCTCGGCCATGAATACACTCGGCACTCCTCGGGCTAAGTATCCGAAGCTCTATGCGGACAATTTCAACGCGACGCTCCGGGCAGAGATCGCCGATGAGCCAATCGACGGGTGGGAACTTACGGGATCCACCTCCTGCCTTCATCTGCGCAACATCGGTTCAGGCCTCAAGCTTCGATTCCTCAAGAAGTTCAAATTCGAGGGAAGTGTTCCTCCAGCCGGAACGAACTTACGGCGTAGGCAGGCATGGGTGCAACCAGCTATGCTCGACCAGGAGCTTTCCGGCAAGAAGCCGCTAAGCGACGCAGAAATCGTCTTGGTTTGGACTGAAGCAAACGGCATTTTTCATTGTTCCGCCTACCAGCCTACTGGAACCGGCCGGTTTCCCAAGGGCGCTCCCTGCATCGCTCTCATGGTTCTTCAGATGGGTGAGGGTTTCAAGGGTATGGCGTTTAACGGTGACGATGACGAAAATGAGTTGTTGGTCCCGCGCTCAAATACAATTGTCCGAGAAGAAAGGGAAGAGACGATCCAATGAACGAGTTCAACCCCACGCGCATTGAGCTTGCACGGAAGTATCGGGGTTGGACCAAAAAAGAGCTTGCCGAGCATTCTGGCATGACCCCGACCTACATTGGCATTCTGGTTGGCAATCCGACTGCGCATCTTACGGAATCAAGCATTGAAAAGATAGCCTATGCTACGAGCCTTCCTCAGTCTTTCTTTATGCTGCGCGAGCCAGGTCTTGATTGGAATCGTCTCGCCTTTCGTCGCAAGAAAAAAATCACAATGAATCTCAGTAACCGCATCTGCGCGGAGTTCGAGATGTTGGCGGACACCGTTTCCAGGGTAAGTTCGATGTCAAATGTGCCAGATGATGCGGCCTCCTGGCTTGATGAGATTGCGCCGACCTTGAACCCGCAGGCACAGGGAGTCCGTGACATTGCGGCAAACACGCGTGCGATACTGGGGCTGCCTTCTACGGGAGCGGTGCGCAACATGATTCGAAGCGTGGAACGTAAAGGAGTGATTATTGCACCGCTGACGACGAAGGTGGCTGATTCGGTCAGTGATGGAGTTACTTACCCGGGCAAGGCCCTTATAGGCTATTTTCCAGAAGACAAGCCTGGCGACCGGCTCAGATTCACTATTGCTCATGAGCTGGGTCATCTGGTTCTACATCGGTACCGCCGTCCCAAGGATGTGTCCTTGATGGAGAGGGAGGCTAACGAGTTCGCTGGTGAATTCCTTCTTCCTGAGTCGGACGCGCGAGCGGTCATCAGCCCGAGCATGATGCTGGAGGACTACCTGTACGTAAAGTCCGGGTGGGGAATTTCTGTTGGTGCGGCCGTGCGCAGAGCTTTCGATCTGGGCCTGATCGATGGGGACAAATACAAATCCCTATACGTTCGCATGGCGCAGCGTCACTGGATAAAGCATGAGCCCGTAGAGGTCAAGACGGAGCATCCGGTGCGTCTTGCTCAAATGCTCGGCCGTGCGTTTGGCGGACTGGACGATACTGGCCGTTCTACGGTGCCCAGAGATGGGATCGAGGGATTCCTTGGCATTCCCTTCGAACTGGCGAACGATTGGTGTGACAACAGGCTGACGGAAAAGGCAGCGAGCTGGACGATCATGAGATAGGCTAAAGCGGCTGCTAGAAGCATCTTCATGAAGACCACATTTGTCAGCAAGACATTCAGGAAAGACTTTCATAGGGCAATGCCAAGTCGAAAAGAACCTCAGTGGGTCCTTTGTCAACGGAACAGAAAAAAATGACTGGAACTGCAAGGGCTGGATTCGTCCAGAATTATTGCAGGCGTGGCGAAGTTCGGAAAATCAACGGACGGGCAGCTTGGTCTGTTCGATGAAGAGCGTAAGTTGCTCGAAACCACGTCAGCGCAAACAGCAAATCTCGATGCTACCAACTCTCCCAAGCCTGTTCGGGTAAGGCGTGTGCGCCCGGATAGGTACGCCTGCTGGTGCTACACTGTCTGGGTCTTCAAGTCGCGTATGAATCCGGCTTGGGAGATGTCATCAACGCAGCCAGAGAGCTATAACCGTTGCGTAAACAGCAATGAGAGCGGTATCGGATGATGCCATGCCGTACGGATCCGTGGAGATGGCTATGCGAACAGTCTGATGCGTGAGGAGCGGACGGTCCATGGTCGACCATGTTGACAAGAAAACAAAACTGCTGATTACCGGCACTGCCGGCCTTGCCTTCTGCGGGGTGCTTTTGGAGACCTCGCTCAATGTCACCTTTCCGGAGATGACCAGGTACTTCAAAACCGGGCTGGGCACAGTCCAATGGCTGACTACCGGCTATCTGCTGGTGGTGGCCTTGACGGTTCTGGCCGCCGCCTGGCTGGAGCATTCATTCACGACCCGTGCATTGATCCTGGCCAGCGTCGGAATATTCCTGGGCAGCGACCTGATGTGCATCCTCGCTCCATGCTTTCCTGTCCTTATGGCAGGACGCCTCCTGCAGGGCATCAGCACTGGTATTGCTCTTCCCTTGGTGTTCTCTCTGATCATGAAAAAGGTTCCTCTCCACATCCAGGGTCGTTACGTGGGCAGCGCCGGCATGGCGGTGGCCCTAGCTCCCTCCCTGGGCCCGACTTTTGGCGGAGCAGTCATCCAGACCTTATCCTGGCGAGCCATCTTCCTGATCGTGCTGCCCATTGAGCTGGTATTCGGGATTATTGCCCTCATCTCGGTTGACAGGGAGAGCGCCCATGTCGGTCCCTTTGCCTGGCTCCAGTTCATTCTTCTGGGTATTTTCCTGACCGGTCTGACCATGGGTCTGAGCACCTTGGATGTGCATGGTCCAATCACCTGGCTGTCCTTGTTTATTGGTGCTCTGGCACTTGTTGCAGGGGTCTGGACTCTTGTGCGCCAGCGGACCAGGCTGATCAACATCGCGGTCTTCCGGAACCGTACTTTCACCCTTGCCTTGATCCTCTACTTCCTGGTCCAGTTTGTTCAGATAGGCCTGACGTTCATCCTGCCCAACATGGCCCAGTCCGTCCTAGGGGAGACTTCCACGGTCGCTGGCCTCCTTCTGCTGCCGGGGAGCCTGCTCTCGGCCCTCTGCCAGCCCGTCACAGGCGGCTATCTGGATGGTCATGGCCTGCGTGGACTGCTTGCGGTGGGAAGCACTGCCTTCTTCCTCTCGGCCTTAGGCTTCCTGGTCCTCAGCCGGCACTTGTCCGTCCTGCTGATGGTCCTTCTCTACGCCTGCTACATGGTCGGTCAGGCTTGCGTCTTCAACAACCTGCTCACAGTCGGGCTGCAGCATATCCCAGCCAGACTGGTGCCTGACGGCAACGCGCTCTTCAACACCCTTCAGCAGTATTCAGGCGCCGCCTCGACCGGCGTCCTGGCTGCCATCATCACTGGCATGCCCAAGGCCAGAGGGATCCATGCCGGTCCTCAGGCCTTCCAGTTCGGCGCCGTCTGGGCTTTCGTCTTCGTCTTTCTCATCGTCCTGGGCATCCTCCTGGTGGCATGGTTCCTGGAGCGCAGCCTGGCCGATCAGGATAGGGATGGGATTCAGGTTGCATGACCTCTGATTCCTTCTGAAGGGTTGATGGTGTTAATGCAGGACTGAAATGCCGATCCAGACGGCCCAGCCTATCGCAAGGACCAGGTAGGGCCACCAGTGCATGCGGGTGATGGCCACGAACTCCCGGATGAAGGCGGTCGGCCAGTAGTAGCCCTTGGTGTGTGAGCCGATTCCGTCGGCATTCAGTCCGACCTTGCTGGCGTATTCGCTGGCCCGGAAGACGTGGTAGTCGCTGGTGACCAGGGCCACCCGGTAATGCTCAGGTCCGGTGCCCATCTCGTAGCGGTCGTCCAGGATCTGCTTGGAGTAGCGCAGATTCTCCAGGGTTGTGGTCGACCTGTCCTCCATGATGATGGCCTCGCCTGGCACCCCGCAGGAGTTGCGCAAATACTGAGCCATGGCCCTTGCCTCGCTGATGACCTCATCGGGGCCCTGTCCGCCGGAGACCACGAAGCGCCCCAGGCGCCCCTGCCGCTTCCAGAGGTCTACAGCCTTGTCCAGCCGTCCTCGGAGCAGGGGCGTAGGTTCTTCGCCGCGCAGACCCGCTCCGTGGATGATGATGTAGTCGTAGCGACGCTTGCGGGGCAGCAGCCTGTAAAAGCTGGAATAGAGCAGCAGGGCCAGGAAGGAGAAGAAGAACCAGGTGGCTTCCAGGTTGATCAGTCCAGCCAGCTTCTGCATCCATGAGGGGGCGCCAAAGCCTGCTAGGAGGGGCGAAAGAAACATGTAGGCCACCACGGCCAGCGCCAGCAGCCCGGGCAACAGAGTGGTCAGGGAGATTCCCTCATGTCGGATGACGATGACCGTGTTGGCCAGCAGGAAGCAGATCACCAGCAGGGGAGAGGCAATGAGCAGGATGACCAGGGGCAGGATCAGCCAGCGCATGCCGAACTGCAGAAGAAGCGCTCCGCCCAGGGTCAGCAGCAGGAGCAGAAACCAGATGGCATTGCGGAACTGCCGTGGCTCCTTGTGCAGGTCCCAGAGGAAGAGCAGGCCGAAGATGATGGCGGGTGCATAGAGCAGGAGGAGCTGCAGGTAATTGGTCATGCCGTGATTCCCCTTCCCGAGGACGAACTGGCAGGGTTGTATTCCACTGTAGCGAATAGATGAGCCGCCGCTCGTCCTTGACATGCCACCGCTTCCCAGCCTGCCGTGGTACCATATATGTGGCAAATCTCACACGTTCAAAAGCTGAGGGTGGGCGATTCCCGACGGTGCGAATTCCAAGTCGAGACCATGATAATGATGGGTTCTCTCAGGATTGCACATCGGTGCCTGCATGGGCGTGGTTGGTCGCAAGGCAGCGATGCGTTGGGAGGATCAGGGGTTCAAGTGATGTTGGGTTCCTCCGCGCTCAGGAGATGGTTCGGACCTGGCGTACAAGGCTGTAGAGAGGTGTGGTAATGAAAGTAGTGATATTCTCCACCTGCGTGGTGGACCTCATGTTTCCGAACGTGGGGAAGGCCATGGTGGAAGTGTTGGAGCGGTTTGGCTGCGACACCTACCTTCCCAAGGAGCAGATCTGCTGCGCCCAGCCCACCTTCAACAGCGGGTATGTCAAGGAGAGCATGCAGGTCATGCGCAACGAGGTCGATGCCTTGCTGAGCGTGGATGCCGACTACATCGTGGGTCCAGCGGGCTCCTGCGTGAATATGCTCAAGGAGCTGCCCTTCCATCTCAAGAACGACCCGGTCTATGCCGCCAAGGCCCAGACCATGGCTGACAAGACCTATGAGTTCTCGCAGTTCCTCTATCGTGTGCTGGGTGTGCTGGATGCGGGCGCTGAGCTTGATGCCGTGGCCACCTACCACCGCTCCTGCCACATGACCCGGTTGCTGGGGGAGCGGACCAGTCCCTTCGCCCTGCTCGACCATGTCAAGGGCCTGACCATGATCCCCCTGCCCCATATCGAGAACTGCTGCGGATTCGGTGGCATGTTCTCCATGAAAGAGCCTGAGATCTCCAAGCAGATGGTGGATGAAAAGGTGAACGACGTGCTCAGCACCAAGGCCAGCGTCCTCATCTCCTGCGATCCGGGCTGCCTGATGAACATCGGCGGCCGATTCAACCGGCGTGGCGAGAAGATCACCATCATGCACCTGGCTGAGGTGCTCAATCACAACGTGGACATGAGCCGCGTCAAGTATGTGGAAGGCCGCTCTGCTGGCGATGGGGCTGTGGGTTCCGTCAGGGCTGCCAAGGAAGAGGGGGCTCTGGTATGAGCAGCATGGTCAATGGCAAGAAGGCCGCGCAATATTTGCGGACCAGCAAGGCTCCCTTCCTGACCAGGGTCAAGGAGTCCGAGCAGGACCAATTCGCCCAGCAGGCCGTGGCCAAGGCCCAGGATGCGCAGTGGGTCAAGCGTGAGGCCGCCCGACAGGAGCTGGGCAACTGGGAACAGTGGCGAGACCTGGGCGAGCAGATTCGCCAGCATGTCATCCGCTACCTGCCTGACTACCTGGAGGAGTTCTCCGACAACGTGGAGAAGCGCGGCGGCCATGTCTTCTTCGCCCAGACCGACGATGAGGCTGCCCAGTACATCAAGCAGATCGCCATCGAAAAGAAGGCCAAGCACGTCGTCAAGAGCAAGTCCATGGTGACCAGCGAGATCAACCTGGACCCCACGCTGATGACTGTGCCCGGCCTGGAGGTGCTGGAGACCGACCTGGCCGAGTTCATCCTGGAGGAGGACGACTGGGACCAGCCCACACACCTGGTCTTCCCCGCCCTGCACAAGAACCGCGAACAGGTTCGGCAGGTTTTCGAGAAGAAGCTGGGTTACAAGGGTGACAACGACCCCCAGCACATGGCTCGGTTCTCGCGCAAGGTTCTGCGCAAACACTTCCTCGAGGCGGACATGGGCATCACCGGCTGCAACTTCGCCGTGGCAGACACGGGCATGATCAACCTGGTGACCAACGAGGGCAACGCCGACCTGGCCATGTGCATCCCCAAGACCCAGGTGGTGGTCATGGGCATGGAGCGCCTGGTGCCGACCATGAAGGAGGCCGAGACCATGGACAACATGCTGGCCCGGTCCGCCGTCGGCCAGAAGCTGACCTCCTATTTGACCTACACTGCGCCGCGCACCGGCCAGGAGTCGGACGGACCGGACGATGTCTATGTGGTCATTCTGGACAACGGCCGCTCCAACGCCCTGGGGACGGTTTTCGAGCCCATTCTCCAGTGCATCCGCTGTGCCTCCTGCCTGAACGTCTGCCCCATCTACCGGCACATCGGCGGTCATGGCTACGGATCCATCTATCCGGGTCCTGTGGGCTCGGTGCTCTCGCCGGTATTGGATGGTGGCTACGACGACTTCGGGGACCTGCCCTACGCCTGCAGCCTGTGCGCAGCATGCACGGCCACCTGCCCGGTCAAGATCCCCCTGCATCAGCTCATGATCGAGCACCGGCGGATCATGATGGACGACCAGTCCCAGGCCAATCTGATCGATGACACGGTCATGAGGGTCATGGGTCTGGGCACCGGCCACTCCTCGCTCTTCCGCACTGCCCTAGGGGTGGATCACACCATGCTGACCCCCATATCCAAGAAGCAGCCGGAGACGGCCAAGAACCTCTTCGCCAGCGATCGGCACGTGGAATGGATGCCCTTCGTCTTCGGCGGATGGACCAAGGTTCGTGATCTGCCGGATCCGCCCAAGCACGGGCAGAACTTCCGCAGTTGGTTCGCTCATCACAAGAAGGAGCAGCAGGCATGACCGATCGTGAGGTATTCCTGGACTACCTGGCTAAGAAGAGCGGACGGCCCCGCCACCAGCTCAAGGATCATCCTCTGGTGCCGGTCAACGACCTGCCGGAGACCACCCTGTCCGGCCACACCCAGGACGAGCTGCTGGAGATCGCCCGGAAGAGCAGCGAGGCTGTCCATGTGGACTTCCGCACCTGCACCAAGGCCGAGTTGCCCACCGCATTGGACGAGTTCATCGATTCACGCAAGGACGACAGCGACCATGTGATGCTGCCCACCTCCGACCTGTTTGCAGATTTCGGCCTGGAGGAGTGGAGGGACGGTTTGAACCCGCCCGCTACTTTCTGGAAACCTGGAGCCAGCCGCGAAGAGAACATCAAGACCGCCGACGAGTCCGGTACAGCCATCGCCTTTGCGGACTTCCTGCTGGCCGAGTCCGGCACCATCACCGTGGCTACCACCCCGGGTCAGGGCCGTGCCTTCCACTTCCTGCCGGTGCACTATCTGAGCATCATCCGCAAGTCGAAGATCCTGCCCCGAACACGGCAGGCCATGGACTACTACGACCCGGCTCTGGTCTCGGGCGAGCTCAAGACCTCCAACATCAACTTCATCACCGGCCCCTCCAACACGGGCGACATCGAGATGGTGATCGTGGTGGGCGTACATGGCCCCCTGGATATGACATATCTGGTGGTTGAAGACATGTAGCTCTAATAACATTTCCTGCTTAGGCAGGGCGCATTTCCCATATGTGGGGGGTCAGCGGCTCGAAGAAGGACGCTGACCCCCCACATACGCTTCTGCTGAAAGACGGATTCAGACCAGGCCAGGCAGAAGCCCTCCAGGTGGGTCGATGGCCACGTACCCGTTTTCAATGTCAACCTGGGGTACCAGGGCTTCGACGAAGGGTATCAGCCCTTCCGCCTCCTCGTCGTCTTCTTTGGTGGTCATGCGGATCTGCAGCTGCTGCTGGGCTACGCCGTCCAGCACGTCGCTGACTTGGCCGACCACTCGTCCGGAGGGCTCGCCCAGAGAGTTGCCCGGAGCCATGCGAACCTCGAGTCCAATCAGATCCTCGGGATACCAGGCATCCTCCTGCGCCAGTTCCTCGGCTGGATCAGCCTGGACATACAGTTCGAGGCCGTTCAGCGCTTCGGAGGCGTTCCTGTCTTCCACGCCTTTGAAGAGGACGATCCAACGCTGTTTGAAGCGCCGGGAGGAGACCACCGTGAAAACCTGCCCGTCCTTGGTCTGCAACTGGGAGTCGGGGGCGAAGCGCCGCTCAGGCTCGTCGGTGTAGGCATATACATTGACCTCGCCCTTGAGTCCCTGGGCGCGGCCAATACGGCAGACCCTCAGCAACCTTCGCTGCTGAGGGTCCGGACCCTGCGGGCCGTGATTGGTGGACCGGCTGGGGCTCACCGGCGCACGTCCATGATGTCGACGCGCACCTTGTGGTCGGCCAGCGCCTGGATCACGGTGCGGATGGCGTTGGCGGTCCTGCCGCCCCTGCCGATCACGCGGCCAATATCCTCGGGGTTGACCCGTACCCGCAACAGTTCTCCGCGAGAGTTCTCGTGGGACTTGACCGACACGTCATCGGGAAAGTCCACGATGTTCCTGATCAGGTGCTCAACGGCCTGTGCAAGCATGATAGCCGGTCCTTCCAATCCTCAGTAAATATGCCTTACTCAGCTGCCTGCTCGGCCTGGGCGGCATCTGCCGACTCATCGGCCTTGGGGGCTTCCTTCTCCGCCTGGGCCTTGGCCTTGGCGTCAGCCTCGGACTTGGCAGCCTTGAGCTTCTGAGCTTCGTTCTGTGCCTGCTCAATGCGGGCCTGGGCATCGATCTCGGCCTGGGGCACCTTCAGAGTGCCTTCCTTGCCGGGCAGATCCTTGAACTTCTGCCAGTCACCGGTGATCTTCAGAAGGTTGAAGACAGGGTCACTTGGCTGAGCGCCCACACCCAGCCAGTACTGGGCGCGCTCGGAGTCGATCTTGATTGAAGAGGGCTGGGTGTTGGGATCGTAGGTGCCGATCTCCTCGATGACCTTGCCATCGCGCTTCTTGCGGGAATCGACCACGACCACGCGGTAGAAGGGGTAGAACTTCTTGCCCATTCTCTTCAGACGAATTCTGGTTGCCAAAACGGCTCTCCTTGGTACTTGGTGTGCCCGGCGGCGTCTCCATGTGGGGCATGGTGGCGCTCCTGGCGTGTTCCTCACGGCCGTCGGAATGAGAGGGCTCCTCCGGACATGAATAACAGCAAAAGTATACCTCAACCATAGGATTAAGGGTCTGCTGTGGCATATGCCTCAACAGACCCTTGGTTCGGTTTTCTCCAACCTGTTCTGACCTAGGTCTAAGCTTCGGCCTCCCTATAGACCGGGGCCTGGCTCTTGTCGTCCAGGATCAGGGTCATGGTTCGCTCAGGCAGGACCAAATGGATCCTTCGATAGAGAGGCTTGAATCCATAGTGGGTCACGGTAACCGAGCACTGGCCTTGGCTCTCCATGCGGATCTGATAGAGGTTGTAGGCCCCTTGCTCGTAGTCGAAGCTGTATCCGTCATCCTGATAGTGGGTGTAGTCGCCATGCTGGCCGAAGAGTCTGAACGTCATGGACTCCTCGGGCTGGTCGTCCATATGCTCCACCAGTCGACCCCAAGGCAGAACGGTGTCGGCCCTGACGAAGATCGGCAGCTGGTCCAGAGGAGCCTCAACCAAAATATCTCGTTGGCCGCCGAAAGTGACCATGGTACGCAGATCCACCCAGTCGCCCTTGGGCAGATAGACCATTCTTGAGACCTGCCCTTGCTCTACCACCGGTGCTACCAGAACCTGGTCGCCGACCATGTACTCATCGTTCAAGTTCCGGGTGCGCGCATCTTCTGGGTAATTCAGGACCAGGGGACGCATAACCGGCAGGCCGTCTTTCATCTGCTTGGCAAAGCAATCGTAGAGGTAGGGAATGAAGCGATACCTCAAGTGCAGGAAGTGCCGGTAAATGTCTAGGACCTCAGGGCCAAAGACCCAAGGCTCCTGGTCTCGTGCCTGGAGTGCGGAATGGTTGCGCAGAAGCGGGCTGAAAATGCCGGCTTCGATCCATCGGGTCAGCAGCTCCGGGGTTGTATCGGCGCTGAATCCACCGATGTCGGCCCCGACAAAGCTGAATCCGCTCATCCCCATATTGCAGAGCTGAGGGATCGACATTTGCAGATGCGGCCAGAGGCTTTGGTTGTCGCCGGTCCAGACCGTTGAGTACTTCTGCGTTCCCGCGTAGGCCGCGCGTGTGATGACGTAGGGCCGTCTGCCGGTGGCTTTTTTCAGGCCCTGATAGGTGGCCTTGGCCATGTTGTGGCCGTAGACATTGTTCATCCTGGCAAGGTCGGACTGCTGATCTTCATCGCTGAAGACGGTGTCTTCCGGTATCTCTCCGTCGAATACGGCGGGTTCGTTCATGTCTGTCCAGATGCCGGCTGCCCCGCTGTCGACCAGAAAACGGCAATGCCCGGCCCACCAGTCGCGGACTTCGGATCGACCGAAGTCAGGGAATACGGACTTGCCGGGCCAGACCCTGTTGACATAGACGCTGCCGTCCGGGTTGGTCGCGAAGTACCCCTTATCCAGACCCTCCTGATAGATCGGATAGTCGGGATCCTCTTTGACTCCAGGATCCAGGATGGGGATGACTCTGACTCCCCGTCTTTTCATATCCACCAGGAACCCGGCGGGATCCTTGAAGATATTCCTGTTCCAGGTGAAGACGCGGTAGCCGTCCATGTAGTCGATGTCGAAGTGGACAGCTTCCAGGGGAAGGTGATACTTGGCGAAGGTGTCGACGATCTGCTCCACCCGGTCCTGGCTCATGCTGTAGCCCCAACGTGACTGTTGGTAACCCAGCATCCAACGCTGGGGGAGAGGGACCCGGCCAGTCAGATAGGTGTAGTTGGAGACCACCTCCTTCAAGGAGGATCCGCCCAGTATGTAATAGTCCAGGTTTCCGTCGACGGCCGAGTAGAAGTAGTAGTCGGCGTTCTCCCTGCCCAGGTCAAGATGGCTCCGGTAGGTGTTGTCGAAGAAGATCCCCCAAGGGTGGCCTTTTTTCAGTCCGAAGAGGACCGGGACGGACTTATAGAGGTTGGTGAAGGTCTCGATGTGCGGGCGCGGCTCATCATAATTCCAGTTGTCGTATTGATAGGACCGCTTGTTCAGATACCCGGTCTTGTCGCCCAGTCCGTAGAATTGCTCGTCCGGATCCAAGGCCTTGACTACCTGGTAGTAGTGATCCTCAGTCTGGCTCACGCCGGAAACTTCGTGGCCTTCGGCCCGCATGATGCTCTGGTGGGCGGCATCAATCGTCTTGGCGATGGGACGTCTCTTGCCGCGGTAGTCCAGGATCAACGGATTGCCTTGAGCGTCGAAGACGTCCAAGAGCAGGTCAGGTCCGACTTTGACGGTCAGCTGCCCTGTAGACAGTTCCAGATGGTTGTCGACTTCCTTCAGATCGAAGGGAGTCTCCACCTTCTTCTCGCCTTCGATGGCGTAGGAGTTGGTATGTCGTCCCCGATCCTGAAAGACGCGGATGATTTGGTCCGTCAGCACGGTCAGGATCAATGCTCCCTGGTCGGAACTCAGGGTGATGGTCTGACCTTTCGCGGTGTAATGCAGGTTCGTCATGGCAGACGTATTCCTTTCGTAATGTTGCTTAAGCCTCGTTGGATTCGGGCTTCTGGCTCTTGATGATGTCCATCAGAGCTGCGCCAATCAGCCAGGAGATGCCTCCGATCAAGAGCATGGTCGGCATCGATCTGCCCACCAACGGGAAGATCGCGAAGCTGCTGACCGATGCGATTATCTGCGGGAGGCAGATGAAGATGTTGAAGAGCCCCATATAGGCACCATCATTGGCCCCGTCGGTTTCCGTAGTGAAAATTGCAAAAGGTTCGGCATGCATGGTCAGGAAGCAGATACCGATCAGTGTAAAGGAACCGATCAGGGCGTACTGGTTGTGGGTGAAAGCGGTCCAGATCATTCCCAGGCCGCCGCAGAGCAGTCCAATCCGGTACCAGAACTTGCGCTTGTACTGGCTGGTCCTGGACAGAACCAGGAATCCGTAGATGATGCCCACGATGGACTGGACGAAGGTGAGGATGCCATACCAGTTGCCGGCGGCCTGGAATCCCGCTGAGGAAGAGTCGGCCGTGTGCCAGACGTTTTGGGCGATGGCCCCGGTGGTGTAGGTCCAGAGGTACTGGACGCCGAAGTAGGCGAAGAACTGGATGACTGCAACCTGCCAGAATGTGCTGGGGGCCTCCTTGAGAAGGGTCCAGTAGGACTTCTGCGGCTTCTTCTCCTCATATTCGAAGTTATGGTATTGCGCGTAGGTCTTAGGATCGTATTCCTTGACCGAGAGGATGGTGTAGATGGAGGTGGCCAGAAGGACGGCCGCGGCGATGTAGAAGGAGAGCCGGACGGACATGGGGACCACTCCCTTCTTGTCGATGTTGGCAATGCCCAGCCCGGTCAGCAGGAAGGGGCAGAGGTTGGCCAGGACGCCTCCCAGATTGCTGAAGGACTGTTGCCAGGACCAGGCCTGGTCCTTCTGCTTCTCGTTGACCATGTCGCCGATGATCATGCGGAAGGGTTGCATGCAGGCGTTGTTGGACAGGTCCATGAGGACGATGGCTGCTGCTCCGAAGCATAGAGCAGTCAAGGATCCGTAGCCGAAACCAAAGGAACCGGAATTCGGCAGCAAGACCATGACGATGGCAGCCAGGGGAGCCGCCCAAAGCAGGATGGGCATCCGGCGGCCGAAGCGAGGGGACCAGTGGCCGTCAGAGAATCGTCCCAGGATTGGTTGAATGATCATTCCGATCAGGGGCGGCAGTATGAAGAAGAACCCAAGCTTGCTTGGGTCGGCACCCAGAGTCTGGAATATGCGGCTCATCTGTGAGGTCTGCAGGGAGAAGGCCATGTTGACGCCGCAGTAGCCGAAGGTGATGGCGAACATGGTCTTCATGGTGATATCCGGTAGCGAATGCCGTTTCTTGGTAGAGGCATCACTCGTCATTTGAGGTGCGCTCAAGGTATCTCCTTTGATCTTTTGTAAACAATTACTGTAAACGTTTACGGTATCAGTATACAGCCTCATTCATCTTTTTCATGCCCGGGCGTGTGGCTATGATGGCCGATGACGTAGCAAGTGGGTCCGGCATGGGTTCGGCAGAGGGAAAGATGGAGGTCATGGCTGAAGCTTCCAGAGTGACCTTAAAGGACATAGCCCAGCGGTTGGGGCTGTCGACGGCTACCGTTTCGCGTTCCCTTTCCGACACCGGTGAACACAGGGATCAGACGGTACGCTTGGTCAAGGAGACGGCCAAGGAGATGGGGTACATCCGCAACACGGCAGCGGCCGACCTCGTTCAGGGCAAGAGCCATGCTTTGGCTGTCATCCTCTCCAACACCAAGACCAATTTCGATTCTTCAATCATCGAGGGGATCGAACAATCAGCTGCGGAACGGAACCTGGATGTGTTGATTCTCCATGCTGGCAACGCTGATCTGCAAGCCCAGCGGCGGGCCATCACCACTGCGGTAGAGCGCGCCGTCAGAGGAATTATTCTGGTCTCCCTCGAGCTCCAGGAGTCATTGATCGCCACCATAGAGCAGGTGGGAATGGATTGCATATCGCTCTCATCCTTTGTGGGCGGCGGACGGCTGCCCTGCATTACTTCAGATGACTATCAGATGGGGTATGAGGCCACCCAATTTTTGATTGACCAAGGTCACCGACGGATCGGGTTGGCGGGCATTCCTAAGCATGGTTCAATCACTCTGCGCATCAGCGGGTACCGGCAGTGCCTGGAGGATAACAGCATTCCTTATAGGGAAAGTCTGGTTTTCCGTGGGGGATGTCTCTACCAGGATGGGATAGCCGCCATGAAGCGCTGTCTAAAGACGAAAGAACAGATCACTGCCCTTATCGGTGCCAGCGACCTGGTGGCTATGGGTGCCATCAACCAGGCCAGGGACCAGGGGTTGGATGTGCCCGGTGACGTGAGTGTCATGAGCTTTGACGGCACGGACATTGTAGAAATGGTCAGGCCCACCATAACCAGCGTCACCCAGGCCTTTTACCGTATGGGAGTGGAGGGAGTCAAGGCCCTGCTGTCCGGAGACAAGCCGGGTTCGCGTTTTCTGCCTTTCCGGATAATCAGCAGGCAGTCCACCGGACCGGGCCCTTGCCTGCACGGTGATCATAAGTGAGCAGCCTCTGCTCAGGCTCACAGGCGCAGTTGAGCCAAAAGGCCACAGTGGTCGGTGTGCGGGACTTTCATGACCTTCATCGATTCGACCCTGATGCCTTGGCTGACCAGGATATGGTCGATTTCGATCAGCGGCGGTAGAAGTGCCTGGCAATGCGGAAAGGTCGGATGCGGCCCGCAACCTAGGGAAAGGGAGGCATCACGCAACCTGCCGGACTGCAGCATGGCACGAAAGGTGGGGTGGTGCAGGTTGGCGTTGCAGTCGCCCATGATGACGGTGAATGCGGGCGATTCCATGTCTGGGGCGGCCGCCGTCTTTTCGCTGTTCAAGAGAGCCAGGCGCTCAATGCCTAAGCCCCATTGTCTGGCGCCGCGTTGGGGCGACTTGGGATGGACTGAAGCCACGCGGATTGTTCCAGCTTGGGTATGCAAAAGCATCAGAGGAACGGCTGAAGCTTCCAAATCAAGGCCTGATGGTTGATGCCATATGGGCTCCAGACGAGAGAAGAGGGCGTTCCTGCCGCCATTGTCATTCTGGGTCTGCGGCCCCTCCACCAGGTATGGCATGATCTGCCTCATCCCTGCTTTCTGAAGATGAGTCAGCAGCGTCGAGTTCACTTCCTGCAGGGCTAAAACGTCGACATCATGGCTTTGAACCTGCTCCATGATGGTCTGCGCATCCGCCTTGCCATAGCGGCAGTTTAGCGTCATGACTCTCAAGGAAAGGGCTGGATGGCTAGCGGCTGGAGCCAGGTCGCGAGTTTCTGTGTGGACCTGTGCTGAATCAGGCGTGACCTGATTGAGCTGGTTTGATTTGGGACTGTCTGCATAGGCATCTGCTTTATTACTAGTATCGGTGCGATGCCTATTGTTTGACAGTAGCCCAGTTCTGTACCCCGAGCCCGTTGGAGAGGACAGGTGAAACCTGTATTGAAGTCTCCACAAGGTGACCAGGGTCAGCTCAATCAGGGCCAGGGCAGACTGTGGCCAGGCCTGGATCACAATGGCGCAGACCAAGATGGCCAACAGGGGAACGGCCAAGAGGTCGATCAGAGCGATCAGCTCTACCAGAGGGCGGTGCCAGTCAGCTCCGGCAGGGAGGAAGCGCAGGGCCATCCACAAGGCGATGAGCCCCAGGAGAATCCAGAGAAGGGTGTTCACGTGCCATTGTCTCCTGCAGGAGAGAGGGGTTTAGCGGCCGCCGAAGAGACCGCCCAGTCCACCGCCAAGGTTGGGCGGCAGGTCCGGCAGGCCTTCAGGCATCTGCGGAGTTTCGGGGCGCTTGGCGAAGGCGGAGCCGCCGGAGGATTTGCCCTTGCCGGACAGGCGCTCGCGTAACGCCTTCTCTTCGGCCTCCCGCTTCATAGGATTGCCTGAACGGGAGCCCTTGCGGCCTTTCTTGCCCTTTTTGCCCTTCTTGCCGCCGCCAGCGCCCATGCCGCCCATGCCTGGGATCGAACGGCTGCCATTGGTCATCCGCTTCATCATCTTGGCCGCCTGCTCGAACCGCTGCAGCAGGCCGTTGACAGCCGAGACCGTAGTGCCGGCGCCATAGGCGATCCGGGCCCGCCGTGAGCCGTCGATGATGCTGGGGTCGCGTCGTTCCTGGGGAGTCATCGACTGGATGATGGCCTGGGTCCGGTCCACCTCCTTCTCATCGAACTGCTCAAGCTCCTTGCGGTGCTGGGCCATGCCCGGGATCATGCCCAGAATGCTCTTGAAGGAGCCCAGCTTGCGAACCTGTTGGAGCTGCTCCAGAAAGTCGTCCAAACCGAAGCTGCCCTCGGACATCTTCCCGGCGGCCTTGCGGGCCTCCTCCTCATCGAACTGGCGCTGGGCCTGCTCGATCAGGGTCAGGATGTCACCCATGTCCAGAATGCGGGAGGCCATCCGGTCGGGGTGGAAGACCTCGAAGTCCTTGAGGCCCTCGCCGTTGGAGTCGAAGAGGATGGGCTTGCCGGTCACCGAGGCCACCGACAGGGCCGCACCGCCTCGGGCATCGCCGTCCAGCTTGGACAGGACCACGCCGGTGAAGTCAACACCTTGGTCGAAGGCTTTGGCTGTGGCGACTGCATCCTGGCCGATCATGGCATCGATGACGAAGAGGATCTCGTCGGGGTGAACGGCATCGCGGATATTGCGGGCCTGCTCCATCAGCTCCTGATCCACGCCCAGCCGACCGGCCGTATCAATAATGACCACGTCGTAGAGCTTGTCCTTGGCCACTCTGATCGAGTCGGCTGCTACCTTGACCGGATCGCCTGTGACCTGTCCAGGGGCTGCCAGTTCGGATCCGGTGGTCTGCACGCCTGGTTCGGGAGCGTATACCGGCACTCCCGCGCGTTCGCCGACGACCTGGAGCTGGGTGACCGCATTGGGCCGCTGCAGGTCGGCCGCCACCAGCAGGGGGGTGTGCCCGGCGTCCTTGAGCCAGTAGCCCAGCTTGCCGGCCAACGTGGTCTTGCCGGCACCCTGCAGGCCAGCCAGCATGATGACTGTGGGCGGGTTCTTGGCGAAATTGAGCGGTCGATCCACTCCAGCGCCCAGAATGTCAGTCAGTTCGTCGTAGACGATGGAGACTACCTGCTGGGCCGGGTTCAGGGCCTTGGAGACCTCCTCGCCCAGGGCGCGTTCCCTGATGCGCCCGGTAAAGGAGCGCACCACGTCCAGGGAGACATCGGCATCCAGGAGGGCGCGGCGGATCTCGCGGATTGTGCCGTCGATGTCGGCCTCGGTCAGCTTCCCCTTGGAACGCAGATGGGTGAAGGCCTGGGAGAGCCGGTCGGTCAAAGATGAAAATGCTGCCATAATGCCCCAAGTCTACCTGTCAGCCGGGAGATTGGCCGGCAGCTCCGTAAGGCCTGCGCCATCAGCCGAGTGACAGCAGAGGTGGGGGGGGGGCACGGCCGACATGTGGGTGCGTCACACTTTCCCTGAGCTTCGAAGTGACTATTGCCATCCCATCTTGATCGTCGGATCACCTGCATCAAAAAAGACTCTAGTAACAGCTGGTTTGTAGTTTTCGGGCGATCAGATGCTGCAATACAACCAGATGGGCACACTCTGCTCAGTTGTTTTTGGTTACCCCCCTCCCCCTATTTGAAACGTTCGGACAAGGTGCGGGACAGGGGGACTCCTCCTACCTCTTAGTGGATTTGATTGCTCAGTACCAAGAAAGTGTCTCGATTTAAACCTCTAAGGAAATGTCTAGCAAAGTAGAGTGGTCATTTTGACAGCATGGGGTGCCGTGTTATAATTGTCGAAACGATTCGATTACTTCAGAGATGATGAGAATCGCATAAGAGGAAAGAGCTGAATGTTGTTACGGATTGATCCCTCATAACAACATGCCCATTGAAAAGATAAATTCCAGCCAATGGAGGAGTGGAATATGAAGACATGTAAATTGCTCGGTGCTTGCTTAGCGATGGCGCTAGCTTCTACGCCGCTTGCGGGGTGCGGGTCTAATAGCAGTTCTGCAGAGTCGACGGGTAAGCCAGACAGCATCTTGGTCTGGGATTATGGTGAGCCGGCAAGCGGGCAGGATAGAGGCTGGCATCGTGCAGCTGAGATCTTTACCAAAAAGACTGGAATCAAGGTGAAATTCGAGGTCAAGTCTTTCACTCAGATAGCCCAGAATGGCAGCCAGTTTTTGAATTCAGATCAAGCACCCGACGTCATGAAGTCAAACAGGGGTAATGGTTCTGCTGGAGTGCTGTCTACGCAGAACCTGTTGACTGATTTGAAACCGTATGTGAAGAAATATGGATGGGACAAGAAAGTTACCGGTCAGGCGGCGGCTGTAGGCAAGTATGACAAGAGAGGTGTTATGGATGGGGATACCTGGTATGGCATTCCCTCGTATGCGGAAATGCAGCGTGTGTACTACAACAAGGACATATTTGCCAAATACGGTTTACAGATTCCCAAGACCTACAGTGAGTTTACCCAGGTGCTCCAAGCATTTAAGGATAAGGGCGTGACTCCCATTACAGCGGATGCTGGTGAATTCGGCGTTTTATGGTTGTGGTGGCAACTGGCTATGACCAAGGCAGACAGAAAGTTCGTTGATGACTGGCAACTATACAAGCACAAGGTCAATTGGCGTAGTGAGCCGCTGACATTTGCTACAGATACCATCAAGGATTGGTTTGATAAGGGGTATATCTCGCGAAACGCCACCGGGATGAAGGCGGAAGATACCACTACCGCTTTTATCCGTGGAGAATATCCGATTTATCAGACGGGCAGCTGGAATCAGAACAGGTTCATGGAACAGATCAAGAACTTTGACTGGACGGCGGCCATTTTCCCAGATTCAAAGATGGTCGAGGGGTGCGCCGGCAATCTTCTGGTGATACCGGAAAAAGCCAAGCACAAGGATCTGGCTGCACAATATATCGACATTGTGCTTTCTGATGAGATCCAGAATTTCATTGGTAACCATGGTGGTGTGCCTGTCCATGCTGATTCTAGTGCCATTACAGATACCAAGAGTCGCGAACTTGTGCAGGAATACAACGATGCTGCCAAGGCGAACCGCATGAGTTACTATCCAGATTATCCAGCGCCGAATCTTACCGATGCTATGCCCGCCGCTTTCCAGGAACTGGTCAACGGGACCAAGAAGCCCTCGGAAATCCTTCAAACGCTTCACAAGGATTATGACGATGGAGTCTCGCAAATGGGTCTTGATGACAACTGACAAAGAACTCTTTATGCCGGGTGCTTTAAACGCGTGAGTGCCCGGCTTTGTGACAGCCCCGAATCCAAGTTATTCGGTTTTGTTCGGGGCATTTAGGAGATGTAATCGTGTCGTTACGTAAAGACCACAGGACCGTCGCCCATTCGCGCATCCCCGGAAGTCGGCCATCGCGATTCGTGCCCTACCTGCTGCCGGGGCTGATAGGTATCTTCGCAATAGTCATCGTGCCAATCGGATGGAATATATATCTGAGCTTTACGAGGTGGAGGGGAGTCGGGCCCACCCGTTGGATAGGCGGCAAAAACTGGCGACGCCTCATGAGTGACAAGACTTTTTGGGTGTCTTTCAGCCATTCTTTATGGATCATCGTCGCTATTGTAGTGATACCAACGATACTGGGCTTATTGATCTCATCGGCTTTGACGGATGTAATTCAGAAGAAGTTCGGTCCACGTGCATCCTCATCGCTTAGAGCGCTCTACTATCTGCCCCAGGTTCTGCCAGTGGCTGTGGCTACGATCATTATGGGCTGGATATTCAGGCCAGAAGATGGAGCAGTCAACGATCTGCTGGCTAAGGTGGGTCTGAGTTCGCTGCAGCAGAATTGGCTGGGCTCGACAAAAACCGCTTTGCCGGTATTGATGATTATTCTGATATGGATTCAGCTAGGGTATCCAATCGTCATTTTCATGTCCGGCCTGCAGCGTGTGGATCCTGAATTGTATGAGGCTGCCAGCCTTGATGGTGCTAACTGGTGGCAGAAATTCCATGTTGTCACATTGCCATCGATTGTTCCCGAGTTATTGGTCGTGGTGCTGACTTCGACGATAGGCGCGCTCAAAACATTTGCCCCTGTATTCCTTCTGACCAAAGGCGGCCCTGGCACGTCGACAATGGTCCCTTCATATTACTCATACAACCAGTTCTTCCAGATACAACAGGTGGGTTACGGGGCGGCCATTTCTACAGCTCTTACGGTAGTCATCATTATCTTCTCGATTGCTTTCACTGCAGTGCAGAAGCATGTCGAGAAGAACATGGATTAATTCATCCTTAAGGAAGCAAAATGAGTAGTCAAATGTCAGAGCAAATTGCTGATACCGCACCATTGGGCCACGCTAAACATATAAGGTCATGGGGGAATTGGGCAGCGCTTATATTGCTGGTGCTGGGGGCCGTAGTGATGCTGTTCCCCCTTGTGATCCTGGCCTTGAACGCTTTCAAGACCACAGAGGATTACAACATGACGGGCCCCCTTTCATTCCCGGCGCATATGAGTCTTGAGGGGGTGATTTCCTTCTGGAACACCACTGATTTCCCAATGAAGTTTGCGAACTCCTTGCTTATATCGTTGGTTGTTTCAGTGGTTGGGGTCTTGTTGTCGGTTTTGAACTCGTTCGCCCTCGGAATAGGACGAGTCAAAGGAAATACTGTGATTCTGCTTTTTATCATGTTGGCAAACATGGTGCCGCAAGAGGCACTACTGTACCCGCTGTATATCATGTTCAAGGCTATCGGGCTATACAACACCCAATGGTCGATGATCATCATCTTCACTATTATTCAAAGTGCATATGGGACATACCTGCTTTCTGCTGTTTATGGCACTTTTCCACAGGCGATCCTAGAGGCGGCCACTGTTGATGGTGCATCTCGCTGGCAGACGCTTTTGCGAATTGTCCTCCCGGTTTCTTGGCCTACTATCAGCGTACTGTTCGTTTTCTTCTTCATTTGGACTTGGAATGAATATATGATTCCCATGGCTTTCCTGATGAGTGACAGTGTTCAGACGGTCCCCTTGGCGCTGGCGACTATGCAAGGTCAGCATACTATGGCCGCCACTGATCTGGCTGCTGCGGCCTTGCTTAGTATAATTCCCACGATCGTCTTCTTCGTCTTCTTCCAGAGGAAGCTGTCCCAAGGAATCGTTGCGGGGTCGGTTAAGTAGAACATCGAAGAAAATGATCTCCAAGTTGGAGCATCTTCAGGAGGACAAAATGGTTATTAACAACCGTGGGGGAGCGATCGGAATGGATGCACTCGTGTTCCCCTCGAATGAGCGATCTCGTTGCATCAATGCTGAAAATCCGAACGGTGATAAAGGCAAGGCAGCCATGTCGGCCAGCCAGCTGGGTGTTGCGCGCAAGGGAACTCCCTGCTTGAAAAATATTGCTCCGGGGAGCCGTACGGTTCTTGCAGACATTAAGGGATCAGGCGTCATACGTCATATTTGGATGACAGTTACTGATTCGACCTCGCCCACAGGTCCCAATGTGCTGCGTAATCTAATATTGGAGTGCTACTGGGATGGAGAAGACAGTCCATCGGTCTGTTCGCCTCTTGGGGACTTCTTCTGTTGCGGTCATGCCCGAGCTTGCAGAGTTGAATCCATGCCGATGGCCGTCTATCCAAATAGGGGATTCAACTGCTTCTTTCCCATGCCGTTTCACAGTGAGGCTAGGATTATCCTGAGGAACGAGCATAACGAGGCGATTCCTGCTTTCTTCTATCAGATTGATTATGACGAGGTTGATGATCTTCCCACGGATGCCATGACTTTTCATGCGCAATGGCGGCGTCAGAAAATCACTCAATTGGCCCATGACTATACCATCCTTGACGGTGTAAGCGGCACTGGCTCGTATGTAGGAACATATTTGGCTTTGACAACTCTTGAGAGCCGTTGGTGGGGAGAGGGCGAGATCAAGATTTACCTTGATGGAGACGGCCAGTATCCTACATGGTGCTCAACTGGATGTGAGGACTATTTTGGTGGAGCTTGGAGTTTTGCGGCCCACGATGCCGACGGCAAGATGGTTGAACAGACCTACTGTGGGACTTATATGGGTTTCCCCTTCCGCTCAAGCAATCTGAGCAGCAAGCGTCAGAGCGAGTATTGGGATACATCCAGCCCGGTCATGCGTGGTTTGTATCGCTGGCACATTCCCGATCCCATTCATTTCAATCACGATATCCGTGTCACCGTCCAACAGATTGGTGTGGATGAAAATGGGTATTTCGAACGGCAGGATGATATAGCGAGCGTAGCCTATTGGTACCAGTGTGAACCCCACGATCCATTCGCAGATGAGATAACGCAGGTAACGGAGCGTGATCGGCGTCCTCGCTGATACTGAAAAGCGGCTGAACTGAGATTATGGCTAGTTCAGCCGCTTATTGTGCTCATTCGATGGTGGGAACTGATTGACGCTGGATCAGCAGCGGGTCTTGGAGCTTGACCTGCCCTGCAACATCTTGATTGCCCTCGATTGCCTTTGTCAGCATGTCTGATGCAGCTACACAAAGTGTATCCGGTGTTAGAGGCATCTCGGAGATGTGCAATGCTTTCAAGGTTTCGCTTGGGGTGTCAGCTGCGCAGGACATTACTGCTACGTCATCTGGTATGGATAGGCCGCTTTCTGCTATTCGACCTAAAACCGCATCCAAGACGACTGGTCTGATCTCGCTTATCAGACCATTGGCCTTATGCGTCGCCATAGCTTTGAGGACCCGATTCGCATATTGGGTTTGATTGGCTACTCCATTTGATATTTCATGAAACTCGGCATTATATTGGGCGGCCCATTTGCGCAAACTAGCTAGCAGGATGAGTCGGTATCCAGAGCGTCGACGATAATCCTGGTCCGGGCCTTTGAGGAAAATCAAACGGCGGCGGCCCGCTTGAACCATGTTTTCGATGGCGATTCGACCCATCTTCTCAAAATCCAAATCAATACAGGCACAGTTTTCATGGCATCGGGGAAGGCCGATGGCCACGCATGGTCGTTTATATGTAGATGCCTGTGCAGCGCGAATATCATCATTCACAATATCCATAAGGACAACGCCATCTGCGAGATTTCCTAAGGTGACTCGGCGAATATCCTCTACACCATTTTCAGCAGTCAGTAGCAAGGAGTCATATCCGCGTAAATGCTCCTGGCGAGCGAATTCAATGAAATAGTCAGCATAGGCCGTACGGTTCTGCCCTAAACGAAGGGGAGCGCTAATAGCGACTATGTGTTTATGCTCTGCACGTAGCATGCGTGCACCTGCATTAGGTGTGTATCCCAGTTTTTTGACCGCGTCCATTATGCGTTGGTACGTGGTTGCAGATATTGGCCGCTTTCCTGAGAAAGCGTAGGAAACAGTGCTGACGGAAACCCCTGCCATTTTGGCGACATCGCGAATATCGGTCATGATTTCCTCTGGTATTGGATTTTAAGGCTACGACCGATGGCTTTTGGCACTCCGGTCGACTCTGCAAGTGCATGCAGTCAGCAATTCGAGGTCCACGTCGGTCCGCTGGAAGTGTCCATGATGGTGATACCACTTGCCGCAAGCTCTTCACGGATCTGATCAGCTAACTTGAAGTCCTTAGCCTTTCGGGCTCTTTCTCGACTATCGAGCCGCGCGCGTACCAACGTGTCCAACGCCTTTTCACATGAACCTGCTAATTGCGATTTACCGTTATGGTTCCACTGCTCCGATAAGGGGTCAAGGCCAAAGACATCCAACATGCCGCGCACGGACAGGAGAGCTTGGGAGACCTGGGTCATAGATGAATCTTTGTTGACTCTTTTCGAGTTGCTTAGCTGATCCATGATTGTATTGGTGCGCCGAATCAGCGCGAATACAGATGCGAGGGCTTCCGATACGTTGATGTCGTCATTCATGGCCTGCACGAAGTCTTCTGGCAGATCATCCGCACTCAGCTCCGTCACGCGGGCGCGCTCGGGCTGCGCTCCAAGGATCCGACCGGCCCGGTCCACAAAGTTGCTGATGCGCTCGTAGGCGCCCTCGGCCTCCTGCAGGGACTGGTCGGACCATTCCAGCATGGACCGGTACTGCACCGACACCAGGGCGTAGCGCACCACCCAGGCCGGATGCTGCGACAATACCTGGTCCACGGATAATCCGTTGCCCAGGGACTTGCTCATCTTCTCGCCCTTCTGGGTCACCCAGGCCGTGTGCATCCATCGGTGGGCGAACCCCCAGCCGGCCGCGTGCGACTGGGCCATCTCGTTCTCGTGGTGAGGGAATCGCAGGTCCAGTCCGCCTCCGTGGATGTCGAACTCCGCGCCCAGATAGCGGTGGCTCATGGCCGAGCATTCCAGATGCCAGCCCGGCCGACCTGTGCCGAAGGGGGTTTGCCAACGAGCCGTGGGCGGATCGGTGGGTTTGGGTGCCTTCCATAGGGCAAAGTCGCGAGGGTCGCGCTTGCCGGGCTCCTCATCGGCATCGGCAGCCTGGTCATCGGTGTCGACACTGGGTCCCAGCCGGTCGTTGGCGGCGGCCTGTTCGTCGGCTGGCTGGGTGCCGGTCTGCTGATGGGTCAGGGCTCCGTACTCGGGCCAGGAGGCCACGTCGAAGTAGACGTTGCCTGATGGGCGGCCCTGTTCGTCGGGCACCACATAGGCATGGCCGCGGTCGATGATGCGCTGGATCAGGTCGATCATCTCGGGGATGTGCCCGGTGGCTCGAGGCTCGTAGGTGGGTGGCAGGACTCCCATGGTCTCATAGGCATGGGTGAATTCGCGCTCGTAAATGTAGGCCCGCTCCCACCAGCGCTGGCCGTTGGCCGCCGCCTTGGTCAGGATCTTGTCGTCGATGTCCGTCACGTTGCGGATCAGGGTCACCTGGTAGCCCAGCCTGAGCAGCCAGCGCCTGATCACGTCGAAGGCCAGCGTGGTTCTGATGTGGCCCAGGTGGGGCGAGCTCTGCACCGTAGCCCCGCACACGTAGATGCCAACCTTGCCCGGTTCGATAGGCCGGAAGGGGGTCACCTGGTGATCAGCCGTGTCGTACAGACGCAGACCAGCTGCGGCGAGGCTGACTGAAGCCTTGGAATCATGCGGTTGCGAACTCGTATCCATATCCTTGAGCCTACCAAGGCTTGCTGACCGTCCAAGAGGAAATGCCGAGCCTGCAGACCCGGTCCGGCGGCATGTGTGCAAGAATGGAATCATGGCGAAACCAAGGGTGCTGATAGTCCAGCATGTGGATTGGGAGAAGCCGGGTCGCATTCTCGACAACCTCCAGGAGTGCGGGCTGGACACCGAGATCACCAATATCGTGGACGAGAAGAAGCCCAAGCTACCGCGCTCGCGTGAGTTGGCGGGACTGGTCATCATGGGCGGGCCCATGTCGGCTGACGATTACGCGCATCACCCTGGGCTCAAGGCTGAGACCAAGCTGGCCAAGGCGGCAATGGCTGCCAACAAGCCCATTCTGGGGATTTGCCTGGGTCATCAGATTCTGGCGCGGGCCCTGGGCGGCACCCTGATGCGGGATCAGGAGCCCGAATACGGCATGGGGCCCATCCGCTGGGTGGGGCAGGACGACGACGTGGCCATGTGGAGCAAGAACACGGATGTGCTGCACTGGCATGCCGACCAGGTCACCCTCCCGCCGGGGGCCAAGCTTCTGGCCCGCTCCCAGGCAACCAAGGTTCAGGCTTTTCGGCTTGGATCAGCCTTGGGCCTGCAGTTCCACCTGGAGGTGACGGCGCCCATCTTCGAGGAGTGGATGCAGGTGCCGAGCATGGTCGGCACGATGAAGAAGTCCAAGATCGCTAAAATGCGCGAAGAATTTATCAACGGGATGCCGCAGATGCAGCCTCTGGCCGATGCCATCTTCTCTGCCTTTGCGGCCAGGTGCTCAACTCAGGCCGCCCAGCTGGCCGCCGCCTGAGGCTACTCCAGCTCCTCCCCGATGGTCAGCCACTCCTCCTCTAGCTGGTCCGACTGCCCGGTCAGATCCTTGAGTTTGCTGTTGAGCTCGTTGAGACCCTGGTAGTCGCTGGGGTCATGCTCAGCCATCTGTCGTTCAAGATCCTTGCGTTGATCAGCCAGCTTGGCCAGCTTGCGCTCGATGGCAGAGGCCTGCTTGCTCAGATTTCGCTTGGCAACACGTTCGGCCTTGGCCTGGTTGTGATTCCCGGTCTCCTTGGCTGATGCCTGATCCGGTGCATCCGCAGCTCCCCGGTCGGCCGACTCGACCATGTCCAAGTAGTCCTGGACACCGCCGGGCAGGTGAACCACCTTGCCGTTGATCAGCGCAAACTGCTGGTCGGTCACCCGCTCCAGCAGGTAGCGGTCATGGGAGACCACGATCAGGGTGCCCGGCCACGAATCCAGCATGTCTTCCATGACGGCCAGCATGTCGGTATCCAGGTCGTTGCCTGGCTCGTCCATGACCAGCACGTTGGGCTCGTCCAGCAGGATGAGCAGGAGCTGCATGCGGCGCTTCTGTCCGCCAGAGAGGTCGCCGATCCTGGTCATCAGCTGGGAGCTTTCAAAGCCCAAGCGCTCCATCAGCTGGCTGGGGGACACCTCCTTGCCCTCCACCAGATAGGTGGGCTTGTACCGGCTGAGGACCTCCTTGATCCGATAGCGACCCAGTTTCTCCAGCTCGTCCAGACGTTGGGTCAGCACCGCAAAGCGGACTGTCTTGCCCACCTTGACGTGTCCTGCTGTGGGAGCCACGCTGCCGTCAATCAGACCCAGCAGAGTGGACTTGCCGGCTCCGTTGGCGCCTACGATGCCAAACCGGTCGCCAGGGCCGATCAGCCAGGTCACATCGTCCAGGACCTTGTGCCCGCTGATGGTCAGGGTGTCGGCCGCTGCAGTGCCCGGACGGTCCTTGCCGGGATCGGCGGCCACAGTCACTGATCCCATCAGAGGGCGTTCGGCATGGGGGGAGGGGACCCGGTCGTTCTGGTTTCCGTCGGCATCAGAGTCGGCCCCTGGATAGATCTTGGTCACGTCGACCAGGTCCACCACCTGCTTGCCCAGGCGGGAGGTGGCCATCCGCTTAAGCTCCAGGCTGTTGCGCATGGGTGGCACGTCGGCGATCAGCTCCTGCGCGGCCTTGACATGGAACTTCTGCTTGGTCGAGCGGGCCCGGGCGCCTCGGGTCAGCCAGGCCAGTTCCTTGCGGGCCAGGTTGCGGCGCTTGGTCTCGGCCAGATCCGCCTGGCGCTCGCGTTCCACCCGCTGGAGCATGTAGGCACTGTAGCCACCCTCAAAGGGGTCGATGGTGCCGTCGTGCACCTCCCACATGGAGCTGCAGACCTCGTCCAGGAACCAGCGGTCGTGGGTGACCAGCAGGAGGGCTCCGGAATTCTTGGCCCAGCGGTTCTTCAGATGCTCGGCCAGCCAGTGTATGGTGAGCAGGTCCAGATGATTGGTCGGCTCATCCAGGGCCAGGATGTCCCAATCCCGGAGGAGCAGCCGGGCCAGGTCCACCCTGCGGCGCTGACCGCCGGACAGGGTGCCCACCTTGGCCTCCAGCTCCATGCCCCCCAGAAGGGACTCGACGATTTCGCGGGATCTGGGGTCGGCAGCCCATTCGTAGTCTTGTCGATTCTCCAGGGCCGCCTGGCGGACCGTGTCTTCGTCCTTCAGAGGATCACGCTGGTCCAGCATGCCGAAGGTGAGTCCATTGCGCATGGTCACCCGGCCCTGGTCAGGTTCCTGGCTGCCTTTCAGCAGGTGCAGCAGGGTGGACTTGCCGTCGCCGTTTCGGCCCACGATGCCGATACGATCACCCTCGAAGATGCCCTGCGTCACATCGGTAAAGATGGTTTTGGTGGCGAAGGATAGAGCGACGTGTTCCAGACCGAGATCATAGATGGGCATGATTCCCCAATCTACCGCCAGCCTTGGATGGAATGAGCTCTGGGCTTTCAGGGGTTATTGGTCCTGGCTGTTTTCCTGGTCCCGCTGACGAATTCTGTCTAGATAGCCAGTTCTGTCCGCATCGGTGATAGGTCGCAGGACGGTGCAGGGGTTGCCGACCGCAACTACCTGATCCGGTATGTCATGGGTGACGATAGACCCCGCTCCGATGACGGCTCCACGGCCAATCCGCACTCCTCCCAGGACGACTACGTGGCCGCCCAGCCAGGCTCCCTGGCAGATTTTGATGGGTCGGGCCTGGCAGGCGCCAGCCTTTCGCTCTTCATAGTCCAGGGCATGGTTGGTGCAGAAGAGCCCTGCGCCGGGGCCTATCCACACGTTCCTGCCTATGGTGATCGGAGCGTTGTCCAGCATGACGGCCCCATAATTGATCAGCGTCTGGCTGCCGACTCGTATGTTGCACCCGACTTCGCATCTGAAGTCCGGATTGATGACGACATCCTGCCCTACCTGGCCCAGCAGGGCTTCCAGAATCCGTCGGCGTTCCTGCTTCTGTCCGGGGCCAATCCTGTTGTATTCCAAGAAGAGGTTCTCGGCCCGTTCCCTCTGGCGATCGATGTCGGGATGGGTGTCCTGATAGACCTGACCGGATACCATCCGCTTCCATTCGATTCGGCCGGTCCGGCTCATTCCCGCCGTCACATCGTCAGTCATGCGCACCACCTTCCATGATTACAGGATGAGTCAGCGGCCGGTGATCTGGGAGCCCAGCACCTTCTCGCTCAGGGCCCGGGGTCCCCGGGTGACGGCCACGGCACCCGACCGGACCAGCTCGATGATGCCAAAGGGTCGCAGCAGCCGCAGCAGGGCCTCGAGTTTGCCCTCGGCCCCGGTGGCCTCGATGGTCAGGGACTCGGGATGGACGTCAACCACGCGCACGCGGAAGAGTTTGACGATCTCCAGCACATCGGAGCGGTTGCGTTCGTTGGCTTTGACCTTGATCATGACCAGTTCGCGTTCCACGGCCTCGTCGCCCTTGAGTTCGACGATCTTGAGGACATGCAGGAGCTTGTTGAGCTGCTTGATGATCTGTTCCAGAGGGACGGCTTCCACATCTGCTGTGACCGTGATCCGGGAGATGTCGTCTCGCTCAGTGGACGAGACGGACAGGGAGTTGATGTTGAAGGCGCGCCGGGCGAACAGGCCGGCCACCCTGGCCAGGACGCCGGGGCGGTTCTCGACCAGGACGGAAAGGGTGTGCCGTTCGGAACCGGGCTTGGATGCTGGATAATTGGCCATGTGGTACCCCTTTCCTACTTGTTCATGCGACCGGCGGCGTCGCTGGCCATGGCTGCCCGGTCGGCTCCGGTCTGCTCATGCGGCTCGGGCTGCTCCTGCTCCGGACGGATGCCGGCCAGGGGCTGCACGCCCGGCTTGTAGATGATGGTGTCGTTGGAGGCGCCTGCCGGGACCATGGGCCATACCATGGCATCCTTCCAGACGCGGAAGTCGATCAGGACCGGTCGGTCGGTCACTGCGTTGGCCTTATCGATGGCCTCCAGGGCCTGTTCCTGGGTAAAGGCCCGCAGTCCCAGGCAGCCATAGGCCTCGGCCAGTTTGACGAAGTCGGGGATGCCGTTGCCGTCTGTGGGCTTGGCGCCGCCGTCCTCCAGGTTGGTCTGGGAGTAGTGGCTGCCGTAGAAGAGGGTCTGCCACTGACGGACCATGCCGTAGACCGAGTTGTTGAGTATGGCGATGCGGATGGGCAGTCCCGCCTGCCCGGCCGTGGCCAGCTCCTCAGAGGTCATCTGGAAGGAGCCGTCCCCGTCGATCAGCCAGACGGGCCGCGGATCCTCCTCTTCCCTGGTGCCGATGGCTGTTCCTATCGCGGCGGGCAGACCGTAGCCCATGGTCCCCAGCCCGCAGGAGGAGACCCAGGAGCGTGTGCGTTCAAAGTCGATGAACTGGCTGGCCCACATCTGGTGCTGGCCCACGCCGGACACCCAGATGGTATCCGGATCGGCCTTGTTGCTCAGGGTCTGGACCACCCACTGGGGGGCTAGGGTGCCGTCCGGGCTGGGCTCAAAGGTGGTGGGGTAGTCATGCCGCCAACCGTCGATCAGTCGCCACCAGGGCTTGAGGTCGGGCTTGCCCCAGGTGCGTTGGGCCGCCTTAAGCGCCGGGATCAGGTCGTCAAGCACCTGGCCCACGTCCCCGACGATGGGTACGTCCGCCTGCCGGTTTTTGCCGATCTCGGCCGGGTCGATGTCGATGTGGATGACCCGGGCCACTGGTGCGAAGTCCTCCAGGCTGCCGGTCACCCGGTCGTCGAAGCGTGTGCCCACGGCCACCAGCAGGTCGGAGTGCTGGATGGCCCCGTTGGCCGCCACCGTGCCGTGCATGCCAGGCATTCCCAGAACAGCTGGGTCGGAATCAGGCACGATGCCTCGCGCCGGCAGGGTGGTGACCATGGGGGCACCGGTAGCTCGCACGAGTTCCTGGACCTGCCGACGCGCGTCGGACCGGACGGCGCCGCCGCCTACATAGAGGACTGGTCTGTGCGACTGGACCAGGAGCCGGGCGGCATCGTCCAGGACGTGCCCGTGGGCCCGCGTCACCGGGTTGTAGCCGGGCAGGATCATCTCCTGGGGCCAGGAGTAAAGCATTTTGCCGTTCTGGGCCGTCTTGCTCAGGTCCACCACCACCGGGCCGGGCCTTCCTGAGCGGGCGATGTGGTAGGCCTCGGTCATGACCCGGGGGATGTCCTGGGCCTTGGTCACCAGATAGGAGTGTTTGGCCACCGGGTAGGTGATGCCCACGATGTCGGCCTCCTGAAAGGCGTCGGTGCCGATGGAATCCACGCCCACCTGGCCGGTCACCACTACCAGGGGAACCGAGTCCATCATGGCATCGGCTATGGGGGTGACCATGTTGGTGGCTCCGGGTCCGGAGGTCACCAGGCAGACCCCTACCTTGCCCGTGGAGACGGCGTAGCCCTCGGCTGCGTGGCCGGCGGCCTGCTCGTGACGGGTCAGTGTGAAGTTGAAGCGCACCTGCTCGTCGATGGCGTCGTAGGCGGGCAGAATGGCCCCTCCTGGAACGCCGAAGACCTGGGTGACCCCCAGATCCTCCAGGGACCGAATCAGCGCCTGGGCTCCCGTCATGGGCTCGCCCTGGGCGGGGACATCCTTGTCGTCATGGTCCCAGTTCTTGGGTACCGAGCTGAATGCTTGCAGAGGTGTCGGCAGACTCATGTTTCCTCTCGACCTCCAGACTGCGCGCCGACCTGCGGCCGTGCATGTCGAAATACGAACCTGTCGGAGCGTCGGCGGGGTGGGCGGACGATTCCCGATCAGGAGGAGGCACCTGTGCTGTTCGTGACGGCGTGCCTCCGGGTTATGCCCATAGTCTAAACAGGGGTCTGGTCGGGGCGTTGGCGCAGTACCGCATGCCGGAATTCCGACAGGAACTTCAGGCTGATTGCTCGGCGCGCAGAGTCGCAAGCAGATCCTGGTCGTCCAGCCGATTCCACCCTTGGGCGGCAGCAGCCAGCTGGGCCTTCCGCTTGCTGCTGGCCTGGCCCTTGCCGATCACGGTCCCGCCGTCCTCCAGGCGCAGTTCGGCGGTGAAGACCTGGGCGTATTCCGGCCCGGAGACCGTCATAGCGTACCGGGGCTCGCCCAATCCCAGCTGGTGGGCCTTGACGGTGATTGAGGTCTTCCAATCCAGTGCCGGCCCCTCGGTGGCCACCTCGGCCAGGGTGTCGTCAAGAAGGGTATGGACGGTGGTCCTGGCCCCCTCGATGCCGTGCTCCACAAAGACCGATCCGATCAACGATTCGACGGTGTCGCAGAGTATGGAGTCCTTGTCGGCCCCGCCGTTTTCGCTCTCTCCCCGGCCCAGAAGAATATACCGCCCCAGGTGCAGTTTCTCCCGGGCGATGGCCGACAGGGCCTCCTCGGAGACCGCCTTGGCCCGCATCTTGGCCAGCTGGCCTTCAGTCATGTCCGGGTGAACCTGGTATAGGGTCTCGGTGGCCACTAATTCCAGAACCGCGTCGCCCAGGAACTCCAGCCGTTCGTTGTTGGGCATGCCCGGGTGCTCATGGGCGAAGGAGCGATGGGTCAGAGCGTGTACCAGCAGCTCCGGGCTGATCCTGCCGCCCAAGGCCTGGAAGAGCTCCTCAGCCGCCTGGTTGCCGGGATTCGCCTGTTCCTGTTCCTCCTGCTGCATATGGTCTTCCTGATCCTTCCTGGAGTGCCCTGTCTGCATGGCCCCTCTCGCTTTCTCGGCCTTGCCGTCTGATGATATGGAAAAACCCCTGCCACCCGTCGATGGCCGGGGTTCTCTCATTGCGTGTCGATCGCTTATCGGCTCACTTGCTGAACTGCGAACGAATGGCGTCGCGGTAGACGCGCCCGCGGTACATGCCGCAGCTGGGGCATGCCATGTGCGGCAGCGCAGGAGCCCCGCAGTTGGGGCAGGTCACCGTAGCGGCGGCCTGGGTCTTCCAGTTGGCGCGCCGGGAATGGGTGTTGGCGCGCGAGGTCTTGTACTTTGGCAGTGCCATATTGTCCTCTGTTTCGATCGAATACTTCGAGCTTAAGCGTAGAGCAGTCTACCGCAACCTCCGGTCATTCGCCAGCCTGGCCGTTGTTGCCGGGGTTCTCCTCCTGCTCCAGACGCTGCTTGAGTCCCTCCAGGGCCGCCCAGCGGTCGTCCATTATCTCGTGGTGGTGATCGGGATGGTCGTTCAGATCCATGCCGCACTGGGGGCACAGGCCTCGGCAGTCGGGTCGGCACAGGGGTTGCAGGGGCAGGGCCTCCACCAGGGTGTCACGCAGCAGGGCTTCCAAGTCCATGAAAGCGCCCCCGCTGGCCAGAGGATAGGTCTGGCCGCTGGCCTCCTCCTGCTCGGCCAGAATCTCCTCCTTGCCATGGGTTGGCTCCGGTTCGGGATCCTTGTAGGGGAAGAAGACCACCGGATCGTCCTGGATGCTGGTATCCACAGGCCTCAGGCAGCGCGTGCATTCGGTCTTCAGCGGTACGCTGATGTGGGCCTGCAACAAGAGTCCATCCACCAGGGAGTCGATGTCGCCCTCCACATGCACGGGTGTTCCTGCCGGGATGCCCACTACCTGGTCGCCGATGCCCTCCGGAGCTGGAAAATCGCGGTCCACCCGGGTGCTCTGCCCTGCCCGCGTTGACACCTGGGCCACTGAAACCGCCCAGGGGGAATCCTCCGGTCTGCTCATCCCTGTGTCTCCTTTCCCTGATCCGAGGCTGACGCGTTCATGCTACGCGCTGCCTCCTGCTCACGCTGGTGGAGAACCTCCAGGCCGGCACGCACATCCTGGCTCATCTTGCCCAGCTGGGTGTCAAGCTCACCCATGACCTGGGCGGCATACCCATCGGCCCCCTGCACCAGGCGGTCCGCCTGGGCCTGGGCCGTGTCGATGATGGTCTGGGCCTTCTGCCGGGCTATAGCCACCACATTCTCCTGGCCTGCCAAGAAGCGGGCCTGCTCGCCGGCCTCCTTGACGATGTCTGCAGCCCGGCTCTGGGCGTCGGACATGGTGGCGTTGGCCTGGGTCTGCGCCGTATTCAGCCGACGCTCCGCCTCCCTCATGAGCGCCGAGGCCCGCTCCAGCTGCACTGGCAGCATTTTCTTGAGCTCGTTGAGGTCGTCGGTCAGCTCGTCTCGGTCAACCTTGACCAGTCCCGGACTGAAAATGGGGGCCTTGGCCTCATCAAGCATGGCCTGGATCCGATCGATAATGTCATAGACGGTGGTGAATTCCGATCGCGGGTTCCCGCTCTCGTTTCGATCCTCCTGCAGGTCGGGCAGGTCCTTCATGTCGACTGCGGACCTGGGAGCGCTCGCTCTGGTCGAGTCGTCGATAGGCTCGTCATCGTCCCTTTCCTGGGTCTGCTCGTTCATCATTGGCTCTTTTCCGTGTGCGGTGTGTCCCTGTGCAAGGTGTCTATCAGTGCATCCACGACGCTGTCGGGGACCATGCCGGTGATGTCTCCTCCATGTCTGGCCACGTCCTTGACGATGGTGCTGGAAATGTGCTCCCGCACCGGATCGGCAGGCAGGAAGAGCGTTTCCACCCCGGACAGCTTGCGATTGACCAGGGCCATGCCCAGCTCGGCCTCATAGTCCCCGTTCTGCCTGAGTCCCTTGACGATGACTGAGGCCCCCACCTTGCGGCAGTAGTCGGTGATCAGGCCATCGGTAGAGGCTACGGTGATGTTCGGGTATCCGTCCTCGTCCAGGGCCCGGCGGATCATGGCCACCCGCTCCTGTTCGCTGAACATGGGGGTCTTGGCAGCGTTGACGGCCACAACCACGTGGACCGTCTCGAAGAAGCAGGCGCAGCGTTCGATCACATCCATGTGGCCGGAGGTGACCGGATCGTATGAGCCAGGGCATACAGCGATAGTCATGATTCTCAGCGTAGCGCGTCATAGGGAGCGAACGTGCAGCTCGCCGCCGTACCATGGATGTCATGACTGCAAGCAAGAGCATTCGCATGGAGGATCCGGAGCGGGAGCAGAACCCCGACCAGGGCACTGGCACGGCCGTGCTGGACCGTCCGGACACTGAGACCGCCGAGAAAACCCGGCTGAACGATCAAGGCGATGCCGACAGGTTCGCCCACTACGTCTCCCGTGAGCGCATCGCCGAGTCCAAGCTGACCGGCCGACCGGTCGTGGCCCTCTGCGGCAAGGTCTGGGTGCCCAAGCACGATCCCTCCCAGTACCCGGTCTGCCCGGACTGCAAGCGCATCTACGAGCAGATGACCGGCGGCAGCCACTGAGCGCTACTGAACGGTCCAGGCTGCTTCAGGACTGCTTGTCCAAGGCGATCCGGTCGATCATCTCCAGTTCTTCCTGGCTGAAGTCGGCCGACTGGACGGCCTTGAGATTGTCCAGGATCTGCTCGGGCTTGGAGGCGCCGATGAGCACTGAGGTGACAGCTGGGTCCCTGAGCAGCCAGGCCAAGGCCATTTCTGCCAGACTCTGGCCGCGTTGGTGGGCCATCTCGTTCAAATCCTGAATTTGCTTCAGCCGCCGGGGGGTCAGTGCAGATTCCTTGAGGAAACGGCCGTCGGCCCGAATCCGGCTGTCCTCGGGAATCCCGTGCAGGTAGCGATCGGTCAGCAGCCCCTGGGCCAGCGGGCTGAAGGTGATCAGTCCCTTCTTCTCTTTCATCACGGCCTCTTTGAGCCCGTTGTCCTCGATGGTTCTGTCGAAGATGGAGTAGCGGTTCTGGTTGATGACGAAGGGGACGTGCATCTCGGTCAGGATGGCCGCAGCCCGTGCCATGGTCGGCCCGTCGTAGTTGGACAGTCCCAGGTAGAGGGCCTTGCCGCTGGTGACCGCCTGGGCCAAAGCGCCCATGGTCTCTTCAAGAGGCGTGTCCGGGTCGGGGCGGTGGTGATAGAAGATGTCCACATAGTCAAGTCCCAGCCGTTTCAGGCTCTGATCCAGTCCGGACAGCAGATGCTTGCGTGAGCCGAGGTTTCCGTAAGGGCCAGGCCACATTTCATAGCCGGCCTTGGTGGAGATGACCAGCTCCTGGCGGTGGCGGCTGAAGCACCGGCGCAGGATGATCCCCATGTTGCGCTCGGCGGAGCCCGGTTCAGGGCCGTAGTTGTCGGCCAGGTCAAAGTGGGTGATGCCGTGGTCGAAGGCTGTCGTGCATAGCTCCTGCATACGATCCAGGGGCGTGGTGTCGCCGAAGTTGTGCCAGCAGCCCAGGCAGATGGGTGGCAGTTTCAGGCCGCTGTCGCCACAGGGCCGGTAGGTTGTGGCATCGTACCGGCTCGGGTCGGGCTGGTAGGTTTCGGATTGCGTGTTCATCAGATGCTCCTCACTAAGGTGGGTAGGACCGGTTCGCCCTTCATCAGGCTGAGTGCGTTGATGGGCATCTCCTCCAGGGCCTTGGCCCGGTGCTCCCGGGCATCCAGGACTGCCTGCTCACCCTGGAACTCTGGCCTGCTTTGGCCATGGTCCACGTAGGTGACCAGCAGATCCCGCCAGTCCTGCTCAGGCGTAAAGGCTGCCAGCGCATCCTCAGCGCCCGAGATGACGTGCTCGGCATCGGCCACCCCGTTGTGATAAGAGCGGTAGGCCAGCTTGCGTCCCGGCACCGAGGCCTTGCCCACCGACTTCTTGGCGACGGCCTGCATGACCCCGTCGGAGTTCTCGCGCTCGGTCAGCTTGTAGACCATGGCGCAGGTGGGGGCTCCCGAACCGGTGACCAGCATGGTGCCCACCCCGTAGGAGTCCACCGGGGCATCCTGCAGGGAGGCGATGGCATACTCGTCCAGATCATTGGTGACGGTGATGGTGGCTTTGGTGGCTCCCAAGGAGTCCAGCTGGGCGCGGACCTGCTGGGCCAGCGAGCCCAGGTCTCCGGAGTCGATGCGGACCCCGCCGAGTTCAGGTCCGGCCACCTCGACGGCTGTCCTGACGGCCTCCTCGATGGAGTAGGTGTCGGTCAGCAGGGTGGTCCCCTTGCCCAGGGCCTGGATCTGCCCCTGGAAGGCCTCGCGCTCGTTGTCATGAAGGAGGGTGAAGGAGTGGGCTGCGGTTCCGATGGCCTTGAAGCCGTATCGCTTGGCCGCCAGCAGGTTTGAGGTCCCTTGGAATCCGCCGACTATGGCCGCTCTGGCCGCCGCCACGGCTGCGTATTCGTTGGCCCGGCGCGCGCCCATGTCCATGCAGGGCCGGCCCTTGGCCGCGGTGACCATACGGGAGGCTGCCGAGGCTACAGCGGAGTCGTAATTGAGTATGGACAGGATCAGGGTCTCCAGCAGGGTGCACTCGCCGAAGCTGCCTTCGACCTGCAGTAAGGGGGAGTCGGGGAAGAATATCTCGCCCTCCCGGTAGCCGCGGATGGTCCCGGTGAAGCGGAAGTGCTCCAGCCAGTCGATGGCGGTCTGGCTGACGATGTGACGGTCGGACAGGAAGCGAAGCTCGTCTTCGCTTAGGTGGAAATCCTCCAGCGCATCCAGAATCCGCCCAGTGCCTGCCACCACTCCGTATCGGCGCCCCGCCGGCAGGTGTCGGGTGTAGACCTCGAAGACGGATCGTCGTCCGGCCGTACCGTCCTGCAAGGCGGCATCCAGCATGGTGTATTCATACATGTCGGTCATCAGAGCCGTAGAGGTTCCGGTGTCCTTGCTATTGTTTTCAGCGTTCATATCTTCCCCTTTGTGGGTGGAAAAGCCCTTGGTTGGCCCCCAGTCTAATCCTCTGCCGACCTACTGGCTCGCCCTGCCCTCCCAAGGTCGGGCTAAGCTGATCCGCATGAGATTCGTCGTGGGCATCTACCGATTGCTGATCGCCTTTTTCTGCCTGGGCGGCACCTACGAGGCCTGGCTGCTGGGAATCGGCAACAAGTGGGTCTATTTTACTTTCCAGACCAATATCGCCCTGGGTCTGGTCATGCTCTGGGCCGGAGCGGCCACCCTGCTCAAGGGCATCCAGCCTCCCGCCTGGCTCAAAGGATGTCTGACGCTCTACATCGTCATCACCGGGCTGGTGGCCATCCTGGTTCTGGGGCTGAACAGCACGGACTACCAGCTGGTCCTGGGCATCCGGACCACATGGATGATTCACGTCATCAGCCCCATCCTGGCATCGGTGGACTTCCTCTTGTTCGACCCTCATCGTCGTTTCCACTGGCACAACGTGCTGACCTGGCTGATCTATTTCCCCTTCTACGTAGCCTTTGTGCTGATCAGGGCCGCCATCTGGCCCCATTCGGGACCGGAGGCGGGCGGTAACCCTTATCCCTATGCCTTCTTGGATCTCGGGCACTTGGGATGGGCCCAGTTGACGGTCAACATGGCTGAGTACCTGGTCGTCTTCTTCGCCCTGTCGCTGGTCATCTTCCTGATTGATCGCATTCTGCCGGCCAAGACACCGCTGACCATCGATCGGTAGACGGTTGACGGAATAATAGGGACCAGACCAGGGGAGCCTGGGCGGAACGGGAAAGGATCATCACTGATGGTTGCTATCAAGGACATGCTCCAGGAGGGTGCCGTACTGCGGCCTGACGGCAGGGCGGCTGATGAGTTGCGACCGGTCGTCATCACCAGGCATTGGACGGAGGCCCCCGAGGGATCGGTGCTGATCGAGTGCGGCAAGACCCGGGTCATGTGCACGGCCTCCTTCACGCCGACGCTGCCCCGTTGGCGCAAGGACTCCGGCCTGGGCTGGGTCACGGCCGAGTACGCCATGCTCCCCAGGGCCACCAGCGACCGGACTGCACGCGAGTCAGTCCGAGGAAAGGTCGGTGGCCGCACCCAGGAGATCAGCCGGCTGATAGGCCGTTGCCTGCGTGGCGTGGTGGATATGAAGGCCTTGGGCGAGAATCAGATCCAGCTTGACTGCGATGTCCTTCAGGCCGATGGCGGCACCCGTACAGCCTCGGTCACCGGCGCCTATGTGGCCATGGTCGATGCCCTCCGATGGGCCCAGGACCACCATCACATCCGCAGTGCCGACAAGGTGACCAAGGATTGCGTCTCGGCCGTCTCGGTGGGCATCATCGATGGCAAGCCCATGCTCGACCTTCCTTATCTGGAGGACAGCAGGGCCATGACCGATATGAACGTGTCGATGACCGGCGCCGGCGACTTCATAGAGGTACAGGGAACAGCGGAGCATCGCCCACTCACCCGTCAGGAGCTCGGCCTCTTGCTGGATCTGGCGACCAAGGGGAACAAGGAGCTTCAGGCCGCTCAGCGCAAGGCTCTGGCATCTGACTGACGCCCAGGGGCAGGCATTTCAGCGAGGAGGATCGGTATGGGGCAGGCCAGAAAAGTGGTTGTGGCCACGCACAACGAGGGCAAACTGCGTGAGCTTCGTCGCATCCTCGACGGTTTCCTGTCCGTTGAGGGTCAGAGGATCGAGCTGGTTTCGGCCGGCCAGTTGGGCCTGCCCGATCCGGTAGAGACCGGCACCACGTTTCAGGAGAACGCTCTTCTCAAGGCTGGGCAGGCCGCCCGTGAGTCCGGTCTGCCCGCGCTGGCGGACGACTCGGGGCTGGTCGTTGATGTGATGGGCTCTGCCCCGGGGATCCTTTCGGCAAGGTGGAGCGGCCGCCATGGCGACGACCAGGCCAACTTGGACCTCTTGCTGAACCAGCTGAACGACATTCCCGATAATCACAGGGGAGGGCGGTTTGTCTGTGCTGCCGCCTTGGTCGTTCCGGATGTGCCGGGGTATGCCGTCCGGGGGCATCAGGTGACCAGGATCGGCGAGATGCCCGGAAGCGTCATCCGCCAGGCACGAGGGGACAACGGGTTCGGCTACGATCCGATCTTCGTGCCCCGCGATCAGCCTGGGCGCGCCAGCGGCCAGCTGCCGCTGACCTCGGCGGAAATGACCGCGGATGAAAAGAACGCCATTTCGCACAGGGGCAAGGCCCTGGCGGCCATCATGCCGATTCTCGTCAACTGGGTGCTGGGCGATGGCCATAGCAGAGGCTGATAAATCTTTATAGATTCACTTCATAGATCCAGTGCGGTGGACGGTCACGAAATATCGATAATCATGCCATGAGGTGCCAGTGCGCCTGAAGCATGTAAAGCAATCGCCAGGAAGAGATTATTTTATCTCTGTGATAGAGTCGGCGGTATTGGGGATAACCAAAAGCAAAGTCTATTAGGCATAGCGCACGATTCTATCGGGATTTGGGGGTTTCGTATTGAAGCGATTGCAAGAACGGAACAATAAGGGATCACTGCACGTAAGCCGTTCGATCATTGCCGTTCTGGTAACTCTTCTTGCGACGCTGGCCATGGTTGTTCCGCTGGGACTGAGCGCGCTTTCGGCCAATCAGGCCAACGCCATCGATGGACAGGACGAAACAGCCAACAGGAAACCCCTGCTCTACACGATGTTGGCTTACAACGACAAGAACGATTCGTATCAGGATGAGCTGCGCATGGACTTCATCCTGCGCGTGGCACATGGTGAGTTCAAACCGGATTGTGTGAAAACAGGCAGCGCTGATACCACTGGTTCTTGCAACTTATCCTTTATATATCAGTATAACGGAACACGTAATCCAGCACATTATCGCCGAGTAAAGTATCTCAACACTATTGCATCGGACGACACCTCTACCGGTGCTGAGCAATGGGCAAAAAACCAGGATGAGTTTTTCACGGTTCATAAGGTGATCAATTCAGGTTTGTATGATTTCCTGGTAGTTTCCATTGAAGGCGATATGGATCTCTTGAATAATGCTGGTGATATAAAAAATTATCTGCCGAAGGCTGAGATTGCTCCATATTTCCAAGCCGGCGGCCACGTAGAGCCCCTGACTGTCTATGCGATCGTAGGGCAACAGAAGGACGCACTGTCTTGCAACGGCGGCTCCTGGGCTTATGGGACCAATGATTGTGACCACTTTGACCCTAATACGATGAGCAATCTGCAAGATAGGTCAGCCAACATCATGGATGATTTGGCCAAACAGGGCAAGAGCATGAAGCTGTATATGGGGGATTGCTATGACGCCAGTTCTGATTCTAAAAGCCCTGATCTCAGGTGCAGCGGTCCCTATTCCTGGATAGGTTGGGACAACAACCCGGATCTTTATCTGAAGCATCAGTCTAATTGGGGCCTGGTGACTGACTATGGTCTTCCTGCCGATTCTGATCATGGAATCAATGCTGTTGGGCCCGGGGTGGCGCCGCCCCGCTCCTTCTTCGTGTATTGGGAAAACCCTCGTGGAGGCAATGTCGGCAAGGGCATATGCTCCGAGACCACGTCATACTACTATCAATGGGTAGGCCTCAAAGACAGCCAATGGGTGCCTGTCGATGATCTGACCCCTGAGCCGATCCTGGTGGAGGGTCAGAAGCCGAGCCCGAACACGCTAACTACTACTAATGGGACCCAAGGCACGGCTGACTCTTATTCGGCCTTTAATTTGCCTAAAAAACCGAATAATTCCAATGAGATGTTTGCCACGGACAAGAACGGCCAGCCTATGCCCGCTCAGAATGCTGATGGCTCCATTGACTTCAAGAAGGCCAAGGAAGACCAGGATCTTGACGGCTACTTCAAAATGGTTACCTGGCCTGTGACCAAGAACTTGAATGACACCGGCACCGACAACAACTGCAACGTCAATCCCGAAGTATACAACCCCATGCGCAAAGGTCTTGCGGGCATAACAGATGATATGGATGCTTCGCAGAAGAGCCAGAATTTGGACTCGGGTTGGACCATTAATACCGCCTTCTATAAGTACGATGTGCCTCGTCCCGATGATCCGACGATCACCAAGATTGAGAATGGTGCTGACGGCGCCCTGGATGCTTCGGGAAGCGTCTATACCGGCAAGCTTGATCCGGTGGTCAGCGGTGAGTGCACTCCTTCCAAAAACAGTGCGCATCCGAATGTTGTGACGCTCTACGGTGAGGATCCCAGCAAACCCTTTAACGATGGTCAGGGTGCAAACAATGACGATCTGGTAAAATCTGCGGACACTTGGGGATTCAAGCTGGGCGAGGCTGAGTGCAAGGCCGACACTGGCAGCAAACAAGGAGGCTCCTGGCAGATACAGGACACCAATAAGCAATACCCATCACCAGACCCTGGCAACAAATTCGACGGGTACAGGCGCTATCACGCCTGGGTGACCGAAACAACCTCTGGGTTCGGCCTGACCTCCTACTTCTCGAATATTGGCACGGCTTATTTCGTCTCCGGTGAGAGCGTGCCGGATGCGAGCAAGTTCTCGGTGACTGTGCCTCATACCGTCAATGGGAATCTGCCGTCGAATGTGGTCGTCACGTTCAAGGGTGAGGTGTCGCCTGTGTATACGGCCTGGTCGTCGGGCGGGCTGGGGATGACTGATTCCAGGATGGCTATTTCGATGAAGCAGAATGCTGCCTCGGACTGGACGCCCCTGTTGACCACTCCGGCCAACACCTTCCAGAGGGATGCGACGGTCGGCGCTGCTCCTTCCGTCACTGACCCCACATCAGGTCTCGCGCTGAACCTGACCAAGACGGAGGCTTCCACCTGGTCCTGGTCGCTGAATATCCCTGCTGACAAGTTCACCGGTTACAACGGTGACGACGAAACGCAGACCTATACTTTCCATGTTGAGATGATCAACCCGATGAACATTCATTCAGACCCAGCGTCCATCGAGCGGAAGATCGACATGACGCCCACCACACTGACCATTGACCGCCATGACGTCTTCCAGGTAGCGGGCAGGGCCTATAAGTATGTCAATGGAAACACGAAGGTTCCTGAGACCAAAGGCACCCTGGTCCATATAACCTGGCCCGGCAAGACCAATAGCAGCACTGATGTCGCAGTGGGAGATCAGGGTTCATGGCAGGCGACCCCGCCTGAGGGCGTCAATCAGGGGCAGTTCTCTGCTCAGGTGCTTTCGGATGATGCCGAGGGCCCTGATGCGCAGGGTCGGTTCCAGGGCGGGAACCAGTCGGCCTCGGTGTCGCATGAGCTGGACTTCCGTCCTTCGACCTCCTCCCTGCCTCTTACCGGCGGTTGGCCGCTTTCCGTGCTCAGGATCCTGCTGCTGATGGCATTGGGCCTGGTGGGGTTCGTGGCCTGCCTGAGGAACAGGCAGGAAAGCCGGCACTGACCTCGGTCGTATAAGACAGGGACCGCTCTCATCCTTACAATTTCATGGAGATGAGCGCGGGCCCTGTTTTTTAATTCCCGTGTTGCTGCCGTTGCCAAGGCAGTATTCGCCCCCAATCCGGAACGACCCGAAGAAGACAACATATTGCTTCTTACCAGCTGGGTGCTGGTCCTGCATGGTCGAGAACTTGAACCGCCGCAAAACACCCGATTTGAATCCCAGATTTTGCCCTTCATTTCTGTAGCCTTGAAAAGGCAAAGAAAATTTATATGCATTGTTGTGCTCTATGTGCAGTTGCCTTAATTGGGGGTAGGTCAAAAGCAGACTTGATTTGTTCTGGAGCATGATTTCATTGTGGTTTGGGGGGTATTGTATTGAAGCGTTTGCAAGAACGGGGCGCTAAGGGTTCACAAGGTGTGAACCGTCCGATAATTGCCGTTCTGGTAACCCTTCTGGCGACGCTGGCCATGGTTGTTCCGCTGGGGCTGAGCGCTTTGTCGGCCAATCAGGCCAACGCCATTGATGGGCAGGACGAAACGGCCAGCAGGAAGCCCAAACTCTATAGGATGTTGGGCTACAACAACAAGATTGATTCCTATCAGGATGAGCTGCGCATGGACTTCATCCTGCGGGTAAAACACAACGAGTTTGACCCTTCTTGCGCCGACGCCACTTCTGGTGCCGATACCAAGGGCAATTGTAATCTGGCCTTTGTCTATCAGTACAAGGGGTCAGATGACACTTCCTTTTATCGCAGAATAAAGTATCTGAACACCATAGCCTCAGCATCATCCTCGGATCAGCCCTGGTCCGGAGCCTACAAGTGGGCGCAAAATCAAGATGAGTACTTCACCGTGCACACCATAATAAACTCCGGTTTATATGACTATCTGACCATTTCCATTGAGGGTGATCTGGCGCTGAAGAATTCTGCTGATGCGTCATATTACCAACCTGGTGGTGCCAACGAGCCGGTGAATATCTACGCAGTCGTTGGTAAACAGGACGATGCACTGTCCTGCCTGCGCCCTAGCAACTCGTGGAGTTGGTCTAGCGGAATCGATAATTGTCGCAATTTTGACCCTGACACCATGATCAATGCGCCGGACAGGGTATCCAACATTACTTCAACTTTAGCGGCGAACGACAAGAACTTCACCCTATATATGCAAGAATGCCTTGGCACGGGTGCTGATCTTCAGTGCAGCGGCCCGTATTCTTGGGTTGGTTGGAACAGCAACCCAAATCTCTACGGAGGCAATCAGGCTAACTGGGGCATGGTAACCGATTACGGTTTTCCTGACTACAAGAGCAATGCTACTGGGCCAATCGCCGGCACTGCTCCGGGAACAGCTCCGGCACGGTCGTTCTTTGTGTACTGGCTCAATGTGCGCGGCAGTACCAAAGCTAACCCTGATGGCATATGTTCTGAGACCAATTCCTACTATTACCAGTGGGTGGCTCTGAAGGATAGCGAGTGGGTGCCAGTTGATGAGCTGACCCCTGAGCCGGTTCTGGTGACAGGCCAGCAGCCGTCTCCCAATACGGCGACTTCCACGACCAGCAAGGCGGCCCAAGTCAGTAAGTATTCGGCTTTCAACTTGCCCAAACAGCCGGATAATCCCAATGAGATGTTTGCCACTGACAAGAACGGCCAGCCTATGCCTGCCCAGAAGGCTGATGGCGGGATTGATTTCAAGGAGGCCAAGGAGAAGCAGGATCTTGACGGCTATTTCAAGATGGTCACCTGGCCTGTCACCACGAACCGGGACGGCAGCGCTTGTACCGTCAGCCCTGAAGTGTACAACCCTGATCAGAAGGGCCTCGTCGGTATACGTGACGGCATGAACAGCTCGGATATAGAACGGAATATTTCAGCGGGCTGGACGATCAATAGTGCCTTTTATAAGTATGATGTGCCTCGCCCCGATGATCCAACGATCACGAAGATTGAGAACGATGCCGGCAGCGCTCTGGATGCCTCGGGCAGTGTGTATACGTCGAAGCTTGATCCGGTGGTCAGTGGTGAGTGCACGCCTTCAAAGGATTCCGCGCGTCCCAACAAGGTTGTTCTCTACGGCGAGGACCCAGCCAATCCGATTGCGGAGGGGCAGGGCACGAATGGCGATGACCTGGTGAAAACCGCGGACACGTGGGGGTTCAGGCTGGGCGAAGTTGAATGCCAGGTCGATCCCAAGAGCAAGCAGGGAGGGTCCTGGCAGATACAGGACACCAACAAGCTGTATTCGTCGCCGGGCCAAGGCAACAAGTACAGCGGCTACAGGCGTTACCATGCCTGGGTGATCGAGTCTATCTCCGGATTCGGTTTGACCTCCTACTTCTCGAACATCGGGACGGCCTATTTCGTTTCGAGTGAGAACGTGCCGGATGCGAGCAAACTCTCGGTCACTGTGCCTCATACGGTCAACGGGAGCCTGCCGGCGGATTCGGTCGTTGTGTTCAAGGGTGAAGTGTCTCCTGTATATACTGCCTGGTCCTCAGGAGGGCTGGGGATGACGGATTCGAGCATGGCTGTTTCGATGAAGCAGAAGACCGCCTCGGACTGGACGCCCCTGCTGACCACTCCGGCCAACACCTTCCAGCGGGATGCAGCAGCCGGCACCACGTCTTCCGTCGCGGATTCCGCAACGGGCCTTACGCTGGGATTGACCAAGACGGCGGCTTCCACCTGGTCTTGGACGCTGAACATCCCTGCTGACAGGTTCAGCGGCTACGACGGCAGCGACGAGACGCAACTGTATGATTTCCGCATTGAAATGGTCAACCCGATGAACCTCCGTTCGGGCCCGGCATCCATCGAGCGGAAGGTCGACATGACGCCCACCGCGTTGGCCTTGGAGCGGTACGACGTCTTCCAGGTGGCAGGCAAAGCCTATAAGTATGTGGATGGGGACAGGAAGGTTCCTGAGACCAAGGGGACCATGGTGCATGTGACCTGGCCCGGCGGCAGCGGCACGGATGTCGTTGTGGGGGATCAGGGTTCATGGCAGGCGACCCCGCCTGAGGGCATCAATCAGGGGCGGTTCTCTGCTCAGGTGCTTTCGGATGATGCCGAGGGCCCTGATGCGCAGGGTCGGTTCCAGGGCGGGAACCAGTCGGCCTCGGTGTCGCACGCGTTGGAGTTCCGTCCTTCCAACTCGGCTTTGCCTCTTACTGGCGGATGGCCGCTTTCCGTGCTCAAAATCCTGCTGCTGATAGCCCTCGGTCTGGCCGGCTTCGTGGCCTGCCTGAGGAACAGGCAGGAAAGCCGGCACTGACCCCGGCAGCATCAGACAGGACCCGCCCCCGCCCCATGAAGTTGAGAGGATGAGTGGGGGCCCTGCCGTTGCCAGTAACCCCTACCCCTAATTCAGACTGTCCTTAGTCAAGATGGTGGACGGTCGCGAAACACCCTTTCTGAATCCCAGATCACGCTTTCAGTCTCGGTACTCTTAAAGCATGTAAAGGGGACAAGAAGATGCCATAAGTGAGGATACGGTACTTGTGCTCCAGGGTTTCGTGGCCTGCACCGGGGACCAATCAAGCGTGCAGTCCATCTGATTCTGGAGATGGTTGCATTGAGGTGTGGGGGGTAGCGTGTTGAACCGATTGCAAGAAGGGGTCAATGAGGGTCCACGGCATGTGGATCGCCCTATAGTGGCTGTTTTGATAACCCTTTTGGCGACGCTGGCCATGGTTGTTCCGCTAGGGCTGAGCGCGCTTTCGGCCAATCAGGCCAATGCCATCGATGGGCAGGGCGGGACGGCCAGCAGGAAGCCTCTGCTCTATAAGATGTTGGCCTACAATGACAAGATTGATTCATACCAGGATGAGCTGCGCATGGACTTCATACTGCGCGTGAGACATAACGATTTCAATCCGCAATGCGTTCCGATGCGTGATACTTCTCCCTATGATTCAGTAAAGTGCAATCTGTCTTTCGCATATCAATATGAAGGAGCGCAAAGTCCGTCCCACTATACCCGGATTCGGTACCTGAATACTATTTCAACAAATCCCAACGACCCCACTGGCGGTGCTGAGCAATGGGCGGAAAATGAGGATCAGTTCTTTACGGTTCATAAAGTGATCAACTCTGGTTTATATGATTTCCTGGCTGTATCCATAGAGGGTGATTTGTCCTACATGGATACCTCCTTGGATCCGAAATATTATGTGACTGGCGGTTATCCGGAGCCTTTGAACGTCTTCGCAATTGTTGGTCAACAAAACAATACGCTCTCGTGTGGAGGTTCGCCATGGGACTACACTACGAATGACTGCACATCCTTCGATCCGAGCTCTATCGGCAGCAACGTCCAAGACAGGGTCGCCAATATCACTGCAGACCAGGGTAAGGGCATCAAGCTTTACATGGGCAACTGCCTAGGTAACAGTCCCCACCCTCAGTGCAGCGGACCTGCTTCTTGGGTTGGCTGGAATGGTAATCCCCCTCTTTATGGTGGTCACCAGGCCAATTGGGGCATGGTAACGGATTATGGATTTCCTATAGGAGCCAATCCGGTTCCAGGAGTAGCGCCCCCCAAGTCCTTCTTTGTATACTGGTTCAATTTGCGTGGAAATAACAGCGCTGGTGGAATATGTTCCACGACCAACTCCTATTACTACCAATGGGTGGCGCAGAAGAATAGCCAATGGGTGCCTGTCGATGCGCTGACGCCTAAACCGGTGCTCGTAACTGGTCAGAAGCCAGCAGTAAACGGCTTGACCAATTCCTGGGGTCTTCAATATCAGGTCAATGACAATACGGCTTACAACGTCGATCCGACTGACCCCAAGTATGCGAATACCACCAACGTGCTTTTTGCGACTGATAAGGATGGCCAGCCTATGCCTGCCCAGAAGGCTGATGGCGGGATTGATTTCAAAGAGGCCAAGGAGAAGCAGGATCTTGACGGTTATTTCAAACTAGTTACTTGGCCTGTCACTACTAATGCCGATGGCACCCAGTGCAAGCCGACGGCAAGCACTCCTGAAGTCACCACTAAGATATATGACCCTCAACAGGATAGCCTTGTTGGGATAACAGACGATATGTCTACAGCCCAGAAAAACACGAATCTGGATGCAGGATGGGCTATCGATACTGCCTTCTATAAGTATGATGTGCCTCGTCCCGATGATCCGACCATCACCAACATTCAGAATGACACCGATGGCTCCTTGAATGCCTCAGGAAGCGTCTATACCGGCAAGCTTGATCCGGTGGTCAGCGGTGAGTGCACTCCCTCCAAAGACGACACGCATCCCAACACGGTTACTCTGTTCGGCGAGGATCCCGGCAATCCTTTCAAGGAGGAGCAGGGCAAGAGCAGTGACGACCTGGTGAAAAGCTCGGACTCCTGGGGGTTCAAGCTGGGAGAAACGGTGTGCAAGGTCGATCCCAAGAGCAAGCAGGGAGGGTCCTGGCAGATACAGGACACCAATAAGCAGTATCCGTCGCCGGATCCCGGCAATAAGTACAACGGTTACAGGCGCTATCATGCCTGGGTGACCGAGTCCGCCTCCGGGTTCGGCCTGACCTCCTTCTTCTCGAACATAGGAACAGCCTATTTCGTCTCCAATGAGAATGCTCCGGATGGCAAGCTCTCCGTCACAGTGCCCCACACGAAAAACGGGATTCTGCCGGCAAACTCGGTCGTCACCTTCAAGGGCTCGGTTTCGCCTATATATACGGCCTGGTCCTCGGGAGGGCTGGGAATGACTGATTCCAGGATGGCCATTTCCATGAAGCAGAACACTGCCTCGGACTGGACCAGTCTGGTGACCACACCGGCCAACACCTTCCAGAGGGATGCGGCGGTCAATACCACTTCGCCTTCCGTCACTGACCCCACATCGGGCTCTGTGCTCAAGGTCGTCAAGACAGGGGCTTCGACCTGGTCCTGGACCTTGACCATACCTGCTGGCAGGTTCACCGGCTACAACGGTGACGATGAGACAGAGAAGTATACCTTCCAGGTTAAGATGATCAACCCTCTGAATGTCCCTTCGGATCCGGTTTCCACCAACCGGACGGTTGATATGACGCCGACCACGCTGAGCTTGGAACGGTACGACGTCTTCCAGGTGGCGGGCAAGGCATATAAGTACGTCAATGGCAACACGAGGGTTCCTGAGACCAAAGGAACAGTGGTTCATGTAACCTGGCCCGGCAACAGCAGTACGGATGTTGTTGTGGGGAACCAGGGTTCATGGCAGGCGACTCCACCTGAGGGCATCAACCAGGGGCGATTCACCGCTCAGGTTGCTTCCGATGACGCTGAAAGCACTGATCCTCAAAGTGGCAACTTCCAGGGAGGAAACGAGTCAGCCGCGGTGTCGCATGCGCTGGAATTCCGGCCCTCCACCTCATCCCTGCCCTTCGCTGGAGGATGGCCGCTTTCCGTGCTCAAGATCCTGTTGATGTTGATACTAGGTCTGGCTGGCTTTGTGGCCTGCCTGAGGAATAGGCAGGAGAGCCGATACTGATTTTCCGGAGGCATAAGGCAGGGCCTGTGCTCATCTCCATGGAATGAGGAGGATGGGAGCAGGCCCTGCTTGTGTTTCCTGTGCGAGATGGGACTCGAGCCTAGACGTCTGAAGGCCACTGGTGGAAGAGTCGCTTGACAGAAGCGAACAGTCGACCTTTCCATGACAAAGTGGCCTCCACCTCCAACCCAGACCAGCCAGATGAAGACCATAAACTGTTGCGCAATACCGGTCGTGACACACCCTATCGGAATCCCAGCTAATGGTTGCAATTCCAGTGCTCGTGGAGCATGTATGGAAAAAGCGAAGATGCTATTTTTTTATCTCTATGATAGAGTCGAAGCAATTGGGGACAGATTAAAAGAACAAAGTTTAGCCGCTCTTAAGCATAATTGTAACTTGATTTGGGGGTATTGTATTGAAGCGTTTGCAAGAACGGATCGCCAAGGGTTCGCAGCATGTGAGCCGTCAGATTATCGCCGTTCTGGTAACCTTTCTGGCGACGCTGGCCATGGTTGTTCCGTTGGGGCTGAGCGCCCTTTCGGCCAATCGGGCCAATGCCATCGATGGACAGGACGAAACAGCCAGCAGAAAACCCCTGCTCTATAGGATGATGGCCTTCAACGATAGGATCGATGCCTACCAGGATGAGCTGCGCATGGACTTCATCCTGCGCGTGAAGCACAATGAATTTAAGCCGGATTGTGTCGGTGTTGGTGAGACTGACACCAAAAATCCGTCACAATGCAATTTATCTTTCATATATCAGTTTGTTGGTTCCGAAAATCCTGACTATTACAGACGCGTACGGAATATGAACACTATCACCCCGGATGATTATGTAGACAGCAATAAAAATGCCAACGCTTATGATGGTGCCTTAACCTGGGCCAAGAACCAGGATGAGTTCTTCACCGTTCATAAGATCATCAATTCTGGTTTGTACGACTACCTGACCATATCCATTGAGGGTGATATGAACATCAAGGATACGTCCAAAGATCCCGCAAAATTCGCGGTCGGCGGTCACCCCGAGCCCTTGAATGTCTTTGCCATCGTTGGTGACCAGAACAAGGCCCTGTCCTGCGGCAATTCTTCCTGGTCCTGGACTACCAATAACTGCACAAGCTTTGATCCGGCTTCCATGAGTGATTTACAGGCTCAGGATAGATATTCAAATATCACAGCGAGCTTGTCCCATGACAAACAGATGAAAGTGTATATGGGTTACTGCTTGGACAGCAAAGAGGATATGAAGTGCAGTGGCCCGTATTCCTGGGTCGGTTGGGACACCAACCCTAATCTCTATCAAAACAATCAGGCTAATTGGGGCATGGTGACGGATTACGGTTTTCCTGATTATAAGAGCAATGTTACTGGGCCAATCGCCGGCACTGCTCCGGGAACAGCTCCGGCACGGTCGTTCTTCGTGTACTGGCTGAATCCGCGTGGCAGTACAAATGACAATCCTGATGGCATATGTTCTGAGACCAATTCCTATTATTACCAGTGGGTGGCTCTGAAGGATAGCGAGTGGGTGCCTGTTGATGAGCTGACCCCTGAGCCGGTCCTGGTGACAGGCCAGCAGCCGTCCCCCAATACGGCGACCACCACGACCAGCAAGGCAGGCCAAGTCAGCAAGTATTCCGCTTTCAACGTGAGTCCGAAGGATCCTCAATATCTCGACAACCCCAACGTGCTTTTTGCCACTGATAAGGATGGCAATCCCATGCCTGCCCAGAAGGCTGATGGCGGGATTGATTTCAAGGAGGCCAAGGAGAAGCAGGATCTTGACGGCTATTTCAAGATGGTCACCTGGCCTGTCACCACGAATAGGGATGGCAGCGCTTGTACCGTCAGCCCTGAAGTGTACAACCCCAAGAGCGCTGGTCTTGTAGGGATAAACGATGGTATGTCCGCCGTGGAGAAGGATACGAATATCTCTGCGGGATGGACAATCAATACCGCGTTCTATAAGTATGACGTGCCTCGTCCTGATGATCCTACGATCACCAAGATCGAAAACGATGCTGATGCCGGTTTGGATGCTTCTGGAAGCGTGTATACGACCGAGCTTGAGCCGGTAATCAGTGGTGAGTGCATGCCCTCCAAGGATCCTGCGCGTCCCAACAAGGTCGTTCTCTACGGCGAGGATCCCAATAATCCCATTGTGGAGGGGCAGGGCACGAATGGCGATGACCTGGTGAAAGCCGCGGACACGTGGGGGTTCAGGCTTGGCGAGGCTGAGTGCCAGGTCGACACCGGCAGCAAACAAGGGGGTTCCTGGCGGATACAGGACACCAACAAGCTGTATCCGTCGCCGGGCCAAGGCAACAAGTACAGCGGCTACAGGCGTTACCATGCCTGGGTGACTGAGTCTGTCTCCGGGTTCGGCCTGACCTCCTACTTCTCGAATATCGGCACGGCCTATTTCGTCTCGGGCGAGGATGTCCCGGATGCCAGCAAGTTCTCGGTCACGGTGCCCCATACCGTCAACGGAAGCCTGCCGGCGGATTCGGTCGTCGAGTTCAAGGGTGAGGCGTCGCCTGTGTATACGGCCTGGTCCTCGGCAGGATTGGGAATGACTGATTCGAGGATGGTCGTTTCGATGAAGCAGAATGCTGCCTCGGGCTGGACCAGTCTGCTGACCACTCCGGCCAACACCTTCCAGAGGGATGCGGCGGTCGGCGCTGTTCCTTCCGTCGCTGACCCCACATCAGGTCTCACGCTGAACCTGACCAAGACGGCGGCTTCCACTTGGTCCTGGTCGCTGAATATCCCTGCTGACAAGTTCACCGGTTACAACGGTGACGACGAAACGCAGACCTATACTTTCCAGATTGAAATGGTCAACCCGATGAACCTCCGTTCGGGCCCGGCATCCATCGAGCGGAAGATCGACATGACGCCCACCACACTGACCATTGACCGCCATGACGTCTTCCAGGTGGCCGGCAGGGCCTACAAGTATGTGGACGGGGACAGGAAGATTCCTGAGACCAAGGGGACCATGGTGCATGTGACCTGGCCTGACAACACTGGCACGGATGTGGCTGTGGGGGACCAGGGCATTTGGCAGGCGGTCCCACCTGAGGGGATGAAGCAGGGGGATGTCGCCGTCCAGGTGCTTTCGGATGATGCCGAGGGCCCTGACGCGCAGGGCCGGTTCCTAGGCGGGAACCAGTCGGCCTCGGTGTCGCAGGTGCTGGACTTCCGGCCTTCGACCTCCTCCCTGCCGCTTACCGGCGGATGGCCGCTTTCCGTGCTCAGGATCCTGCTGCTGATAGCCCTAGGCCTGGTGGGCTTCGTGGCCTGCCTGAGGAACAAGCAGGAGAGCCGACGCTGATCCCCGCAACGTAAGACAGGGCCTGTTCTTGCGGGCCCTGTTCTTAATACCTGTGCGCGAGATGGGACTCGAACCCACACGTCCGAAGACACAGGAACCTAAATCCTGCGCGGCTACCATTACGCCACTCGCGCGTACGACATACCCTGCCGTTGAAAGGGCAGCTGGTGAAAGAGCCACTTGACAGAATCGAACTGTCGACCTTCTCATTACGAGTGAGACGCTCTGCCAACTGAGCTAAAGTGGCCTTCGCCTCCCGTCCGGACCTGCCGGAAGAAGACAACATGTCACATCATACTGGATGCGCGCGATAAAAACGCCTTGCACTTCGGGCCGAGGGTGTACAAGCTTCTTGACACAATGGAAGGCATGGATCTCAATGATTTCTATGCCGTCATTCCGGCCGGTGGCGTGGGCACCCGGCTCTGGCCATTGAGCCGCCAGGACCGGCCCAAGTTCCTCTATGATCTGTTGGGATCAGGCAGAACAATGATCCAGGGCACCTTTGACCGGCTGGCCGGCATCTGCGGGGCTGACCATGTGGTCGTCTCCACTGGCCAGCGGCATGTGGACCAGGTGCGTCAGCAGCTTCCGGATCTGGCTGAGGACGCGCTCTTCGCCGAGCCGGTTCCTCGCGATTCCACGGCGGCCATAGCCTTGGCGACTGCTGTACTGGCCCAGCGGCACGGCGGGGAAATCATCGTGGGCTCCTTTGCCGCCGACCACGTCATCCGAGACGACAAAGCATTCGCGGCCTCAGTGGAGCAGGCGGTGGCGGTGGCCCGGGCCGGTTATGTGACCACCATCGGCATCGCCGCCTCCCGTCCCTCCACCGCTTTCGGCTACATCCACCAAGGCCCCTCCCTGGCCGATCGTATTCCCGGGGCCCCTGATGCCCGCTTGGTCAGCGAATTCGTCGAGAAGCCGGATGCCTCTACGGCCCAGGCTTACCTGTCGACAGGGGAGTACCGGTGGAACGCCGGCATGTTCGTCATGCAGGCCCAAGTGCTTCTGGACTGCCTGCGTCGTTACAAGCCGGAGCTCCACGCCGCGGTCATGGCCATCGCCCAGGTCTGGGACCAGGGCGAGCAGGCCCGCAGCCAGGCCATGGAGGAGCACTGGCCGGGCATCGAGAAGATCGCCTTCGACTATGCCGTGGCCGAGCCCCTATCGGCGGCCGGCGGCGTGGCGGTTGTTCCAGGGGGCTTCGATTGGGATGACATCGGCGACTTCAATTCGGTGGCCGGCCTGCTGCCGTCCTCCAACAGGCGCAACATCAAGATTCTTGGGGATGCCGACCGGGTCATGTATCTGGATTCAGCAGGAGACATGGTCGTGCCAGGTTCGGAACGCACGGTCGCCCTTCTGGGTGTGGATGACATGATCGTCGTCGACACTCCCGATGCTCTCCTGGTGGCCCCCCGGGCCCGCAGTCAGGAAGTCAAGGACATGGTGGCCAAGTTGGCCCAGTACGGCTGTGACGACATACTTTGACAGCGATTCGGCTCAGTCAAGTAGATTGACTGATTTTGTTGTCTTCTGTCTGCTTTTGTGAGTAGTTTGGGTTACAGAACCGGGTGCTCGGTAGACCGGGCATCACCTCATGAAAGGACCCGAACAACCATGGCCATCAATCCTCCAGTGGACGCTACCAGCACCAAGGCCTGGGCGGCCTTGCACCAGCACTTCGACGACATGCAGCGCCAAGGGATCGATCTGCGCGCATGGTTCGCCAAGGACCCGCAGCGCACCGAAAAGCTCAGCTTCGAGCTGGGTGATCTCTATATTGATCTGTCCAAGAACCTGATTCAGCCCGAGACCCTGTCACTGCTGGCCCAGCTGGGCCGCGAGGTCGGCCTTGAGGAGCGGATCGAGGCCATGTTCAACGGCGAGCACATCAACAACACCGAGGACAGGGCCGTCCTGCACACGGCCCTGCGCCGTCCCGAGGAGGATCGCGGCCGGCTGATCGTGGACGGCCAGGATGTTGTCGGCGACGTCCGCGACACCCTCAAGCGCATCTATGCCTTTGCCGACCAGGTCCGCTCGGGCAGCTGGACCGGTCTGACCGGCAAGCGGATCACCACCGTGGTCAACATCGGCATCGGCGGCTCCGACCTTGGCCCGGTCATGGCTTACGAGGCCCTGAAGCCCTACGCGGATGCCGGCATCAGCGCCCGCTACATCTCCAACATCGACCCCAACGACCTGGCTGAGAAGACGCGCGATCTGGATCCGGAGACCACGCTCTTCATCATCGTCTCCAAGACCTTCACCACCCTGGAGACCCTGACCAACGCCCGCCAGGCCCGCGCCTGGCTTCTGAAGAGCCTGGGGGAGCGTGGCCTGCTGTCCAAGGATGGCGAGGACCTGTCGGCCGAGGCCATCCGTCGGCACTTCATCGCCGTTTCGACTGCCCTGGACAAGGTGCGCGACTTCGGCATCGATCCGGACAACGTCTTCGGCTTCTGGAACTGGGTCGGCGGCCGGTACTCGGTGGATTCCGCCGTGGGCACCTCCCTGGCCATCACCATCGGCCCCGAGCGTTTCGAGGAGTTCCTCAAGGGCTTCAACACTGTCGACCGCTACTTCCGCGCCACCCCCCTGGATCGAAACGTAGTTGCTCTGATGGGCCTGCTCAACGTCTGGTATGTCAACTTCTTCGGCGCCCACTCGCACGCCGTGCTGCCCTATGACCAGTATCTGCACCGCTTCCCGGCCTATCTGCAACAGCTGACCATGGAGTCCAACGGCAAGTCCGTGCGCTGGGACGGCACCCCGGTGACCAGCCTGACCGGCGAAATCTTCTGGGGGGAGCCCGGCACCAACGGTCAGCACGCCTTCTACCAGCTGATCCACCAGGGCACCCGTCTGATCCCCGCTGACTTCATCGCCTTCGCCAACACCCCCAACCCGGCCAAGGACGGCGACCAGGACGTGCATGAGCTCTTCCTGGCCAACTTCCTGGCCCAGACCAAGGCATTGGCCTTCGGCAAGACCGCCGACGAGGTCCGCGCTGAGGGCACTCCCGAGGCCATCGTCCCGGCCCGGGTCTTCACCGGCAACAGGCCCACCACCTCCATCTTCGGCGATGCGCTGACCCCGGCCGCCCTGGGTGAACTGATCGCCCTCTACGAGCACATCACGCTGACCGAGGGCACGGTCTGGGGCATTGATTCCTTCGACCAGTGGGGTGTTGAGCTGGGCAAGAAGCTGGCCCGCGAGATCACCCCGGCCATCTCCCGGGATGACCAGGCGCTGGCCGAGCAGGACCAGTCCACCAAGTCCCTGATCGCCTTCTACAGGGCCCACCGCCGCTGATGTCATGCCGGGCCCCAGCGGGTCCGGTTGGTGGTATATTATTGGACAGTTGTTTGCCGGAAGGGCAGCTGCCGCATGGGCTCCCTTCCTTTCAGGTCCAGCCGGATGCTCCGGCGGATCGGCACCCCCGACGGCAGACCGCCGGGTTCCGTCCAGGATCGCTTCCTTTGATGGTTGCGGTCCATGTCATGGGTCGATGTGCGGCGGCCATGGAGGAACAGCATGAACGCGATTCAGGAATTTGACGCCAGCCACATGAAGCCTGCGGAGCAGATCCCAGACTTCCGCCCCGGCGATACCGTCGAGGTCAACGTCAACATCACTGAGGGCAACAACTCCCGTATCCAGGCTTTCACGGGCGTGGTGATCGCTCGTCAGGGCTCTGGCGTGCGCGAGACCATCCTGGTGCGCAAGGTCAGCTTCGGCGTGGGCGTCGAGCGTCGCTTCCCTCTGCACTCCCCGCAGATTGACTCCATCAAGGTGCTGCGCCACGGCCGTGTCCGCCGCGCCAAGCTCTACTACCTGCGTGGTCTGTACGGCAAGGCCGCCCGCATTGTCGAGCGTCGCGACAACAAGGCCGAGTCCAACAAGTAGGCTCCAGCCAGGGCGACCCAGCCCAGGCCAGGCCGCTAACACCCGGGATGTAATGCTCCCGGGTTTTTCCATGCTTGGGTGTGTACGCTATGAGGCATGCGGAACCTTTTTGCGTGTGGGTTCCGGCGGATGACAAGGAGTGGATATGGCCTTTCGGGATGAGGAAGCGACCTCGTCGGGACTTTGGTACCCGGACGGCAGACAGGCCACCTCAGCCCCGGTGCCGCCCCGTCATGCCTTCGACCGCCCCGGTGGACGCGGCTCCACCAAGGGCAGCCACCCGCGTCTGGGCGAACGCGGTTTCCTGCCCGAGTTTCTGTTTGAGCTGGTTGCCCTCTTGGCCGTCGTTGCCGTCCTGCGCATATTTTTGTTCAGCATCTACGTCATCCCCTCCGGCTCCATGGAGAACACCCTTGGCATCGGGGACAGAATCCTGACCACTCACAGGCTGACCAGATCCATGGTGGCCCCTCGCCGTGGGGATGTGGTGGTCTTCACTGATCCTGCCAACTGGCTAGGCGAAGAGTCCACACCCAGCTTCCGTGGCAGTCATCTGGTCAAACGCCTGATCGGCATGCCCGGCGACACAGTGGCCTGCAAGGGTCATGGCGCCCCAGTCACTGTCAACGGCGTCGCCTTGGACGAGAGCTCCTACCTGCGTCCAGGAGTGGAGCCCAGCTCCTTTGCCTTCAAGGTCAAGGTGGACCCTGGGTATGTCTTCGTCATGGGTGACAACCGTTCCAACTCCGCCGACTCCCGTCTGCACAAGGACGACGGACACAATGGCCTGGTCCCCATGGACAACATCAAGGGCACTGCACTGCTGACCTATTACCCGGTGGGCAGCTGGAAGCTGCTCAACAACCAGCACAAGGTCTTCGACTCCGTGCCCGAGCCGACGCAGGACTGAACCGGCTATGAGGCGGATCCTGCCGACCCTGGCCGCTGAGGCTGCCTTGGCTGATCAGGGAGCCGAGTATGTGCTGGGGCTGGATGAGGTCGGCCGTGGAGCCCTGGCGGGTCCGGCCATGGTCGGTGTGGTGGCGGTCCGGTCCGCTGACCTGCATCATTTAAAGGTTCCTGACGGTGTGGCTGATTCCAAGATGCTGACCCCTGCGCGTCGGCTGGCCATGTACCGTGACCTGGAGGACTGGGCTGCCGGTTGGGCGGTGGGGGCCTGCTCCAATCATGAGATCGACCAGTGGGGCATCGTCCACGCCCTGGGCATCGCCGCCCTGCGCGCGCTGGCCGAATTGGAGCATGGGATGGACCTGGGGCCCGGCCGCCGTCTGGCTGCCATCCTTGACGGCCCCAATGACTACATCACCCCGGCCGCCGACAGCTTTGACGCCCCCGACCTCCCGGTTCTGCCCAAGGTTTCCACCCAAGTCAAGGGTGATGCCCACTGTGCCAGTGTGGCCTGCGCAGCAGTCATCGCCAAGGTCACCCGTGACCAGCTTATGGTCCGGTTGGCCGCCTCTGACCCTGCCCTGGCCCCCTACCAGTGGGAGCACAACAAGGGCTATGGGTCGCCTGCGCACCTGGAGGCCATTCGCCGTCTGGGACCCAGCCGTCTGCACCGGGTCAGCTGGCATTTGCCCTCGTCCGGTCCCGGCAGGGGCTAATATCGGAACGGTCGACACGGCTATCGTACGGCTATCGGAAGAAGGTCACATGCCCGCAGGCAGCGGGGGCAGGTCACGGTCCAAGCGCCCCTCCATGTTCGAGGTTGCCCGGCTGGCCGGGGTCTCCCACCAGACTGTGTCCAGGGTCATCAACAATTCCAAGGACGTTTCTCCGGCCACCCGGATCAGGGTTCAGCAGGCCATCAGGAAGCTGGGCTACCGACCCAGCAACTCTGCGCGGGCCCTGGCATCCAGCCGCAGCCGGACCATCGGACTGGTGGCCGGCGGTGTCAGTCTCTTTGGGCCTGTTTCGTCAATCACGGCCATCGAGACCGTGGCCCGTTCCCATGGTTTGTTCATGTCGGTCATGATGGTGGACGAGTCCGCCTGCACGCTTGCCGGATTCCAGGAACTCTGCGGCACCTTTCTGGAGCAGAATGTGGATGCCTTCATCTTTCTGACGCCGACCGACACCATGTTCCAGGCTGCCTGCCAGGTTGAGGTGAGCCAGCCCCGGGTCATCGTCACCTCCACGCATGGCATCACCAGCGTCGAAGAGGCCCTGAGTCGCCGACGGGGCGATGGGCAAATAGCCCTGACCGGAATCGACCAGTGGGGTGCCGTTCAGCGGTTGGCCCGACTGCTGGTCTCCCGGGGCCATAGGCGGGTGCTCTACATGGCCGGACCTGCGCAGTGGCGGGATGCAGCCACCCGGCTGGCCTCCTGGAAGGTGGCCTGCGCTCGCTGCCGCATACGAACAGCCGTGGTCCACGCCCGCAGCTGGGAGGCAGGGGAGTCCTACACGCTGATGAACCACCTGATCGATCAGCGGGGCATGAGCGGCACCTCCCTGCCCTCGGCCGTGGTCACCGCCAACGACAACCAGGCCGTGGGCGTGGCCCGGTCCCTGAAGGAGCATGGCATCCGCATTCCCAGTGACATCAGTCTGGTGGGCTTCGACGACGTACCTACGGTAGACAACATGTTTCCGCCGCTGGCCACGGTCCGTCCCCGCTTTGAGGATCTGGGGGTGGCCACCATGCGGCAGGTCCTGGCCCTGCTTCACCAGGGGCAGCCGGTGGACTTCCCGGTCACCCACCACGGTGTTGGACTGATCCAGGCGGATGTGATCCAGCGTCGGTCCCTGGGCTATGCAATCAAGCGCATCTGACCACTGTCGGACCGCATCCCGCGGGCTTGCCTGATGCTCTGGTCTCGGTTACAATCGTAACCAGACTATGTGAGCGTTAACATATCAGGCAAAGGAGCAGACATGGTTGTTGGCGAAGAAGGCGTCATCGTGAGTGAATTACAAGAGGGCTTGACCAGTCTGGGCATCGAATTCGGCTCCACCCGCATCAAGGCTGTGCTGATTGACCATGACTACCGGACGCTGGCCACCGGGGACGTCGAGTGGGAGAACCGGCTGGAGGACGGCCTATGGACCTACTCCATGGACCAGATTCATCAGGGTCTGCAGGCGGCCTATGCGGCCATGGCCGAGGATGTCCGTCGCCAGTACGGGGTGACGCTGACCAAGATCGGCGCCATGGGGATCTCGGCCATGATGCACGGCTACCTGGCCTTCGACAAGGATGATCAGCTGCTGGTGCCTTTCCGCACTTGGCGCAACACCAACACCCGCCAGGCCCACGAGGAGTTGTCGCAGGTCTTCAAGATCAATATTCCCGAGCGCTGGTCCATCGCCCACCTCTACCAGGCCATTTTGAACGGTGAAGAGCATGTGCCCAGGGTGGCCTACATCACCACGCTGGCCGGCTACATGCACTGGAGGCTCTCCGGTCGCAAGGTCATCGGCATCGGCGATGCTTCGGGCATGTTCCCCATCGACTCCTCCCGCAAGGAGTTCGACCAGGGTCTGCTGGACATCTTCTCCCGACTGCCCCAGGTCAAGGCCCAGCCCTGGGACATTCACGACCTGCTGCCTGAGCCGTTGACCGCCGGCAGCGATGCGGGCGCACTGACTGCAGAAGGCGCCGCCCTGTTGGATCCCAGTGGCCAGCTGCAGCCCGGCGTGCCCATGGCCCCACCCGAGGGCGACGCGGGAACCGGCATGGTGGCGACCAACGCGGTTCGTCCCCGCACCGGCAACGTGTCTGCAGGCACATCCATCTTCGCCATGGTGGTCCTGGAGCATCCCCTGCGTGACTTCCACCCCGAGGTGGATCCGGTCACCACGCCGGCTGGGGATCCTGCCGGCATGAGCCATGCCAACAACTTCACCTCGGATCTGAACGCCTGGGTGGGGCTGTTCGGTGACTTCGCCAAGGCCGCCGGTCTGGACCTGAAGGGGAATGCGCTCTACGCCACCCTGTTCAACCAGGCGCTCCAGGGAGACAAGGACGCCGGCGGGCTGATCAACTACTGCTTCTATTCCGGGGAGTTCCTGGCTGGCCTGGAGGAGGGCCGGCCGGTCTTTGCCCGTGGCCCCGAGGGGCGGATGACCCTGGCCAACTTCATGCGCGCCCAGCTCTTCTCGGCCTTCTCGCCGGTCACCATCGGCATGGATGTGATGACCCGCCAGGAGCATGTGGAGGTGGACACCATGGTGGGTCACGGCGGCATTTTCGCCACGCCCAAGGTAGCCCAGCGGATCCTGGCCGCCGCCTTCAATGCCCCCATCAAGGTCATGTCCACCGCTGTGGAGGGGGGCGCCTGGGGCATGGCCGTCCTGGCCGACTATCTGGGCCATGCCGACCAGACCCTGGCCGACTACCTGGATGCCAATGTCTTTGCGGGTGTCCAGTCCACAACAGAACAGCCGGACCCGGCTGATGTGAAGGGCTTCAGAGCCTTCTTCGACCGCTTCACCAAGGGGCTGCCCATCGAGCAGGCGGCCGTGAAGACCATCCCCCTGCAGGGATGAGACCGGGAGCTGAAAACGTCAAGCGGCCGGATCAGCGGGATCGGGCCGGGAAAAGGAGTTGCTGATGGTGTCCTTGGCTGATTATTCGCCCGAGGTGCGCGACGAGGTGAAACTGGTGCGCGAGCAGGTGGCCACCCTGCATGCGCAGCTGACCAGGTGGAATCTGGTGGTCTGGACGGCGGGCAACGTCTCGCAGCGTCTGCGCTCCGCCGATCTGATGGTTATCAAGCCCTCGGGGGTGCGCTATGAGCACCTGACCCCGGGATCCATGGTGGTCACCGATCTGGATGGCAATGTGGTTGACGGTGCCGAGGCTCCCTCTTCGGACACGCTGTCCCACGCCTATATATACCGGCACATGCCCGAGGTCTACGGCGTGGTCCACACCCATTCCACCTATGCCACCGCCTGGGCGGCCACCGGCAGGGACATTCCCTGCGTGCTGACCATGATGGGCGACGAGTTCGGCGGCCCCGTGCCTGTGGGGCCCTTCGAGCTGATCGGCTCCGAGGCCATCGGCAAGGGCGTGGTCGACACCCTCAAGGATCATCCGGGCTGCCCAGCTGTGCTCATGCGCAACCATGGGCCATTCACTGTGGGAGCCGATGCCGAGGCCGCCGTCAAGGCGGCGGCCATGACCGAGGAGGTGGCCCACACGGTCTGGGCAGCCGAGCAGATCGGCACGCCCAAGCCCATCGATCCGGCCGACATAGCCAAGCTCAACGATAGGTACCAGCACGTCTACGGCCAGCACTGAGCTGGAAAGCATAAGCAAAGGAGCAGGAAGTATGAGCATGAAAAATCCCTTCGAGGGCAAGGAACTCTGGTTCGCCGTTGGTTCGCAGGACCTCTACGGCGAGGAGACCCTGCGCCAGGTGGGCGTCCAGGCTGCGGACATCGCCAAGTCCCTCAATGATTCGGGTCGGATCCCGGTCAAGCTGGTTCTGAAGCCCACGCTGAAGGATTCGGATTCCATCCTGAACTTCATGGTCGATGCCTCGTCGAACCCGGCCTGCATCGGGGTGGTGGCCTGGATGCACACCTTCAGCCCGGCCAAGATGTGGATCAGGGGTCTGGAGAAGCTGCGCAAGCCGCTGCTGCAGCTGAACACCCAGCATCATGTGGAGATCCCCTGGGACACCATCGACATGGACTTCATGAACCTGAACCAGTCGGCCCATGGCGACCGTGAGTTCGGCTACATCCTGACCAGGCTGGGAATCCCGCGCAAGATCGTGGTCGGCCACTACACCGACCCCGAGGTTGCCGACAAGATCGGTGTCTGGGCGCGCGCCTGCGCCGGCTGGGATGCCGCCAACAACATGAAGGTCTGCCGCTGGGGCGACAACATGCGCGACGTCGCCGTCACGGAGGGTGACAAGACCGAGGCCGAGCGGGTCTTCGGCGTCTCTGTCAACACCTGGCCGGTCAACGAGCTGGTGGAGCATGTGAATGCTGTCACCGACGACCAGGTCAAGGATCTGATCGAGGACTACAAGCGCAGCTATGAGGTGGCTCCCGAACTTCTGGACTCCCGGTACGACTCCCTGGTGGTGGCCGCCCGCGAGGAGCTCGGCATGCGGGCCATGATGGAAGAGGTGGGCGCTACCGCCGCCGTGGATAACTTCCAGGACCTGGGGGGCCTTCGTCAGTTGCCCGGCGTGGGAGCCCAGCGGTTGATGGCCGACGGGTACGGATTCTCGGCAGAGGGCGACTGGAAGACCTCGGTTCTGATCCGGATCGGCAACGTCATGGGCTACGGTCTCAAAGGCGGCTGCTCCCTCATGGAGGACTATTCCTATAACTTCGTGCCCGGCCATGAGGAGATCATGGGCGCCCACATGCTGGAGGTCTCGCCCACGCTGCTGACCGAGGGACGGCCCCGCCTGGAGATCCACCCCCTGTCCATCGGCGACAGGGAAGACCCAGTGCGTCTGGTCTTCACGGCCACTCCCTGCACTGATGCCGTGGTCGTCTCCCTGGCGGATGTACGCGAACGCTTCCGTCTGGTTATGAACGTGGTGGATGTGGTCGAGCCCGGCGGGTCCCTGGCCAAGCTGCCTGTGGCACGTGCCCTCTGGAAGCCCCGGCCCTCGCTCAAGGTCTCGGCTGAGTGCTGGCTGCGCGCCGGCGCGGCCCACCATACCTGCATGACCACCACCGTGGGTCGCGAGGCCTGGGAGGACTTCGCCCGGATGGCCGGCGTGGAGCTCGCCGTCATCGACGAGAACACCGAGCCGCGCCGTTTTGAGGCCGATCTGCGTGCAGCCGAGCTCTACCATCGGCTGGACAACCGGCACTGATCGCCTGTCTTAGGACAGATTGCAAGGCCCTGCCACAACACACGTGGTGGGGCCTTTGACATTCGGCTTGTCGGTTTGCGTTGTCCCTACTTTGTCGGTACAGTGATGATTAGGCAATGGGAACAGTGGCATGTCCCAAAGTTGACATATTGCCCACCCCCCTGAGTCGGGGAAGTGATCGGTTGGGGAGGCGAAGATGTGCCTGGCCATCCTGTGCCTATTAACAAAGAAGGGAATGCGTGCATGCACATGCAACGAGATAATGAAGGGATAAGGCTCCCTAAGCTTTTAGGCTTGGCGGTTGCCGGAGCGACGCTCCTGGCGGGCATGGTCGTTTTGCCAGCCACCCAGGCTTCGGCCGCTACTGACTATGGATTTGCTGCTGAAGATGACTTCGTAGCAGGCGCTCTGGATACCACCAAGGTGCCTCAGTTAACGGTCACCAAGTATCTGTCATTGGATAACGGCTATGCACCTACCGGTTCAGCCAATGATGTCGTTGAGCTAAACAAAAATAAGGATCTGACACCCGCTAAGGGCATCCTGTTCAATGTTAAGGAAGTCCAGCCAACAGAAGGCAAGAGTTTAGCTGATATTGATGCAAATGACGATAAGACTTACGTTGTTAAGCCGGGTAGTACGCTATTTGCTGGTGTGACTGACGGCCATGGTGTTATTGACACGTGGTACCAAGGCAATTCAGACGGTTCTATAAGTACTGATCCTAACACTGGGAAAGTGACTAATACAGTAGCGTCTTTCCCCACAGGCCCCAATCATTACTATATTCTGTCTGAGAACCAGGATCTTTCTCCTGCTTTCCTCGACACCAACCCGAACAAGCTTGACAAGACGAAGTATAAGGCTGCGGCAAACTCATTCTTCGGTCTGCCTTATGCAACTAACGGGACGGATAAAAACCAGACCCGCGGTTTTATCTATCACCTGCACCTGTATCCAAAGAATATCAATCAACAATCTTTCGCCAAGACTGTGCAAAGTGTGGCAGGTTCTGACAATACACCCAAGAACCAAACCATAGCGAAAGCAGGTGACACGATCACCTACAAGCTGTCTCAGAAGATCTACAATGAAGGTAATGCTTCAGCTCCTAAGGATGGAAAGCTTGACGTCAAGGAATTGGCGGGTAACAGCGCCGATGTACTGCTTGCCGATCGTATGTCTAGCTCGCTGAAGGGCGATGAAGGAAGTATCAGTGTCGTCGTTCGTGGTAGCGATGGTACATCACAAGCATTGGTGAAGGATACTGACTACACTCAGGATACATCAACTAATAAGAACCCCTCTCGGCTGAACGATACAAGTAAGAAAATGTTTGGCGATGCGCCTTCGGATGATGTGACTTACTGGGTATTCAACTTCTTTACCGCTAGTGGCGTTTCAAAAGTAAAGAACATTACAACCTCAGTGATGGAGCTTGAAGTCACCTACAAGGCAACGGTCACGGGCAATGGTGATTCTACAGGTACCGGTGGTGTTGTCAACGATGCGGCATCTGACTTCAGTGACAATAAGAACACCAACGGCGATGCACAGGATCCTTTGCCATCTCATACAAACGTTACCAATGCCGTGGTAGCTTTTGGTTCTGTGCAGAGCGAGCATGAGAATCCACAATATGGAGCTCTGCCCGGTACGGAATATCGTCTGGTCAAGAATGCCGATTCGATAGATAAATATCTGGGTTCGGACGGTAACTTCTATGCGGAAGATAGCGTCCCTGACGGTGTTCAGCTTTACAAGGCCACTGCCAACAACAAAGGTCTGGTTGTCTTCTCGGGATTGCCTATCTTCGAAACTCCTGCAAAGGCAACTGACAAGACGGTTCAAAATACAAGCTGGATGGTGGTTGAAACTAAGACACCAAAGAACTGGCGTAACCCAGGCGTCCCCTTCGGAACCATAACTTATGGGGATGTCGGCTTGACTGAGGAAGCCATTGTTCAGAAGTACGGCAACAATGCTACTTTGCAGCCAGACTACTCGAAGCTGAACTTCGGTAAGTTTGACGCGGCAGCAAGTGCTGTGCCTGCTGATACCCAGATGAAGTTCAACAATGTGTTAATCTCCAAGTATCTGGCCCACTACAAGACTACTGATGGAGATTCGCCTCTGGCCCTGCCTCTGACTGGTGGTCGTGGCATCCTGCTGCTGCTGGTTGTCGGTGCCCTGATCATGGGTGGTGCCCTCTACGCCCGCAATCGGCGCAATAACGCCGCCCGGGCCTGATGATCACGGTCACATCAAGAATCATGTGAGGTGACCCGATGGCGGACGGTTCCTCCGTGAATCGTCCGCCATTTTAATACGGAACGTTGAACTTCTGCGGTCCGCACATGTCGGGATGCTGGTCTGGTTTTGGATCAGCAGAACTGACGCAACCACGTCGTCGAAAGGCGGCCTTGGAAGGGAAGGTTTATGAAGGGAATTGCCTTGCCGAAATGCCTCACCCACCGGGTCCTGCCCTGTCTGATCGCGGCCTTGGCCTGCTTAGGCCTCACCGCTTTCGATATGACGCCGGCGGCAGAGGCGAAGACGGTCAACCCGACCCTGACGGTGCAACTCAAGAGAGGGCATTCAGGTCAAGGTGGTCAGAACGACATCCTGCCGAGTGCTCCTGTATCTGCTGGAGCAGGATATGTCTTTCGTGCCCTGAGGCTGGATGCCGGTACTCTGAAGAGCCGGGTGGAGGCACTAGACCACAATCCTGGCGCTGATAAGGCACAAGCGGCCATCAGTAATGAGGTGGCAGCCAACCCAGATGCTTTCAAGGACAAGACACAACCCGCTGAATACTACGGTGTCTCTGATCAAGAAGGCACCATAACAAACGCATCCGAAGCGAAATCGCAAGGTGTTTGGCTTACAGGAGCCCAGCTCGATTCAGATGTACCCAGTCTGACAGGCGGAAGTCCTGCTGTTTTCGACGGTGACTATTTCCACGCCTCGTACTGGCTGGTCACTCTGGTGGCCACACCCAAGAATGCAAAGGTAAAAGCCGACCCAGTGGTCGTGCAGTTGCCGCTTTACCGCGAACAGGGTGAAGTCCATCCGCTTTATGATGTGACTATAAGCCCCAAGCTTGTGGACGTGCCTCAGGTCGTGCCAGTAGTGCGACCAGGACCAGGCAAGCTTGCCGCTACCGGCGTATCCATGGTAGCGCCTGGCATTCTGCTTATGATCTTGGCCATGATGGGCCTCTACTTGGCGGTTGTCGCCCATTCCTGGAACAGGGATGAACACTAGGTATTTTCGTGCCCATGTCGGTGTGATGCCATCAAAAGGCATTGTAGGCATCTGTGAGGATGCGTAAGGACCGGCGGTATCATATAGGTGCCGCCGGTTCTTGTATGTCAAAAGCTATCAACTGGACTATTTGAAGTGCAGCACGAGGAAGGCTATAGATGGACCAGAATACTGACTCCGCTACTATGAGCCCAGTTCATGCCATCGGCAACGGTGATGTTGCCTATGAGTCCATTCCGACTGAATCGTCCTCGTCTGACGAGCCTGCTGAGCAAGTGAACATGCCGCCTACCTATGCTCCTAGTTCCGATCTGCCGCCTTCCTATCCGCCGTCGGCAACCCCTGAGGATCGCGGAGCTTCGAAATCGGATGATGCAGATGCTATTGCAGCTCCTGTGTCTGTCCCAGGTCAAGCTACAACGTCGGCTCCAATAATTGTCGTTTCAGGCAATCATGCTCAGGACGCAGGCCAACAAGGCGACGTTGGTCAGGCAGCTGCGACTGCATCCAAACAGGCCAAGAACGGTGGCAAGGCTGGCAAGTCAGGGCGGGGATTCGGCCTCCTGGAGACCTTGGCCTTCCTGATTGGTCTGGCAATCTTCCTATACCCGCTGTTGGCGGCCTATGTGAACTATTCCAAGGATTCCTCCGCAGTCGACAACTACGATCAGATCGTGGATGCACTCTCGCCTGCGCAGCGCAGAGCCATGTGGCGTGATGCCAAGAAGTACGACGAGGAATTAGGCAAACCTACGCTGAGGGACCCCTTCAAGTACAAGGAAGTTAAGGAACCACTGGGCCGCTACTACAAAATCCTCAATGTAGATGGCAAGGGCATGATGGCCTATGTCGAAATTCCCAAGATCAACGTCAAGTTGCCCGTGCGGCACGGCACCAGCGATGCTGTGCTCAAGGATGGCACGGGGCACATCGCCACGACCCACGTGCCTACCGACAACAGAACCATCCACTCCGTCATTACGGGGCACACCGGCGAAGTCGGCTACATGCTGTTCGACAACCTGACCCAGCTGCGCAAGGGTGATGTCTTCCAGATACGTGTCCTCAAACGGCATATGAGCTACAAGGTGGACCAGATTAAGATCATCTTGCCTACCGATGTCAGTGCACTGCAGCCAATCCAGAATTCCAACTATGTGACCCTGCTGACCTGCTATCCCTATGGCGTCAACTCCCACCGACTGATAGTGCGTGGTCACTATATCGGCGATGACGTGCCTCCCACCCAACCTGAAGGGGCGCCCATTTACATGGTCTGGGTGCTTCTGGCCCTGTTTTTGGCCTGCCTGGTGGGTTGGTACCTGCTTTCACGTCGCAGGCGCAACTGCCGTCATGAGTTGGAGAAGATGGAGCATCTGGAATCTCGGGCGACAGGACCTGGGACTATGGGGGAGCCGCTGGCCACGATCATGGTCAGCCATGAGCAGGAGACCCGTTCAGAAGCCACCCGCCGTCGCCGGTTGATCAAAACCAGGCGAATCTGCAGCGCCTTCATGTGGCTGTTGGCTGTGCTCGGCCTGTTCTTCGCCTGGGGCACGGTCGGCATGATGATGAAGATCAGCCTGTTGCCCGTATTCGACCTTGGCTACCATTGGTTCGATACCCACGTGCTGTACTTCTTCAGCATCAGCAAATTCTAAGCCGGTGCATGAGCGGGCAGGTTTGACCACATGTGCCTGTTCTGTTGTAACCGGGCTTTTGTCCGGCTCTAGAATGGAGCGAGCATGGCCCGGCAGACAGCTGGGCCGCATCCTGGGAAGGTGTGGACCATGACAGCAGTTCCTGACATCCAATTGTCTGACGGCAATCGCATTCCGCAGGTGGGCCTGGGCGTGCTCAGGATCGACGATGATCAAACCGCTGGAGTAGTGCAATCCGCCTTGGAACTGGGTTATCGCCACATCGATACGGCAGCGGGCTACCGCAATGAAGGAGGCGTGGGCCGTGGCCTCAAAGCCTTCGGTTGCCAGAGCGGACCTGAGCGTGCCAACCTGTGGCTGACCACCAAGCTGCGTGATTCCGAACAAGGTTATGACAGCGCTCTACGGGCCTTCGACCGCCAGCTGGCTCTGCTGGGAACCGACTATGTCGACATGTATATGATCCATTGGCCCACGCCGTTCGATTGGCGGGCCGACCAGGTTTGGCGTGCATTCCATCGGCTGCGCGATGAGGGGCGGGTGCGGACCCTGGGGGTCTGCAACTTCCTGCCAGAGCATCTGGAGAGGTTACACAGGGAGACGGGGGAGTACCCTGCCGTGGATCAGATCGAGCTGCACCCCAGCTGGCAGCAGCGCACGGTAACGGCCTTCTGCAAGGAGCATGGCATCGCCGTCCAGGCATACTCGCCATTGGCACGCGGCGCAGATCTGACAGCCGGAGGCGGAAGGCTGGAGCAAATCGCCCAGGCCCACGGGGTCACGCTGGCCCAGGTGGTGCTGCGCTGGCACATCGAGAACGGGACCATCATCATCCCCAAGTCCGTCCACCGGGAAAGGCAGGCGGAGAACCTGGATCTGTTCGGCTTCAGCCTGACCCCTGAGGAGCATGCCGCCATCGATGCCATGGACTCCCCGGTGCGTGCAGGACACGACCCGATGACCTACGCCTACGCCTGACCGCTATGATGGATGATTCATGCAAGCAGTCGACATAGGAGGTATCGGCGGTAGATGACCGGTCCGAGACGCAGAAGATATCGGTATCGAGGCCGCAGCCGGTATGGTTCTGTCTGGCGCAATCCCGCACCGGCCCGCTTCCGTCGTGAATCGCTCACGGAACGGGTGCTGATCCTTCTGGTGGTGGCTGTGGTCCTGGGCATCACCATCGGCCTGATATTGCCAAGGGTCAACGGTGGAGTCGGACGGTTGACCGGCCGATATACGGCAACCGGCGATGCGGCCCAGACCCTGCAGAGTCTGACAGTGGACGATCATTCCCGCCCTGGCCGCCAGTACCGGCGTGAGTCCTTCGGCTTCAAGGAGACCGATGAGGACGGCAACGGCTGCAATGTGCGCGAGGATGTGTTGACCCGCGACCTGACTGACCTGCGTACCACTACTCCCGGCGGGTGCAAGGTGGCCAGCGGTCGTCTGCAGGATCCCTATACCGGGCGAACCATCGAATTCGTCAGAGGGCCGAAAACCAGCTCGGCCGTGCAGATCGACCACGTGGTCGCTCTGGAGAATGCCTGGCGGTCAGGAGCCAGCAAGTGGGACACGGCCCGCCGCTATCGGTTTGGCAACGACCCCTACAATCTGCTTGCTGTGGACGGCCCGGCCAACCAGGCCAAGGGGAGCGCCTCGGCCGACTACTGGCTGCCCGAGAACAAGGACTATCAGTGCTCGTATGTGGCCCGTCAGATAGGAGTCAAGGACAAGTACTCCCTGAGTGTCACCAGCTCGGAAAAACAGGCCATGCTGGCCGTTCTGCACACCTGCCCGGGCCAGCCCCTCCCGCAGGATCGCTGATCGCAGGCCTTGGCTGACAGACGGAATTGATTGCCATGTAAGGGTCTATTCGCGTAGGTGCTTGATAGCCTGACTTTCTGCACTGAACTGGACCTCTTAAGGTGTGATAGCATTGTTGCAGTTTGATACACAGTTGTATCAACAGCATAGATTTCGATTTGATCAGGGTCTATGGCCGCAACCATCAGCAACAGAGAGGTTGGCTATGAATGAGTATATTGGCGCGGATATAGCGGGAAACGGAAACCGTATTCGGGCTCATACGCTGGCAAGGCACAGATTGGCCGTTCTTCTTATCGCTCTAGCGATGATTATGGGCTTGTCCTTTGGAGCGCCAAAGGCGGTTGCTGCTCAAGGAGCAGGGCAAAAGTCCGATTCTGCAGGCGGAAGCGGGCTGATCGTCAATGACCGTTTTTGGAATGACGTCGATGGTAATCCAATGTATATGCAGGGCGGAGGGATTTTCGATTTCCCGGATCCTGCTACGGGGAAGGTTTCTCATTTTTGGTATGGTGTTCACTTTTCCCAGGCCGAAGCTTATCGCCAGGACCCAACCCATGCGCTCACTGGCAATGATTTCATCTCTGTGGATGTCTACAAATCCGCGAATCTGACCGATTGGAGATATCAAGGCGTGGCGTTGGACAGGGCGCAGGCTGATGCATTCTCCAGTGACTTCGGTGGCCGTCGTGCGGGTTGGGTGTGCAGAATGGGAGTTGCTTATGTCCCCGAGTTGCACACTTATGCCATGCTTATCCAACATGAAATGCCAACGGATGCAACGGGTCGCAATTTCGACAAAAAGGTGATGATCGCTACAGCCGATTCGCCTGCTGGACCGTTCAAAGCCTAGAGGCGTATTGACATGCGAGATTACGGGCTGGGCACCAGCAATACCGGTGACCAGAGCGTCTTCCAGGATGAGGATGGCACAGGTTATCTGATCTATTCCTATGGCCGTGGCCGTGGCAGAGTCTGGGCGGCCAGAATAGGGGCCAAGGGGGGTAAGGTGGATTTGCTTCAACCTACCAAGCTCTACCAGGGCTTCGGGCGTGAAGGCAATGCGCTTTTCAAGTATGCTGGCCGGTATTATCTGGCTGGTTCCGATCTATTCGGGTGGGATGCATCCCGAATTCATTTTCAGGTAGCAGATCATCTGTTTGGTCCCTATCAGCCCCTCAATCAGACGGTGATCATGGATGGCAGCCGAGCGGATTTCGGCCACATCACTCAGACCGGTTTTTACTACACCTTGCACGGCAGCCGAGCAGAGACCGTCATTCACTGCGGCGATCGATGGGCTGACTTTGCGGGTAATGGGCTTGGATACAACCAGTGGAATCCGCTGAGTTTTGATGATTCCGGCACGCCTCGCTTCAATTCCATGAGTCGGTGGAAGCTGGATGCCGATACCGGCCTTTGGTCGGTTGACGATGCCAATGACTATGTGCTCAACGGTTCCTTCGAAGCGGACAGGGTTTCGGTGGGTGAACAGGGGTATCGGGACAAGGACGGCAACGTGATTGCCGATATCGCCGGATGGCGGCGGGTCAATCCAGATGCCGTGAACAATGTAGCCGATGCTTATGGGCGAGTGGGCGACTATGATCTGCGATTCGCTCCTGGACGATCCCGGAGCGCCTCCATTGTCCAGGATTTGGATGAACCAGGTCATGTTCCCCTGCACGCCGGCCGTTTCCTTTTGAAACTCTCCTATGCGAACCCCAAAGGCATGGATCAGGCCAGGATAGCGATTGAATCCGGCGGGCAGACCTCGGAGATTAACCTGGCTGCCTCTACCGGCACAGACTGGAAGCAAGCCTCCTTGCTGGTCGATCTGCCCGGCGGGCAGACCAAGATCACTATTGATGCCTCCGGCAGTTCAGGCCAGACCCTGCATGTTGATGATGTGTCCCTGACAGGTGTGCCTGAAAAGGGAAATGAGACCAATGATGTGGCCGATCATGACGGAAATGGTACGCCGGCAGGCTCTGGAGGGTCCGCGTCCGGTTCTGTAGAGCCAGACAAATCCCTGCCTGTCCGTCCTGTCGCTGGCAGCGGCGGTCTATCCTCCACTCTGGCTGCAACAAGCAGCGCTATCGGCCGCGCTCCAACTCTCGTAGCGAGCTGCCTGGCGGCGGGCATTCTGTTCATGGTCGTGGCCGTCTACGGTCGGCGACGTCTCATTGAGCGGAATTGACAATCCAAGGCTATGGATTATACTGAGAAACACGTTGGTACACAGTTGTACCAACGATTGGAAGGAGCAGGGCGTCAAAACCTTATCAAGGACGTGGTTTTTACAAACATCGAAAGGTTCATCATGAATTCTGCAAGGAAAATCCTGACCATGGGCGTCACCATGGTCGCCTTGGCCTCGTTCGCTGCCTGTGGAAGCAGCGGGTCTGGATCAACATCGAAGCCAGCGGACACCAGCAAGGCCTCTGGGCGCATAGTCTTTTGGGGCTGGGGCAATGGTATCAAGGAGACCATTGCTGCTTTTGAAAAGGCCAACCCCGGCATCACTGTGAAGTACAACAACACGGGCACTGCCGGTGACACCCAAGTGGCCTTGTCCAACGCAGTCGCTGCAGGCAAGGGCATCCCCGATGTCAGCATGCTGGAGGATCCTACCGTCCAGCAGTTCGCGATTGAAGACAACCTGGAAGACCTGTCAGGGTATGGGGCGGATAAGTTTGCTGATGACTTCGCTCCGGGACCCTGGAACAAAGTCCAGTATGACGGCAAGCCCTATGCTCTGCCCATTGATGCCGGTCCCGAGGTTTTCTTCTACAACAAGGCGGTCTTCGACAAGGCTGGTATTCCCGAGCCCCCAAAGACCTGGGATGAGTACTATCAGGACGCCAAGAAGATCCGAGCTGTGGGCTCCTACATCACCAACAATGCCGGTGACAAGGGTGCCTATCAGCCATTCACCGCACAGGCTTGGCAGGCTGGGGCCCACCCATGGAAGGTCGATGGTGACAAGATCACCATCAACATGACCAAGGATGCCGGCATGAAGCGGTATATCGACTTTCAGCAGAAGCTGATCGACGAAGACCTGCTCGATACCAAGACCGCCAACTGGTCCGATGACTGGAACAGGGCGCTCAACGATGGATCGGTGGCCTCGCTGACCATCGGTGCCTGGATGCCCACCAATTTGGAGTCCGGTGCACCCGACCAGAAGGGCAACTGGAGGGTCGCGCCTCTGCCTCAGTGGAAAGAGGGAGACAGCGTGTCCGCAGAGGACGGCGGTTCGGCTCTTGTTGTGCCCAAGAAAGCCAAGAACAAGGCGGCCGCCTGGAAGTTCGCAGAATACCTGACGCACGGCAAGGGAGCTCAGGTCATGGCCGACCAGGGCACCTTCCCCTCGCTGAAACGCATCCTGAGCTCGACTGAATTCACCAGCAAGAAGAACGAGTACTTCGGAGGTCAGGAAGTCAACAAGGTTCTGACCGAGGCAGCCAACCTCAAGGTCTCCAAGTTCCAGTATCTGCCCTACAACCCCTTCGCCCAGTCGACCTATGGAGATTCCATCGGCAAGGCCTACATGAAGCAGACCACACTGGAGAAGGCTTTTGAGGACTATCAGCAGAAGCTGGTGGATCACGGCAACCAGCAGGGGTATCAGGTCAATAAGTGAGTGATTATGGAGGCGGCTGACCATGGCCGTCTCCGGGCAGCGACAGGAAAGAAGGAGAGGCATCATGAGTGAAGTCGAAGGTTCGACTGTGCGGGTTCCGGCCCCCGCGCGGGCTCAAGGCCCTGGCGGAACCAGCGAGAGTCGCACTGGGGAGCGGCCTCACAGGCCCGACTGGCGTGGATGGAAGTTCATGGGACCCTTTGTCCTGGTCTTCGTATTCGTTTTCGTCCTGCCGGTGCTCTATGCCATCTACCTGAGTCTGTATGAGAAGCGCATGATCGGAGGGAACGTCTTTGTGGGTCTGGCCAATTACGCCAGGCTGATCAAGGACGGGCAGTTCTGGTCATCAGTTGGCCGTGTGGCGCTCTTCACTGTGGTTCAGGTGCCGATCATGCTCCTTCTGGCGGCATTGATGGCGCTGGCCCTGGACTCGCTCAAGCTGCACGGCACGCGCTTCTTCAGAATCACCACCTTCTTGCCCTATGCGGTGCCTGCTGTGGTGGCGGCTCTGATGTGGGGGTTCATCTACGGCACCAAGTACGGAATGGTGGGTTCCTTGAATCAATGGCTGGGCACGCATATCGATGTTCTGCAGCCCAGCGTGCTTCTGGCCGCCATCGGCAACATCAATACCTGGGAGTTCACGGGCTACAACATGCTGATTTTCTATTCCTCGCTGTCGACTGTGCCGCACTCGCTCTATGAGGCAGCGGCCATCGACGGGGCCTCGGAGTGGCAGATCGTGCGCAGCATCAAGGTTCCTGAACTCAAGAGCTCCCTGGTCATCACGGTCATCTTCAGCATCATCGGCAGTTTCCAGCTCTTCAATGAGCCCTCGGTCCTGCAGACCATGGTTCCAGGAAATGCGATCACCACCTATTACACCCCCAATATGTATGCCTACAACCTGAGCTTCATGGGCGGTCAGAGCAATTACGCGGCGGCCTTGGCCATCGTCATGGCCATCATTACCATGGTCGCTGCCTACGCCGTCCAGCTCAGGGGAATGAAGGAGCAGATGCAATGAGCACGGTTGATTCGAGGACTACCGACGGGGCCAAGGCTGAGCGTATGCGTGCTCGACGCGTCGCACGTGATGAGCGCGCGGAACGTCGAAGGGCAGCTCGAACGGGATTCTCCAATCCGGACAATCCGCGGCGCAGCTGGCTGTTGACCCTGGTTGCGGGAATCTTCGCGCTCTATTGCCTGTTTCCCCTGATCTGGCTGGTCATCAATGCCACAAAGACCCAGTCGGACTTCATTGGCACCTTCGGCTTGGCCTTTGGGCACAAGTTCGCCCTCTGGGACAACCTGCGCGAAGTGTTCACCTATGAGGGCGGGATCTTCGGGCGCTGGCTGCTCAACACCCTGCTTTACGTGGTTGTGGGAGCCGGTGGCGCCACCTTGCTGGCAGTACTGGGTGGATATGCCCTGGCCAAGTTCCGCTTTCCTGGCCGTCGCCTGGTCTTCGCAGTAGTCATCGGAGCCATCAGCGTGCCGGGTATCGCTCTGGCTGTGCCTCAGTTCCTGCTCTTCGCCAAGATCGGACTGACCGATACGCCTTGGGCCATGATCATCCCCAGTCTGATCTCGCCCTTCGGCCTGTACCTGATGTGGATCTTTTCCGACCAGGCAGTGCCTACTGAGCTGCTGGAGGCAGCCCGAGTTGACGGGGCTGGGGAGTTCCGTACTTTCTGGCAGGTCAGCCTGCCTCTGCTGGCCCCCGGCATCGTAACCACGGCGCTTTTCACTATTGTGGCCACTTGGAACAATTACTTCCTGCCCTTGATCATGCTCAAGGATTCCAATTGGTATCCGCTGACAATCGGGCTCAACAATTGGAAGGATCAGGCATCGACAGCTGGTGCCCATGCCATTCAGAACCTGGTGGTGACGGGCAGCCTGGTCACCATCATTCCCATCATCGTCGCCTTCCTGCTGCTGCAGAAATACTGGCAATCCGGCTTGGCTGCTGGTGCTGTCAAGGAATAGCAGAAACACGCAGACGGGATTAGGCATGAGCAAAACGGACCATCATGACCGTCGGCAGCCCCAGCCATATAGACCTTACCGATGGCCGAAGGAGCCCAACGGTCATTCGGGAGGAATCTGGTTCGGCGGGGATTACAACCCGGACCAATGGCCAGAGCAGGTATGGACCGAAGATGTTGCGCTGATGAAACGGGCCGGCGTCACCATGGTGACACTGGGCATTTTCTCGTGGGCACGTCTGGAGCCCAGTGACGGAGTCTGGGATTTCGGATGGCTGGATCGGGTGGTGACCTTGCTAGGAGAAGCCGGTATCGCCGTAGACATGGCTTCGGCTACGGCTACGGCCCCATACTGGCTTTACCAGGCACATCCTGAGGTGTTGCCCGTGGAGGCGGATGGAACCCTGGTCCATCCGGGGGCTCGACAATCCTGGAGGCCCACCTCGCCTGTTTTTCGACGCTATGCCCTTCGCCTTTGCAGGGTCATGGGAGAGCACTTCCGCGACAATCCGACTGTGGTTGCCTGGCATGTAGGCAATGAATATGGATGGAACAACGCTGCTGACTACTCGCAGGATGCTTTGAAGGCCTTCCAAGGCTGGTGTCGCCGGCGCTATGGCAGCATCGAGGAGCTGAACCGGGCCTGGGGCAACGATTTCTGGTCCCAGCGTCTGCAGAACTTCGATCAGGTTCCCCTGCCTGAACATGCTGGCGTGCGTGATGCCTTCATCAATCCGGCGCTGCGTCTGGATTTCCGTAGATTCTGCTCAGATGCGCTGATGGATTTTTTCTGTGCAGAACGTGATCAGCTGCAGGAGCTCACCCCTGATAAACCGCTGACTACCAACTTCATGGTCTCGACAGACCAATGCGTCCTTGATTATGAGCGTTGGTCCCGCCAGGTCGATTTCGTGGCAAACGACCACTATTTCGCCCATGGACCTGGACACCTGGATGAGCTGCTCTGCTCGGATTCACTGGTGGATGCCTATGCCCAAGGTCATCCTTGGTGCCTGATGGAGCATTCCACATCAGCCGTCAACTGGCGCAATTTCAACGCCTCCAAGCGTCAAGGCGAACTGATCCGGGACGCTCTGGCCCACGTAGCTATGGGGGCGGATGCGATCAACTTCTTCCAATGGCGGCAGTCCGCCTTCGGTGCGGAGGCCTTCCACTCGGCCATGATCCCCCACGCAGGGCCGGATTCGGCGATTTATGCACAGGTTGCCGATTTGGGAGGCATTTTGCGCGGACTTTCCCGGAGCGGACTGGCCGGGACTCAATTGGAACCCTCGCCCATTGCCCTGCTTTTTGATGCCGACTGCCAGTGGTCTATGGCTGATTCGACTCTGCCCGATTGTTCTGTAGATCATTGGCAGCAGGTTTATACCTGGTATCAGGCTCTGCTTGATGCCGGATACAGGGCGGACGTAATGCCACTGAGAGGGCAATGGGAGCGCTATGACGTGGTGGTGTTGCCGGCCCTGATTCTGCTGGATCAGGAGCAAGCCGGCCGTCTGCGCGATTATGTGAGCAGGGGTGGCCGGCTGGTGGTGGACTTCGCCAGTGGCATTATGGACGACCATATGCATGTTGGCTTGGGCGGATATCCTGCGGTTTTGCGTGATTTGACAGGTATCGCTTCCCAGGAGATGATCGCCTTGGGCACGAGTGACCAAGGCGGTGGATCCATCCTGGTATCAGAGGGCATTGAGGGCAATATATGGGTCAACGAGCCCTTGAGCATAGAGGATTCGGTAAGGGTGCTGGCTCGTTACCAAGGACGTCGTTCCTTTGATCTCGACATGGCTGGGAAGCCTGCGGTGACCATCCATGGTTACGGTCAGGGCAGCGTTCTCTATCTGGGGACGGGCTTCACCAAGGAATCGCTGGTCTCGGTGATCAATCGGATTGTTCCTCCTGATTTCCTCACTGGCGCAGCAGGGGCAGGGTTGCACAACGGACGTGACGGCGACCCGCGGTTGGTGCACCTGATCAGATCCGGGCCACAGGGCCGTTATCATTTCTATTTCAACCGGGGGTCGACAGTTGTCAGAGATGTGTCCACCATGGGTGAGGCTTTAGTGGTTCAACGAGCAGCCCGGTGCAGTGGGGGTGGTTTATCCGGCAATCGGTACACTATAGGAGTGCATGGTGTGGTGGTCACCCGTCAGTAGATGTGATCGCCATAGTGCCTTGGAGGTTGTCGCATTCTAGGGGGTGTCTATGGCTACGGGTGAAGGTCGTCCAGGTAAACGGATCACCCTGCGCGAGGTGGCCAGCAAGGCGGGTGTCTCGCTGAAGACCGCATCCAACGTGATCAACGGCAATGGCCGTATGTCCAATGCGACCCGTGCGCGAGTGCAGCAGGTGATCGACGAATCGGGATACAAGGTCAATGCTGCGGCCCGTAATTTGCATCGGAACAAAACCGGTATCATTACGCTGGCTGTGCCTTCGCTGACACCTCCCTATCTGGCCGAATTGGCTAATAGGGTCATCGACAGCGCTCGCCTGCGGGACTATGCAGTGTATGTCAGCACATATGCCGAGGGGTCTGCCAAGGGAGCGCATGAGATTCTGGCCTCCTTTAACAGCACTATCAGCGACGGCATAATCCTGTCCATGTCGGAGCTTGAGCGGTTCGCCGTGGAGGATCTGGATGTGCGCTACCCCCTGGTTTGCGTAGGCGCGCGGACTACCCATGGGGTGGCGGATCATGTCATGGTCGATGATGCCGAGGCAGCTCGGATGGCCGCAGAGTATCTATTTGATCGGTCGGTGCGTTCGCTGGCGGTCATCGGTCTGCATGCGCCGCTTGACCAGAATCAATTGGAGGCTGCAATCGAAGGCAATGCCGAGTTAAGGATGAAAGGCGTGCTTAAGGCGGTTCACGCAAGAGGACTGCAACTGGATGACCGGCTTCTGGGTGTAACCGGTTATGACTGGACCTTGGGCAGCGGGTACCTGACCATGCAACGGATATTAGAGGCGGGCGTGCCCTTCGATGGGGTGGTCGCTCTCAATGATCAGCTGGCTATCGGCGCACTGTCAGCACTGACTGCTTACGGCAGAGCCGTACCTGACCAGGTCCAGATCATCGGGTTCGACAACATCGAGGAGTCAGCTTATCTGCAGACTCCGCTTACTACCATGGATTCCTGCTTGGGGTGGATCTCACGAACCTGCGTCGACCGCGTCCTGGGACGTATCGGAGGCAGAGCTACGGCACCCCAGGATCTTGTTGTCGGATCGCAAGTCATAGCCCGCAAAACCACCCGGTGATCAGTCCTGGGTTTTGGAGTCGGCGGTGGAGGCGGTGATGGCAGGGGCGTCGGTGTGGATGATGTGCATGTGGCGCAGGAGCATACGGGTCATCTGGCGTCCGGAGCCGGCGCCGTTTCCGCGAACGCCGAAGTAGACCAGCAGGACCATGCCCAGGCAGATGAGTGCCGAGATGCGCAGGGCCCACTGCACGCCGAAGATGTTGGCTGCGATCTGCGTGGAGTGACCGCCGCCCATGGCGTTGTGGCGCAGGGTGGTGATGGTCTCCATGAGGATGACCAGGATGGGTGCGCCGACAGCGCCGGCGATCTGCCGGGCTGTGTTGGTGACGGCCGAACCAGCTGAAACGTCCTTGGGAGCCAGGTTGTTCAGGGACCAGGTGGTCAAGGGCATCAGGGTGAAGCCCATGCCGATCTGGCGGATGAACTGGCAGATGGAGACCAGGCCGATCCAGGTATCGGCGCCGATCAGGCTCATGGCGATGGTGCCCAGCAGCAGGACCGAGCAGCCCGTCATAGCCACGGGACGTGCGCCCCAGCGGTCCAGCAGCCGGCCGCCGAAGAACTGGGCGATGGCGGTGCCGATAGCTCCTGGAAGCATGACCAGACCGCTCATGGTGGCCGAGAAGCCGCGGTCAGTCTGGATGTACATGGGCAGGATGACGGTGACCGAGCTGAAGGCGAAGAAGGACATGGAGGCGATGATGGTGCCCACAGTGAAGTTCTTGATCCGCAGCACATGCAGGTCCAGCAGGGGCTTGTCGTGATGGAGCTGGCGCAGAACGAACCAGACGATCCCGATCAGGCCGACCAGCATGAAGGGCCAGGTCATGAAGGAGGTGATGGGGAAGTTCTCGATGTTGGTGAAGCCGAACATAAGGCCGCCGAATCCGAAGATGGACAGGGCCACCGAGAAGAAGTCCGCCTTGACGCTGGTGTCGCGCTGGCCGAAGTTGCGCAGGCCGAAGATGGACAGGAGCAGCGCCACGGCCCCGCAGATGCTCAGTGTCAGGAAGATGGAACGCCAGCCGTTGGCGTCGGTCTGCCAGCCGCCCAGGGTTGGGCCGATGGCCGGGGCTACGCTCATTGCCAGGCCTACAGTGCCCATGGCCATGCCGCGCTTGGACAACGGATAGATGGAGAAGACGGTGATCTGCAGAACGGGCCACATGGTTCCCGTGCCTATGGCCTCCAGGATGCGGCCCAGCAGGACCAGAGCGAAGGTCTGCGACTGCCAGCTCAACAGGGATCCCAGGGTGAAGACGGCCATGGAGGTGATGACGATCTGCCTGGTGGAGAAGCGTTTGGTCAGAAAGCCGGTCAACGGCACCATGACGCCCATGACCAGCTGGAATACCGAGGTCAGCCACTGGCCGGTGGTCAGGGTGATGTGGAACTCATCCACAATGGTGGGCAGGGCGGAGGCCAGCTGCAGCTGGGTGAAGTTGCCCAGGAAGGTGATGACGGTCAGGATGGCCAGCGACAGGAAGGCCTCATGGGTGAGCTTTCCGTTGACGAAGGCTCCATCCTTGCTGAGGGTCCGCCCTTGCTTGGCGAGCTCCTGCTTCCTCATGCAACCACCACTTCCTTTGGGTTCGGTTTTCACTGCGCATACCGCTCCCTGCGGTGCCGTCCTAGAAAGCAAATCAGGGCATACCGATACCGGTGACACTAAGAAAAGAACAAGAGAGCTAAGCGTCTGACAATGACCTTATAATATACCCAGTTGTGGATTGTGATGGGGTTTTCCCACATGGCTGACGCGGATGTGGCGACCTTGTCCGGCAGTCAGCGTTTCCAGTATGCTGTGTGAAGCGAGCTTCGGTAATGTGAATACGTGAGGATCCAACACGGACTGATGAGGACGGACGTTTGAAATGCAACGGCGGTCAAGGTAGGTAGCATGCACGTACATGGTCGTGGTCGTGGTAGATTCCCGGCCCTCCTCATGTCCCTGGCAATGATGATTCCCCTGGCGGCCTGCGGTGACAATGTCCCTGCCGTAAGCAGCGGAACAGGCAATACTGCAGATCAAGCACTCTTCCAGGGCGAATTCGCCGGATCTGGCGCATCCTCACAGCAGAGCGCCGACGAGGCCTGGATAGCCGGTTTCCGCAAGCAGCATCCTGGGGCGCGCATCTCCTATGATCCGGCAGGTTCAGGTGCTGGAGTCACGGCTTTCCTGTCAGGCTCGACCATCTGGGCCGGTTCCGATGCACCGCTGACAACAGAGCAGCTTGAGCGCTCGCGTCAGATCTGCGGTTCCGGCACGGCCATCGACCTGCCCGTTTACGCCACTCCGATCGCCGTGGCCTACAATCTTCCTGACCTGTGGCCCAAGGGCTCAGGCGGCCATCTGCGGATGGACCCGGCTCTGATCGCCATGATCTTCTCCGGAAAGGTCACCAACTGGCGGGATCCACGCATCGCAGCCCTCAATCCGCGAGCCAATCTGCCTGACTTGGACATCACCGTGATCCATCGTTCGGACAAGTCCGGCACTACGAAAAGCTTCCTGTCCTATCTGCACGACACAGCCGGGTCTGCCTGGCCTTATCCAGCGGGCGAGAATTGGCCCAACGACTTGGGGCAGGGCGCCAAGGGCACTGCCGGAGTGGTCATGACCATGAACCAGGCAGAGGGCACCTTCGGCTATGCGGACGCAGCCCAGACCACCGGGCTGGGCACTGTGGCCGTCCAGGTGGGGAAGACCTGGCAGCCGCCTACAGCGAAGACCACAGCCAACCTGCTTGATCTGGCCCAGCGGGATCCCCAGGCCAGCCAGCCCGGACGGGTGGTCCTGGCTGTGGACCATCGCACCAGCCGGGAGCATACCTATCCCATCGTCCTGGTCTCTTACGATGTGGTCTGCACCGCCTATCGACATGATCCGGACGGATCCAAGGCTCGGTTCGCCAAGGCCTGGCTGACCTATCTGCTGAGCGAGCAGGGTCAGCGCATGGCAGCGGCCAATGCGGGCAGCGCCGAGCTGGGGCAGGGGCTGCGCAGTCAGGCCATGGCCTCGGTGGAGACCATCGGAGGGAAGGCATGAGCGAGAAACCGGAGGAGACCGCAACCCTGCACCAGGCCAGACGGGTGGACCGGATCTTCAAGGCCTGCGCCACAGGGGCGGGAATTCTGATCCTGCTGGCCCTGGCTGCGGTCACCCTCTTTCTGATTCTGCGGGCCTTTCCGGCCTTCACCGGGGACCCGGATTCCCGCACCCAGGCCATCCTCTCCCTGAGCGGGGGGCGGGCGAGCAGTTTCCTGGGCTATGTGGGCCCCCTGGTCTTCGGCACCATTTTGATTGCTGGTCTGGCACTGCTCTTGGCCTTCCCTGTCTCCCTGGGCATCGCCCTCTTCATCGGCTACTACGCTCCCGCCCGCTTGTCCACGTTGCTGAGCACGGTAATCGACCTGCTGGCCGCCGTGCCTTCGGTGATTTACGGGCTCTGGGGGGCTCTGGTCCTGGTTCCCAACATCACCGGCTTCTGGCGTTGGCTGTCCGTTCATTTGGGATGGATTCCGCTGTTTTCCGGCCCCGTTGCAGCCCCGGCCCGGTCCGTGGCCACCGTAGCCCTGGTGCTGGCGGTCATGATTCTGCCCATCATCACCTCGGTCACCCGCGACATCCTGATCCAGGCCCCTCGACTCCAGCAGGAGGCCGCCTTGGCTCTGGGCGCCACCAAGTGGGAGATGATCCGGCTCGCGGTCCTGCCCTTCGGTCGTTCGGGGATCATTTCTGCTTCCATGCTGGGGCTGGGCCGCGCCCTGGGCGAGACCATGGCGGTGCTGATGATCCTCTCGCCGGGCCTCAGCTACTCCCTTCGGCTGCTGCAGGCTTCGAAAAGCCAGACCATCGCCGCCAACATAGCCGCCCAGTTCCCGGAGGCGGACTCCCAGGGCGTGGCCCTCCTGGTGGCCACCGGTCTGGTCCTCTTCATCATCACCTTCATCGTCAACTATCTGGCGCGCAGGATCACAGCAAAGGCGGGTGCATGATGGCAAGCCGAACTGATCGCGGTCCAGTTATCGATTTTGACCGCTTCAGGCCAACCAGGTCCTTCATCCGGGCGCGCAAGCGCAAGGACCGGCTGATGACCGTCCTGATCGGGCTCTCTTTCCTGGTGGCCCTGATTCCGCTGGTTTCGGTGCTCTGGGTCAGCCTGTCCAAGGGGGTGCGACGGCTGACACCGGACTTCCTCACTCACAACATGAGCGGTGTGGTAGGGGGCAACCCCACGCCGACCGGAGGCTATGGCGGCATCCTGCACGCGGTAATCGGGACCCTGGAGATCACCTTTGGCTCCATGGTCATATCCATTCCAGTGGGCGTCATGTGCGCGGTCTACCTGGTCGAGTACGCCCACGGAGGTCGCCTGGCCAAGGCCATCAGTCTCATGGTGGACGTGATGAGCGGAATCCCCTCCATCGTGGCCGGCCTCTTTGCCTTCTCCATGTTCGCCATGGTGGTCGGACCAGGTACCGTCAACGGACTTGCCGGCTCGGTGGCCCTCTCGCTGCTTATGCTGCCCACGGTGGTCAAGACCTCTGAGGATATGCTGGCTGTGGTGCCCAACGACCTGCGCGAGGCCGCTTATGCCCTGGGGGTGACCAAGCAGCGTACCATCACCAGCATTGTTCTGCGCACGGCCCTGCCTGGCATCGTCTCGGGCACCATCCTGGCTGTGGCACGGGTCATCGGTGAGACGGCGCCCTTGCTGATAGCTTCGGGCTTCATCGCCACCACCAACCCCAACCTCTTCTCCGGGAGGATGACCACCCTGCCGGTCTTCGTATACAACGAGTATTCCCAGGGGCTGGCCGTCTGCGGGCCAGGTGCCGACCCGGGATGCCTGACCGACATCCACATGCAGCGGGCTTGGGCTGCGGCCCTGGTGCTGATCCTTATCGTCCTGCTGCTCAACCTGCTGGGGCGGCTGGTCTCGCGCATCTTTGCTGTTGGGCGGACCCGTTGAGCGCCGCCATGAGAGAAACGGAGGCCGGAATATGGGCCAACGCATAGACATCAGCCATCTGAACGTCTACTACGGCGACTTCCTGGCCGTTGAGGACGTGAACATGCGCATCCAGGCCAACAAGGTCACCGCCTTCATCGGTCCCTCCGGCTGTGGCAAGTCCACGGTTCTGCGCACCCTGGACCGCATGCACGAGATCACTCCGGGGGCGCATGTGAGCGGGCAGGTGCTGCTGGAGGGTCGCGACCTCTATGGACCGGATGTGGACCCGGTCGAGGTGCGGCGGGATGTGGGCATGGTCTTCCAGAGGGCCAACCCCTTCCCGACCATGTCCATCCGGGAGAACGTCCTGGCTGGTATCCGGCTCAACAAGAAGCACATCGCCAAGTCGGACGCCGACGACCTGGTGGAGTGGGCCCTGCGTGGGGCCAACCTTTGGAATGAGGTCAAGGATCGTCTGGACAAGCCGGGCATCGGGCTCTCGGGCGGTCAGCAGCAACGGCTCTGCATCGCCCGTGCCGTGGCCGTGCACCCCCAGGTCCTGCTCATGGACGAACCCTGCTCGGCCCTGGACCCCATCTCCACCCTGGCTGTGGAGGATCTGATCAACGAGCTCAAGCGGGACTACACCATCGTCATCGTCACCCATAACATGCAGCAGGCCGCCAGGGTCTCGGACTATACAGCCTTCTTCAATCTCAAGGCCGTGGGTCAGCCCGGCCATCTGGTGGAGATGGACGACACCACCACCATCTTCTCCAACCCGCACGAGCCGGACACCGAGCGCTACATCTCCGGTCGCTTCGGCTGAGACAGAACCGGTCTGCGCCTCCGCCCGTCAGGTATCATGGTTCCGGCATCCACGGAAGGAGCGAGGGCATGGGAGTACTGCTGGAACCGGCCACCCTCTTGGGCATCATCCTGGTGGGCTACCTGTTCAAGCGTTTTGGGCTCTTTCGTCCGCTGGACTACCGGGTGCTGCAGACCGTGGTATTCGACCTGGTCCTGCCCGGGGCCATCATCTACTCCTTCGCTACCAACCCTCATGATCCCAGCCTGCTTCTGGTCTCGGCCTTCGCCTTCGTGGCCGCGCTGATTCCGCCCTTGGCCATCTTCCTGACCAGCAGGCATCGGCCTACGGCTCAGCGGGCTTTTCTTATGCTCAACGGATCGGGTTTCAATATCGGGTGCTTCTGCTTTCCCATGCTTCAGTCGCTGCTTGGCACAGCGGCTCTGGTGCCCGCCGCCATGTTCGACATCGGCAACTCGGTCATGGTCTCTGCAGGAACCAACGTCATGACCCAGGGGCTCCTGCATATTCGACCGGGCCAGTCCCTGGATCCCGATGCGGGGGAGCCGGTCAAGCTGGATGATCCGGATGCTCGCAAACTCCATCGCAAGGCCGCGGCCATCTCCATATTCAAAGGCTTCTTGAGCTCGCCCTCCTTCGACACTTACCTGGTTATGGTGGGCTTTACGCTGGCCGGAATCTCGCTGCCAGACTGGTCAGCCCAGATCACCCGTCCATTATCGGCGGCCAACGCCTTCTGCTCCATGCTTATGGTGGGCATGCTCATGGACTTGCCTGGCGGACGGGATGATGTCAAGTCCGTATTGCAGATCCTGGCCTGGCGACTGCCCTTCGGCATCCTGTTCGCAACGGCCGCATGGTATCTGCTGCCCTTCGAACCCTTGATTCGTCAGGCGGTGGCCCTGTGCTGCCTGGCTCCGACGGCGGTTTTCGCCACCATGTTCACCGACAAGGTCTTGGGCAACGCCCGTCTGGCCGGATTCACCCTGGCCCTGACTGCGGTGATCGGCGCGGTGCTCATGGTTTTGGCGCATCTGCTGATGGGCGCCATCTGAAGATTCAGCCCTTCTTCTTGTCCTTCTTGTCGTCTGTGCCCTGGCCGCGGCGCTCCTGCTCCTGGCGCAGGGTGCGGCCCTCACGGGTGCGCTGCTTGTTGACCGTGGCTGCTGCAATCCGCTCGGCAGCACGTTCATCCTGTCCGCGATCGACTTCGCTGTCGTGTACATGCTGATACTGCTTCTGATCGTCCGGATCCCAATGATTGTTCCTGGCCATATACCCCTCCTCGAAAGCGCCGTGCCCTTTAACGCATCCCATGTAGGACGTCTTCAGGGCCGTGCCGGTATGCCGATTATAGGTGGGCGGACAGCTCTGCGGCGGTATTGGAACTCGGGCTATACGCCAAAATGCGTGCGTTTTTCATCCTCTAAGCCCTTATCGGGGTAGGGCTAGAAGCGTCCAGTAGATGCCTGCTCTCCTTAGAAAGCATGAAGACACCGAATTGCCTGGCCTGGGCTACCAGCACAGGTCGCACCCAGTGGCGGTGCTAGCGGTGCGAGGCCCCGATTCCCATGACTAAAAATCTGCTCGAATCATTAACTCACGACTGCGCGCCTTGCCCAGGAACCACAATGGGCTGGGCCCGGAACACGAAATCAGAGCCATCTGCCAGCGGGGTCATCAACACGCCGCCGACCCCCAGAGAGATGCCCGGCCGGCCGCCTACGCTTGCAGCGATCAGAATCTCGAATGGTTGAACGACCTCGCTTGGCAACACAGCCAACAAGATTTACACCAGGCCACCGCTATCGACTGGCACGAACTGCACACTCCATCAGATACCTCAGCAGCACCGACTAATTTGTAAACATTTTGGCATATGACCCAAAAATACGACGCCCCTATATCTTACGATACAGGGGCGAAGAACTTATTGCTTTTATAAATTATCATAGACTTATGGAAGATGCAACTCACTCGATTATGGATCTGGCGATATCAGAGAAGCGCTTGGAACCCTATAAGAAAGAGGCCCGGAAACACCCGGGAGTGGAAGCCGCTGACTTATACCGTTGGAATACCTTATTCTCCGGAGTGGCAGTCACGCAGATCTCCTTTGTCGAGATGAGTGTGCGCAATGCGATGGACAAGGAGCTGATACTTTGGGCTCGTGCTAATGGATATGACGACTGGCTTGGGAAAACGCCGCAGCCCGAATGGTTCGAAGGTCATGAGACTGCCCCTCTGAGCCAGGCGCCACCTCTTATTGAGGAACTACTGGGCGCAGACCAAATGGGGAAGCTGTGGTACTCATGCCGCAGGGTATACCGGATATGGGAAAAGAATTCTAATCACCACAAGCATGGCCAATACCCGAACAGGCATGATGCATTCTCGCATTTGATGTTCGGAGGTTGGCAACGGTTACTTGGACCTACGGATTTCAAGAGCAAAGACCCAACAGTCCTCAAGAGGGCGGCGGCTGCACGGCAGCTCTGGAAAGAGGCTTTGTATAAGGCCTTTCCGGAGATGACCCATAGCAAGGTCAATGATCAGCAACGGGTGAAACTCCTGCTTGATATCGACAGAATTCGCCGCCTAGGCAACAGGGTCTCCCATGGCGAGAACGTTTTAAGTATTCAAACGGACCTGTACCTGGATAAGATGCTCGCAGTCCTGTCGGCCATCGACCTCTACATTAGCGACTGGGTCATGGACCAAACAGGCCGCACTTATCGGACAGTGGCCAAACTCAAATATTACCCGGAGCTGCTGCAGTCCTACCAGCAAAACGATCCGCTCCCCTCTAGCCAGGAAATCGTGGCCTACAAGCTGACCTCCAGTGGTTCCTACAGCGGGGAAGAGATCATTGAAGCCCAACTGAAGAACTCACAGAGTCATGGAGGACGCACCTTTATGACCGTCGGGAAACCACCGCTAGAAAAGAACAGATCCCGCCTCAGGGAAATCCTCCTGGTTGATGCTGGAGGCAAGAAAGCGGCCGTAGGTGAAATCGTCGCCTACGGCTATGGGAACGACGTACAGCGGCCGAAAGGATACGATCCTCCGGAATACAGGAAGCGGTATCAAAAGAGAAAGGCTTGGTTCGCTGTGAGGAATCTATACGAAGTCGACTGCCAAGGCGGACGGATCATCGGTTACCAAACCAAAGACGGCCAGAAGGTGCCCGGCTGTTTCACAGGGCAGGTAACAATGAGATATGTCTGTCACGACTAAGAGTCCTAACACTCCTATTCCCAAATCAGACTAACCTCATAGCCTCATATGTTTCCTGCATGGCTTAATGGAACTATAAGAACGCTGCAGGCGCTTTCCCAGAAGGCTCCATAAGTCATCACCCCTTATCTCAGGTTTTTAACCAACACTAGGATTTCGGCCTTCCAGACCAAACACAACGAAGCCCCCATGCTTCCTCATCCACGGCAACCCCTATTAATTTCCAGTCTCAGATCATACAAGCTGCTGATAGGTACCGAGATTCCGTTCAGAACGTGAAAGAATCCGTAGACTTCAACACCACGGATTCAACTGGAGCAAAGTGCTGTGAATTGTAGGGTCATACCTTGAAGCATGGCGATAAGGCGCACTCTGCTTAGGCGGTAGCCTTTCGCATATTGCACGATTAGTCCGGGCCATACTGGGTATGGCTTGTGGTCATATATTAAAGGAGTCTGTGAATCACAGATCAGGATACGAGTTAGAACTTCCTGGTTTCGTTGGAAGGATCCGAAGCCGATTTAGATCAAATCATGTACCCGGCAACACGGTCCTTCATCAGCAGCATCATTTCACGAGCCAAGCTGCAACAGTCTGGACAGGCATCGCACAAACTCTGTATTTCATGGAAACAAGGTTGCGCACCATTGAAAACAGAGATGAAAGCTAGAACACTTCTGCCGGGGAAGCTTTTGACATCCCCAGTAGCTTTCTGATTTCATTAGCACAACACCTAGGCACCGCCAGTGACTGGACCGAGTCCCACATATCAGTCAAATACTCTGAAATCGCATACTATCGGGCACAAATCTTGGCGTATAACTCTAGAGCTCAATAGGGTGGGGGACTTGTAACAGAAAAAGCCGAGAGCTCGTGATATTCTTTCCTTGTCTCATCGCCAAATAAGACAATAAGGAATCGAATATGCATAAGCTATTTCGGCTTTCGGATAATAATACCACAGTCTCTACGGAAGTGGTAGCAGGCATCACTACTTTCTTCGCCATGGCCTACATCATCGTGGTGAATCCCTCAGTGCTCTCCACGGCAGGCATGCCTTGGGGCGCTGTCTTTCTCGCCACTCTGATCGCTGCCATCATCGGCACCCTGATCATGGGGCTGGTGGCCAATGTGCCCTACGGCGTGGCGCCAGGAGTCGGGTTGGATGCCTTCTTCACCTTCACCGTGGTCAAGGGGCTGGGCTTCACCTGGCAGCAGACCATGTGCATGGTCTTCCTGTGCGGCCTGATCAACATCCTGGTCACGGCCACCAAGCTGCGCAAGATGATCATCCAGGCTATTCCGCCCCTGCTCCAGCACGCCATCGGTGGCGGCATCGGCGTCTTCATCGCCTATGTGGGTCTGCTCAATGTGGGCATCATCAAGTTCACCCCTGACAAGACCTCGGCGGCCGGCGCCAACCCTGGGCTGACCACCTTCAACACCCCCGGGGTCATCCTCTTCGTCATCGGCTTGTTGCTGACCGTCTTCCTGCTGATCTTTAAATTCAAGGGGCACCTGGCCTTCATCAACAAGGGCGCCTTTGTCATCGCCATCATCGCGGTCACCCTCCTGGGCATTCCCATGGGGGTAACCAGCATGGCCAAGTCGGTCGATCTGGGTCAGGCCTGGTCACAGCTGCCGCAGACCTTCCTGGCCATTTTCAGTCAGGATGGATTCCCTGCACTCTTCTCCGACCCGGCCAAGCTGCCAGTGGTTCTGGTGACTATCTTCGCCTTCTCCCTGTCGGACACTTTCGACACCATCGGCACCTTTGTGGGCACCGGTCGGCGCTCAGGCATCTTCTCAGCCGAGGACGAGCAGGCTCTGGAAAACGGCCGCGGCTTCAGCTCCAAGATGGATAAGGCCCTGTTCGCCGATGCCACGGCGACCTCCATTGGCGCCCTCTTCGGCACCTCCAACACCACCACCTACGTGGAGTCCGCAGCGGGCATCGCAGCTGGTGGCCGGACCGGCCTGACCTCGGTGGTCATCGCCGCCTGCTTCGCGCTCAGCGCCGTCTTCGCTCCCTTGATCTCGGCTGTGCCTTCGGCGGCCACTGCGCCCGTCCTGGTCATTGTGGGCTGCATGATGATGAGCTCCTTCGCCGAGATTGAGTGGGGCGAGCTGTCTGAGGCCATTCCGGCCTTCTTCACGGCCATCTTCATGGGCTTTGCCTACTCCATCTCCTATGGTGTGGCCGCCGGCTTCATCACCTACTGCCTGACCATGGTCTGCAAGCGCAAGGGCAAGGAGGTCCACCCCATCATCTGGACGGTCTCGGCCCTCTTCATCCTGGACTTTGTGCTCCAGGCTGTCCTCTGAGCCAGTTTTAGAATTACGAGCTCTCCACAAGCAGCATTCTTCAGAACCATTGTTCAGCAGTGCGGTTCGTCGTCATGCTGTTGTCAGGTTGACCTGACTGTTTGAGGGTGCGCAGAGAGCAAATCAGGCACAGAGACCGCAGCAGGGCCCCGACACCTTTTAGTGGCGGGGCCCTGCTCGTTCGTGCATGTCAGTGCTTGTGCCGAGCGGCTGCTTTTCCGCCTTGTGCGCTTTGTGCTTCAAGGCGTTGCCGGTTGGCGGCCAGGCCAGCGACTGCGGCCAGCAAGCCGGTTAGGATGGTCACTAGGATGCCTGCCTCTCCGGTCAGGGGAAGGATGCCATAGTGGATGAAACGGAAGGCATTGGTCTCATCGTTGGGTTGTGGAGCCCCATTGAGCGTCCAAGCGATGCTGACAGTCGTGTCGCCGGCCTGGTGGTTCGGCGTCAGCACAGTCCAGGCGCCGTCCTTCTGCCCCGTGGAGCTTAGGCTGGTTCCTGAGGTGCCTCCGAATTGTACTGCGGACGGGGTGCCGAGTCTGAAGGGGAAGAGCACGTTGACAGGAGAATAAGTTGTTTGTGTCGCGTTGTTTCCCAGCCTTCCTTGGCTGTTGTTTCCCCACCCCAATGTGCTGCCGTTGGAGGCGATGGCCAGGGTGTGGCCAGTGCCGGCGCTGACCTTGACGAAGTGGTCAATGCCTGATGGATTGCTCATCCTGGTTGGTTTGTTTAGGCTGCCTGTGCCTCCAGTCCCCAACATGCCTGTTGAGTTTTGACCCCAGCCCCAGATGCTTCCATTCTGGTCCAGAGCCAGCGAATTGCCGCTAACTCTGCTGCCTGTCAACTGCGTGAACGTGCTGACGTTTGCAGGCATGGCTACCAGAGATGGGGCAGTCCTTGTGGTGGTGTCGCCCAGGCCGAGCTCTCCATTGCTGTTCCCGCCCCAGGTCCATAGACGTCCCAGATCATCAAGGGCGGAGGAGTGGCCGTTGCCGGCAATGATCTGAACAGGCTTGAAGCCGCCTGTCGGGTTGGTGCTCGGCTTGGCTTGGACAGGTGTGAAGGTGTAGCCATTAAGCGCCACATCGCTAGTATTGCCCAGGTCACCGTTCTGGTTCGATCCCCAGCCCCAGGCACGGCCCTGGGTGTCGGTCGCCAAAGAATGTGAGCCTCCCGCACTGACCTGTGCATAGTGGAATCCCGTCGTCTCACCTTGCGGGGTTGCGACCTGGACTGGTCTGGTGGTGATTCCTGTCATCGCCACAGTGCCAGAGGAAACACCCAGTTTACCGAATTCATTGGACCCCCAACCCCAGGCTCTGCCCTGCCCGTCTACGGCGAGGACATGAGTGATTCCTGCACTGATGCCGGTGAGGCTGAAGCTTGTTGCCGTCATCCCGCTTGGGGCTTGCACGCGAATCGGGCTTGAGCTGTATGCAGATGAGCCATTGGTAGCAATGGTATTGTTGCCCAGCTGTCCGGAGCTGTTAAGACCCCATGCCCAGACGTGGCCCTGGTCATCCAAGGCCAATGAGAAGGCTTTTCCTGCACTGACCTGTTTGAATCGGTTCACGCCTGTCGGCTTGGGAATCTGAACCGGGGTCAAGCGGTCCGTTGTGGTCCCATCGCCAAGCTGTCCATATTTATTGGCACCCCAGGAATAGACGTTCCCATCCGATCCGAGAGCCAATGAATGATCATCGCCGGCACTGACCTGGCTGAACCTAATGCCTCGCGCTGCAGGTGGAACCAGGGTCACCTTGGTCTGACCACTGTCGGGACCCTGCTTGGGAGAGGTGTTCCATTGCCCGCTGCCTGCCGTCCAGTGGGCTGTCAGTTTCGTGGAACCCTTGACGGGGGAAGAAAAGTCGTAGGCCGCATCGCCGTTGAACCAGCCATCAAATAGGAAGCCGGGACGGGTCGGGTCTTGATCCGGTCTGGAAGCCATTTGGTCTTCGATGACAGACTGACTGGTGGGCTGGCTGCCGTCGGCCTTGTCGAAAGTGACGACATAGGTGGGCGGGTCATAAATGTAATCCAGGATGTCATCGGGTTGCGGACCATAGAGATTCCAGGTGATGGCCGCATCCACTCGCCCCTTCCTATGAGCTGGTGTCACCACCTGCCAGTTTGTACCTGCTTTTTTGAGATTGCTGCCCAGTGTTTGGTCGAATTTGACCGCAGTAAGCTCCGGTGTAAGCGGGAATGCCGCCAGACCCGGTGTCAGCCTCTTGGCTTTGCTGTTGTCGTAACCTGTGGGAATGGTCGGATCACCTAGTTGGCCCCCGCAGTTCCATCCCCAGGTATACAGGTTTCCGTCTGACCCCAGGGCTAAGGATTGCTCCCAGCCAGCGTAGAGCTGAACCCAGCTGGTTTCCTCCCCGGCCACTGATGGTTTCGGCTTTTGCACAGGCCGGGGTCTGATGACGGTGCTGGTCTCGCCGGTGGGGACGTCCGGAAAGCCCAGCTCGCCGTACCGGTTGACGCCCCAAATATAAAGATTGCCATCTGAACCGATGCCCATGCTGTGGTAGTCCCTGCCCATGACCTGCTTCCAGGTGAATCCTGCAGGTGTCCCAGCTGGGCGAGGTATAAGCGTAGGTACATGCCTGTCTGTGGTGGTGCCGTCTCCCAGGCGCCCGCTGTCATTCCATCCCCAACCGTAAAGATCCCCATTCGTAGTGATGGCGAAACTGTAGTCGGCTCCTACGCTGAATTGCGAGAAGGTGACCCCATTGGGCTGAAGGACTTGGGTGGGCGTCAAACGATCTGTTGTGGTGCCGTCTCCTAGGCGCCCATAACTGTTCCATCCCCAGGCATACAGTTTTCCGTCGGATCCCATGGCCAAGCAGCTGTATCGTCCCGTGGTCGCCCGGGTAAGAGTGATTCCCGCCGGCTTGCTGACGGGGACGGGTTTAGTGCTATATGCAGCTGGATTGTTAGGACCTCTCGGAACGCTGGTATTGCCGAGTTGCCCATATGAGTTCAGTCCCCATGCATAAAGATTGCCGTCTGATCCCAAGGCCACAGTATGGTCCCACCTGGTGTTTGCCTGCTTCCAGGTAAATCCAGGCGCGGCCCCATCCGGCTTTTTCACCGGAGCAGGTCTGTTGCGGTTTTCGGTAGTTCCATCACCCAGCTGTCCAGAAGCATTGAATCCCCAAGTGTAGAGGTTGCCATCCGAACCCATGGCAAGGGCTGAATGATCACCAGCGTCTACCTTCGTGAAAATGAATCCTGCTGGTACATTTGCTGGTTTGGCTACTTTTATTGGGGCTTGGTGATCGATGTTTGTGCCGTCGCCCTGTTGACCATAAGCATTTTTGCCCCAGGAATAGATGTTGCCGTCTGATCCTAAAGCCAGTGATTGGGTGGATCCTGACGTGATCTGTGAGAATTTGATCCCCCGTGTTGCTGGGGGAGTCACCGTCACGGTGGTGCCCCCTGATATAGCTCCATGTGCAGGTGCCAGGGACCAATGGTCATCGCCTGTTGTCCATTTTGCGGTCAGCTTCAGGTTGCTGGTGACGGGCTGGTTGAAGTCATAGGCTACCTGGCCAATGAACCAGCCGTCAAAGAGGTACCCGCGCCTGGTGGGATCGGTCGGCCGTTTCGCCTGTCCTTCCGAAGGGACGGTCTGAGTGTTAGGGGTCGTTGTGTCAGCTTGTGCCGTGTCAAAAGTGACCGAACATTGATTATTTAGACAGGGGCTTGTCGACCGGGTGGAAGAATCAGGGCTTGCTGAGCCTAGTGAAGTGGGGGATGGAAAGGCAGGAGAAGGTGTTGTTTGGATAGGGGATTCCAGCTTTTGAGTGACTGTTGGCGTTGGAGCATTAGGGGGAGCTTGGGTTGAGCTAGGTATATCTGGGGTCACCCCCTCGGCTTCATTTTCCATGCTTTGCGATGCTGTCGGGGATGCGGTTGCATCCGCCTGCGCTAGGTCAATCCCCGAGAGATTTCCCAATACCAACACTGAGGCGATAATGGCTGCAAGAGAAGCTACGCAGCATGCACGATTCCTATATGGCGATTGCATACAGTCCCCTTTGAAAGCAACGGCGCATGCAACGTGGCATCTGCATCCCCAGCTCAATCCCCATGGCCAGCGTGCATGACGTTTCAATCAAATTCAGCTTATATCATATGGCTCTGGAATACCAAGTTCTCGTTGATGCTCCTCTTTTGCCTTACGTTCGGATAGTCGGCAGGAAATTGGGATTGGTTGTTTCGTAGATACAAAAAGAACTTCCGGCAAGCCGAACCAGCCTGCCGGAAGTTCCTGATTGAGTTTTGTGAAAAGGGATCAGTACCAGTTGGATGACTGGGAATGAGACCATGCACCACAGGGAGTCCCATAGCGGCCCTGGATGTAGCCCAGTCCCCAGACGATCTGGGTGTGGGCGTCAGTCTGCCAGTTGGGGCCGGCCGAGGCCATCTTGCTGCCGGGCAATGCCTGGGGAATGCCATAGGCACCTGAGGGGTTTGCAGCATTGGTCCGCCAACCGGACTCCTTGTTCCACAGCTGTACCAAGCAGGTGAACTGGTCTTCGCCCCAGCCGCGGGAGGTGACCAGATCATGCGCGATGCTCTGGGCTTCGCCCACAGGGGTCGTGGTGGTAGTCGAACCGGACTGCGCAGGGGTGCCGCCGCCAGTGCCCACCAGGATCACCTTGTCCACGGGGACTGTCTTGACGAAGGATGCGAAGATGTTGCTGGTCAGGTGCTTGCTGCCGGCTGCGGTGACCAGGCTGGTGGTCTCCATGACGCCGTTCTGCCCCTCGGTCTTGACCTTGGTGGTGCCTGCCGGCAGGGAGTCGGTCTTCTCCTCGATGGTGTTGAAGGGGATGGGCGATTCGTCCGTCTTGACCTGGGCGTTGGCCCGGTCGATGCGGATGACGGTCTTCTCGCTGACCCGGCTGGTCAGCGAGGGGGTGATTTGGTCGCCCGGCTGCAAGGTGATGTCTCCGGCCTCCAAGACCGATTTGACATTGGTGAAGCCGTTGCCCAGCACCACCTTGTTCTTCCCGTTGATCTGCACATTCACATATGAGGTATCGGAGTTGGCGCCGCCCGCACCATTGCGGATGGCCTGCCTGGTGCTCCCACGGGATACCGTACCAAGGCCCTGGGTGGCTGAATACGATGCCACCCCTGCCTTGGCGGAACTCTCGTTGGATGTGTAAAAGTCGCGCGAGACGAAGCCCGCGCCAATAACCATGCCGAGAACGGTGACGCCGGCGGCTAGCCGCAGCCACTGACGCTTGGTCAGAGCCTTGACCGCACTCATCCGTCCTCTACGGTGGTTCGCCATTACTCTCCTCTATTGGACCGACAGATCCTCAGTGATCAGTCGACTGGTCAGTTCCTATCGACCGCACGCTTCCGGCAGTGCCGAAAGGGTCACTGGACAAACACAGCTCTACTTTAGTGCAAACCTGCCCTGGAACCAACTCGACCGGCTCAGACCTGTGCCGGGGTTGACAAATCGGCCTTGCGTGCCTGGTCGATCAGGTCGTCCAGGTCAGAAGACCTGAGCGCGCCGGCCTGCTTGAAGATGATCTGCCCCTGCTTGGTGATCATCAGCGTGGGCACCGCCTGGATGTCGGCGGCCGCGGCCAGATCCTGGTTCTGGTCGATGTCCACCTTGCCGAAGACGATGTCGGTGTTGGCCTGCGAAGCCTTCTCGAAGATGGGGCCGAAGGCCTTGCAGGGTCCGCACCAGGTGGCCCAGAAGTCAATCAGCACCAGGTCGTTGTCCTTGATGGTCTGCTCGAAGTTGTCCGAGGTAATAGTCGTGGTGGCCATGATAACGCTCCTTGAAGTAGTTTGACTGTCGCGCGGGAAGCTCCCGTGCTTAGCAACCGCTTTCAATCCTCAGCATTCCATCACGGCTGGAGAAAGCGCCCGAATATGCTCTGGGTGGAGATGTCCGACGGGGTCCTGCGGGCGGTCAAGCCTGGTACGGATAATGGAACCATGCCAGTGCTGAACGACGAGATTCCCGATGATGACGACTTCGATGCCGATCGCGACCGTGGCGCCTTCTCCCACATCACCCCAGAGGACTTCGACCGAGGCTTTTCGGGTTCGAATCCCCCCGGATGGCTGGACCGTGACGCCATCGACCGTGCCCGGCGTTGCCTGCCCATGCCCTATGTAGAGGTAGTGCCGGTTCGCGTGGATGAGATGAGCGCCGTCACTCAGGTGGGCACCCTTCTGCGCGTGGATGATCAGGGCAACATCGAGCGCACCCTGATCACCGGACGGATCCTCTACCATGAGACCATCAGGGAGGCTCTGGCCAGAAACATCGCCAAGGATCTGGGTCAGTTGGCCCTGCCTGTGCTGCCTGCCAGCCCCCAGCCCTTCACCGTGGCTGAGTTCTTCCCCACGCCAGGGGTCTCGGAGTATTACGATCCGCGCCAGCATGCCATCGCTCTGTGCTATCTGGTGCCGGTGGCCGGGGACTGCAAGCCCCAGGATGAGACCCTGGATGTGGAATGGATCGATCCCAAGGGCGACATGCTGGAGTCCTTCATAAGCCAGATGCCCGGTGGGCACGGCAAGGTGCTGATGAGCGCCCTGACCTGGGCCGGTGCGCTGTGAACCGTGAATCCTTGGAGGCGAGCATGACCATTGCCAATACCGTATATCGCCATGGGGAGGGATTGCCGCTGGTACTGGTCCATGCTTTTCCCGTGGACCACCGCATGTGGGATCGCTGTGCGGCCTCGCTGATCGCCCAAGCGGATCGTGCGGGGATGGCCCCCTTCCCCGTCTATGCTCCGGATATGCCCGGGGCAGGCGATTGCCCCCTGCCTGGGCCAGCGTCCTGTGGTCCGGCAGACTCTGATGGCGCCCTGCCTGGCGCCCTGGATGCCATGGCTCAGGCCTTTGTGGACATGATCGCCGCCACGGGGGCGCAGAAGGCCATCTGGGTCGGGCTTTCCATGGGAGGCTACCTGGTCGAGGCCGTGGCCAGGCTTTATCCGCAGACGGTGGCCGGGCTGGCCCTGTGCGACACCACCATGAAGGCTGACCGCCCGTCCTCCCGAGCCAACCGGCTGCAGATCGCCAGAACCTGCGAGGTGGAGGGGACGCTGGATCCGGTCATGCACTTCGCCAGGCCCCAGGAGGACGATTCCACAGTCAAGCGTTCGCCCGCCTTCGTGCAGACCATGACCGAATGGATACAGTCCCAGGACCCCCGGGGCATCGCCTGGCGGGAACGGATGGCTGCAGGCCGCCCGGATCAGAGCGACCTGGCCGGCAGCATCAGAGTGCCTGCGGCCCTGGTCAGCGGCCGCTGCGATCCCTCCAGCCCTCCACACGCCATGGAGCCTCTGGCTCAGGCCATGCGCCAGGCTGGAACCGACGTGACTTTCACCGCCATCGACGACTGCGGCCACTTCAGCGCCGTCGAGCATCCCGATCAGGTGGCCGCTGCCCTGCTGGACCTGGTTCATCGCGTAGGGAGGCAAGCATGAGCGATCCTGAAACGGTCTTCTCCCCGCTGGCCCTTACCGGGCCCCTGCCCTTCCTGCCCCTGGCTCAGGGGGACGTGGACTATGACACGGCATCGCGGCAACAGCCCGGGCTGCTTGACCATCTGCTGGAGCAGGAAGGCACTGGGGTCATCCTGGTGCGGGGCGAGAAGGTGGCCGTGCCCAGGGGCAAGGGGGCCTTGGCCTCTCGCACCGGGGCCAGCATCCGTCTGGCTACCCTGCCTGCCGCATACTTGCGGGGTCCTCTGGCAGGCTCGACGGGCCAGTCTGAGCCTCCCTGCTACTACCTGGGGACGGCCGACAACCAGGCCTGGCTGGCCCTGGATCTGAATCTTGCCTGCGCTGGTCGGGCTGTCCAGGACCCTCTTCGTGACCTGGCTCAGGCCGCGGACCAGCGCTTCGATTGGCTCGCCCTGCGCGAGTACGCTCCTCATGGCCGTCCGCGGCAGGTGGGCCTGGCAACCTGCGCGGTCGCCCTGTCCGTGTGGCATGGACGCCAGGCCTTCTGCCCCCGTTGCGGCGCTCCGGTCCATCCTTGCCAGGCCGGATGGGCTCAGATTTGCCAGGGGAGTGCATCAGGAGACAGGCATACGCTCTTTCCCCGCATCGAGCCCGCAGTGATCATGGCCGTGGTGGATAGCCGCGATCGGCTTCTGCTCCAGCACAATCGGCAGTGGGCTCCCGATTTTCGTTCAGTCACTGCTGGATTCGTCGAGGCTGGGGAGAATCTGGAGCATGCAGTCCGGCGGGAGACCCTGGAGGAGGTGGGCCTGAACCTGGGGGAGATGCGGTACCTGGGCTCCCAGCCCTGGCCCTTCCCATCCTCCCTGATGGTGGCCTTCAGAGCCAGATCCCTGAATACGGACATCCGGGTGGATGGCCAGGAGACCGATGACGCCAACTGGTTCACGCGCGAGGAACTCGGCGCTGCTCTGGCCTCGGGCCGGTTGCGCATACCCCAGACGGCCAGCGTGGCCAGGTACATGATTGAGCAATGGTATGGCAGCGAGCTCTGACCCATTTGGGAAGTCCCGTGCTTTCGGACCTGGTCCTGTCGTAAGATATTACAGGGAACTGTAAGCAGCGAAAGGTGTGCTATGGCCATGGAGGGGCAAGAAGAGCCTCGTATCTCGGACGTCGACCAGGCCGAAACTGTGACTATGCCGCCGGCGACCGGCGAGGGGCCCGACCCTGTGGACCTGTCCGCTGATAAGCAGGCGAATCGGGCACTGGGCGCAGGTCCCGCCCACGAGGCCTCGTCGGGCCGTCATCGGGGGCGTACCATCCTGGCCCTGCTGCTTCTGGCTGTGCTGATTCTGGTAGGGTGCTGGTTCGGCGCCCGTGCCTTCTTCCGTGATCGGGTGGCACCCGGCGTCACCTTGGGCGGAAAGATGATGATGGGCCGGACCAGCGACCAGGTCCGTCAGATCGTCGATCAACAGGTGCGTGACTCCCAGGTGGAGCTCAAAGGCGAAGGGGCCTCCGCCCGGGCCGGGCTAAAGGACTTGGGTGTGAGCGTGGATCAGGATGCCACGGTCACACGGGTCATGACTGCCAAGGGCTCTGCAGGCCTCTCCCGGCTCAACCCCTTCCATAGCGAAGCTGTACCCTTGGTGGCCGAGCGGGACCAACTGGCCATGAATAAGTATCTGACCGAGCACTTCATCGACCGCCAGGACCGTTCCGTGCCCTCTACCATCGTCTTTGATTCCGGCGCCCACGCTTTCAGGGCCCAGGAGGGGCGTGGCGGCAAGGGGCCCGAGCTGGGCCGTGTGCAAAATGCTGTCTCCTCCCTGATAGACAAGCCCGGCAGGCGGCTGGCCGTAGGGTTGGTCTACAAGGACGTGGGCATGCCCATCAGCCTGGATACGGCCAATCAGGTGGCTTCTCAAGCCAATCAACGGCTGGCCAAGGACCTGGTCATCAAGGGGACCGATGACGATGTCATGACTGTTCCGGCCGCCACCGTGGCCACCTGGGTCAAGCCGGTGACAGACCTCGGCAAGGGGACCATGGAGCTGGGCTTCGATCGGCAGGCCATCCAGCAGTATCTGGACCAGGAGCTGGCCAGGCATCTGGATCGGAATATGGTCACCGCCGTCAACGTCAAGAACACCAAGGGTGAAGTGGTAGCCGAGACCACCAAGGGTGTGGACGGGGTCCGGGTTTCGGATGTACCCGCCACAGCTGATCTGGTCGTCAAAGCCCTGGTTCAGGGTGACGCGAACCCGGTTCAGGCGCGTGCCGAGGTCACCCCGCATAAGGAGCAGACACGTGTGGCCCGATACGATGTGCCTGACGGCGACACCTGGATCCGGGTCAACCTGAGCGATCAGACCGCCACCGCCTACCATGGCACCACCGAGGTCAAGACCTTCCCCATCTGCTCGGGCAGGCCCTACGACGGGGACTGGTCAGATACCGGCACCTTCTTCATCAACGTGCGCTACACAGTCCAGACCATGCGCGGCCCCGGCTACGTCTCGCCCAATGTCAGATGGGTCTCCTACTACAACGGCAGCGAGGGCTTCCATACGGCCGACTGGAACTACGGGGGCATCGCCAAGGGCGACCCCACCCACTACGGATCCCACGGCTGCATCAATATGTACGAGCAGGATGCCAAGTGGATCTACGACAACGCCCCGGCCGGGACCATGGTCAAGGTGGAGGGGCAGGTTCCGCCGGGTCCGGCCCGGTAGATGCACCTGTCGCGGCAGACGGTCGAGTAGGCTGGAACCATGAGCGATGAACACAGTGATGGAACCTCCCGTTTGGACGTGCCCGACCACCTGCGGTATTCCCAGGATCACGTCTGGATCGACCCCAGTCAGTCTCCTGCGCCTATGGGCGTGACCGAATATGCGGCTGACCAGTTGGGAGACCTGGTATTTTTGGATCTGCCCGAGACCGGCACCCACGTCGATGCTGGCGACGAGGTCATCGAGCTTGAGTCCTCCAAGGCGGTGGAGCCGGTGGTTTGCCCAGTGGCGGGCACCATCGCCTACGTCAACAGGGCGGCCTCGGACGATCCTGAGGTCATCAATTCAGACCCATATGGGGAGGGCTGGATAGCCAAGATCGACCTGGAGGATGACGAGCCCGATCTGATGAGCGCCGAGGAGTACGGTCAGCTGCTGAAGAGCCTGAACTGACGGTTCGGATATGACCAGGCGATCCGGCCGTGACGGAGGGCCCCTGCGGGTCCGATCGGTCAGCACCACCTTCGATTCAGCCGCGCCCGGGGAGGGCATCCAGAGCAGACCTGCTCCGGTGCGTCTGCTGAGGCATCTGGTAACGGGCGCCTTCGACCTCTGGGTGGGCCTGTCCATCAATTTGACAGGCCGCATGGGCTGGTCGGCCGACGTCCAACCCTATGTGGGTTATGGCACTGAGTCATACTCCCGGCTGATCTGTCGCACTATTCTGACCGACGGCCGCAGACGCGAGGATCCGGCCATCCGAGGCATTCGCGGTCTGCTGACCGTACCCGCGCCCCGGACCAGGGTCAGGTTGGCCATCGACAGCACCGCCATCGGGAGGGTCCAGGTGGGCGATTCCTCGGTCTACGATGCCGTCGATCCCAGCCGCAGCCTGAGCGCGGATGCGGTCTTCTCCGACCGATCGGGCTACCTTGATCTGGTGGCCGAGCATCGGCTGACCCCAGGCGTGCACCGGGTCTCCTACCAGGTGCGGGGCCGCAGGCCTGTGGACGCGCCGCTGTACATCGTGCCAGGCCAAACGCCGGTTGGCGTCATATCCGACGTGGACGACACCATCATGATCAGCCAGGTGCCCAATCATTGGAAGGCTGCTTGGAACCTGCTCCTGTCAAATCCGCACCGCAGGTCCTCGGTGCCGGGCATGGCCGTGCTCTACAACCGCATCCGCGACCTGGATCCCCGGATGCCCTTTTTCTACCTGTCGGCCTCGCCCTGGAATGTGGAGGGGTCCATACGCGGCTTCATTCGCGACCACGGCTTTCCGGCCGGCCCCCTGCTGCTGCGGGATCTGGATCCCAGGCCCAAGACCTTCGTGCCCTCCATCGTGCAGCACAAGATGGAGTTCATCCACCAGCTCATGGCCGACTTCCCTCGGATGCGCTTCGTGCTCATGGGCGATGACGGGCAGAGCGACCCCGCCACCTTCGCCCAGGTGGTGCGCCAATATCCGGACCGGGTCCTGGCCATCGGCATCCGCCAGCTGAGCCCCCAGGAGACCGGGTTGGGATCCTTGTTCAAGCGCACTGCCACCCAGCCGATGCCGGTGACGCAGGTGCCGGTCTTCTACGGGACCACGGGCGCCAACCTGATGCGAACCCTGCTGCCCTATCTGCGTCGTCGCGCCAGAATATAATCGCCCCATGAGTTTTTCGGCCGTCAATCCCGCGCCTCCTCATGCACAACGCCGTCCCGCTGATCGGTGCTTCCATGGGGATCACTTCGAAGATCCCTATGAGTGGATGCGCAACCGGGAGGATCCTGCCACCCAGGCCTATGTGCGCGACCAGAACAGCTACTGCCAGGAACGGCTGGCTGGCCAGAAGGGCCTGCGGGCTACCTTGCTCAAGGAGTTCACCGACCGGGTGCAGCAGACCGACATGTCTGTGCCAACCCGGATGCACGGCTACTGGTACTTCTCACGGACGCTCAAGGGCCAGGAGTACGGGGTGCAGTGCCGTCTGCCGGTGCGCGGCCAGAATGACTGGGATCCTCCAACGGTTCAGGCTTCATCGGCGCCCGGGTCCATGCCGGGCGAGGAGGTCATCTTCGACGCCAACGCCGAGGCGGAGGGCTACGACTTTTTCTCCCTGGGTTGCCTGGATCTGAGCGCCGACGGTCGATGGATGCTCTACGGACTGGACGCCAGGGGCAACGAACGCTACGACCTGCGCATCCGGGATCTTTCCCAAGGCCGAGACCTGCCTGATCGGATCGACCAGGTCTCCTCCGGGGCAGTGCTGACCCCCGACGGCCGATGGGTCTTCTACGCCGGCCTGGACAAGGCCTGGCGTCCGGACACGGTCTGGCGGCATAAGGTGGGCACTTCGGCCGACCAGGATGTCCTGGTCTACCAGGAGGGCGACGAGCGTTTCTGGGTGGGGCTGGGCCTCAGCTATGACGAATCCGCCATGCTGATTGCCACCGGGTCCAAGACCACCAGCGAGGTGCTCATGCTGGACCTGAAGGATCCGCAGGGCGAGTTTGTGCCCTTGATCCCCCGCAAGGAGGGGGTCGAGTACGACATCAGCCTGGCCAGATTCGAAGATGCCGGTCCGGCAGGGGAGGACCTGCCGGTGGCTGTGGTCTACCACAATGTAAACAACCCCAACTTCGAGGTGGATCTGATCGATCTGCGCAGCCACCGTCCGCCGTTTCGCCTGGGAGAAGGGGTGCGGCTGGCCCAGGGCAGCCCCTATGGCTGCGAGCGCTCCGGAGGCCTGGCCTCCCTGCCGCCCGAAAAGCCCTACCATGACCCGGGCAATCCCGCCATTCTTCAAGGCGCTCGCGGGCTGGGAATCGAGGGGCTGGGCATCCACCGCAGCTTTGTGGTTCTGACCTACCGGGCCGACAGCCTGCCTCATATGGCTGTCATCGCCAAGGATCAGGCACTTGAAGATCTGCGGGCTGGTCGGCCCTGGCGCTTCCATGAGGTCCTGCCCGGCCTGGCCAGGGACGGCATTGACCGTCTCTACAGCATCGGCCCCACGGACAACCCCTCCTACCAGGCCCCCGGGCTGCGCTACATCCGGGGCAGCTATGGGACCCCCGCCGAGCTGCGCGAGCTGGACCCGGTCCGGGGCGTGGACCGGTTGCTCAAGCGGGCCCGGGTGCTGGGCGACTTCCGGCCCGAGCGCTACGCCGAGCGTCGGGTTCTGGTACGTGTCAGGGATGGGGCTTTGGTGCCGGTGTCTCTGGTCTGGCGTCGGGGCATGCATCCGGAGCTGGATGCCTGCGGGAGGACCGGGCCTGATGACACGATTATCCAGGCTCCCGGAAACCCTGAACGTCGCCCTTGGCCGGACCGTGATCCGGACAGGTCTGCACCCATGTTCATCACCGGGTATGGAGCCTACGAGATCAGCCAGGATCCGGGCTTCTCCACCGGTAGGCTCAGCCTGCTGGACCGAGGCGTGCTCTACGCTGTTCCCCATGTGCGCGGCGGCGGGGAGATGGGCCGCGCCTGGTACGAGCAGGGCCGCCGGCTGCACAAGGTCAACACCTTCCTGGACTTCATCGACGTGACTGCCGCCCTGCAGGCCCAGGGTTGGGCGGATCCACGTCATACGGTGGCCAACGGCGGGTCGGCCGGCGGGCTGTTGATGGGGGCCGTGGCCAACATGGCCCCTCAGCTCTATGCCGGCATCGAGGCGGATGTGCCCTTCGTGGATGCGTTGACCAGCATCCTGGACCCGGACCTGCCGCTGACCGTGACCGAATGGGACGAGTGGGGAGACCCCCTGCATGATCAGCAGGTCTACCGGTATATGCGCTCCTACTCGCCCTACGAGAACGTGCCTGACGCTGATAGCAGGCGCCGGCTCTTCGGCAGCGACCACTTCCCTGCCATCCTGGTGACCACATCCATGAACGACACCCGGGTGCTCTACGTGGAGCCGCTCAAGTGGGTGGCCAGGCTGCAGGAGCCGCAGGTGGAGGCCGATGCGCTGATCAGGATCGAGGTCCAGGCAGGCCACGGAGGCATCAGCGGACGTTACCGGCAGTGGGAGGAGCTGGCCTTCGAGAACGCCTGGTGTCTGTCCATCATGGTCCCTCAAAGCTGCTGAACCTGGCCTGTCCGGGATTCGGTCGGGGTCGGGAAAGGGCCCTGGCAGGCTCGTTATGCTCGGGGTATGACAAATAGCAAGCAGAAAACATATCACATTGCGGTCATTGCCGGTGACGGCATCGGCAAGGAGATCGTTCCCCAGGCTCAGGCTGTGCTGGAGAAGGTGACCCGAGGCAAGGCTGATATCCGCTATGAGGACTTCGACCTGGGCGCTGAGCGCTACCTGCGTGATGGAGCCGTTCTGCCCGACGAGGATCTGGACCGGCTCAAGCAGCAGGATGCCATCCTCCTAGGGGCCATCGGCGACCCCCGGATCAAGGCCGGCATTCTGGAGCGGGGACTGCTGCTCAAAATGCGTTTCGAGCTGGACCAGTATGTCAACCTTCGTCCATCCAAGCTCTACAAGGGCGTGGTGTCGCCCCTGGCCAATCCGGGTGACATCGACTTCGTGGTCGTGCGGGAGGGCACCGAGGGGCTTTATGCCGGGGCCGGCGGCTCCATTCGCCGTGGCACCCCCCAGGAGGTGGCCACCGAGGTCTCCATCAACACGGCCTACGGGGCGGAACGGGTCATCCGCTACGCCTTCCAGCTGGCCATGAAGCGTCGCCGTCGCTTGACCTTGGTCCATAAGAAGAACGTGCTGACCAACGCGGGAGACATGTGGCAGCGACTGGTCGACCAGGTGGGCCAGGAGTATCCCGATGTGGAGCGCGAGTATCTGCACATCGACGCCTCCACCATATTCCTGGTGACCGAGCCCAGCCGCTTCGATGTGATCGTGACCGACAACCTCTTCGGCGACATCCTCACGGACGAAGCGGGGGCTGTGGTGGGAGGCGTAGGCTACTCGGCCTCCGGCTGCATCAACGCCTCGGGCACCTACCCATCCATGTTCGAGCCCATCCACGGGTCCGCCCCCGACATCGCCGGCAAGGGGATCGCCAACCCCACGGCGGCCATCCTCTCGGCCGGGATGCTCCTGGATCATCTGGGCTTCGAGGATGAGGCGGCCAGCATCGAACGGGCCGTGGAGGACGACATCGAACGCTCCGGCTCCACCCAGCGGAGCACGGAGCAGATCGGCAGGGATATCCTAAGCCGTCTGTGATCGGGCCGGATGGCGGCTAGACTGGAGGGCATGACTATGGATGATGCCCCCCAGCCGGACGACCGGCAGTCCAGCGATATGCCGACAGGGAATCCCGGTTTCGGTCCCTCCCCGTTCCCGCAGGTTCCGCCCGAGCATCAGGAACCTGCCGGGGGAGACACCGATGCCAGAGCAGCCCAGCCGGGCCAGTCAGGTCCAGATGCAGCCGACGGGCAGCAGCAGGCTTCGGGCTATCCAGCTGGCCATGATGTCGGCGGGGGGAACCAGAGCCCCTATCAGACCGGGCAGTTTCCCGCCAGTCAGTATCCCCATGATGGGTATCCGACAGGGCAGAGGGGCAATGCCGGATACCCGTTTGCCCCTCAGGAGGGCGAACAATATCCTGGGGCGTATCAGGCAGAGCCCTATCGGCCCAGTCAGTATCCGACGGCCGGGTATCCAGCTGGTCAGCAGTATCCGACCGGTCAGCAGTATCCTGCTGGGCAGTATTCCGGTGGCCAGTATCCTCCAAGTCCCTATCAACCGGGACCGGGCTATCCCGGCCAGTACCCGTCTGGCCAGTACCCACCGAGTGGGTACCCGGGCAATCGATACCCAACAGGACAGTATCCAGGCAATCAGTATCCTGGCGGGCAGTATCCGCCGCAGGCTCCTATGCCTTGGCCCTACCCGGGCATGCCCCAGGGCGGGTATCCCGGGGCTATGCCCAGCGGCAGGAGTCCCTATCCAATATCACCCACTCCGCACAGCAAGCTGGCTGCCGGACTGCTCAGCATCTTTCTGGGCTGCTTCGGCGTGGGCAACTTCTACCTGGGCAGAACCGGCCGGGGTGTGGCTCAGCTCATGCTCACCCTGATCGGCTTCCTCTTCTTCTTCATCGGGCCGACCATCGCCATGATTTGGGGGCTGATCGAAGGCATCCTGATTCTGACATCCTCATCCGGCTCCTTCTGGCATCGTGACGCTCGCGGGTGGGAGTTGACGGATTGAATCCGGCCCTTCTGCGCGGCGTCGGCAAGCAGATGGGCGGTAAGCTTGCGGCCGTAACCCTGACCTTGGGCCAGGGGCCAGACTCCCGTCCAGTCATTGCTTCCTGCAGGATTGACGGCGACTTCTTTACGGAGCCGGCCCCGGCAGCCTCCCGTGAATACGAGGAGGATCGCAGTCCGGTATCCCGGCTGGAATCCGCAATTTGCGGCATCCCGCTGCCCTTGGATCCTGGTCTGGCTCTGAAGAGGCTGGACAAGGTCATGGCAGAGGGGGATGGTCAACGGGTAGTCGGCGTGTCCCCATGGACCCTGGTGACCGCACTGGAGCGCGCCCTGCCGGCTGGGCTGGTCATCCACAGGCACGAAGAGCACGACCAGGCGTCTTTTCAACAGCCGCAGCCGGACGAGGTCGAATGCCGCCGCCGTTGGTCTGGCCTGAGGCTGAATCTGATCAGGGACCGCCCACGGGAGCCGGTCATGCAGATGGCCATGGATCAGGCTCTCAATGATGCCGTAGCCCAGGGCCAGCTGCTGCCCACCCTGCGCATTTGGGATTGGTCGGCGCCGGCGGTGATCCTGGGGCGCTTCCAGTCCCTGAGCCAGGAGGTCCACGCGGAGCGGGCGCGCAGTCTGGGCTTCACCCTGGTTCGCCGATGCACCGGCGGTGGCACCATGGTCATTCAGCCCGACCGGGCCATCACCTATTCGCTCTATCTGCCCCTGGACTTCGTCAAGGGGACCGATCTGATCGACTCCTACCGGATCTGCGACTACTGGCTGGTTCGCGGTCTGCGCATGCAGGGGATTCAGGCCGGATGGCAGGGCATGAATGACATCGCCTCCCCGCGGGGCAAGATGGGGGGCGCCGCCCAGCGCAGGCTGCCAGCAGGCTCCCGCGGACCGGGCGGACTGCTCCACCACACCACCCTTTCCTATTCAGTGGATGCCGATCTGATGGCCCAGGTGCTCAAGGTGGATCCGGCGAAATTCCACGACAAGGCCGTGACCTCGGTCAGAAGCCGGGTGGATCCCATCGACAGGCAGACCAGGCTGTCCCGCCGATCCCTGATCGATGCCCTTCTGGAAACCCTGCCCTCCCTGGTGTCGGATCTACGCATATCGAGTCCTGCGCCCGAGGTCGAGCAACGGGCCCGCACTCTGGCCCAGCAGCGCTACGGCCGTGGGGAGTGGACCGCCCAGATCGCCTGACCGGCAAGGGGGTTGATGTGTATGGGTATAATCGTGCTCAGTCGCGTCGAACCCGGCGCGAGGTCATCAACCATGCGTGAGTCGGTGCAGACCCGCCAGACATGGCGAAAAGGAGTGCAGAGTATGGCGGTTCACAAGCCCAACGAGATTCCCGATGACGGGAACGCCCTCAGGCAGACCGCCCTATTCAAACAGGTGCCCAGGCAGGACGCCGACCAGCTTTTGGACACCATGCACGAGTCCACTTATGCCAAGGGGTCCACGGTCTTCCGACAGGGGGACACCGACCATCGGATGTATCTGCTGGAGGAGGGCAGGGTCAAGCTGGTCCGCCAGTCGCCCGACCGCCGCATCCAGCTGCTCAGCATCCATGGGCGCGGGGAGATCCTGGGCGAGATTCCCGTCTTTGACCCCTCCGGCGGGCCGCGCACCGCCTCGGCTGTGGTCATGGTCAACAAGACCAAGGTGGCTGCCCTGGATCACGATGCCCTCTTCGATTGGCTCAACCAGCATCCCAAGGTGGCTGTGGACATGCTTCAGGTGCTGGCCCACCGCCTGCGGACCGACAACGAGCGCATCTCCGACCTGGTCTTCCTGGACGTGCCGGCCCGTCTGGCCAAGACCCTGCTGGATCTGGCCACACGCTTCGGCGAGCCCTTCGAGCAGGGGCTGATGGTCCCCTACGATCTGACCCAGGAGGAGCTGGCCCAGCTGGTCGGAGCCTCACGGGAGACCGTCAACAAGGCCCTGATGGACTTCTCCAACCGGGGATGGATCTCTCGCAAGGGCCGCACCATCATCATTTTCCAGCCCGGACCTTTGATTCGACGCTCACGCATGTGAACGCCGCTGCCAGGTAGAGCCAACGGCCTAGGATGGAGACCATGCCCGAACAAAAGAAATCCATGTCGGTCAGGCGCTTCTTCACGCTGCTGCTGGCTTACCTCATCTTCTGCGTCGCAGGTGGCGTGGTCGTCTCTGGTTTCCTGTTCCCCGCAGTCTTCGGCATCAACGCCGTCTCCAGGAATCTGATGCCCGCCCTGAAGACGGAGAACATCGACTTCAACGTCAACGATCTGCCCCAGCAGTCCCGCCTCTACGCCTCCGACGGGCATACCGTCATCGCCACCTTCTATGCGCAAAACCGGATCGTGGTGCCCATCAAGAACGTCTCCGACTACATGCAGAAGGCCGTGGTGGCCCGTGAGGACCGTCGTTTCTTCGAGCATGCAGGCGTGGATACCCAGGGCGTGCTCAGGGCCTTCATCCAGACCTACATCAAGCAGGGCGACACCCAGGGCGGTTCCTCCCTGACCCAGCAGTACGTCAAGAACGTGCTCATGAACCAGGCCGAGGAAAACAACGACCCCATCGCCGAGTACCACGCCCAGGAGGAGACCATAGCCCGCAAGATGCGGGAGATGCTGATCGCGGTGCAGATGGAGAAGAAGTACTCTAAGGCCGAGATTCTTCAAGGGTACTTGAACATCGCCCAGTTCGGCACCAACGTCTACGGGGTTGAGTCGGCAGCCAGGCGCTACTTCAGCAAGTCGGCCAAGGATCTGGATCCGGGCGAGTCGGCCACCATCGCCGCCGTGACCAAGAATCCCGCACGTTTCGATCCCACCGTCAATATCAAGGCCGCTCAGGAGCAGCGGAACATCGTCCTGGATCTGATGAGGCAGGAGAACTACATCAGCCAGCGCCAGTATGAGGAGAACAAGGCCAAGCCGCTGGATCAGATGCTGCATGTGCAGTCTGCGGACGCCGGCTGCCAGGCGGCCGGGGACGCGGCCTTCTTCTGTGACTACGTGACCAAGCAGATCCTCAACTCCAAGGAGTTCGGCAAGAGCCAAGAGGATCGCAACAAACTCCTCAAGGAGGGCGGCCTGGACATCTACACCACCATGGACGTCAACGCCAACGCCGCAGCCATGAAGGCGGCCCGGGACACCATCCCCGTGGATGATCCGTCCGGCTTCGAAGTCACCATGGCGGCCATTCGCCCTGGCACCGGCGAGGTCTTGGGCTTCGGCATCAACCGCATTTACGACGCCACCCAGAACTCCGGCGGCGGCACCCGCACGGCCATCAACTATGCAGTGGACCAGCAGGACGGCGGCGGCTGGGGCTTCCCCGTGGGCTCCACCTGGAAACCCATCAATCTGGTGGCCTGGATGAAGGCCGGCAAGTCCATCAATCAGCCCCTGCGCACCTCGACCAGCTATCCGCAGGCCGCCTTCGCCTGCAAGACGGCTGACGGTACCCCCTATGGATTCGGCACTGGCAGCTGGCATGTTGAGAACTCGGGCGGCGGCACCACTTCGCCGGAGAGCCCCCTGCAGGGCCTGATCCGCTCGCACAACACCACCCAGGCCTCCATGGCCCAGCAGATCGGCCTGTGCACGATAGCGGATACAGCCAAGGACATGGGCTACCACAATTCGCCCAAGGACCAGATGGACATCCACTCAGACAACAGCTTCCAGCCGCCTATGACCATCGGATCGGTCCAGGCCTCCCCGCTGACCATGGCCAACGTCTACGCCACCATTGCGGCCAAGGGCGTGGCCTGCAGCCCTATAGCCATGACCAAGGTGATCGATAAGAACAAACGGTCCATCAAGGTGCCCAAGGCCAACTGCCATCAGGCCATCGACCCGGGCATCGCCGAGACCACCGCCTATGCCCTCAACCAGGGCGTGGTCCAGCCCGGAGGCGAGGCGGCCGTGACCCAGCTGGACGGGGGCCGCAAGACCTTCGCCAAGACGGGCACCCATGAGGACAAGTACATGCTGACCGGCGGATTCGTGCCCCAGGTGGCGTCCTTCGTCACTGTGGGCAATGCCGAGGGCCAGGTCTCCTTCAATGGCAAGGTCATCAACGGACGGTCCATGGGGACCTGGTACGGCATGTACATCGCCACCCCGGCATGGAAGGAGTTCATGAACACCTACCTGGCCGCTGCCAACATTCAACCGGACAACTCCTACGGCAATCCCGATGCACGCTTCACTGGCGGGGTCCAGCCTCAGCAGCCGGCTCCGATGCAGCAGCGTCAGATGACCCGTGGCGTAGAAGCGCAGGAGCCGGAGATCGGGGAGTTGACCTCGGAAGAGGCTCAAACAGTGCCCGCGGCCGACTAGTACCTGGCTGGATGACTGCTTGTCGGGTCCCGGCTGGGATCCGAGCGAGGCTGTGCCTACAATGGAGACCATCAGGGATTCGTCGACGGGCGGGACCACGAGGGGTACGGCCGTCCGCCGGGAGAGGCAGGAACAGATGGTCCAGGAATATTCAGAGCTGGATGACAAGGCCCCTCGGGCCGACGGCCGGGTTAACGAGGATCAGGCCATGCCGGGGCCGGTGAGCGGCTCTGGCAGGTTGGATGTGTCCAAACCGATCTGGTCCTTTGAGCCGGATGCCGCCGACGGCAAGAAGAAGACTGGCAAGGCTGCCAAGGGGATCAAATCGTCCAAAAAGGACAAGAAGGCCAAGAAGGCGAAAAGAGTCAAAAAGGCCAGGAATCCAAAATCGGGAAGAAGACGGGAGAAGGCCCTGCCTGCACTCTTCCAGCCCATGGAACTGCGCGACCAGCACATCCGCAATAGGATCTGGATGCCGCCCATGGACACTTATTCGTCCCTGCGGCATGACGGGGTTCCTACCAACTTCCACTATCAGCACTATGTGTCCAGGGCCCTGGGCGGCTTCGGAGTCGTCATCGGGGAGGCCACGGCCGTAAATCCCCAGGGGCGGATCTCTCCCTGCGACGTGGGGCTGTGGGATGACGAGCAGACCAGGGCCTGGCAGGGCATCGTCCGGGATGTCAAGGCCGCTGGAGCCGTCCCCATCGTCCAGCTCAACCATTCGGGGCGCAAGGGCTCCTCCGGGTGCTCCTCCATGGGCTATATCAACGCCACCGTGCCCGTGGCCGAAGGAGGCTGGCAACCCGTGGGCCCCAGCCCCATCGCCTTCGGGAGGATGGCGGTTCCGGTCCAGCTCTCACGGGCGCAGATAGCCTCCATTGTGGCCGACTTCCGTTCCGCTGCCGTGCGAGCCGTTCAAGCCGGCTTCCTGGGCGTGGAGCTGCATGCCGCCCATGGCTACCTGCTCTCCCAATTCCTGGATCCCCTGATCAACCGCCGCAGCGACGAGTACGGGGGTGACCTGTCCGGCAGAATGCGCCTGCTGATCCAGGTGACCGATGCCGTGCGCGAGGTCATTCCCTCGGGCATGCCCCTGTTGGTGCGCATGTCCGCCACCGACTGGGCCACTGGGGGTTGGGGTCTGGACGAGACCATCCGCACTGCCAAGGTGCTCAAGCTGCACGGGGTGGACCTGATTGACGTTTCCACCGGGGGGCTGGTGCCAGGCGTGAAGATCCCGGCTGCTCCCAACTACCAGGTGCCCTTCTCCTACCAGGTGCGCAGCCAGGTGCTGATTCCCACCACAGCGGTGGGGCTGATCACCAAGCCCAGGCAGGCTGACCGGATCGTACGCAAGGGTCTGGCCGATGCGGTCGAGATCGGTCGAGCCAGCCTGCGCGACCCCTACTGGCCGCTCAGGGCCGCCTACAAACTGGGGCTGTCCGCTCAGCAGGCCCCCTACCCTGAGCCTTACCGGCGCGGGGCCTACGGCATCGCACGCTGAGAGCGGCCATGGACGCTGTTCGTGGCGGAGCAGGGACCATTGTGGTCATGCCCACCTATCAGGAGGCCGACAATATCGGGGTGATCCTTCCGCAGCTCTTGGCCTGCTGTCCCGAGGTCGATGTCCTGGTCGTCGACGACAACTCGCCGGACGGCACCGGCGCCAAGGCCGAGGATATGGCCAAGCGCAACCCTCGCGTGCACGTCATCCATCGGCATGACCGCCGCGGGTTGGGCCCAGCCTACGTGCAGGGTTTCCGCTGGTCTTTGGGGCATGGCTATGACCTGATCTGCGAGATGGACATGGATGGCTCCCATCGGCCCCAGGATCTGGCCAGGATGCTGGCGGTGGCCCGAGGTAAGGCGCATCCGGGTCTGGTCATCGGCTCGCGCCGGGTGCGCGGAGGCCGCACTCAACATTGGCCCTGGTATCGGGACCTGATCTCGCGTGTGGGATCCTGTTATGCTCGCACCGCCCTGGGGTCCTCCGTGCGGGACATGACCGCCGGCCTGCGGGTCTATCGAGCGGACGTGCTGAGGCGGATCGATCTGGGAAGGGTTCGCTCCAGCGGCTACGTCTTTCAGGTGGATATGCTGCGTCGAGTCCAGGCCATGGGCCTGAGCGTCGTAGAAGTACCTATTGTCTTCGTGGAGCGGGTCCGTGGCAGTTCGAAGATGGATGCCGGGATCGTTCTGGAGGCCATGGTTCAGGTGACCCTGTGGGGACTTGAACGGTTGACCCATCGAAACTGACATTGAATCACAGTCGTGTTCGCTTTCTTAAGCGACCCTGCAGACCCTTGTTGGCGTCTTGAAGACGGATTTCGCCTTGGTTGACAGATTTCTGCAATAGCCGCGGCAGGCCTCTGGCATATGGAAGAATGGTCCAGGCATCGAAGAAATGTCGATTTTTTGCCCCTGCTTTTGGACGGCGACCGCAGTCCAATGGTCGGCTTGCCAATTTGGGCGAATGTGTGCGATAATGTTCGAATGATATCGTCACAACGCCAACACCTGATATTGAACCGGTTGCGTACTCGTGGCGCAGTCCGTATCACCGCCCTCTCCAAGGAGCTGGGCGTTTCCGCCATGACCATCCGTCGGGACATTGCCGATCTTGCAGACAAGGGCCTGCTCAAGAGGGTCCACGGAGGGGCCGTCACCACCAGCTCGCTTCTGGCTGAGCCGCTCTTCTCGGTCAAGTCGCAGATGGACATGGGCCTCAAGGACACCATCGCCCGTCACGCCATCGACTATGTCTCCCCGGGTGACGTCATCGCCATCGGCGGCGGAACCACGGCCTATGTCTTCGCCCAGCACCTCCTGGAGAGCCGTCAGTGTGCCGGCGTGACCCTGCTGACCAATTCCATCCCCGTGGCCGAACTGGTGCAGGCCATGGAGAGCAAGGACGTCGAGGTCATCGTCACCGGCGGCGTCATCACCCGATCCAACTCCCTGGTAGGCCCCATCGCGGATAAGGTCATCGCCTCCCTGCGGGTCAACACGGTCTTTCTGGGGACCCACTCGGTCTCCATACCCCGCGGCTTCCTGATGCCCAACTCCCTGGAGGCGGCCACCGATATGGCGCTCATGGACATCGCCGACCGGACCATCATCCTGACCGATCACACCAAGTGGAGCTGCACCTCCCTGTCCCTGTTCGCCTCCTTCGACCAGGTGGACACCGTCATCACCGACGACCAGCTGGACCAGGAGTCGGCCGAAGCCACCCGGTCACTGGTCAAACGGCTGGTGCTGGTGCCGGTCAACCCCGAGGAAGGCCAGTCTCAGGACGGAGCCTCCGACGGGTCTGGGGACCAGGTTCAATGAGCGGTAGGTCGCACAGGGGTGTGCGGGTTGCCATAGCTGGTTGCCATGGATTGTCAATCATCACGGACGATGAAGGAGCAGCATGAAGTCAGAGCAGTATGTCCCCCAACGGTATGTTCCCGGCGACTACGCCAGGGGGCATATCCGCATCACCCCCACCAGGCTGGCCGACGGGCGACGGTTCTTCTACCTGGACGACGATCCCGAGTACGTCTCCGGCCGCAGGACCAGGCGTCTGGACGATCCCCGTCCACTGACCGACCGGTTCGCCCCCCATCAGGATCAGGAGGGCAGGACGGTGCCCTTCCAGCCGCCGCAGATGCGCCGGGACCCTCTGACCGGCGACTGGATTCCCATGGCCACGGCCCGGATGAACCGGCCCATCACCGCCGGACCGCAGGCCACCGCCAAGGGCAACCCCCTGGCAGCCAGAAAGCCCGGGGACCCCTACCAGGACGGGGAGATCCCCGATGTGGACTACAACGTGGCGGTCTTCGAGAACCGCTTCCCCTCCATGATGCAGGTGCCCAATACCCAGGCGGCCGACCAGCCCTCCCTGGTGGACGGCAACCCCCTCTGGCCGGTGCGCGAGGCCAACGGGCGCTGCGAGGTGGTCTGCTTCGACCCTGACGAACACGCGCTCCCCGCCGATCTGCCGGTCTCCCGTCTGCGGACGGTGGTGGAGGCCTGGGCCTTCCGGACTGCTGAGATCTCGGCCATGGAGGGCATCGAACAGATCTTCCCCTTCGAGAACCACGGCCAGGAGATCGGCGTCTCCCTGGCTCACCCCCACGGACAGATCTACTGCTACCCCTTCATCGCCCCCCGGCTGGAGCAGGAGTTGAGGCAGTGCGCCGACTACCGGGAGCGCACGGGCGGCAACCTCCTGGCGGACATCCTCAAGGCCGAGCTGGACTCCGGCCGGCGGGTGGTCTTCCGCAACGCCACCTGGGTGGCCTATGTGCCTGCCGCCGCCCGCTGGCCCCTGGAGGTCCACGTGGCACCCGTCCGCGACGGGATCCTGAGCCTGGACCAGCTGAACGACCAGGAGCGCTGGGACCTGGCCGTCATGTATTCGACCCTGCTCAAGCGGGGCAATGCCTTCTTCGACAAGGGCGACGGCAGGGGGATGGATCTGCCCTACATCGCTGCCTGGCACCAGGCTCCGCTGCACGATCCTCGGCGGGAGGACTACAGACTCAACCTGCAGTTCTTCTCCTTCCGTCGGGCCGTGGACAAAATCAAGTATCTTGCCGGGTCCGAGTCAGGCATGGCTGCCTGGGTGTCGGACACCACCCCGGAGCGGATCGCCGACCGCTTCCGCCAATTGGGGCCCATGGACCTGGAGAATGGAGAGAATCAATGACGACGACAGCGGAATTCATGCAGGCCTGGACCCAGGGCGCCGACGGCCAAGGGGCCTCCAAGGCCCGAGAGCTCTTCCAAAAGGTCTATGGCGGGGATCCCCAGGGCGTCTGGAGCGCGCCTGGCCGGGTCAACCTGATTGGCGAGCACACGGATTACAACGCTGGACTCTGCCTGCCCATCGCCCTGCCTCACCGTACATATGTGGCCGCCAGTCCCAGGACGGACAGCCGGGTTCGCCTGGTCTCCACCATGGATCCCGAGCATCCGGTCCAGGCTGATCTGGATGGTCTTCAGGCTCGGGGAGTGAGAGGCTGGGCAGCCTATCCGGTCGGGGTGGCATGGGCCCTGCAGCGGGACGGCTTCCCTCAGGTTCGAGGGTTCGACCTGGCCCTGGCCTCCTGCGTGCCCGTGGGGTCCGGGTTGAGCTCTTCGGCGGCCATGACCTGTGCCGTGGCACTGGCCCTGGATGACCTGTTCGATCTGGGACTGGGCGGCGACGAGGCTGGCCGGGTCAGGCTGGTCCAGGCTGCCATTGCGTCGGAGAACGATATGGCCGGAGCCTCCACCGGCGGCATGGATCAGAGCGCCTCCATGCGCTGTCGATCCGGCTGCGCCCTGCGGCTGGACTGCCGGCCAGAACTGGATGCCATGAGCAACGTGCGCCAGGTTCCCTTCGACCTGGAGGCTGCGGGGCTAGAGCTGCTGGTCGTCGACACCAGGGCCCAGCACCAGCTCAACGACGGCCAATACGATCAGCGACGGGCCACCTGTGAGCAGGCTGCGCAACTGCTGGGAGTGGCCAACCTGCGCCAGGCGGCGGACCAGGTCAATGGTGCCGCTGATCCTCCATCCGCCCTGGCTGCCCTCCTGGAGCGGCTGCCGGATGAGACCATGCGCCGGCGGGTACGCCACGTGGTCAGCGAGATAGGACGGGTGGACCGTTTCATCGAGGCCTTCGGCAGGGGCGATTACGTCCTGGCCGGCCGCCTATTCAACGCCTCCCATGACTCCCTGAGGGATGACTACGAGGTCACCTGCCCGGAGTTGGATGAGGCCGTTGACGCAGCACGCCAGGGCGGGGCCTACGGGGCCCGGATGACCGGCGGCGGGTTCGGCGGATCCATCATCGCTCTGGCTGACGCCGGCAAGGGCTCCGATCTTGCCCGCGACGTCGCCGAACGATTCGCCTCCAAGGGATTCAAGGCTCCCAGAGCCCTGATCGCCCTGCCCTCATCGGCGGCCGTGCGCGAAGCCTGAATCGGACTGCAGACCTTTGCGACCCCGCTTCTCCCGGCGCTCCTCTAAGCTGGGGGAGCGGGGTCCCGGTTTTCAGAGGGGCCGGTCAAGGGCGAGGTGGATGAGGAGGACGGCCATGGACAAGGCGATCATCACAGTGGTGGGCAAGGATGCCATCGGCATCATCGGCAGGGTCTGCACAGACCTCTCCCAGCAGGGTGTCAATGTGCTGGACATTTCGCAGACCATATTGGACGGCTTCTTCACCATGATGATGATCGTGGACTGCACCTCCTGCCGGGATGATTTCGACGCGCTCAGCCATCGGATGGAATCCTTGGGAGAAGAGATCGGGGTCTCTATCCGCTGCCAGCGCGAGGAGATCTTCACCAGGATGCATCGGGTCTGAGGAGGCGGCCATGATCACACGCGACGAGGTCCTGGAGACCAACGACATGATCGACCGGGAGCGCCTGGACGTGCGCACCATCACCATGGGCATCAGCCTGCTGGATTGTGTGAGCGATGATGTGGACATGCTCTGCCGGAACATTCATCGCCGGATCGTCTCCCTGGCAGGCGACCTGGTGTCCACAGGCGATGCCATCGCCCGTGAGTACGGCATTCCCATCGTCAACAAGCGCATCACCGTCACCCCCATCTCCCTAGTGGCCGCCGGAGCCTGCCACAGCGTGGAGGACTATGTGGCCGTGGCCAAGGCCCTGGACCGCTCGGCCCAGGAGGTCGGGGTCAACCTGATCGGCGGCTACTCGGCCCTGGTAGGCAAGGGCATGACCCCGGCTGAGCGGCTGCTGATCAAGTCCCTGCCCAGGGCGCTGAGCCAGACTGAACGCGTCTGCGCCAGCGTCAACGTGGGCTCCACCAGAACGGGCATCGATATGGATGCCGTCGCCCTCATGGGACGGGTCGTCAAGGCCACTGCTGAGAGCACCGCCGACTCGGACAGCTCTGGCTGCACCAAGCTGGTGGTCTTCTGCAATGCTCCGGACGACAACCCCTTCATGGCCGGTGGTTTCCATGGGGTCAGCCAGGGGTCGGCCGTCATCAACGTGGGGGTCTCCGGACCCGGCGTGGTCAAGACCGCCTTGGAATCGGCCAAGGGAGCGGACTTCGGGCAGCTCTGCGAGACCATCAAGCGGACGGCCTTCAAGATCACCCGGGTGGGTCAGCTGGTGGCCCAGGAGGCCAGCCGTCGCCTGGAGGTGCCCTTCGGCATCATCGACCTGTCCCTGGCGCCCACCCCGGCTGTCGGAGACTCAGTGGGGGAGGTCCTGCAGACCATGGGCCTGGAGCAGGTGGGCGCCCCCGGGACCACTGCGGCCCTGGCCATCCTCAACGATCAGGTCAAGAAGGGCGGCATCATGGCTTCCAGCTCGGTGGGCGGGCTGTCCGGGGCCTTCATCCCCGTGTCCGAGGACGCCGCCATGATCCAGGCTGCGCAAGAGGGGAGCCTGACCCTGGAGAAGCTTGAGGCCATGACCTGCGTCTGTTCGGTGGGGCTGGACATGATCCCCATCCCAGGGGACACTGCTGCGGAGTCCATCTCCGGTCTGATCGCCGACGAGGCGGCTATCGGCATGATCAATCAGAAGACCACCGCAGTCAGGGTCATTCCTGTCATCGGCAAGCAGGTGGGCGAGTGGGCCGAGTTCGGCGGGCTCATGGGCGGCGGGCCGGTCGTGCCCGTCAATACCCGTTCCTGCGCCGACTTTGTCAATCGAGGCGGACACATCCCGGCGCCCATTCACAGCTTCAAGAACTGAGTGCGCTCGCGGAGTTCAGCGACCGCCTTGGAATCCCAGCTGCCGCCAGGCCTCGTAGATGGCGATGGAGGCGCAGTTGGTCAGGTTCAGGCTGCGCAGGCTGGGCCGCATGGGCAGCCTGACCTGCTCGGCCACGTGAGGGCCGGCCATGATGTCCATGGGGTCGGGGATGTCGCCCGGTTCGGGGCCGAACAGGAGGATGTCGTCCGGCCGGTAGCTGACCTCCGTGTAGAGCTTGTCGGCGTGGGCGGTGAAAGCGATGATCCGGCTGTCGGGCATGGAGCGGACCAGGTCGTCGAAGTCCGGGTGCAGGACCACGTGGGCCATGTCATGGTAGTCCAGACCGGCCCGGCGCAGCTTGGTGTCCTTGAGGTTGAAGCCCAAGGGCTCTATCAGATGCAGGATGGTCCCGGTCACGGCGCACAGGCGGATGGCCGAGCCGGTGTTGCCGGGGATCCGCGGCGAGTAGTAGCACAGGTGGGGCGTGGAGGTCTTCACCCGGCTGGCCTGATCGGCCTTCATCATGGCGTCCACTACCGATATGGGGTTGCCGTGGGCGTCGGTGACCAGCTCGTCGGGACCATAGTTCGATTTGCGGTATCCATACTCATACATGCTTTCGACGGCTTTCGACGGGTCACCGGACCGCTCCTGCTCCTGCCTGTTCATGAGGCCAACCTACCGTCGCCAAACGACAGGCCAGGCAGTGACGGTCGGCACCGTCGGGCAGAATACGGCGGTTGAATGAGGCAGGATCGAGTGGCGAAGGGCGGTGTGACCATGGAGAACACGGAAACGGCCTTGGCGGAGACTGAGCCCATCCGTCTGCGGCTGTTCGACTGGTGGAGCCGTTATGCCCGCGACCTGCCCTGGCGCTTTGGACGAACCACGCCCTGGGGGGTCTTGGTTTCAGAGGTCATGAGCCAGCAGACCCAGATGAGCCGGGTGGTGCCCTACTGGACGGCCTGGATGAGAGTCTGGCCGGATGCGGCCTCATTGGCCGCCGCCCCCAAGGCCGAGGTCATTACGGCCTGGGGCCGTCTGGGCTACCCGCGCCGAGCCCTGCGCCTGCAGGAGTGTGCGCGGCAGGTGGCCAGTCAGTACGCAGACCGGCTGCCCCGGGATTACGACCAGCTGGTGGCCCTGCCCGGCATCGGCGACTATACGGCCAGCGCTGTCATGAGCTTTGCCTACGGCGAGAGGATCGCCGTCATCGATACCAATATCCGCAGGGTGCTCTCCAGGGTCTTTCTGGGACGTGAATCCAAAGGGGGCGCTGCCAGCCGAGAAGAGCGCCAGCTGGCCTGGCAGGTCCTGCCTGAGGACGAAGATCCAGAAGCTTCTGATCATCGCGTGAACGGTGACGACCGCTTGGAGACGGCTGACCCGCAGATCCGGTCGGCAGCCTGGCGGGAGCCGCCCTCGGCCCGATGGAACCAGGCCGTCATGGAGCTGGGCGCCACGGTTTGCGTGGCCCGCAAGCCGGCCTGCGACATCTGCCCTCTAGCCGGTCACTGCCGTTTCCTCAAGGCTGGGCTGCCCGGTCTGGGTTCAGGCAGGACCAGGCCCCGGCAGCGCTTCGCAGGCACCGACCGGCAGATTCGCGGATCCATCCTCCAGACACTGCGGCAGGCTTCGGGCGCGCCCGTCTCCAGGAAGGACCTGAAACCCCTGTGCGACGACGAAATCCGACTTGATCGGTGCATCGCCTCCCTGGACGAGGACGGCCTTCTGGAGATCGGACAGGACGGCAGCCTGAGTCTGCCGCAGTGAAGGCCGCCCTGGCGATTAGAGTGGAGAAGTATGGCCAAGCGACGCATGAGCGAGAAGAAGCGGCGGATGTACCGTCGCCGGAGGATTGCGGCCGCCCTGCTGGCGGTGCTCTTCCTGTTGGTCTGCGCTGGTCTGGTCTGGGGCGTGGGGGCCGGCATCCGAGCACTGCGTGGAGGCAATGGGGCCCAGGGAGCCTCAACCAGTGTCCAGCAGAGTTCAAAGACCAAATCCAAGGACAAAGACAAGCAGAAGAAAGATTCCGGCAAGAAGCGTTCCTCAGGAGCTCCTGACTGCGGCAAGGAGGACTTGGCCTTGGAGCTGGCCGCGCCCGATCCCAGCACTGGGGTCGGCGGATCCATCGACTTTACGGCGACCATTCGCCACAAGGGAACGGGGTCCTGTCTGGTGGACGGCTCCGACGGCGGACGGGTGCTGATCATCACCAGCGGCCAGGAGACCATCTGGCGTTCCGATGCCTGCCCGGTTGGGGCGCGCACCCTGCTCATGGCCACCGGCGACAAGGACGTGCAGACCATCACCTGGAATGCCGACAGCAGCCAGGATAGCTGCCTGCCCGATGATCAGCTGCCTCGAGTCAATGCCGGCTCCTACCAGGCCAAGCTGGTCCTCAAGGCCAATCCCCGGGTGGCTTCCCAGCCCGTGCCGGTCATGGTCCAATAGCAGCTTTCCAAAGACGACACGCCGATTGTATCCATGGTTCTTGTCTGCTATAGTTTTGTCTTTGCATGAGGTGTGTCATATAGCGGGCATGCATCATCGAGGAGATGCCCGCGAATAGGCATATGGCGGCCATTCGGCATCTCCCTGGGGTAACAGGAATGATCGAGTACGGCGAGCGATAAGGAACGTCCATTTTGGCTGCCAATAAAGCTGTAAGAAGTACCACCACTACGCAGGCACGCGCTGACGAACACGACATCAAACTGCACAAGGCCACCGACCGTGTCAACTTCGGATCCATCCGCGAACCCATCGAGGTGCCCTACCTCCTGGGTGTGCAGACCGACAGCTTCGACTGGCTGGTCGGCAACGACCGCTGGAAGAAGCGGGTCGAGGAGGACCAGGTCAACGGGACCCATACCGTGGCCCCCGTCTCCGGCCTGGATGAGGTCTTCCAAGAGATCTCACCCATCGAGAACTTCGCTCAGACCATGAGCCTGACCTTCTCGGATCCTTACTTCGAGGAGCCCAGGCACACGGTCCAGGAGTGCAAGGAGAAGGACTACACCTACTCGGCTCCTCTGTATGTGAATGCCGAGTTCGAGAACGGGGACACCGGCGAGATCAAGTCGCAGACCGTCTTCATGGGCGACTTCCCGCTGCAGACCCCCCACGGCACCTTCATCATCGGCGGCTCGGAGCGCGTCATCGTCTCCCAGCTGGTCCGCTCTCCTGGCGTCTACTTCGACCGGACCCAGGACCGCAACTCCGACAAGGAGATCTTCGGAGCCAAGATCATCCCCAGCCGGGGCGCCTGGCTGGAGTTCGAGATCGACAAGCGCGATGTGCTGGGCGTGCGCGTGGACCGCAAGCGCAAGCAGTCCGCCATCGTCTTCCTCATGGCCATCGGCATGACCAAGCCGCAGATCCGCAAGGCCTTCAAGGGCTACCCGCTGGTGCTGGACGCCCTGGAGAAGGAGACCATCGAGACCCAGGACGAGGCCCTGACCGACCTCTACCGCAAGATCCGGCCCGCGGACACCGCCTCGCCCGAAGCCGGCCGCAACCTGCTGGACTCCTTCTACTTCAACACCAAGCGCTACGACCTGGCCCGGGTCGGCCGCTACAAGATCAACCGCAAGCTCGGTCTTGAGGCCGACTTCAACGACCGCAGCCTCCACCCCGAGGACATCATCGCCACCCTGAAGTACCTGGTGACCCTGCATGCCGGCGGGCAGACCTTCCCTGGCCGCCGCGACGGCCATGACATCGAGCTGCGGGTGGATGTGGACGACATCGACCACTTCGGCAACCGCCGCATCCGCCAGGTGGGCGAGCTGATCCAGAACCAGCTGCGCACCGGCCTGAGCCGTATGGAGCGCGTGGTCCGCGAGAGGATGACCACCCAGGACGCGGAGGCCATCACCCCGCAGTCCCTGATCAACATCCGCCCGGTCAACGCGACCATCAAGGAGTTCTTCGGAACCTCCCAGCTGAGCCAGTTCATGGATCAGAACAACCCGCTGGCCGGCGTGACCAACAAGCGTCGTCTCTCGGCCCTGGGCCCCGGCGGCCTGTCCCGCGACCGCGCCTCCATGGAGGTGCGCGATGTGCACCCCTCCCATTACGGACGCATGTGCCCCATCGAGTCCCCTGAAGGCCCCAACATCGGTCTGATCGGCTCCCTGGCCACCTTCGCCCGGGTCAACCCCTTCGGCTTCATCGAGACCCCCTACCGCAAGGTCATCGATGGCCAGGTGACCGACGACGTGGTCTACATGACCGCCGACCAGGAGTCCGAGCACACCATCGCCCAGGCCAACCAGGAGATCGACGAGACCGGACACTTCGTCGAGGACGAGGCCCTGGTGCGTGACGCCGAGGCCGAGGCCAAGGATGTGCCCGTCTCCCAGGTGGACCTGATGGATGTCTCCCCCCGGCAGATGGTTTCGGTGGGCGCCTCCCTGATCCCCTTCCTGGAGCACGACGAGGGCCACCGAGCGCTGATGGGCACCAACATGCAGCGTCAGGCCGTCCCCCTGGTCAAGTCCGAGCGTCCCCTGGTGGGCACCGGCTCCGAGTGGCGGTCCGCCATCGATTCCGGTGACGTCATCCTGGCAGAGAAGCCGGGCGTGGTCACCTACGTCTCCGCCGACATGATCCGCGTCATGAATGACGACGGCACCCAGTCCTCCTACAAGCTGGCCAAGTTCCAGCGGTCCAACCAGACCACCTGCTACAACCAGGTTCCCCTGATCAAGGATGGGGAGCGGGTCGAGGCCGGCACGGTCCTGGCCGATGGCCCCGCCACCCAGAAGGGCGAGATGGCCCTGGGCAAGAACCTCCTGGTGGCCTTCATGCCCTGGAACGGCTACAACTACGAGGACGCCGTCATCATCTCCCAGCGTCTGGTCCAGGACGACACCCTGAGCTCCATCCACATCGAGGAGTACGAGACCGACGCCCGCGAGACCAAGCTGGGCGCCGAGGAGATCACCCGCGACCTGCCCAATGTGGGCGAGGACGCAGTGGCCAACCTGGACGAGCGCGGCATCATCCGCATCGGTGCCGAGGTCGAGGCCGGAGACATCCTGGTCGGCAAGGTCACCCCCAAGGGCGAGACCGAGCTGACCCCCGAGGAGCGGCTCCTGCGGGCCATCTTCGGCGAGAAGAGCCGCGAGGTGCGCGACACCAGCCTCAGGGTGCCCCATGGCGAGACCGGCACGGTCATCGAGGTCAAGGAGGTCACCCGCGAGGATGCCGAGGAGGACGGCGACGAGCTGCCCAACGGCGTCAACCGGATGATCAGGGTCTACATCGCCCAGCACCGCAAGATCACCCAGGGCGACAAGCTCTCCGGCCGCCACGGCAACAAGGGCGTCATCTCGAGGATCCTGCCCGAGGAGGATATGCCCTTCATGGCCGATGGCACCCCCATCGACATCATGCTCAACCCCTTGGGCGTGCCCTCGCGCATGAACCTGGGCCAGGTCCTGGAGCTCCACCTGGGGTGGATCGCCCACTCCGGCTGGGACATCAGCCTGGATCCCAACCTGGAGGCCGAGTGGAAGAAGCACATTCCGGCAGGTGCGGAGAAGGCCGAGCCCGGCACAGCCGTGGCCACACCGGTCTTCGACGGCGTACGGCAGGATGCCCTGAACGGCCTGCTCAAGACCACCCTGCCCAACCGTGACGGCGAGCGCCTGGTGGGCGACGACGGCAAGGCCGTGCTCTACGACGGCCGCACCGGCGAACCCTTCACCAAGCCGATCTCCGTGGGCTACATGTACATGCTCAAGCTCCACCACCTGGTGGACGACAAGATCCACGCCCGGTCCACCGGCCCCTACTCCATGATCACCCAGCAGCCCTTGGGCGGCAAGGCCCAGTTCGGCGGCCAGCGCTTCGGCGAGATGGAGGTCTGGGCCCTGGAGGCCTACGGTGCCGCCTACACCCTGCACGAGATGATGACCACCAAGTCCGACGACGTGGACGGCCGTGTGCGGGCCTATGGTGCCATCGTGCGCGGGGAGAACCTGCCGGCGGCCGGTATTCCCGAATCCTTCAAGGTGCTGCTCAAGGAGATGCAGTCGCTCTCCTTGAACGTGGAGGTGCTCAACGCCGAAGGCAACGTGATCGAGATGAAGGACGAGGACGACGACCCCAACGCCGCCTCCGACGACCTGGGCTTCAACATCGGCGCCCGCCCGGACGCCGCCGCCAAGGCCGACCAGTCAGCTCCCGAGCCGGAGTACCGCTGAACCACCAGTCACAGGGATGCCCACACTGCGGGCATCCCGCTAAAAGGCAAACTTCAGAGCAGTTACAAGATCAGAGACAGGACATAGAGTGCTGGACGTCAATGCATTTGACAAACTGAGAATCGGACTGGCCACGGCCGATGACATCCGCGGCTGGAGCTATGGCGAGGTCAAGAAGCCCGAGACCATCAACTACCGTACCTTGAAGCCCGAGAAGGACGGCCTGTTCGGCGAGCAGATCTTCGGACCCACCCGCGACTGGGAGTGCGCCTGCGGCAAGTACAAGCGCGTGCGCTTCAAGGGGATCGTCTGCGAGCGCTGCGGCGTGGAGGTCACCCGATCCCGCGTCCGCCGCGAGCGTATGGGCCACATCGAGCTGGCCGCCCCCGTCACCCACATCTGGTTCTTCAAGGGCGTGCCCTCCCGGCTGGGCTACCTGCTGGACATCGCGCCCAAGGACCTGGAGAAGGTCATCTACTTCGCGGCCTACATGGTCACCAAGGTGGATGAGGACAAGCGCCACAAGGATCTGCCCGACCTGCAGGACGAGTTCGACAACGAGATCACCCAGCTGGGGAAGAAGCGCGACCTGGAGATCGACAAGCGCGCTAAGAAGCTGGAGGAGGACCTGGCCGAGCTGGAGAAGACCGACGAGGTCAAGGGCTCTATGAAGGCCCGTCTGCGCAACGGGGCCGAGCGGGACATGACCGCCATCCGCAAGCGCTACGACGACCAGATCCAGAGGGTCACCGCCGTCTTCGACCGCTTCAAGACCCTGAAGCCCGGCGACATGGAGGGCGACGTGGATCTGTGGCGGGAGATGCAGGACCGCTACGGCGACTACTTCGAGGGCTGCATGGGCGCCGAGGCCATCAAGAAGCGCCTGCAGGACTTCGACCTGGAGGGTGCCGCCAAGGAGCTCCGCCACGAGATCGACACTGGCTCCGGCCAGCGCAAGGCCCGTGCCCTGAAGCGGCTCAAGGTGGTCTCCGCCTTCCTGAACACCGGCAACAAGCCCGAGGCCATGGTCCTGGATGTCGTCCCGGTCATTCCGCCCGACCTGCGCCCCATGGTGCAGCTGGACGGCGGCCGCTTCGCCACCTCCGACCTCAACGACCTCTACCGGCGCGTCATCAACCGCAACAACAGGCTCAAGCGCCTGATCGAGCTGGGCGCCCCTGAGATCATGCTCAACAACGAGAAGCGCATGCTCCAGGAGGCCGTGGACTCCCTCTTCGACAACGGCCGCCGTGGCCGTCCCGTCACCGGAGCCTCTAACCGCCCCCTGAAGTCCCTGGCAGACATGCTCAAGGGCAAGCAGGGCCGCTTCCGTCAGAACCTGCTGGGCAAGCGCGTGGACTACTCGGGCCGTTCCGTGATCGTGGTCGGGCCCTCCCTGCGCATGCACCAGTGCGGCCTGCCCAAGCCCATGGCCCTGGAGCTCTTCAAGCCCTTCGTCATCAAGCGGCTGGTGGACCTCAACTACGCGCAGAACATGAAGAGCGCCAAGCGGCTGGTCGACCGCGGCGACCCCGAGGTCTGGGGCGTGCTGGAGGAGGTCATCTCCGAGCATCCCGTCCTGCTCAACCGTGCGCCTACGCTGCACCGTCTGGGCATCCAGGCCTTTGAGCCGATCCTGGTCGAGGGCAAGGCCATCCACCTGCCCCCGCTGGCCTGCGCGGCCTTCAACGCCGACTTCGACGGCGACCAGATGGCAGTCCATCTGCCCCTGTCGGCAGAGGCCCAGGCTGAGGCGCGTTCGCTCATGCTGGCCTCCGACAACATCCTCAAGCCCGCCGACGGCCACACGGTCACCATGCCCTCCCAGGATATGATTCTGGGTCTGTACTACCTGACCACTGTGGTTGACGGCGCCAAGGGGCAGGGCCGGATCTTCTCCAGCCTGGCCGAGGCCCGGATGGCCCTGGACCTGGGTGAGATCGACATGCAGGCCAAGATCCTGCTGCGGGTCCCCGCCGACTTCGTCATGCCCAAGGATTGGGAGCCCGGCGACCTCAAGGTCATCGACCCCGAGCCCGGCAGCCCCGACGTGGTCAAGGAGGAGGTCTTCAAGGACGGATCCAGGCTCTTCGCCACCAACTACGGGCGGGTCCTGTTCAACCGGACGCTGCCTGTGGACTACCCCTTCATCAACGAGCAGGTGCCCAAGGGCAAGCTGTCCGGCATCGTGGACGACATCGCCACCCGGTACTCGACCGCCCAGGTCGCGGCCACCCTGGATGCCCTGAAGGATCTGGGCTTCACCCGGGCCCAGTGGTCCGGCGTGACCATGGCCTTCTCCGACATCGTGGTGCCGCCCGAGCGCGAAAAGATCGTCAACGAGTACCAGGGGCAGGCCGCCAAGGTCAACTCCCAGTACGACATGGGTCTGCTGACCGACGAGGAGCGCCGTCAGGAGCTGATCAACCTGTGGACCGAGTGCACCGACAAGGTGGCTGATGCCATGCAGAAGCACTTCACTCCGGACAACAACGTGAATATCATGGTCCAGTCCGGGGCACGAGGCAACTGGATGCAGATCCGCCAGATCGCCGGCATGCGAGGCCTGGTGGCCAACCCCAAGGGCGAGATCATCCCTCGACCCGTCAAGTCCAACTACCACGACGGCCTGTCGGTGCTGGAGTACTTCATCTCCCAGCACGGCGCCCGCAAGGGTCTGGCCGACACCGCACTGCGCACCGCCGAGTCGGGCTACCTGACCCGTCGTCTGGTCGATGTCTCCCAGGACGTGATCGTGCGCGAGGAGGACTGCGGCACCATGCGCGGTCTGACCATGAAGGTGGCCGAGCGCGACGAGCAGGGCAACCTGGTTCTGGTCAAGGCCGCCGACGGCGGACCCTACTCCAGGCTCCTGGCCGCCGACGTCATCGACCCCAAGGACGGCAAGACCGTGCTCTACAAGCGTGGCGATGCCCTGTCCATGGATGTCCTTCGCGACATGGTCGCCCACGGCGTGGAGGAGGTCAAGGCCCGTTCGGTCCTGACCTGCGAGTCCACCCGCGGGGTGTGCGCCAAGTGCTATGGCTGGTCCCTGGCCACCAACAAGCTGGTGGATGTGGGCGAGGCTGTGGGCATTGTGGCCGCCCAGTCCATCGGCGAGCCCGGCACCCAGCTGACGCTGCGTTCCTTCCACTCCGGCGGCGTGGCTTCGGCCTCCGACATCACCCAGGGTCTTCCCCGTGTCACCGAGCTCTTCGAGGCCCGTACCCCCAAGGGCGAGGCTCCCATCGCGGAGTTCCCCGGCACCGTCAAGGTGGAGGACACTGATCGCGGCCGCCAGGTGACCCTGACCCCCGATGACACCTCCGTGGAGGCGCTGACCTACCCGGTCACCCGCCGTGCGCCCATGATGGTCAAGGACGGACAGCACGTCGAGGCCGGCACCCAGCTGATCGAGGGCTCCGTGGATCCCAAGAAGATCCTGCGCATCCTCGGCCCGCGCGCTGCCCAGGTGAACATCGTCAACGAGGTGCATACGGTCTACCGCTCCCAGGGCGTGGACATCCACGACAAGCACATCGAGGTCATCGTCCACCAGATGCTCCGCCGCGTCACGGTCATCGACTCGGGCGACACCGACCTGCTGCCCGGCGAGCTGGTTGACCAGGCCAAGTTCAAGGCTGCCAACATGAAGGCCGTCAAGGCCGGAGGCAAGCCGGCTGCTGGACGCCCCGAGCTCATGGGCATCACCAAGGCCTCCCTGGCCACCGACTCCTGGCTGTCGGCCGCCTCCTTCCAGGAGACGACCCGCGTGCTCACCGAGGCCGCTCTGAACCAGAAGGTCGACGACCTCAAGGGCCTCAAGGAGAACGTGATCATCGGCAAGCTGATCCCTGCCGGCACCGGCCTGGCCAGGTACCGCAACGCCACTGTGGAGCCCGACAAGGCCATCCGCGACACCATCTACCCCAACTTCGGCCTGGGTGGCGGCGACGTGGATCTGAGCGACGCCGACCTGAACGATGTGGACTTCTCCAACATCGACTTCGGGGATCTGAAGCTGGGCGACGACTTCAACCCTGACGACTTCCTCAACGACCAGGGCGGCCAGAGCCATCTGGACACCCCCAACGTGCAGGATCCGTCAGCTGAGGCCGGCGATCAGACGGCTGCCGCGGGCGCCCGATCTTCGGATGCCGCCGATGGCAGTGACTCCGATCAGAAGCCGTCCCAGCAGCCTGGTTCGGCCACCTTCTCCTCCTCGGAGGACCAGCACTCCAACCAGTGAGCGTCTGAACAACCGATAGCCGCAGATCCGCTTGGGCCGGATGACCCGGCCTAGCGGATTCGGCTGCCGGATATGTGATAAAGGATGAGGGCCCGTGCGATCGCTATGATCGCACGGGCCCTCATCTTGTTTTTCTCGCGGTCTAGGTTTTTGCCGGTAGATAGTAGCAGACGATGGCTGTTTAGTGACCGGTTCTGGGCGCGAAGGACACGTCACGGCGATTTCAGCCATGGCAGATAGGTCAGCGCAGATGCCTAGGGGAAAGCAGGGTCCGCCAGCGTCGGGTTCGTGGCAGGGATGCCAGGATGGCGGATCGCAGCTTGTCCACCAGCTGCCAGCAGTCTACGGCCTCCTGCTCGTCTGAAGGGTGCCGGTCGAACGAGGCCTGATCGGCCATGTTGCGCAGTCGATCCAGATCCCGGCGCAGACCAGTCGACGAGGACCCTGGGGGGTCAGCCAGCAGGGTCTGGGCGATCAGAGCTGCCTGCTCGCTACGGGTGCCCTCCAGGGACAGGCCGGTTTGTCTGCCCAGGTTGCCGATCTGTCGCCAGCCGGCGCGGATGCGTGTCTTCGGGTCGCCGGTCGACCGGGCCCGTCGGCGTAGCCAAGCCTTGACAGCCAGCAGGGCCAGAACCAGGAGAGCCGGCAGCCAGAGCGGCATGGTCCAGAGCGTCACTCTGGCTATCAAAGGTCCATACCGTTTCCAGAAGGAGGGTGAAGATTGTCGCGATGCTTCCTGTCCGCCGACGGTAGTTCGACCCTGGGTGGCCCGGTCGTCGCGGGGAGGATCGACCAGCGGGGGCGGCGGCTGGCGGACCAGGGTGCGCGGATTGGGTGGCGTGGAGTCCAAGGACTTGTCCGGGATCTTGGTCTCCGGTGGCGTGGGGTAGAAGGGGACCCACCCTAGTCCTTTCAGACTGACCTCCACCCAGGCCTGGGCATCGCGTCCGGTGAAGTCGATTCTGGTGCTCCCATCCGCCTGGGTCCTGGTCCGTGCCCGGCTGATGGAGCCATCGCGGTTCTTGGGCAGGAATCCCAAGACCACTCGGGATGGCAGGCCCATCTGCCGGGCCAGGAGGGCCATGGCCGAGGCGTATTGTTCGCTGTCGCCCACCATGGCCTGGCCTTGCAGGAGCTGATTGATCCGATAGTCGCCATGGCCGGAGGGCGACGGGTAGTCTCCTGCCAGACCGTGGGAGAACCATCCCTCCTGGTGCAGCCGTTCCTCAATGGCCAGGGCCCTGGCGCCGCCGCGCACCTGCATGGAGGTCATGGAAGCAGCCGCCTTGGGCAGGCTCTCAGGTGCATCCGCCAGGGCAGGCACCTGCGCATCTCCCGGATCGCTGTCAGCTATACGACGGGTTGCGGGTCGGCCTTCGGCCACGCCGTGCACCGAATAGCTGGTCCCCTTCTGCAGGGGCTGATCGGTCAGTGTGGTGTCTGTGGCCTTGTTGAAGTAGAGGTCCTTGCGTTGCAGGCCCTGATCCGTATCGATGCCGTCGACTTGTCCGGCGGAGGGCAACCAGGCATGGTCGAACCCCTCTCGAATCAGGAAGGTCGCGGTAAAAGGCTGTCCGGCCTGTCCGCTGTCTTGGGCCTGCTCCTGTTGCCTTTCCGTGCGGATCTTGGCGCCGATGCGCCGGTAGTCGGCTGCTCCTGCGCCCGAGGAGTCGGACAGATTCCAGACCTTGCCGTCATAACGGTCCATGACGGCCATACGGACCGGGGTGCCAGCGGGCAGGTTGCGGACCGTGACCAGGGTATCGTCGCGGTGGCGTTTGATGTACGCCCGGTAGTCGCTCAAGGGGCTGGTGAACTGGTAGGGGTCCATGGGCGGCTGATAGTGGTCACGAATGACCAGCCGGGTCGGGGCGGGCAGCAGTCCAGCGGAGAAAATCAGTCCAGCTGTCAATGCCAAGGCCAGAAGAGTGGATGCGAGCCCTTGCAGACGGATCAGCCCCAGCCCGCTGGCGCACCAGATCAGCAGGAGCAGCCAGAGGATGCCGCCCGTCAATGCCGGGTAGAGGCCCCTGCTGGTGCCTAGGGCTGCTGACACAGCCATGGCGGCCAGGATGGGCAGCGTGGCTGTCAGGACGGCCACGGGGTGCGCGGGCCGTCCCAGGTTGCGACCCAGGCCATGGCGGGCCAGCAGCACGGCCAGATAGCAGGTCCAGAGCATCAGCGTCCACAGGGCCATCAGTCCGCCTGCTTCCTGGCCGAGTGGGGGATCGATGGCTGCCAGGGTCTTGAAAGCGCCGAAGGTGGCGGACCAACCTTGTGCCAGGGTTGACCAGGTGGGCAGGACATGGGCCAGGGTGGTCCCGTTCAGAGCGAGGATGGGGCCCAGCAGGAACTGGGCTGCGATCAGCAGCAGAGGCTGCAGGAGGGCTGTGGCAATGCCACGGCGGGGGAGCATGGCGATCAACAGTCCGGCCAGACATGCTGCGGCTCCCACTGTCAGCCAGAAGGGCAGGCTGCCATAGACCGGCAGCAGCTGCAGTCCGGCCAGCAGATCGAGTGGAGCCAATGCGGCGACCAGAATCATGGGGGAGCGGTGCCTGGTCGGGTCGACAGTGGACTGCAGACCAGCCCGGTCGATCAGGCGGATAGGCTCCCTCTGGGCTTGGTCCATCCACGATGCTGATGTGCTCATGGCTGGGTCTCCAAGAGGATGGGAAGGTCCTTCCTGTTGCCCAAAACAGCGTTGACCAACCCCGGCTGCGTCTGCAGGCTTGGATTGGCGCCCAAGTCAGCAGCCAGCAGCATGACCGGGGATGCGCTTTGGGCCGATCCGTCCATCAGGGCTGAGGGTTGGCGGTCGCCCAGCGAACCGGTCACCAGGATGGTCAGACTGGTCCGCTCGGGAGCCTCAGCCAGGTCGGGCTTGTCGTAGCTGTCCTGACGGGGGCGGATGGCGCTGCAGGCATCCAGAAAGCTTCGGGGATCCTCCGTAGGCAGGGTGGTTCCATGGGCATCAGGATCGTCCGGTTCCGGAGCCAACGCTTGCAGCCGACGGCCGTCAAGCAGGCATCGGCAGCCCAGGGAAGCATAGATTTCGACCGCCAGTTCGAACTCATCCGCGTTCCGGTAGGAGGCGGCCTGGCCGTCCAGGATCAGTTCGGTCCTGGTGCGCAGGGTGGGCTCGTACTGGCGGACCATCAGGGTGCCGGCCCGGGCAGTGGACAACCAGTGGACCCGTTTTATGTCATCGCCCGGAACGTAGGGGCGCAGGGCATGAAATTCCAGATCGTCGTCGACAATGCCAGAACCAGGATCCCCCTCCAGGTCGCGTTCCAGTCCGGCTTCGAGGGGCGGCAGGGCCACCGTGCGGGGATGGATGTAGAGTTTTCGGGCGCCGGTCAGAATTCGGCGGCGACGGATGAGCCCCAGCGGATCGCCGGCCTCCATGGTCACCGGGCCCAGGTCAATCACGCCGCGGGACCTGGCTTCCAGCTTCAAGCGGATCTGGTGACTCTGGCCGGGGGCCAGGGCTGGCAGGGGCGCAATGACCGTTCCTTGGCCTAGAGCCAGACCGATTCGGCCGCGACGGGTGGAACGGCTGCCTGGGTTGGTCAGAACCAGGACCAGCTCGGCCTGGCCACCCACCTCCAGATGGCCTTGGTTCAGACTCGTTTCAGCGTTGCAGGACAGGTTGCCCAGGCTCGTCAGCAGCCCAAACAGCAGCATGCCCGCGCCCAGCAGAGCGCCCGCCAGCAGTTCACGCCAGCCTGTAGGGACGAAGGCCAAAGCGCACAGGAGTGCGGCCAGAGCCATAGCCCGGCCCAGGGCGGTGATCGACTGCCATAGGCCGGCGGCCCGGGATCGCAGGCTCTGTCTGGATCCCGTCGAGGATGCCGGTCTCGCTTTCGGGGCAGGTCGGCTGGCGAAGGCGGTCATGGCTCACTGCTCTCCTGTGGGGACGGGGACCTTGGCCAGGGCTTCGGCCAGCGCTTGGTGTTCATCCATGTCCGCCAGCCTGCTCTGGGCGGTCAGGACCAGCCGGTGGGCCAGGATGGGGTCGACCAGGTCCTTGACGTCATCGGGGATCACGTAGTCGCGGCCCTGGGCACAGGCCCGGATCCTGGCGCAACGGACCAGAGCCAGCCCGCCTCTGATGGAGGAGCCGACCCGGATGGCGGGACTGTGCCGTGTGGCTTCGATGATGTGGATGACGTATTCCATGATGGATGAATCGCAGAAGACCTTGGAGGCGCAGACGGCCATGGCCTCCACCTGGGCGGCGTCGACCACCGGTTCCACCAGGCCTGCCCGGTCGCGGATGTCGGCCTCTTGAAGGATGCGCATGCTGGCATCGTGCCCAGGCGCCCCAAGCGAGGTGCGGATCAGAAAGCGGTCCATCTGCGCCTCGGGCAGGGCATAGGTGCCCAGCTGCTCGATGGGATTCTGGGTGGCCATAACCATGAATGGCCGGGGGAGGCGGTAGGTGCGGCCATCCACGGTCACCTGACCCTCCTCCATGACCTCCAGCAGGGCCGACTGGGTCTTGGGGGAGGCTCGGTTGATCTCGTCGGCCAGAACCAGGGAGGCGAAGACCGGCCCGGGCCGGAAGGAGAATCGTCCTTGAGACTGGTCATAGAAGGTCACGCCCAGCAGATCAGAGGGCAGCAGGTCGGGGGTGAACTGGATTCGCTTGCAGTCCACGGCGATGGAGGCAGCCAGGGCGCGTGACAGCTGGGTCTTGCCGGTGCCTGGATTGTCTTCCAGGAGCACATGGCCTCCCGCGATCAGGGCAGTGACGCACAGGGCGATGGTCTCCTCCTTGCCCAGCACCGCCTGGCCGACGTTGTCCACGATGGAGCGGAAGAGGCCGGCGAAGGTCGGCACATCCACGGCGGCCTGGCTGCTGCCTGCGGTCTGGATTGATCGCCTCTGCTGCCTGGTGCCTGCTGCCCGATCCGCTGCTTCGGTGGAAGACCGCCTGTCCCGTTCTGTCTCTTCCACCTCCCCGGGTTCGTCGGTCCTGACTGCGTACGTGGGGGCCGAGGTCTTCTCCAGCTGGGGGTGACGGGACTGATCAGTGACATCGACAAGGTCAGGCCTTGCAGGAGCTGATGAGGGCCGGGCGAACAGGTCACGGACCGGCTGGCGGCCGGGGATGGTCCCGTCTTCAATCATGGTGCGGTCAGATGGGCTGGATTCCGCTCCGGACTCCCCGCTTATTCTTTGTCTGGCAGACACAGGGATGCGACCGGGCCGGGTCCGGTCATCGCTCACCGCCGGAGCGGATTCCTGCTGGCCCAGACCGGCCATGAGGGCTTGGCGCTGCCGCTTGAGTACATCCAGTCGGTCGGCAGGGATCCGTCGGCTCTCGCTGCCCTCCTCGCGGACGGCTTTGGGGGTACTTCTCCTGGTCGCGTCATCCGGGATGGTGCCGTCCTGCTGGATGGGTTCCTGTGCGTTTCGTTCATCCATGGTCATTCATCCTTGTCTGCTGAGGGGACCCCTGACGGGTAAGGGTCTTGTCTCTTGGCTTGTTGGTCTCCTTGGGCAGGGTCAGCTCCTTGGTGGCGGCAGGCGAATGGCCTTCGGACCCCATCCCGCGGATGCGAGCGACTGCCCGGAAGGTCAGCGTGTCACCTGGCTTGGCGGATCCAGCAGGCAGGGTGATGACTTCACTGACCTCCGGCTGGTTGCAGGGCAGGGTCCAGGAGGCCTTGTCGGAGTCGAGGCCATCGATGCTCACCTGGATGTCTGCGCAGGACCGGCCGTGTTCGCCCCCGGGGGCAAGGACCAGCTTGACCTGGTCCTTGCCCTGGTACTCCAGAGTCTGGAATGCAGGGGGATCCGGATGCGACCAGGTGGCTCCAGAGGCTGAGGCCACAGGTCCGGATCCGGCCATATTGGCCGGAGTCACCCTCACCGTGCAGGTGGCTCCTGCCTCGTCATGGCCGACATCGAAGACCGCCTTGGTGGCGGTGGCCGCGCGCCATCGTGGCGAACCGCAGCCGGAACCCTCGCCGTGGACCGTATAGCCCTGGATGGGCGAGCCATGATTCTCTGGCGGGCGCCAGGTGACGGTCAGAGTTTCCTTGCTGCCGCCGTCCACGGTCAGCGCCTGCACGCCTCCGGGAAGCGCGTCCGGTCTGGCTGCCGCCGGCGAGGAGGCTGGGGACCAGCCCACCTGGTTGTGGGCTTGGACAGTGAAGGAGTAGTCATGGCCGTTGGCCAGCCCGTCGACCCGGCAGGTGACGGCATTGCCGCAGGAGCGTTGTCCCGAGCCTGCCGATGAGGTGTATGAGACCCGGTATTCGTCCACTGGACTGCCGTTGGCTGCGCCCGGCTCCCAGGCCAGGCGAACCGTTCCGTCGCCGGCCTGGGCGGCGCCCGCCAGCATTCTGGGGGCCTGCGGGCGGTCGATGATGCCCACGGTGATGGTGGCGCTCACCCGGCGTCCCGGATCCCGGCTGCCATCCTCGACCGTGGCCAGAATGGTGTTGGTGGAGGCGCCGATGTCACGATCGGCCTTGATGGCGATCCGCCCGTCGCCCAGGTTGCTGGCTGTCAGTCGTGAGGTGTCGTCGCTGACCAGGCCGACCAAGCGCAGCGGAGTGTCGGGGAAGGGGTTGAGGGCGTCGTCGAACAGGTTCAGCTCCAGGCTCTGCCCGGCTTTGAGCCCCACCTGGCGTGAGGGGACCGAAGCCAGGGGCCGGGTGGTGGCGACGATGCGGAAGGTCAGGACCGCACGCACCTGGCCGGATGAACCGGTGATGGTTACCGGCAGGGTGGCCTTGGTGCCAGGCGTTGCGGTCTTGTCAGCGGACACGTTCAGCTGGCCCCGAGGGCTCAGCCTGGCATGGATCGGCCCCTGGGGGTCCCCGGAGGAGAAGGTGCTGTCTGCCGGGTCGCTTCCCTGGGGCCAACGGGTCATGGCAGGCAGGGATATGGTCTGTGCCGGCTCCCCGGCCACCAGATCGATGACCGGTGCCGAGAGGACCGGCGGGGCTGCTCTGCCGCCCACCACGGTGATGGGCAGGGTCAGCACCGACTCGTTGACGATGGCCTGACCGCCCGGATCCCCGTCACGGACGGCAAAGGTCAGTGAGGCTGGACCGGCATAGTCCTTGGCTGCGGTGAACCTCAGGGTGTGCTCGTCCACATAGGGGTCGGATCCGTCGGACTTGGTGGCCGAAACGGACTGGCGGGAGGTGATCCGTGCGGTCTTGCCTGCACCCACCCTGACCTGATCGGCGATGTCGATGGTGATGCTCTGGCCAGCCCGCACTTTGAGGGCCGGAGCGCGAGGCCTCAGGACAGGGGGGAATACCCCATAGGCGGGGACCTTCACAAAGGCCATTGAGGTGATCTTGTACCGGGTGTTGGTGACGGTGTAGGGCACAGCCCTGGCCTGGTCGGTCAGGTCGATGACCAGCTTGGTGGAGCCGGCTTCGCCTGCGGTCCTGGCGTGGGCCCTGGCTCCAGGATGAATCCCAAGGCGCAGGTCATCGAGGGTGCCGGATGGATTGCTGATGGAGTCGTCCAGATTGACCTCCACGCTGCGCTTGTCCACCGTGTCCTCGGGAGCCACCTGGTAATCCTGGGCTATGGGCGGCTGGATGGGGGCTTGAGGATCCGAGACCACGGTCAGGGTGGCCTGGTCGCTCAGTCCCGCCCGGTTGCGTGCCCGGTAGACCAGGTAGGAGGTGCCCGGCTGTGAGGGGGCGGTCAGCCGGATCATGCCGTTTTCCACGCTGGCCTGGTCCAGGCCCTGGCGCTCCAGGTGGGGGTCCAGACTCAAGGAGTCATCATCCCCGGAGATGTCGTTGAGCAGAACCGGCACATCGGCCACGGTCCCAGGCCGCAGCCTGACCTTGTCGTCCCGGGCGAAGACCCCGGTCACCGACGAGTCAGGGAAGACCCCGATGCGTACGCGCGCCTGGGCACGCTGCCCCACCCAGTCCTCCACGGCGTAGGTGAACTCGTCGGTGCCGTGCGAGTCGGGATAGGCCTCATAGATCAGGTAGTCGGCCCCGGCTTTGACGATCCTGCCCAGCCTGGGCGCCTGGTTGCCCAAGCCGGACAGGGTGTCGCAGTCTCCATCCTGGTCGATGCCGGTCAATGGGACGGGGATGCGCACCTTGGTCCCGGCAGCCACCTGGGCCCGCAAATCCTTGGGTGTAGGCGCGGGTTTGCTGGCCGGGTCGGAGGCATGCACCCGGAAGGTGATGGTGCCCGAGGCCGCGTTGCCCAGATCGTCCCTGACCGTATAGGCGGCTGGGAAGTCCCCGGTGCGCTCGCTGGCCTGATATCTGACCGTGTCCCCGGATACGAAGGCCAAGCCTGCAAAGGTCCGCTGATCCGTAGTCAGCTGCTGGTCCAGGGTGACGCTGGTCCCGTCAGCGTGAGCGACCTTGTCCATGACCGAAACCGTGACCAGGCCCGATGAGCGGACCCCAACCGTCAGATTCGGGGCCTTGGGCGCCGAGGCCGCCCTGCTCAGGGAGGGGGGCTGCAGGACGATGGTCCCCTGAGCCGTACCATCGGCGTTGGCAACTGTGTAGGCGATGCTCAGCGGCCGTGTGGGGATTTTTCTGGCAGACAGGTAGACCCGGCGGTGGTCCACGATGCCGACCTTGATGCCGGAGTCCGGATCCACGCGCACATCGGTCAGGGCCAGCACTCCGCCCATGGGATCCAGGTCGTTGTCAAGCGGATCGACGATGGCGGTCTGGTCGGCCCCCAGCAGGGCTACGTCGTTGACAGGAACCGGCAGCGCGGATCCGCCCTGGCTGTGTTCTACCTCCAGCCTGACCAGCCCCTGGGTCTCCCGGTCACCCTGGGCTACCCGGTAGGGCACATAATAGGTGCCTGGGTTGGCGGCGGTGGCGGTGAAGGAAAGGCTTTCGGCGTTGACCTCCACCTGGATTTCATCGGGTTTGTCGACCCGGACCAGGCGGAGCGGCTGAGCGGCATTGGCGTGTACGCTCCTGCTCAGGTCCACGGTGGCCTCTCGGCCGGGAGCGGCCTGGCGAATGACCGGATCGACCAGTGGAGCCAGGGTATTGACGGGTTTGACGGTGAAGTAGATCAGTCCCTGACCGCTCATGACTCCGTCGGAAACAGTGACTTTGACAGCCAGCCGACCGGAGGTGGCCGACCCGACGCTCATGGTCAGCTGTCCGTCAGCCCTGGTGGACAGGGATATCCGATCCGAATTGACGGACTCGGCGCCGGCCAGGGTCAGCGGGTCCCCATCAGGATCCTCGAAGCCGGCCAGGGCGTTGACAGTGGTCGTGGCGCCCTGCTCCACCTCGTACTCGGGAGGGGTGTCGTTCTGGACCGGTGCCTGGTCGCCTCGGTCCATCTTGGCAGGGGCGATGCTGAGGTCGATGCCAGCCGAGGAGACCTGTCCGCGTCCGTCGGTGATGGAGTAGTTGATTCGGGCCCGGCCCACAGGTGCGTCGCTGGCATCCACCTGCAGGTAGCGGCCGTTCATGACCGGAGTCAGGCGCAGATTCCCTTGCGAGCTGCGCGCATCCTCGATTCGCAGAACCGAGCAGTCCGTCTGGCGATCGTTGCGCAGGGGGTCCAGCAGGGCTCTGGAACCGGCCCGGATGCCCAGGGTGTCGTCCTCGGCCTGGATGGGTTGGGATCCTGATCGACAGGTGGCCGCGAACCGCTGGCGATTGTCGGCCGAGTCCTGACGCTGATCGGTCCTGTCCGCGTGCTTGACCTCCATGGTCTGCCACTGCGGCCGAATCACCTTGGTGGAGGATCGAGGATTCCAGACATCGCCAGTGAGCACGTCGTTGAGGATGACTCTCCGGTGGTTGGCCCGGAAGACCAGATCCGAGGTGGGGCTGATGGCCTCCAGGGTGGAGGGGCGCGGCTGCGGTGACCGGACTCGCGGCACGGCTGTCCCTGTTGCGCACAGCCGCAGGAAATTGTTCCCCGAGGAGGCCCAGGCCGTCCAAAGGCATCCGCCCGAGGATACCGGCTGGGCGGGTTGGCCGTTGCCGCCGGTGCCTAGAGTCTCAACCTGATTCCGGGGGTGATCCAGATCGACCAGGTGGACGCTTTCCTGATCGGTCAGGCCCACCCAGGGTCCCTGACGGTCCATATCCACTGGAGTGGACTGGAGCTGCAGGTCTCCCCGGTGCGGTATCCGGATGGATCCCTTAGGCCAGTAGAGCCGGTCGCCTGCCAAGAGGACGGGTCTTCCGTCGATGACGCTGAATGCAGTGGCCCGGACGGGAGTGTGGTCCGTCAGAGAGTCCAGCTCACGGTGGGCCCGGGAGTCCGGTCCGTCGATCCTTAACACGACCCCGTCCGAGGGCCGGTAGGCGTAGACGGCACCGGAGGCATCCACAGTGACGGCGGCCCCGGAGCCTAGGGTCAGCACAGGGTCTCGGCGCTGAGGGTCCAGATCTCCCGGCGAAGCGGCCCGGCCCACCCAGATTCTGCCGGTCCGTGCCTGGAAGAGGGCCAGAGTGGGTCCGTTGACCATCCGTTGAACCCTGGCATCCGACCGGGTGGTGTCCCCCAGGGTGGCGGTGGAGGCCGCTATGGGAGCCATGCCTCCCTCACGGCCCAGGATGACCGCGTATCCGCTCTGGGCCAGGTCGAAGCGGTCGGTGCCCGTCGACAGGGCCACGTCCGCCTCTCCGATGTCGGGCTTGAACCGGGCTACCTTGCGCTCGTTCTGGGAGGTGATCCAGATGCTGCCGTCATCCACCTGAACGGCGCGGCGGTCCACCCCATGCACGAATAAGACGCCCAGGACGAGCAGGACCAGCGCCGTCAGCGTGACGGCCAGGATGGCGGCAGGGTTCCTGGCGCGGACGGCCAGAGCATGCCGCAGGCGCAGCCCGGCCCGGCGCATCCGCAGGAATCGTCCCTGCAAGTCCATAATCCCTTGGGTTCCTTTCCTGTCCTGCCACACAGGCTCGGCTTCTTAACTCGTCCCGGACCGCCGTCAATGCTCTCTCTGAGGACTGATTTTAGCTGGTTTGCAGGGTCTTGGCGGTCTGTGAAAGTCGGGGTGGTCGAATGTGAAAATTCATCCACCGAGGGTTCACTGAACGGCGCAGATGATGGTCGGTTCCTGGGACATGCTCCGGTCGGCCCGCACCAGGGTGACGCTGATGCAGGTCTGGCCCCCCTGCGGATCGTCGATGCGGGCGGTCGGCTGTCGGGTCTGTACGCTGCGGCCACGATCTTCGGCGCCGCCCTGGTCCAAGGGATGCCAAACATAGCTGTCTCCCGGTTTGGGGTCGGGATTGGCCCAAACGAAAACTGCCGTGGTGCCCTGGTAGCGGCCCTGACCCTGGGTGGGCGAGGGAACTGAGCCCTCCTGCAGGTCATGAGGGTCGCTCGAATCCGTCGGGTCCGGGGACTGCGCCTGCTGGGATTGGACCTGGGAGGAACCTGCTGCCGGCTGTGAACCTCGCTCGGATCCGTTCGGCAGGCCGACAACCAAGGCCCAGACCAGGGCAACGGCCAGGACGGCAGCGAGGATCAGCGCCAGAAGAATCACACGGCGGCGGCCGCCGGGAAACCGCCTAACCTGGCTGCCTTCATGGTCAGTGACGGCCTCCCTGCCTGGTTGCAGGCGCGATTTTGAGCTGACCCCAGTCCCGGTCCAGGAGTGACCGGACTCCTTGCTTTTTGTCCGGCCTGCCATGGCACCGGTATGGGCGTGCGAGCGTGCATCTCCCTGTGGATAGGGGGCGATTCCCTCGCCGATGAAGGGCGTCGCATGGCCGTAGAGCTGCTGCTGGACCTCCTGCAGGGCGCGGCCGAACTCCAGCGCCGAGTAGTAGCGGTCGTCCCGGTCATGGGCCATGGCCTTCTCCAGAACCGCAGCCAGCACAGGGGAGGCCTCACCCATGTGCAGAACCGGGGTTTCCGCTGTCAGGATCAGCTGTGCCAGGTGATCCTCATCCCGGGCCCGGTAGGCGTACTCGTAGGGGGAGCGGCCGGCCAGCATGCCGAAGAGCGAGGCGCCCAGGGAGTAGATGTCGCTGGCCTCGGACCCTCCCGAGCGGTTGGCCAGGACCTCCGGGGCCGCCCAGGGTATGGAAAGCCCGCCGGCCCGTTCGCCTCCATAGATGCCAGAGGAGATGCCGAAGTCGGCCAGGACGGACAGGCCCTGGTCGGTTATCAGAAAGTTGCTGGGTTTGACGTCCCGGTGCAGGATCCCGCGTTCATGGGCGCAGCAGAGGGCCGAAGCCATGCGCACTCCCAGGTCCAGCACGCCTTCCTGGTCCATGCCCCCCTTGAGCATGATGGTCTTGCAGCTGCCGCCCGGAGCGTATTCGAGCACCAGGCAATCCCGTCCGTCATCGCTGACCAGGGCCTGGTGGATGCTCAGGATGCAGGGATGGGTGGAGAGCTTGGCCAGGGTCTTGGCCTCGCGCAGAAAGAGCTGATGGGTCTGCTGGTCCATGCTGCCTTGGAGGGCCACCTTGACCGCCACAGGTCGGTTGAGCCCCTCCTGCTCGTACAGGTAGACGGCGGCGGTGCCTCCCAGATCCAGGGGTCGCAGGAGCCGCAGCCCGGGCAGCGCCGGCGCCTGGTCCATGGCTGGAACCGCACCCGGGCGCCGGGCCTGGGAACCATTCTGCTGCAAGGGACATCACCTCCTGGGGACTGCCTGAGAACTGTAATCCACGATAACAGCACGCCGCTCCCGATCAGGCTTCCTTTGAGCCTCCTGCGGACGGTTCAGGACCAGTGGGTTCCGGGGCCTGCAGATGGACCATGCCGACCCCTATTCTTGTAGCTATGAGCAAGCAGCCACCGGTGGATCCGCAAGAGGCCATGGAACCGGTCCGCGCCCTTATCGGTGATCGGCTTCGGAACGAGGAGGGTCGGCCCACCCGGGCCCTGGTGGTGGCTGGTCCTCCCCGCAGCGGCAAGACCAGGCTGGCCACCCGAGCCCTGCTGGCTGGCATGGAGCAGTTCGGCGACGGTGCCAGCATGGCCGTATCAGGTAGGACCGCGGCCGACCAGGTCAGCCGCCAGGTCATTCTTGAGCGGGGCAGGTCCGACCGCACCCGGCCTGTGGGCACCCTGCAGGCCCTGGCCTTCCGTCTGCTGACACAGTCCCGGCTGGCCCAGGGGGGCCACGATCCGCTCCTGCCCAGACTGCTCAACGGCGCTGAGGAGGATGCCCTGCTCAGGCAGGTCATGACCGTCCATCTGGAGCATGTACAGGCCGGGGACGACTGTGCGGTCTGCCGACTCCTGGAACGCTACTTCCGCAACGGGGCGGGCTGGTCGGCCGTCCTGGTTGGCGACGGTCAAGGACGGGTCGTAGGGGTCGCCGACAGGTTCATCGCCCAGCTGCGGGACATGTTCGCCCGCATGACGGAATTGGGTCTGGACAGAGGTGACCGGGACCAGCTTCTGGATGCCTTGGCCGTACAGCCCATGGACCCTGACCGTCGCGACCGGCTGGGCCTGCAGTGGCGGCTGGCTTTCGCCCTGGAAGATGAATATCGCCAGAGCATCACCGAGAGCTACCCGGACGAATTCCGTCTGGATCCCTCCATGCTTATGGTCGAAGCCTCCCGCAGCCTGGACGGGCTGGCTGATGACGACCTGCCTGACCTGCTGGTCGTGGACGACTGGCAGGACATCACCCTGGCCGGGATGGGCCTCTTGCAGGGCTTGAACCAGGCTGGCTGCCGACTCCTTCTGGTGGGCAATCCCGATCAGTCGGTCCAGTCCTTCCGCGGCTCCTATCCTGAGTTTCTGGCCACTCGCCTAAAGGCCCTGTCCAAGCCCATGCCCGGCGCCGCCGCCCCTCTCCTGGCCCAGGACTTCGCCTGTCTGGGCGCTGCCACCGTGACCCTGAAACCCCGGAGGATGGTGGTTCCTGAAGCGGCCGCAGAGCATGCCGAAAGCGTCCAGGGCTCCTACGCCGATCTGGTGGCTGCCAGGGTCAGCCTGGGCATCGCCGGGGTTGAGGAGAGCGACACCCCTCTGCCCGACAGACCCGGCAAGCTGCCCGCCTGGCCCGGAGCCGGCCCGGTGGCGCCCCTGGCCGCCGGTGACAGCCTTATCTGCGACGGCAGCGTGCAGACCAGGCTCTTCCACACCCCTGACCAGGAGGACGATGACCTGGTTTGGCAGATCAAGCATGAGTTTCTGGCCAACGATCGTGACTGGAACGACATGGCCGTCATCGCCCACGACAACATGACCCTGCGCAACCTGGGCCGCAAGCTGCGCGTTCAGGGCGTGCCGGTGCGCTTCTCCTCGGTGACCCGTCCGCTCAGCCAGGAGCCCGCCATCCAGGGGCTCTTCGCCCTGGTCGAGCTGGCCCAATCGGTGCTGGACCCTGGCACCGCCGGAAGCGCCCCGGACGATCCCGCCCAGGTGGCAGCCTGGATCCGTTCGCGCCTGCGCACCCTGATGGCTGGCCCGCTCTTCCGGGTTCCCGCCACCGCCGCTCGTCAAGAGCGTCCCGTCAGGATGGAACGCCTGGAGTCCATCATGGAGACCATGGCCGCATTGGCCCCCTTGTCCGGCCAGCAGGGGAGCGATCCGGACTCATCAGGCTCCTTGGACGACCTGCCCCTCCTGGGACAGGCCTGGCAGGCCTGGGTCAAGGTTCTGGCCGAGCGGCGTGCCCAGCGGGACCGTTCATCCGGCATCAGCGTCGACGATTCCCTGTTGACCAGGCACGATTCCGTCGAGCCAGGGGGCGGGTCCGGCCCCTTCTCCACTTCCTCGGCCCCCGACCAGCCGGTGGATCTGGGCGACCAGGATGCTCAACGGCCAGCCATTCTGTCTGTTCAGGCCCTGGAGACCCTGCTGGTTCTGGACCCGGATGACCGATCCTCAGGGATCATTCTGGAGGCCATGACCGCCATCGCAGGAGGTCGCCGTGAGGATCCTGACGTTCAGGTCCTGGACAAGGCCCTGCAGGTTCTGCGCCTGACGGCCACACGCATCAGCGCCCTGGAGGACCGTCAGCCCCAATACGTGCTCTGGGAGGCCTGGCGGAGCCTGGACCTGGCCGACGACTGGCAGCGGCGGGCCCTGATGGCCACCCAGGAGGGTGAGGAGGCCAATGACCGTCTGGACGCGCTCATGCGGCTCTTCCAATACGCGGCCGGCTCCCGTCGTTTCCCCACGGTCGAGGCCTTCATGGACCAGGTGCGCACCATGCAGGTCGAGGCCGACTCACTGGCGCGGATCGGGCCCATCGAGCACGCCGTCACCCTGACCACACCCGCCGGGGCCGCGGCCCTGGCCACTGACTGGCCCCTGGTCTGGCTGCCCGCCGTCCAGGACGGGGTCTGGCCCAATCTGATCCCCCGCGACACCATGTTCGGAGCCGAGGAGCTGGCCGACCTGGTTCTGCACGACCGCATCGGCGACCCCCTGGCGGACACGCTCAGCCACGATCCTGCCCTGCGCTCCATCCTCTATGCCGAGAAGAAGGGCTTCCTGGAGGCGCTGACCCGGGCCCGGACCCAGGTGCGCATCAGCGCGGTCTGGAACGATGACCTGGTTCCTTCGGACTTCCTCTACGGCTATCTGCCTGAACGTTATCCGCGCACTGCAGATATGAGCCAGGCCGAGTTCAGCATGGTCGGCGCTGGCTCAGGCGGCAGTGAGCGCTACGGAGGGCTGGAGGTGTCTGCCAGGGGCCTGACGGCGGCCGCCCGGTCCGTCCTGGCTGTCCAGGCGCTGCTTCCGGAGGGCCGGATTGACCGGTACCGCGTGGACGATGCCGTGCAGACCTTGCGGCTGCTGGCCGATCAGGGCCAGGATTCTGCCGATCCCCGGCATTGGCCTTTCCTCTATGACTATGGCCAGGATGGCGCTGCTGAGTCGGCCTCGGAGGAAGAAGTTCATACTGCACAGGCCGCCGCCTCAGGCGTCGCATCGGTTGCTGAAAGGGACCGTGCTTCTCGGCCCGCACCTGTTGCCGCCGGGCAGGCTGAGCGACCGGATCGAACCCACGACCGTGACCATCGCCATGAACACCGGTCCGACCGCCAGGTGGTTCTCCTTTCGCCCTCAGCGGTCGATGCCATATGGAACTGCCCCCTGGAGTGGGCCCTGGGCGATCAGTTCTCCGGCCCTTCCCCATCCAGGGTGCCCACGGAGTTCGGCTCCCTGATTCACAAGGTGGCCAGCGAGGGCACGGCCCAGGGTCTGGATCGCCCTGGCCAGGGCGATCCTGATGCCCGCCAGCAGCAGGTGCGGGATGCGCTTCTGGACATCTACCAGGATCTGGCTCCCCAGGAACAGCGCCTGCGGGACCCTGACGAACTCTATGACCAGCGCGGTCGCAGCAGCCGGGTGGGGTCCATCCTGGACAACCTGGCCTCTTATTTCGTCCGCTCCTCGGATTCCGAATACGGCCTGGAGGGCAAGAGCCCGGTCCCGGTCGGCGACCTGCTGGGGGTCCAGAGCGAGCGTTCCTTCGACGTCAGCCTGTCCGTAGAGGACCTGGTCCCTCTTTGGAAAGCCACCTTCCCTGACAGGCCTCTGGATGCCGACGGGCTCTTCGCCCTGATGTCAGGCCTGGTCGACGGCTTCCCGGCAGCCCTGGATGCCAGGACGACGGTCAGGCTGACCGGCCGCATCGACCGTCTGGAGGTCAGGTCCCTGCCCGAGGGCATCCGTCTGCGGCTGGTGGACTACAAGACCGGCAGAGTCCCCTATACCCAGGGGCAGCTCTTCAACGACCTGCAGCTGGTCTGCTATCAGCTGGGACTGGCCTTCCCGCCCACGCCCGGCAGCAGCCCGGAGGTGGGGGCGGCCTGGAGCCTGTCGCAGGCCCCCGACCTGGAGAGGACCGAAAGTATGAGGCTGAGCCAGTCCCTGCTCCTGCAGCTGCAAGCCCCGCCCAAGGATGCGCAAACGGGCCTGCGCCGGGAGGAGATGGCCTATCAGCCGCCCCTGTTCGAGGGTGACAGGCTGGTCACTGTCGCTCAGCCCAGAACCGGCATGCCCTCCCCGCTCAAGTCCAAGGCCGAGCCTGCGGACCTGCCTGATCAGGTGCCGCCCGGGGTGGATGCGGACCTGTGGGCCATGGTCCGAGCCGCCAGGGTCTCCTCCCAGGCTGTATGGGGGCTGACCATGATAGCCAGGGTCTTCTTCGCTGCCGGGGTCAAACTGGCGGCTGGCCTGGATGATGCGGTCTTCGACCCGGCCCGTTGCCATCGGGCCGGCAATGGCCAGGAATGCCAGGCATGGCAACTGGTGGCGCCCAACCTACTGGAGGATCAGGAATGAAGCAGACTGCCGAACAGTCCGCTATCGTCGATGCGGATGTCAATGAGGATCTTCTGGTGGTGGCCGGCGCCGGCTCGGGCAAGACCATGACCATGACCAGCCGGATCATCGCCCTGATCCGCCGGGGAGTGCCCTCCGAGCAGATTCTGGGATTGACCTTCACCCGCAAGGCCGCATCCGAACTCCAGTCCAGGGTGGGGGCGGCGGTCATCCGACGCGACCAGGGCAGAAGCACCTCGGGCGTGGATCCCGAACGCAACTTCCTCAAGCCGACCGTGTCCACCTATGATGCCTTTTTCCAGTCCATCGTGCGCCAGTATGGCCTGTTGGTGGGCATGGACCAGGACACGCGTCCCCTGAGTTCGGCAGGGGCCTACCAGCTGGCCTCCCAGGTGGTCGCCGACCATCTGGATCTGATCTTTCCCGCTGGTTCCTCGGCGCAGGAGGGCGACTCCGACGACTTGGGCTCTGCGACCTTCTCGACCACCGTCAACCGGGTCCTGGGGCTGACCGGGGCGGTGACCACCTCCATGATCAGCAGCGACTGCCCTGATTTCGATCAGGCGGTGGAGCGGATCCGCGCCTGGGACCGCGCCTTTGTGGATCGAGCGGACCAGCTCATCGGCGACCAGCCCGTGCCGGCCGCCGAGACTAAACCCAGCGGGACGCCGCCCAAGCGCAGCAAGAAGGAGACCGACGAGCACTATCAAGGCAAAATCAAGGCCTTCCAAGACAAGCGGCAGAGCATTCGCCTCTACCGGGTGGATGCCATGCGACGGGCGGTTCTGACACGCGAGAAGCTGCTGACCCTGGTCCAGGACTACCAGCGGGCCAAGAGGCAGGCCAACATGGCCGAGTTCGGCGACTTCACCCTGGCCGCCTTCCAGCTGGTCGAGCGCTTCCCCTCCATCAGCGCCCAGCTGCGTCGCCGCTACAGCCACGTTTTTCTGGACGAATACCAGGACACCTCCACCACCCAGGCCCTGCTGCTGGCGGCCATCTTCCATCCGCAGAATCGGCAAGAGGGCCGGGGGAGGGAGGAACAGGCTCCCGGCAGGTCGGCCGTGACCGCCGTGGGCGACCCCTTCCAGTCCATCTATGCCTGGCGCGGGGCCAGTCCCGGGGCCTTCCGCACCTTCCAGGCCCAGTTCGGCATGCTGGCCGACCGGCCCGCCTCCGGCGGCGGCCCTCTGTCTGGCGTGACCGCCTTTGGGCGCTCGCAGGACCAGGACCCGCTGACCCTGTCGCGCACCTTCCGCAACTCCAGCTGGGTGCTCAAGGCTGCCAACCAGCTGACCGTCCCCCTGCGCCATCGGGGCCAGGAGAGCCGGTCCGAAGCTGAACTGCGCGAGGTGGACGTGGCCAGGCTCCGTCCCCGTGAGGACGCCGACCCGGGCACCGTGGGCCTCCTGGGCTACAGTACCGGCGGTCAGGAGATTGATGGAGTGGTCAGGTTCGCCCTCAGGGCGCGCGAACTCTATGGCAACCGAGGCGACGCACCGCACGTGGCTGTTCTCTTCCGTTCCAAGGCCGCCCTGCCCAGGTACCGCCAGGCCATGGAGGCTGCAGGGCTGAGCTGCCAGGTCGTCGGGTACTCCTCCCTCTTCGACCGGCCCGAGGTCATGGATCTTAGAGCCCTGCTCTCTCTGATCTGCGACCACACCGACAGTGATTCCCTGATGCGTCTGCTGGCTTCGGCCCGGTTCGGCATGGACGCGGCCGACCTGAGCGCTCTGGCCTCCCTGGCCGCCAAGGTCAATGAGGACAGCCAGTACCGGGCCCTGGTTAGGGCCGGCCTGGTCGAGTCCGACCCTGATCCGCGCCGCCGTCGCGAGGATCTGCACCGTTACCGGGACCAGGTTCCCAACGACGTTTTCCTGGTGGATTTGCTCCTGCGCGACGATCTGCCAGACCTCTTGAAGAGTTCCGGGCTCTCTGCCAGAGGGCGGGCCCTGGCCACCGAGGCCGCCCGGGTCATCTGCCAGGTCCAGGCCGAGTCCTCAGCCCCCCTGCGTCAGGTGGTCATCGCCGCCGTCCGTGCTCTGGATCTGGACGTGGACCTGGTGCTGGCCCGCTCCCTGGCCAATCCTGAACATCCTCTGGAGCCCAGCCAGGCCAAGGCGGGCATCCAGGCTCTGCTGGACCAGGTTGATGTCTACCTGTCCGAGCTGCCCCAGGGCCTGGGGCCCAGCCTGCGCGGGTTCGTCTCCTGGCTGTCCTCCCTGGACCAGAGCCCCGAAATGCCCACTGACGGGGACGACCGGCAGGCCGATGTGGCCCTGATGACCGTTCACCAGGCCAAGGGTCTGGAGTGGGATGCTGTGGCGGTTGTCGGGCTCAAGCGTGGAGCCTTCCCCAGCAGCCAGGGCGACCGGCTCACGGTCAAGCCCGACTCGGACCGGCCGGTGGTCCAATCCCCGGATGGCCCGGTCTACCAGTACAACTGCACGGCCCGTACCTGGCTGGTCGATCCCCAGTCCGTGCCGGTGCCGGTGCGGGCTGATGCCATGATTCTGCCCCGCTTTCCTCACGACGCCCCCTTGGGAGCTGACCCTGAAGACCTGCTGGGTCGGCTTGACCTTGCGGGCCTGGAGGAGGAGGCCATGGGCCTGTCTCGCGAGAGCGGACTGGACGACCAGGCCCGCCCGGTCCATGCCGATGCCATCGCCCCCTCCCAGCGCGAGCAGTACGGCCGTAGGCTGCTGGACGACGAGCGACGGCTGATCTATGTGGCGGCGACCAGGGCCCGACATGACCTGCTGCTGACCTTCAGCCAGGATTCCCAGGCGGAGTCTGCGGCCCTGAACACATCGGCTCCGGACCCGGATAAGGCCTCCAACTTCTGGACCGAGCTGGCGGAGCTTTTCCAGGAAGAGCCCGATGCGGTCAAGCTGGAGCAGGCAGAGGATGCGCAGGAGGGCCAGCCAACGCCGCCCTTGGGGCTCTTTGTCGGTGAGCACGCCCAGTCCTACCGCCAGGCCATTGTCGATCGCGCCCTGGAAGAAGTGGATCAGGTCGCCGCCCGCGATGGCCAGCGTGACCAGGCGCTCTGGCCTCCGGTTCTCAATGCGCGGACCCGTGAAGCCCTGGATCGCTCGGCCGCCTGGGTGCGCGCCAGGGAACCGGGCGACCCCGCAGTTGATGAGGAGGGCGATGGCGGGCTCTACGCCAATGCAGTCCGCGTCCTGCAGGTCAGCACCGGCCGTCTGGGAGTAGCCGACGACCAGCTGCTCACGGACCTGGATCTGCTGCGGCGCACCGGCCGACGGATCCTGGGGCATGGGGCTAGCAGCGTCACTGCCATCCAGGCCGGTTCGGCAGGGGGCGATCCCAGGATGGAGAGGGATTACTGGCAGGGGCTGGTCAGACCCATACCTCAGGTGGCCTCCCCGCAGGCCGAGGCAGGCACCCGCTTCCATGACTGGGCCAGACGCTTCATCCTGCCTGATGTCTCCGCCCCTGAAGGGCTGGTGGACCTGCCCGATCAGGCGGAATCACCGAATCTGCTCGATGGTCCGCTGGGTCCCGGGGCCATGGCCGAGCGGGCCCGCATGCTGGCCGAGCTTGACCAGGAGCGGGAGTCCCTGGATTCCCAGGCCGATCCCGTGCAGGCCCGTCTGCTGACCTGGGAGCAGCGGCTGGCCGAGTCTGACTGGGCCCAGCGCACCCCCGTCTGGGTGGAACGGCCCATCGTGGCGGTGTTGGCTGGCTCTATCGTCAAGGGCAAGCTGGATGCGGTCTTTGCCGGCGGACTGGATCCTGAATGCACGGATCGGCGCTACACCATCGTGGACTGGAAGACTGGAGCCCGGCCGCGCGGAGAGGAGTCGACCAACCGCCGTCTGGTCCAGCTGGACTTCTACAGGCTGCTCCTGTCACGCTTGCAGGGTATCGGCCTGTCGACCATCGACGCCTGCCTTTATTATGTAAGCGAAGACCGGCCCCAGGATCGACTCATCAGGGCCCGTGCCAGGACCGAAGAAGAAATTCTCACATCCCTGGCCGAGGGCATACCCGAACAGTCGGACGAGGACTGAGTCTGTGGCAGACCCCGCCAGATAAGGCGATGGGTGCCGCGCATCAGCAATCATGAACAGCAGGCGATCGGCAGACGGCCAAAGGCCGGCATGGGGCCGGGCACGCCCGAATGGAGCAATGAGACAGATGACTACGTCCAGTAATCGCGACCAGGCCTCCCGCAGGAGGGGGAGCGTGGAAATACGACCTATGGTCTGGGCGGATATGCCCGACCTGGTGGGGACCTTTGACGCCACCTGGAAGGTGCAGGAGGATCCCGAAGGAACTGTGTCCCGGCTGAGCGCCGCCCACTTCATCCTGCACTACCTGGTGGGCGCCACCAGGGCTCGGATAGCGGTCGACGGGCAGGATTTTCTGGGGGTGACCCTGCTGGCCGAGGGGCGTGGCGAACTGTGCTTCCCCCAGGCTGAAGAGGAGCTGGAGCAGGTGGACCAGCAGCTGTCTGCCACGACCTTGGGCGCCAAGACCCTGGACCGGGCCCGCCAGTGGCAGCTGACCGAGGTCAGGCTGGAGGAGCAGCGCGGCCTGGCGGTCCCGCCCCAGGCTGAGCTGAGGCTCTTCCTGGTCTCCAGCCGTGCCCGGGGACGCGGTGTGGGCGGCGCCCTGTGGCGTGACACCCTGGAGCATCTGGACCAGGCGGGCATTGAGCGCTTCTACCTGCACACGGACTCCTCCTGCGACGTGGGCTTCTACGACCATCAGGGCATGGAGCGGCTGGCCGAGCTCAAGGGCCGGGACCATGCGGCCTTCGCCGGTCGCGACCCCTCCGACGATCCGCAGTTCTTCGAGGGTATTGACGACATCTTCATCTACGGCGCCCGCGTGAGCGACCAGCTGGGCAAGGACGGTGATCATGGCGGCCGCTAAATCCCCCTTCCTGCGCCTGTTCACCTACCCGGGTGCCGCCGGTTTCTGCCTGTCGGCCGTCCTGGCCCGCCTGCCCCTGGGCATGATGGGTCTGGGCATTGTACTGGCCTTGAACAACATCTATGACAACTGGACCTCGGCCGGGCTGATGAGCGCCGTCTACACGCTCTGCGCGGCCCTGGTCACCCCTTTCTACGCCCGTCTGTTCGACCGGTTCGGCCAGCGTCGGGTCGGAGTGACCGCCCTGATCGTGCAGGCTCTGGCCATACTGGGATTTGCGGTGGGGGCCATGCGCCGGGTTCCCTTGGGAGTGCTCTTTGTGCTGGCGGCCCTGATGGGCCTGACCCAGTTTGCCTTCGGAGCCCTGGTGCGCACCCGCTGGGCCTGGGTGCTGCGCGATGACAAGACCAATCTGCTCAACACCGCCTATGCCCTGGAGTCAGGTCTGGACGAGTGCGTCTTCATCCTGGGACCCATCCTCTCCGCCTACCTGGCCACCTCGGTCAGCCCGGTCTCCCAGCTCTACCTGCCCGCTCTGGCCCTGCTGGTTGGCGGACTGACCTTCTTCGCCATGCGTTCCACCGAGCCGCCGGCCGTCGTTCGTATGGAGGCCGTAAGCCAGTCTGCGGCGGATCATTCCCCGGTGGATGCCCATGGGGACGTGCTGCCAGGTGACACTGACGGCCACCAGGGCTCTCGCTCGGCTCTGGTCTACCCGGGCATCCTCCTGCTGGTGGTGATCTTCGTAGTCTTCAACATGAGTTTTTCGGCGGTGGACGTCTCGGTGACCGCCCTGACCAAGTCCATGGGCCGAGAGGGTGCGGTAGGCCTGCAGCTGGCCCTGTTCGCCCTGGGCTCCCTGTGTGGGGCGCTGATCTTCGGCTCGGTCAAGCTCAAAGGATCCCGCTGGCGCTATCTGACGACCTTCCTGGTGCTGCTGACCCTGGGCTACGTGGTCTTCCGCCTGGTCATGGACAACCTGGTCCTGCTGGGTCTGGCCGAGGTGCTGACCGGCCTGTGCGTCTCGCCCATCTTCGCCACCGGCAACCTGATCGTGCGCGAGAACGTGGATGCCCGGGCCCTGACCGAGGGGCTCTCCTGGCTGTCCACAGGCGGATCCATCGGCACCTCCCTGGGATCAACTCTGGCCGGAGTCGCCCTGGATCAGTTCGGGCCTCACGGCGGCATGACCATTCCGGCGGTGGTCACCTGCTGCGCTGTCCCCTTGGCGCTGCTGGGCTGGGCCAGGAGCCGCAGGAGGGGTATGGTCGTGGAAAAGACCGAAAATGCACAGTGAATGAACAGTGAAGAAGGAGGCAGCCGATGATCCGCGTATCGGTGCTGGGCGCAGGCGGACGCATGGGAACCGAGGTGGTGCGTGCTCTGAAGGGCGCGCAGGATATGCAGACGGCCCTGCTGCTGGGGCCGGATGACGATCCGTCGTCCATCAATCCGAGCAATACGGATGTGGCGGTCGACTTCACCAGCCCCGATGCCGTCCTGGGCAACACCCTGACCCTGATAGGGCAGGGGGTCCACGCCGTCATCGGCACCACCGGCTGGACCAAGGAGCGCCTGGACCAGGTCAGGCAGGCCCTGGACGGGCATGCCGGACTCAGCGTCTTCATCGCCCCCAACTTCGCCATCTCCGCAGTGCTGGCCAACCGGTTCGCAGCCATGGCGGCCCGCTACTTCGAGTCGGCCGAGGTGGTCGAGCTGCACCATCCCGACAAGGTTGATGCCCCCTCCGGCACGGCTCTGGGGACCGCTTCCGCCATCGCTGAAGCCCGCCGTCAGGCTGGGATGGGTCCCATGCCCGACGCGACCCAACAACCTGATCCCTCCAGAGGCCGGGTGGTTGACGGTGTCCATGTCCATGCCGTCCGGCTGCGGGGACTCAATGCGCATGAGGAGGTGCTCATGGGCAACCCCGGCGAGCAGCTGACCATCCGCGCAGACAGCTTCGAGCGTGTCTCCTTCATGCCCGGAGTCCTCCTGGCCGTGCGCCGTGCTGGAAGCATTCCAGGACTGACCGTGGGCCTGGACCACTACCTGTTCTGATATCCGCAAGAGCGTCCCCATCTGCAAGTAGCGTGAAGATATGACTGAGACCGTTACCCATCTGCTTCCTTCTGCACCCTTCGGACGGGTGATCCCCGCCATGATCACGCCTATGAATAAGGACGGATCCGTGGATTACGAGGCTGCCGCCAATCTGGCCCGCACCTTGGTGACCGATGGGGCCGACGGCATTCTGGTCAACGGCACCACAGGCGAGTCTCCCGTCACCCATATGGAGGAAAAGGTCAACCTGGTCAGGGCCGTCAAGGATGCTGTCGATGTGCCCGTCATCTCCGGAGCTGGCTCCAATGACACAGCGCACACGGTACGCATGGTGGAGATGACCCAGGAGGCCGGGGCCGATGCCCTGCTGGTGGTCATGCCCTACTACTCGCGGCCCTCCCAGGACGGGGTGGTGGCCCACTTCCGCTCGGTATGCCAGTCGGCTCAGCGACCGATCATTCTCTACGATGTGCCCGGACGGACCGGACTGCACGTCGAGCTGGACACCTACCGGCGGCTGGCTGAGCTGGATGGGATCGCAGCCGTCAAGGATGCCACGGGCGACCTGGCCTCCATGACCCGCAAGCGCCAGGAGACCGGCCTGACCTGGTATTCAGGCGACGACGGGCTCTATCTGCCTTTCCTGGCCCTGGGCGCGGTCGGCGTCATCTCGGTCATCGCTCATGTGGCATCCGGGCCCATGAAGCGTCTGGCCGACGACTTCGATGCAGGCGATCTGAATGGCGCAAGGGAACTGGCCACACGTCTGGATCCGCTGGTCCAGGCTCTGAACGGTCAGGGTCAGCAGGCCGTCATGGCCAAGGCCGCTCTGAAGGTGGCAGGCAGACTGGATCAGACGGCCATGAGGCTGCCCAATCTGGGTCCCGATGAGGACCAGGTGGCTCTCGCCCGCAAGGGAATGAAGGCCGCGGGGCTGATCTGAATCAGTCCTGAAAGCAACGTCGCCCCTGTATAGGCAGGGGCACAGATGATAGAAACACAAGTGACAATGGCAAGAAAACAAGAAGAATCAAATACGACCGGCAAGAGCAGAAATCGTCGGTCCTCCTCCAAGAACGGCAAGCAGGGGTCAGGCAGGTCCCGGGGCGAATCCCGCAGCCGCCGCAACGGCGCCATCGCCCGCGGCAAGGGGACCCAGACCGAGCAGCATCTGGTGGCGCCTCCCAAGTACCGCAAGGGATCCATGCGCATCGTTCCCCTGGGTGGCCTAGGCGAGATCGGCCGGAACATGAATGTGATCGAGTACAACGGCCACATCCTGCTGATCGACTGCGGCGTGCTTTTCCCTGAGGAGGAGCAGCCGGGCGTGGACCTGATCCTGCCCGACTTCAGCTACATCAAGGACAAGCTGGACCAGGTGGACGCCCTGGTGCTGACCCACGGGCATGAGGACCATATCGGCGGCGTGCCCTACCTGCTCAAGCTGCGTCCGGACATCCCCCTGATCGGTTCCAAGCTCACTCTGGGGTTCGTCGATGCCAAGTGCGAGGAGCATCATCTCAAGCCCACCGAGGTTGAGGTCAAGGGCCGCGACAAGCTCAAGGTGGGCCCCTTTAACCTGGAGTTCGTTGCGGTCACCCATTCCATTCCTGACGCCCTGGCCGTCTCGGTGCGCACTCCGGCGGGTCATATCATCGACACCGGCGACATGAAGATCGACCCGTTGCCTTTGGACCACAGGCTGACCGATCTGCGCGAGTTCGCCAAGCTGGGCGAGTCCGGCGTGGACCTGCTCATGGTCGATTCAACCAACGCCGAGGTCCCCGGCTTCGTCAAGCCCGAGATCTCCATCGCCCCCGCCCTGGACAAGGCCTTTGCCGAGGCGCAGCGCAAGATCATCGTGGCCTCCTTCTCCAGCCACGTCCACCGTGTGCAGCAGGTGGTCGACGCCGCCCACAAGTTCGGTCGCAAGGTGGTCTTCGCCGGCCGATCTATGGTCCGCAACATGTCCATCGCCTCCGACCTGGGCTACCTGCACCTGCCTGAGGACACCGTGGTCGACCTCAAGGATGCCCACAGCATCCCGGACGAGAAGATCGTCTACATGTGCACCGGCTCCCAGGGCGAGCCCATGGCGGCTTTGGGCCGCATCGCCGACGGGACCCACCGTGACATCACCATCAATGAGTTCGACACGGTCATCCTGGCCAGTTCGCTGATCCCCGGCAACGAGCATGAGGTCTACAAGGTCATCAACAAGCTGGTGCGTCTGGGCGCCAAGGTGGTCAACCGCGACAACGCGGCCATCCACGTCTCCGGCCACTCCGACGAGGGCGAGCTCCTGCACTTCTATAACATCGTGCAGCCCAAGTGCGCCATGCCCATCCATGGCGAGAACCGGCACCTGGTGGCCAACGGTCTGATCGCGGTCAAGACCGGCGTGGATCCGCAGAACGTGGTGCTGGCCGAGGACGGCGACGTGGTGGATCTCTACCATGGCCAGGCCGCTGTGGTCGGATCAGTGCCCTGCGGGTACGTCTATGTGGACGGCGACTCTGTGGGTCAGCTGACCGACGACGAGCTGGAGCAGCGTCGGATTCTGGGTACCGAGGGCTTCGTCTCCGCCTTCGCCGTGGTCGACACCGAGACCAGCAAGGTCGTCTCCGGCCCCAAGCTTTACCTGAACGCCGTGGCCGAGGATGAGAGCGAGTTCAAGTCCATCAACGCCCAGATTGTCGATCAGCTTGAGGATGCCATGTCCAAGGGAACCACCGGCACCTACCAGCTCCAGCAGATGATGCGCCGCACCCTGGGCGGCTGGATCTCACGCAAGCTGCACCGCCGGCCCATGATCGTGCCCGTGGTGGCCGACATCGCCACCGACGTGCAGCCGCAGGACTGACGCCACTGCCTGCATACTGATACCGAAGGCTCCGGTCGCCCAGATGGACGGCCGGAGCCTTCAGTGTTATCAGTAAAAGGGAGCGTCTACATGCTCACGATGATCTTGACGTGGTTTTCCGCGTCCTCACGCAGCTGGCGGAAGCCCTTGTCCACGATGTCCTCGACCTTGATCCGGTCGGTGATGAAGGTGGACAGGTCGATGTTCCGGTCATGGATGAGCTTGATGGCGTCAGGATGGTCGTTGGCGTATCCCATGGTACCGCGGATGAACTTCTCGCCGAAGCCCAGCTCCTTGGTTAGGTTCAGCGTAATGGGCTTGCCATGCAGGGCTACGACCATGAGTCCGCCGGTGGCCTTCAGGGCCTCCAAAAGCTGGTGGTCGACCGGTTCGGCTCCAGCTGCATCGAAGGCCAGATCGGCCCCGGCTTCGTCGGTCTCCTGGCGGACCCGCTCCGCCAGGTCCTCCTTGCTGGGATCGACCACAATGTCGGCCGAATGGGACTGCAAGGCCTTCTCCTTACGAGCCGAGGAGAGCTCGGACATGATCACCCGGACTCCCTTCGCCCGCAGGATGGTGCCGATGAGCAATCCTACGGGCCCGGCGCCGCCGACCACTGCGGTCTGTCCTTCGTGGGGGTCCATGGCGCGGATGGCGTGGTGGGCCACAGCGAAGGGCTCGATCATGGCAGCCTGGTCCAGGGGGATGTCGCCCACGGGGAAGACGTGCTCTGCCGGAACCACGATGTGCTCGCTGAGTCCGCCGCCGCCTCCGTTGATGCCGATGCCGGCCAGCTTGTCGCAGTCATTGTAGTTGCCGGCCTTGCAGGCTGGGCATTCGCCGCAGGCGATTTCGGCCTCGACTACCACCGAGTCGCCCACTTTCATGTCAGTGTGCACGTCGTCGGCGATGGCCTCGACGGTACCAGAGATCTCATGGCCGAAAACCACCGGCAGGGTCTCGCCCGTCAGGGGATGGGGATGATCGGGCGAATTGCCTCCGCCGTTGACTGCTCCGTCGTAGTACAGATGGACATCGGAACCGCAGATTCCGGTGAAGGCGGGGTGGATCTTGATGGTCCCGGGTTTGAGCTCAGGCTCGGGCACGTCCTCCAGACGCACATCTTCCTTGCCGTAGTACATCAATGCTTTCATATCGTATATCCTCTCTGATATGCGTATAGATCCTGCACGGACGCAGTTGAATACCCAACATGACATCCTTGCTGGTGGGTGACGCTCCTTCGTTGGAGACCACCTGATTCCCATATTACCGCTGATATGCAGCCCCAGTAATGGGAGTTTCAGTAAGGACCTCGCCGCCCTGGTCGAAGTCGAAGTCGCCCAGCCAGTGTCCGAACCTGCTGGGCCCCTTGCCGCACCAGACCACACAGGCGCTGCGGTCGGCCTGACCGCTCAGCAGACGGTTGGCGGTTCCGGTCACCCTGTCGTTTCCCAGACGGTAGTCCAGGAACTTGCCGTCCCCGTAGTGACGGGCCACCCGCTGACGCTGCTCCTGGTCCAGCACCCGCCATGGGTCGGCGGCGCAGAAGACCCTGGCGGGCAGGTCCTGCTCCGCCGCCTGGATCAGGGCCAGGCCGCCGCCCAGGCTATGCCCGGTAAAGAGGACTCCGCGTTCGGCTCCCGCCTTGCGTCGGGCCAGGTCAAGCGCCTGCTTGGCCAGGATGCCTGCCTGCTGTGTCTGTCCTGGTTCCCCGTTCAACGGCGGCAGGAAGCAGGTCAGCGCGGCGTGGATGTCATGGCGAGGGTCGTCGCGCAGGTTGGTGCCTGCATAGACCACGATCAAATGGGCGTAGTCCGGACCGTTCTTCAGGCCCTGGGCGGCGATCATCCCTTCGAAGCCGTTTTCGGGGCAGTAGCGGGATCGCAGCACCCAGTAGCTGCCCAGGGCCGGGTCCTCGAACCAGTGCAGGCCCGGCCGGGTCTTGGCATCCCCTCGGCCGATCCCGTAGGAATACTGGCAGAGCATGTTGAGCTGCTGTGTGGTAAACCCGGTCCGGACCTGCATGGCGTTCCCTTTCTGCCAGATTCGTGAGGCATCGACCATGACCAACCGCCTTTAGGCCCGACTATTCCCGTCCAGACTGCGCCGTCAGAAAAGAGGGAAACCGTCCCGCTGGCCCGTCGGCTGGTGCCCGCATTAGACTTGACATGCCATATCCATACAGGACCTATGCCGATGCCGGTGGGGGCACCGACATCCATGCGCGAAAGGAAATTCATGCCCGGAGCCAATCTGACTCGTGTGGAAGCCGAAGAGCGAGCCGTCGTCGTATCCAATGTCAGCTACAAGGTCAATCTGGACCTGACCAAGGGGCCTGCCACCTTCCCCTCCACAGCCCTGATCGACTTCGATGCCCGGCCGGGGGAGTCCACCTTTGTGGATCTGATCGCCGACCAGGTCAGCCTGATCGAGCTCAACGGCCAGCGCCTGGATCCGGCCCTGGCCTTCCGGGACGACCGGATTGAGCTAAACGACCTGGGCGAGCACAACCAGCTGCGGGTGGAGGCCCTCAGCCGTTATTCGCGGACAGGCGAGGGGCTGCATCGCAGCGTGGACCCCTCGGATGGCAACGTCTACCTCTACTCCCAGTTCGAGGTGCCCGACGCCCGTCGGGTCTACGCGGTCTTCGACCAGCCGGACATCAAGGCCGTCTTCGACTTCACCGTGGACGCCCCGGCATCCTGGACGGTCCTGTCCAACATGCCTCCCGCCTCCCATCAGAATCTGGACAGCCGCACCGCCGAGGGAACCCTGGAGGGCGGCCGCACCGAGGGCGTGACCCGCTGGGTCTTCCAGACCACCCCGGTCATGAGCTCCTACCTGACCGCCTTCGCCGCCGGACCCTACGCCCAGTGGACCAGCGAGTACCAGAACGAGGACGGACGGACCATCCCCATGGGCCTGTACTGCCGCCAGGCGCTGAAGGACTCCCTGGACGGGGACGTCGAATACCTCTTCGACGTGACCAAGAAGGGCTTCGCCTTCTACGCCAAGACCTGGGACCTGCCCTTCCCCTGGGCCAAGTATGACCAGATCTTCGTGCCCGAATACAACGCGGGCGCCATGGAGAACATCGGCCTGGTCACCTTCCGCGACTCCTACGTCTTCGAGTCCAAGGCCACCGGCGCCCAGATCAACCGCCGCGTGGAGACCGTCTTGCACGAGCTGGCCCACATGTGGTTCGGCGACCTGGTGACCATGAAGTGGTGGAACGACCTGTGGCTGAACGAGTCCTTCGCCGAGTTCATGTCAACCCTGGCCACCGCCGAGGCCACCGAGTGGACCGACGACTGGGCCACCTTCTGCTCCGGCGAGAAGAGCTGGGCCCTGACCGAGGATCAGCTGCCTACCACCCACCCCGTGGTGGCCCCCATCCGCGACCTGCACGACACCGAGGTCAACTTCGACGGCATCACCTATGCCAAGGGCGGTTCCGTCTTGAAGCAGCTGGTCGCCTATGTGGGCCGTGAGCGCTTCTTCCAGGGCATCCACAACTATCTGACGGCCCATGCCCACGGCAATGCCACCCTGAAGGATCTGCTGACCGAGCTGGAGAAGACCAGCGGCCGCGACCTGGGCAACTGGTCCCGGCTCTGGCTTGAGGAGGCCGGCATCACTACGCTGACCAGCCGGGTGCAGACCGATGGGCAGGGGACCATCACCGCCATGAGGATCGACCAGACCGCCCCCGAGGAGCACCCGGTCCTGCGTCCGCATCGCCTGGCTGTGGGCTTCTATGACGAGGACCAGTCCGGCAAGGTGGTGCGTACAGACCGGTTCGAGCTGGATCTGGAGGGCCAGGGAGCCGAAGTGCCCCAGGCTGTGGGCAAGAAGCGTCCGGCCCTGATCCTGATCAACGACGACGACCTGACCTATGCCAAGCTGCGTCTGGATCAGGATTCCCTGGAGTATGCCACGCAGAACCTGTACCGGATCGAGGACCGCCTGGCCCGTGCCGTGGTCTGGCTCAGCCTGTGGGACATGACCCGGGATGCTCAGTTCCCTGCTGAGCGTTTCATCAGCCTGAGCCTGAAGGCCCTGGCCACCGAGCACCAGTCCACCACCTTCCGCTACGCCCTGTCGCAGATTTCCACGGCCGCCCACCACTTCACCGCCTCCCGTCGTCGTCAGCCCATGCTGCAGCTGGTGGCCGGCACCCTCTGGGACCTGGCCATGAAGGCCCAGCCCGGTTCGGACGAGCAGTTCCAGCTGGTCCGCGCCTACCTGGGTTACGGGGACGACGCCGACTTCGAGGATCACGCCCGCGGTCTGCTGAGCGGCGACCTGAAGCTGGAGGGGCTGACCATCGACAACAACACCCGCTGGCTGATCATCCACGCCCTGTCCGCCCATGACCTGCTGGCTGACGGCGAGATCGACCGGGAGCTGGCGGCGAAAGACACCACGGAGAACCGCGAGTTCGCCATGGGCGCCCGGGCCGCCCGCCCGACGGCTGGGGCCAAGGCCTGGGCCTGGGATCAGGCCCTGCACAACGAGGATCTGACCAACTCGCAGATCGAGGCTCTGGCCGACGGCTTCTCTGGCTCGGGGGACCAGGAGCTCTTCGCACCCTACGTGGATCGCTTCTTTGCAGCCGTGGACGAGGTCTGGGCCCAGAAGACCTTCCACATCGCGGAGACCCTGCTCAACCCCCTGTCGGCAGGCGGGCTCTACCCGACCAAGGCCGACCCGGCCGCCCTGGTCGAGGCGGGCGACGCCTGGCTGGCCGACCACGCCGAGGCCCCCAAGGCCCTGCGCGGGATGATCATCCAGAACACGGAGTCCTCCAGGCGCACCCTCAAGGTCCGCCAATACAACGAGCGTCTGCGCTGAGCGACCTGCCCGCTCCCGATCCGAGTGGCGACGGGTCAGGGGCGGGGCCATAATGAATCTGTCGCCTGTATGCAGAATGGTAGGTTCGGAGGAGAGCAATGCCCAGATTATTCGGTACCGATGGTGTACGCGGTTTAGCCAATAGAGACCTGACTGCACAGCTGGCCCTGGATCTGGGCGATGCAGCGGTCCGTGTCCTAGGTCGTGGCGCGGATCGGTCCGCGGGCCGCCGACGGGCCCTGATTGGCCGCGACACCCGGGTCTCCGGGGACTTTCTGGCATCGGCCTTGGCTGCCGGCATGTCATCGGGCGGCTTCGACGTGATTGATGTGGGCATCATCCCCACCCCGGGCATCGCCTACCTGACCAGCGTGCTCAACGTGGAGATGGGGGCGGTCATCTCCGCCTCCCACAACCCCATGCCCGACAACGGCATCAAGTTCTTCGCCCGGGGCGGGTTCAAGCTCCAGGATTCCAAGGAGGACGACATCGAAGCGGTCCTGGGCCAGGACTGGGAGCGTCCGGTGGGCGAGGGCGTGGGCCGCGTCTCCCATGACACAGTGACCGCCACCAATATGTACATCGACCACCTTGTTGAAGCAGTTGCCCCTGTCGCCCCCGACAAGACCCAGACCAAGCCCTTGGACGGTCTGCGGATCGTGGCCGACTGCGCCAACGGAGCCACCTCGGTGGTCGCTCCCGAGGCCCTGCGCCGGGCCGGGGCGGACGTGGTGGTCATCAACGCCTCGCCTGACGGCTACAACATCAACAAGCACGCCGGATCCACCCACCCCGAACAGCTGCAGGCCATGGTCCAGGCCTCGGACGCGGTCATGGGCGTGGCCTTCGACGGGGATGCCGACCGCTGTCTGGCCGTGGACGAAGAGGGACACATGGTCAACGGCGATCAGATCATGGGCATCCTGGCCCGCGCCAAGCAGCGTGAGGGCAAGCTGGCCAACGACACCCTGGTGGTCACCGTCATGAGCAACCTGGGGCTCAAGCTGGCCCTGAAGCAGATGGGCATCGTCACCGTCCAGACGGCTGTGGGCGACCGCTACGTCCTGGAGGAGATGCTGCGCGGGGGCTACACCCTGGGCGGCGAGCAGTCCGGGCACGTCATCAACCGGGAGTTCGCCACCACCGGTGACGGGACCCTGACGGCCCTGACCCTGGCCAAGGAGGTCGTGCGCTCAGGCAAGAGCCTCAAGGAGCTGGCCGCGGACTTCCCCCAGCTGCCCCAGCAGCTGATCAACGTGTCCGGTGTGGACAAGAACGCGGCCCGCACCAACGCCAAGGTCCAGGATGCGGTCGAGGCGGAGGAGCGGATGCTGGGCAGCACCGGCCGGGTCCTGCTGCGGCCATCGGGCACCGAACCCCTGGTCAGGGTCATGGTCGAGGCGGCCACCCAGGAGCAGGCCGACCAGGTCTGCCAGCGGCTGGCATCGGTCGTGGCCGACGAGCTGGCCATCTGAACCGAAGACCCAGGAAAGGCGGAATCATCCATGTTTGGCAGAAAGGCGGCCTTCGACGCCGATCTCAACCACCGGGTGGAATCCATGCTGGCCAAGGCCGGCAAAGAAGAGCTCCTGCCCATCGTGCAGATGGGCGAGCCCGTCCTGCGCCAGCAGGCCCAGCCCTACAAGGGTCAGCTGGCAGCCAAGACGCTGAACAGGCTGCTCAAGGCCATGCGCACCACCATGCTTGAGGCCCCGGGCGTGGGACTGGCAGCGCCCCAGGTGGGCCTGGGCCTGGCCATCGCGGTCATCGAGGACCATGTCCGCGACGACGAGGATGATCCGCGCCAGATCGACGAGTTGCCCTTCAGGGTCATCATCAACCCCTCCTATGAGCCTATCGGGCAGGAGGCCGCATCCTTCTATGAGGGATGTCTGTCCCTGGAAGGATTCCAGGCGGTTCGGCGTCGCTGGCTGGACATCACAGCCAGCTGGGAGGACCGTTCCGGGCGCAAGCACCGCCAGCGCATGCACGGCTGGCCTGCCCGCATCTTCCAGCATGAGACCGACCATCTATCAGGGGAGGTCTACATCGACAAGGCCGAGATTCGCAGCCTGTCCTCCGACGACAATCTGAGCGAGTACTGGGCCTACGACCCGGTCCCCACCGAGGCGGCGCGGGAGCTGGGCTTCACCATCTGAAACCTACAAACCTTCTAAATTTTCTTCACCCTCTGATCCAGAGCTATATCCTCAGTCAGTTCCGGTCCGTCACCCTTCAGGGGTGCCACCGGGTGCATGGTCAGTGTCTCAGAGGCATGGCGGCCAGGCTCCACAGCCTTGGGCAGGATTTCCTTGCCCTCCATGCCTGGGTCCAGCCAGGAGTCCAGGTTTTCATCAGTGATCAGCAGAGGCATCCGATCGTGCACCCGGGCGGCCTTCGGCGTGGCTTGCGTCGTCAGGATGGTGGCCGTCAGCAGCCAGGGCTGGCCAGGTCTGGCACGCCACCAGGAGTAGAGGCCGGCAATGCTCAGGGTGTGGCCGTCGGGAGCCTGGAAGTAGTAGGGCTGGTGGTCTGGTGTCCACTCGTAGTAGCCGCTGGCCGGAATGATGGCCCGCTGACTCCTGGCTGAATCCGCATAGGTCCGCTTGGTCAGGGCGCTCTCGACTCGGGCGTTGTGGGTGGGGTAGGCCATCTGATCGCTGTCCGACCAGGAAGGGACCAGGTTCCAGCGGGCCGTATGCAGGTGCCGCTGTCCATGTCGGTCCTGGGCCACCAGGGCGATGGCCGATCCGGGACTGATGTTCCAGGAGGGCTTAGGCAGTCCCGGAGCCTGCCGGGCACCATATTTTTGGGCCAGACCGGAGTAGTCCAGGTCAGCTGCGAATCGTCCACACATGAAGCCCATTCTATGGATGCTTGGAACCCCCGTCGAGGAAACGCCGGAGGCCTCTTCCAGGGAAAGTTTGCATGGTAGTTCAGGCCTTTCCCTGCTACCATAGAAGGTGGTCTGCAACAATGGTGTCTGCATTGAAGACCGCTGTGGCTGCAGTACAGTATTCAACGATATATATATATTTGTCCTGCCGGATGAAACCGGCGGGAACATGGTTATTAGGAGATGGCTTATGCCTCAGAAGATCAAGGCGTCGATTGCTTACGGCATCGGCAAGGGATTCGCCCAGCCCGAGGAGGTCATCATTGATGACCCCATCGGCGCGGAGGTCCTGGTGGACGTGCAGGCCTCGGGTCTGTGCCATTCGGATCTGCATCTGGTCGAGGATGACGACAAGTTCTTCCCATTCCCGGCTGTGATCGGCCATGAGATCTCGGGCATCGTCGAGGCCGTGGGCCCCGAAGTGTCCGGCATCAAGGTTGGCGACCACGTGGTGGCCTCCCTGGAGCAGGTATGTGGGCACTGCGCCAACTGCCTCAGGGGCCAGCCTCAGTCCTGCACCCAGCAGCAGGAGTGCGTGCGTGGCGCGGGTGAGAAGCCCCGTCTGTCCTTCCCCGACGGCCGGCCCATCACTCAGGCTTTCGGTGTCGGCGGCTTCGCCGAGAAGGCACTGGTCCACGAGAACCAGCTGGCTGTGGTCAACAACGAGGTCAAGTGGGATGAGGCAGCCTGCATCGGCTGCGCCACCATCACCGGAGCAGGAGCGGCCATCAACACTGCCCATGTGCGCCCCGGCGATACCGTGGCCGTGATCGGCACCGGCGGCATCGGTCTGAACATCATCTCGGGAGCCCGGATTTGCGGCGCCAAGCGGATCATCGCCATCGATCTGCTGGACAACAAGCTGGAGTTCGCCCGTAAGTTCGGTGCCACCGACGTCATCAACTCCAAGAACGAGGATCCCGTGGCCAAGGTGCGTGAGCTGACCAACGGCGGCGTGGACAAGGCCTTCGAGGCCATCGGTCTGCCCGTCACCATGAAGCAGGCCTGGGACATCCTGGGCGTGGGCGGCACCGCCTACCCGATCGGCCTGGCCAAGCCGGATGCCACGATCTCTCTGGAGATCAACCCGGCCGACCTGCTGGTCCATCAGCGTGGCTTCAAGGGCGTGTGGATGGGCTCCACCAACATCAAGCACGACATTCCTATGTATGCCGACTTTGCTGTGGATGGACGGCTGAACATGCATGACATCGTCAGCCAGCACATCAAGCTGAGCCAGATCGACGAGGCCTACAAGCAGCTGGTCAACGGCGAGGTCATCCGTTCGGTCATCACCGAATTCGACTGATCCCTTCCAACTTAACGGCATGACTGCTGAAGGTTATGCCGAACAGATTACAGGGGCTCCGGGTGCGCAAGGCATCCGGAGCCCCTTTGTTGTTCTGCTGATCCGAGAGCCGGATCAGGCCAGGAGCCTGCCGATGTTCTCGGCCACTGCGGCGAGATTGTCGGCGGCCTTGGTCATGGCATCCTCAAGGCTGACAGCCCCGGGGCTGATGCTGAAGATGGCGTCGATGCCCACCTTGTAGAGCTCTTCGGTCCCGGCGCCCACGTTACCTGCCAGGGCGATGACCTTGCAGCCGGGGGAGGACTCCTTGACGGCTTGGGCTGTGCCCATGGGGGTCTTGCCAAAACCGGTCTGGAAGTCGATGCCGCCCTCGCCGGTGAAGCAGAGGTCGGCGCCACGAGCCAGCTCTTTGAGGTGGGTGGTCTCCACCACAATATTGACGCCTGAGGCCATGACGGCCGGAGTGAAGGCCAGGAATCCTGCGCCCAGGCCACCGGCGGCCCCCGCGCCCGGCTTGGTTTCCACCTCCCGGTGCAGGTCCTTGCGAATGACGGCTGCATAGTGAGCCAGGGCCGCATCCAGGGTGGCCACCATGGACGGGTCTGCTCCCTTTTGCGGGCCGAAGACGGCCGAGGCACCTTCGGGGCCGGTCAGGGGGTTGGTTACGTCTGAGGCCAGACGAATGCGGGTGCTGGCCAAACGGGGATCCAGCCCGGAGATATCAATCCGGTCCAGCCGGGCCAATGCCGCTCCTCCCTGGGTCAGCTCATGTCCGTCAGCGTCCAGGAGCCGGGCTCCCAGGGCCTGGGCCATGCCGGCGCCGCCGTCGTTGGTGGCCGAGCCTCCAAGGCCGACGATGATCTCTTGTGCGCCCTGGTCCAAGGCCTTGACGATCAGCTCGCCCGTGCCGTAGGTGGTGGTGACCAGAGGGTCGCGAGTCTGTTCGTTGACGAACTGGATCCCGCTGGCTGCAGCCATCTCGATGGCGGCGGTCCGTCCGTCGCCCAGGATGCCGTAGCTGGCCATGACGCTCTGCCCTAGAGGTCCAGTGACCTGGGCCTGGATCATATGGCCTCCGGTGGCATCGACCAGGGACTGGACCGTGCCCTCGCCGCCGTCAGCCATGGGTACCAGGACCGTTTCGGCCTTGAGGGGGCTGCGTCGCAATCCGCGTTCGATGGCCTCTGCAGCCTCCTTGGCGGTCAGGCTGCCTTTGAAAGAGTCGGGTGCAATGATGATTTTCATGGTTGTGACCTTTCCTGACCCGTCGTTTCAGAAGACCAGATAGACCAGCATGGCCACCAGGGTCATTGTCAGGCCTACCAGGAACTCAAAGGGAACCACCTTCATCCGCTCGCCCAGGGTCATGTTGATGGACTTGGCGGTGACGTGGAAGTAGTTGCCGTGTGGCAGTTGGTCGATGACCGTGGCGCCTGCCTGCATGGTGGCAGCAGCAGCCACCTCCGAGGTCCCGAAAGCCAGGATGGACTTGCCGAAGGAGCTACTGCCCAGGATGACGCCCGTGGAGGTGGAAGCGGTGGCGGCAGCCATGAGGATGCCGGCGATGGGGGCCAGCATGGACCCGGGTACGCCCATGGCGTGGATGAGGTTGACGATCTGCTTGGGCAGGTCGGAGCTGGTAATCAGCCCGCCCAGGGCTCCGGCTCCGATCAGGATGAGGACCACATCAACCATGCGCTGCAGGCCGGCGCTGGTGTATGTGAGGATTTTGCCGCCCTGTCTCATGGCCAGCAGACCCAGGATGGATGCCAAGGGCAGGATGTACATGGCATCCACTTGGAACCGTTCCAGCAGGCCGATGTGCAGAATGGAGCCCACGGGGTTGAGCAGGAGCAGGACCACGGCGGTGATCGGGGCCACCAGGGAGCGCCCTAGGGAGGGCAGATCCTTGTCCTTAGAGGCCTTAGCTGCGTCCTCGCCCAGGTCGTCCATGGTGACGATCCGTCCGCGATGCTGCATGATGGTGGCCAGCAGGACGGCCATGGCCAGTCCGCATAAGGCTGGGATGAAGCTGCCGATCATGACAGCCGAGGGCTGTATGTGGAATCCCGAGGCTACCGCAATGGTGTTGGGGTTGGGCGAGATGATGTTGCCGGCCTTGCCGCCGCCAGACAGGGCGATCAGAAGAGCCAGTTTGGAGATCTTGAGCCGGCTGCCAACCTCGATGGCGATGGGTGCCACAATCAGGACGGCCACGGGGATGAATACTCCGACTGCGCAGATGATCATGGTCGCCAGGGCCAGGGAGAGGATGGCCATGCGCTCGCCCAGGCCGTCCACGATGGCTCGGGCTATACGGTTGGCGGCGCCGGACTCCATCATGACGCCTGCCAGCACGCCAGCAGCCAAGACCCGGATAACCGTGCCCATGACGCTTTGAGAGCCGGCCACCACGATGTTGACGGTCTGGCCCAGGGAGGCGCCCCCGATCAGGCAGCCTACGATGGCCCCCAGCATGAGCGCATAGGTGGTGTTGAGTTTCCTGAGAATGAGGATGATGGCCAGGGCCAGACCCAGCAGGGCGGCCCACCATGACAAGGTAATGTCCATGTCGGTTCCTTTGATCCGTATCTTGTGCCAAGGACCATGCCTGGCATCGTCATAGATTCCAGACCAGCAACGATCCTTTAGCTTTTCTCACTATCAGTGTGGCTCTGTTAAGCTCTTTTTGCCAGGTCACCCATACTTGAAAAGCGAGGGATAGTGTGGGAAAGAATGGTTCATGTACCATATTTGTCAGGAGGCGAGTCATGACCATAGACCCTGCGACGGCGCAGACAATCGTCGACAACCTCAAGGATGTAATCGAGTACAATATCAATTTCTTCGACACTGAGGGAACCATGGTGGCCAGCACTGATGCTTCGCGCATAGGCAGCTTTCATGGCGCGGCCCGCCAGGCGGCCGTTGACGGTCAAACCGTTGCCGTGGATCGTCGGCATCCTTATGAGGGAGCACAGGACGGGGTCAATGTGCCAGTAGTACTCAATGACGCAGTGGTGGCGGTCATCGGGATCACCGGCCCCGTGAACAGGGTGAGGGATCTAGGCGGGATCATCGAGCGCATGACCGGGCTCATGCTCTGCGCCAACATGGAGCAGATTGCTCGATTCAACAGGCGGATCATGACCAGTAACCTGGTCAACCTGCTGACCCTGGAGCACAAGGACAACGAATTGATGAATGCCCTGGCCCTGGCCCTTGATCTGGACTTGTCAGGTCCACGGCTGGCTCTGGTCGGCAGGGCTCCAGGAGTCCGGTTGGAAAGGCTCAATCAGGATCGGCTCTACGAAAAACTCTGCAAGACGTGTCTGTCCTTCGGGGTTCCCCTCTTCGCTGTAAGTCCCAGGGATTTTCGTGTCTATGCGCCGCAGATGGGACAGGCCGAGCTTGATGATTTCGTGGTTGCTTTACGGCAGGCTCTTGCTGGTGCGGTCGGCTCCCAGGTGGTGTTGGGTGCGGGGACGATCCAGGCGGATCCGGACCAGTACTGGCGCAGCTATCGGCAGGCATGCATCGCAGCGCGATGGGCCGGATTCACTGACAATGACCAGCGGTATAGGTACGAGCAGATGGGCACGGGGCTGCTGATCACCTCAATGCCCACCGAGCAGTGCCAGGCCTTTGTGGAGCAGGTCTTTGCGGGCCTGGAGCCGGATCGCATTGAGCAGTTCGACAGGGTTTTCAGCGTCTACACCCGGCACAACGGTAGCATCACCCACGCCGCCCAGGAGCTTTTCATTCACAAGAACACCATGCAGAACCGGCTGGATGCTTTGGCGAGAGAGACAGGCTACAATCCCCGTCACCTGAGCGATTATCCCATTCTGGCCGCAGCCTTCGAACTGCGCAAATACTTAGCTTACAAGGATATTCCCGACGAAAGTGCAGAGTTGAGCGACCGTCCTGAGACTGCTGACCAGCCTGGGGGGACGATAGACTCTGTGTCCTAATCCTCCGCCACCTGGTCATCGGCTGAAAGCTGTTTCAGCTCGGCGCGGACCTTTTGGAGCTTGGCGAAGGCTGTGTTGCGGTCCTGGGTGGTTTTGGCCCGGCTATGGTCTCCGGTCAGCTTGGCCTCCTGGGCCTTGAGCAGCTCGATGCGCTCGCGGACAGCGAGGCGGCTGTCCAGATCCGTACCGTCGGTCTGGTCCAGGGTCACCTGGGCGCACAGGCTGTCCCAGAGCTGGTCCATATCGTCGCCGACCAGGCTCAGACTGGTCTGATCGGCAGGACGGGGCCTGCCCAGGTGGAGCGTATGCCTGGTCTCATGACCGGCCTTGGTCGGCAGGGCCCGGCGGACGGCCGGCGTGCAGACGAGCCGCTCTTCACCCTGGTGAATGGTGATGAACACCATGCCTGATGAGCGCATGGCAGCGATGTGTTCCAGTACGTCCTCCGGCACATCGGGGGTTTTCAACCCGATGGCCATGACCAGCACTTCATGGCAGTGTGCGCCATCCGCTGCAGGGATGGTCCCGGGCCGCAGCAGGGCCAGCATGACAATCTTGTCGACGCTGGTGGAGAAGTGCTGACGCAGCCGTGAGGAGACGGGCGGCCGCGTGGTGAAAGCGCGTATAGGCAGTTCGCCCTTGGTTGCTGGAATGGCGGTGGTGGGCGGCAGGCCCAGGGAGCGCGCGGATACGCCTTCGTAGCTTGCGATTGTCATCCTTGGCCTTTCTGTCGCTGTTGCCGTTATTCTACCGGCAGGAGTGCGACCAGGGACAAGAGTGTCCGTCTGTCGGCAATGTATATTGGCTGTAAACCCATGAGACCGGATGCGAAGAGCTGTGCGGGTTGGAGTGATGAGGGCTGAATGATGAGCAACGATGCAGAGATGACGGTAACCGACGAGGAACGTGAACTCCTGGAGGGCTGGACCGAGGTCGACGGGGACCTGGATGGTTGCAGTCCTGATATGGCCAAGACTGTTCTGGGGTCCCGGCTGACCTTCGGGCGCATGGATGCTCCCCGTTCACGTCACTGGCAGGTGCCCGAGGGAGTGGACTGCTTCAACGACATCGCCTATGTGGACGATGGTTTGCGCGCCCACAAGCTGGATCTGTACCTGCCTCATGATGCCCTGCTGCGCAACGGCAGGGTGACCCCGGTTTACATCGATATCCACGGCGGCGGGTTCATGTACGGCTACAAGGAGCTCAACCGGAACTTCTGCACCCACCTGGCCCAACGTGGCTTCGCGGTCTTCTCCGTCAACTACAGGCTGATCCCCAGCACGGACTTCATGGGCCAGCTGGGTGACGTGCTGACGGCTCTGACTTGGATAAAGAACCACCTGGACGAGTATCCGGTCTCGCCCGACCGGATCTTTCTGACGGGAGACTCGGCCGGAGGCACCCTGGCACTCTATACGCTGGCCGTCGAGTCCGATGATCAATTTGCGCAAAGGCTGGGTCTGAAGCCTGCCGGTCTGCGGCCTCGGGGGGCTGCTTTCGTCTCAGGCCTGCTTGATCTGACTCCTTACTTATCGGTGGATTTGGAAGACTTCCATCCAACCGGTTCGCCCACCGATGACCTGACAAGGGTCGCACCATCTTTCTTCAGGAGCTTCGTGCAGGCTGGGGGCGACCAGGTGGCCGACCTGAGGACTATGGTCGACATGGTCCACCTGCCGCCGGTATTCCTGAACAGCAGCGCCGACGACTTCCTGCAAGGTGATGCGCTTAAGATGGCCGAGATTCTGTGCAGGAAAGGCCGCGACTTCGAGCTGCACGACCTGAGGCCCAACCGTCTGCAGACCCTGGGACACGTCTATCCGGTGGCCATGACCTGGCTGGAGGAGAGCCGGCAGGCCCTGGACCAGATCCACGATTTCTCCTACGACCTGATTTGAGCCTCTGCGCGCGCCCAGTTCATCCGGTTGCTGGCTATGATGGGAGGAGAAAGGTGGGCATCGATGGCGCAAGGCCCCCGGTGTCTGCACCGCCGCTTACAGAGGAGTGATTCATGGACGAGAAGACCTTGGTAGAGAAGCTAGGCAACCTGGAGACCATCGACCAGCTGGTTGATCTGTCCAAGGAGATCGGCCAGCCCCTGTCATACAACGACGCGGACCAGCTCTTCGGCAGGATCAACCAGTGCAAGAATGACGTCGCACAGCTGGGCGGCGATACCATCGCCAAGCTGGCCAAGAAGGTCTTCAACATCTGAGGCATCAGAATCTGAGGTGTCAGATTTCATAAGGGCGGGCCGTTGTCCGGTTCCGCCCTCTTTTCATGCCCGGTTTCATGCCCGGGCCCGGGCCTCCTGCTCGATCTGGGCCAGGCTCTTGCCTCGGGTCTCAGGCACCATGATCCAGGCGAACACCAGGGCGCACACATTGATCAGGGCGAAGAGCAGGTAGGTGCCGGTGCCGCCCAGCCGGGCCAGCAGGGTGGGGAAGACCAGGGAGAGCCCGAAGTTGGTCAGGTTCATGGCCACGTTGGCGTAGCCCATGCCGCGGCTCTTGATCTGCTGGGGGAAGATCTCGGACAGGAGCAGCCAGGTGACCGGGGCCACCAGGCCCTGGACGAAGACCACGTAGATCATCATCATGCCGATCATGATCCAGGCGGCCGTTCGTGACCCGGAGCCCGGGGCGCCGACGAACCGGTAGCAGACCCCGATAGCGGCCAGGAAGACGATGGTGCCTGCAAGTCCCACAGCCAGAATGACGCGGCGGTCGAAGCGGTCGATCAGTCCCAGCCCTCCGATGGTGGCCGCTACGGCGGAGACCAGGATGACGGGGACGGTGGCGATCATTGATAGTGAGGGGTCGAAGCCCAGGGTGTCGGTGAAGATGGTCGGCGCGTAGTAGTTGACGATGTTCAGCCCGGTCAGCTGGTTGATCATGGCCACGCCGATGCCCACGATCAGCACCCGCCGGAGCCAGGGGGCCTTGAAGATGGGGGTCTTCGCGCTCGCCGGCTGCGACAGCTCCTGCATGGTCACCCGGGCCTCTGCCTGGTCGCGGGTGGACTGAAGGAAGGCTGCTGCCTGGTCCGGCTGGCCTCGGCGGATCAGGTGGGCCGGGCTGTCATGCAGGAAGCAGGCCAGCAGCGCCAGCAGGATGGCGGGCGGCACGAGGGCCCAGAGCATGGTCCGCCAGTCGGCACCCATCCGGTCCAGGATGGCATTGACGCTGACTGCCAGCAGCTGCCAGACCACGATCATGACCGAGTTGACCGAAACCACCCGTCCGCGTTCCGCCGTGCCGACCATGTCGGCCAGGTAGATGGGCACGATGGTCGAGGTCATGCCGATGCCGGCTCCGATGATCAATCTGCCCAGTCCCAGCAGGGCCAGGCTGGGGGCCAGGGCGCTCAGCAGGGCTCCCGGGATGGCCAGCAGGGCCCCGGCCAGGATGATGTGCTTGGGGCCGAAGCGGTCGTTGAACTTGCCTGCCAGGTAGGATCCCAGCGCGGCGCCTATCAGCAGGGCCGAGGTGACCATGCCCTGTTCGCCGGCCGTCAGGTGTCCGCCCGAGCCGGAGCCCAGGTTCATGCCGATCAGCGCTCCGGAGATGACGGTCAATGTATAGCCGTAGAGGCCGCCTGCCAGTACGCCCAGGGCGGTCATCAGTTGCAGGTTGCGCCGCCGTCCTTGGATTGCAGCCATGGGCTCCCCTTTCGCCGGGTCATCCGGGCATAATTAAAGCAATCATAGGCACCTGGGGGAGCGGTCCGTCGATCCGGCTCGCCATTATGGACCAGGGAATCGCCCGGGAAACCAGCTGCTGGATTCGCTATCTGGATTCGTCATCCGGGCCCTGGTCGCGGGCTAGATGAACATTTGAGGATATTGTCCACGACTTGCGCCTGTCATGGGCAGCGAAACTGCTCAATTTCGCATATGATAAGCAAGCATTCACCACAAGGACATCGTGGATGCATACGGCCATGGTTCCATACAGCCATGGCAATGAAAGGAAACATTGTATGCGCAAGCTGATTCTGGATCTGGACACTGGTGTCGACGACACTCTGGCTATCTCATATGCCTTGGGCAGCCCCGAAGTTGAGCTGATTGGCATAACCGGCACCTATGGCAACGTGCTGCTGGAGCAGGGCATCCGCAACGACCTGGCCATCACCGACCTGCTGGGCCACCCCGAGGTCAAGGTCTACCCGGGCCTGCCCCACGCCTCCAAGGCGGACTCCTTCGAGGTGCTGCCCGTCTCCGCCTTCATCCACGGACAGAACGGCATCGGCGACGTGGCCATCCCCGACTCGGACCGCAAGGCGGAGACGCAGTCGGCCGTGGACTTCATCATCGATGCGGTCAACACCTATGGCAAGGATCTGGTCTACGTGCCCACCGGCCCCATGACCAACATCGCCGCCGCCCTGGCCAAGGAGCCTGACATCGCCCAGCGCATCGGCTCCATCGTGCTCATGGGCGGGGCCCTGACCGTGCCGGGCAATGTGGACGCCTGGCAGGAGGCCAACATCTCCCAGGATCCGGACGCGGCCGACGTGCTCTTCCGCTCCGGCGCGCCCGTGACCATGGTCGGCCTGGACGTGACCCTGCAGACCCTGCTGACCTACAAGGAGACCGCCCGCTGGCGTGAGCTGGGCACCGCGGCAGGCAACTTCCTGGCGGACATGACCGACTTCTACATCAAGGCCTACGAGACCACCTCGCCCCACCTGGGCGGTTGCGGCCTGCACGATCCGCTGGCCGTGGGCGTGGCCGTGGATCCGACCCTGGTCACCACCCTGCCCATGAACATGAAGGTGGAGACCGAAGGCGCCACTCGCGGGCGCACCATCGGCGACGAGCAGCGGCTCAACGACCCGAACAAGACCATGCGCGTGGCCGTCGGCGTGGACGTGCCCCGCTTCCTGGACGAGTTCATGACCCGCATCACCAAGCTGGCCTCCCAGGCCGACTGAGGTCCGCCATCCCCGGCAAGTCCACGCAAGAGAAAGAGTATTGAAGACATCATGTCCGAAAAGCAATCCACCGAGGATTCGACAGCCGTACGATCGCTGATCCTGCTGCTGATCACCTTCGTTCTGGGAACCCTGTGCCTGCAGGGCTTCAACCTGGTCTTCCAGCAGGTCGGCAAGGATGCCGGCGCTCCAGACCAGGCCTCGCTGATCACGGCCCTGCCCAGCATCGTCCTGGGCATCGTCTGCTTCATCTACGGGTCCCTGGGCGACTTCGTATCCCTGCGCAAGCTGGTCACCTTCGGCCTGTGCATACTGTTCATCGGGTCCGTGTACGGATACGTGGCCAACACGATCATGGCCCCCAACATCTGGAATGTGATCGCGGCCCGGCTGCTGCAGACCGCCGGCGAGCAGGTGGCTGGCTCGGCCTACCTGGTCGTGGCCACCAAGTACCTCAAGCCCTCCCTGAAGGTGATCTTCTTCGGCATCTTCACGGCCGGATACCAGGTGTCTGCAGCCATTGGCATCTTCGCCGCCGGCCTGCTCAGCTCCATAGCCTGGCAGTACCTCTTCCTGATCCCCGCGGTCACCATCGTCTTCCTGCCCATCCTGCTCAAGAGCCTGCCCACCGGCGGCGGCAACGGCGAGAAGGTGGACTGGCTGGGCTTCGTCATCTTCGGACTGGCCACGGCCCTGCTGACCCTCTTCTTCTCGTACACGGCCTGGTGGCTGCTGGCGGCCTCGGCTGTCTGCTACCTGATCTTCGCCGTGTACATCAGCCGGGCCCGGAGCCCCTTCATCACCCCGGACTTCTTCCGCAACAAGCGCTGGCTGATGGGCATCGGTCTGATCCTGATCTTCTACTTCATGAACTACTGCATGTCGCCCATCTTCAACGCCATCGGGCGTGACGTCTACAAGGTGTCGACCACCACGGTTTCCCTGCATGTGGTCTGGGCCTTCCTGGTGGCCGCCGTGCTGGGCACCACCTCGGGCGCCATTGTGGACAGGATCGGCCGCAAGCCTGCCATCATCATCGCCGCCTGCCTGATGATCCTAGGCTTCGCAGGGACGGCTCTGGTGGTCAACTCCGGCCTGCTGGCCCTGACGCTGACTGCCTGCGTCTACTATGCCGGCGTCGGCCTGATGTATTCGCCCATCGTCTCCACCGTGCTTGACACCTTGCCCCAGGACCAGTCGGGCCGCGGCGTGGGCATGAACGATCTGGTCATGAACGTGACCGGCTCCATCGGCATCGCCATCATCGGCGGTCTGATGGGCAAGCCCAGCCTGGAGGGCTTCAGCATCATGGGCGCGACCGGCCCGGCTGCCAACTACAGCAACCTGCTGCTGATCGGAGCTGCCGTGTCCCTGCTGGGTCTGGTTGTGTATTTGGTCTGCAAGAAGACCATCTACGCCACGACTGCTGACCAGCAGTAAGCGGTTGTAGTCGACCGTCCGAGCACGGCAAGAGGAGCTGCTTCCTCTGTTGCGCTTGGGCGGTCGATTGATAAGTGTGGTGGGGGCGCGGGAGGAGTGTCGGCTCACTTGGGGTTGAGCCTTACGTGACACGTTCCTCCCTGCTCCCCCTATGTGGGCCGGGGGCGGGGGGATTGATACGCCACCCAGCCGCTCTTACTCGTGCGAAGCATGCAATAGTTGGTGTGTTTCTTTTCGGTGGCGGCGGGATGCGAGGACCCCGCCCATGCCGGTCACGCCGGTGGCCAGGGCGAGCAGGATGCCTTCCCCTCCGGCTCTTGGGAGCACGCCTGCGGGCAGGTACGTGTATCGGAGGGAGGTGTCCGGCGTTTGGGGTGCGCCGCCCAGCGTGTAGTCCACGCTGACGATGACCGTGCCCGGCTGGTGTGCGGGCGTGAGCACGGTCACGCTGCTGCCATCCCCGCGGGTCAGGCCTGGCACGGCGGTCTGGTCGAATCTGACGCCGGTGATCACCAGCTGCAGATTGAACATTACCGGCACAGGAGCCGACTTGTTGTTTTGGGTACCGTCGCCGAGCTGGCCATTGCTGTTTAATCCCCATGCGTAGGCGTTCCCGTCCATGCCCATCGCCAGCGAATGATATTGTCCGCCGCTGACCTGTGTGGCTTGCAGTCCTTTGCTCTTGTCGGTGGGGTTGGCGGGGTCACGCACGTGCACAGGAACAGGATTCGCATTTTCACCGCTGGTGGTGTTGTTGCCGAGCTGGCCATAGTTGTTACGTCCCCATGCGTAGGCGTTCCCGTCCATGTCGATCGCCAGCGAACTCCAGGTTCCGGCGCTGACCTGTGTGGCTTTCAGTCCTTTGTTCGTGTCGGTGGGGCTGGCGGGGTCGCGGACGTGCACAGGAACAGGATTCGCATTTTCACCGCTGGTGGTGTTGTTGCCGAGCT